>JAKANO010000001.1 GCA_021812385.1 Pseudomonadota bacterium | reverse complement strand
GCGACGAAAGATTGAGCTTGGCCAAGATATGGCGCACATGCAGCTTTACCGTGTCGTGGCTGATATCCAGCGCACGTGCAATCGCCTTATTGGATTGGCCGCGGCTCAAATAGGTCAAAATCTCGCGCTCGCGTTGCGTGAGCAACGCCAGCATCGAATCCGATGAATCCGGTTTCTGATCCAACAAGTTCACCAGCTTGCCGGTCAACTCAGAGGCCACCACCGTCTCGCCGCGTGCGGCGCGAATGATGGCATCCTCGACTTCGGCCGGTTCCATATTTTTAAGCAGGTAGCCGCGCGCACCGGCACGCAGCGCCGCTGCCAGATCCTCCTGCGCATCGCTCACTGTCAGCAATAAAATCGGCAGCGTATAACCCTCGGCGCGCAACTCCCCCAACAGCGTAATACCATCGATGTCCGGCATATTGAGGTCGATCACAGCCACATCGGGCTTGTGCTCATCCAGCAAGGCACGCGCGCCATGGGCGTTGCCCACCATGCCCACCACACTGACATTGCCGTGCCGCTCCAACAGTTCGGCGAGTCCCATGCGAAATAAAGTATGGTCGTCGACAAGGATGATGCGGATGGCTTGGCTCATGAAACAGTTACCTTACGATAAAGCGTTGCGGGGAATGCAAGGTGCACGCGCATCCCCTCCCCCACGCGATTTTCAAAACAGATTTCGCCACCGAGGCGCTGCGCCCGTTCGCGCATGATGTTCATCCCCAAATGCATGCCGGGGCCCGTGCTTTGATTGGACTTCAAACCGATGCCGTTATCTTCCACCGTGACCAGATAATTGCCCAATTGCGATTCCATGCTCACGCGCACATGCATCGCATGCGAGTGTTTGCCGATATTCGCCAAAGCCTCTTGCACGATGTGGAACACTTGCACCTCTTGATCCGGCGTGAGGTTAAGATCATGCACCTTGTTGACGAACTCCACCTCAACGCCGGTGCGTCCGTGAAAATGTTGGATCACGTCTTCCAGCGCCGGGATCAAACCGCGCGAATCCATTTTTTGGCGGAACTGCGTCAGCAATTCGCGCAAGCCGGAATACGCCGTTTCCATGGCGTCATCCACTTGGCCTAAATACTTCTCGGTGTTCACTTCTTCCTGACCTTGAATCGCCTCGCGCAGCAGCGCCAAGCGCATCTTCATATAGGCCAGCGTTTGCGCCAAGGAATCGTGAATTTCGTTGGCCAGCATCTGCCGCTCATCCATCAGCGTAATGCGCAGGTTTTCACGCGTCAGGCGCGCATTCTCCAACGCCATGCCTAAATGCTCGCTAATGGATAAAAACAGCAGCGACACCTCTTCCGGGATCGCGCGATCATCGGGCATGAACAGGTTATACACACCCATGACCTTGCCCTTGTGGCGCAAGGGCACGGCGATCACATATTGGCAACGATTGCCGAAATAATCGAGCGCCATGGCGTCATGGCAAATATGGCTGGCTTCGTCGGTTTGAATGCCGATTTCGCGCGCCGCGCGTCCGCACACGCCGCAGCCGACGGGCACCAGATATTCACGCTCGATGACTTCCTGCGGCAGCCCCACCGCCCCCACCATGCGCATATGCTGGCCGTCCGTGGTTAACACCCGCACCGCGCCGCCATTGGCGCCTGCAAGACGTATCATGGTTTGCAAAAATCGGTCGAGCAGCTGCTCCAGATCCGCATCGCTGCTCAGGCTGGTCGCGATTTCGGAAAACGCCCGCATCGCCGGAATCTTGTATCCGCCATGGGTTTCGCTTTCATTCGCTGTCGGTGTTGGTTTTTGCAAGGTGTTGGCTACCATCGAAACTGCAACTTGGAAAAATATTCAAAATCAGCGGAACCTGTCATTCTAGACAGCTCATGCTCCATTTGCAACCTGGAAACCCACGAATAACACCATTAATACAATGGCTTATTATTACTTCAGCTTTACTTCGGAAGCGACCTGATCGCACAATAAGACTTTAAGCTGCGCACTGGAGGTTATATGAATCACCCCGCACCGCAATGGCCATTTGTTTCGAGATGGATCTCCATCGCTTTATTCCTACTGAGCAGCCAAGCAATTGCGGCCGAAAAGCCGGGCGCCTTTTTGGGCGCGAAACATACAGATTACCCCGCCTGGTTCAAAGATAGTTTTTTAAATCTCCAAGAGGATATTGGGGAAGCAAAATCACAAAACAAGCGCGTGATGCTCCTGTTCACCCAGGACAATTGCCCTTATTGCAACGCGCTGGTCGAGCGCAACCTGGCGCAACACGATATCGAAACCTACTTGCGCAAAAACTTTGAAGTGCTTCCCATCAATATGTGGGGAGATCGCGAAGTCACCACACTCGACGGCAAAAGAATGACGGAAAAACAGTTCGCAAGCAGCCTCAAAGTGCAATTCACGCCCACCCTAATATTCTTTGACGAAGCAGGCCAAAGCGTTTTGCGCTTAAACGGCTACCTGCCCCCCACCCGCTTTAAAACAGCCTTGGAGTTTGTCGGGCAGCATAAAGAAAAACAAATGACTTATCGCGATTATGTGGCCGCCAACCAGCCGGCTGGCGGTGGCGAGATGATCCACGAAGACTTTTTTAAAGTGCCACCCTATAACCTCAGCCGCAGCGGACGACCCGCAAAACCGATTGCCGTATTTTTCGAGCAAAAGGATTGCCCCAGCTGCGTTGAACTGCACAGCAAAGTACTTCCTGACCAGGAGACGCGCAACATCATCGCCAAGTTCGACGCGATTCAACTCGACATGTGGTCGGACACGCCCGTCATCACCCCGCAAGGGAAAAAGACCACGGCGCGACAATGGGCCAAGGCGCTCGACGTGAAATATGCGC
Organism: Pseudomonadota bacterium; assembly: GCA_021812385.1. GTDB lineage: Bacteria > Pseudomonadota > Gammaproteobacteria > Burkholderiales > Thiobacteraceae > RBG-16-58-11. The sequence goes on along the minus strand of JAKANO010000001.1, from coordinate 302,198 downwards.
CGTCGATTATCGTGTTTAACGAACAAGGCAAAGAAATCATCCGCGCCGAAGCCTATTTCAAAATCTTTCACACGCAAGGCATCTTCACCTACGTATTAAGCGGGGCATACAAAACCGAGCCGAATTTCCAGCGCTATCTCTCTGCCAAAGGCGAGCATATGCGCGAGCAAGGTAAAGACGTGGATATTTGGCGCACGGTGGATGAGCCCGCCGGCAAGCAGTAGCCTCTTGATAAGTAAAATGTACCGCCCAAATGAGGCGCTCTACAAACGACAACAGCAGACAAGCAAAACAAGTTCGTTGCGGTGGGCGCTGGGGGGTTTAATTATCTGCGCTGCCTATTGTGCAGCCGGGAAGTCTTTTGCCGCGGAGACAGAAATATCCGCCGTGCCGCTGCGCGCCATGTACACGGAATTGGGCAATCAGCTACGCAACAATCAGTTTCATCGTGCGCTCTATCTGGATTCGGTGGAATCCTCGACCGACTTGAAGGGCGAAATCTATGCCGTGGTCGATTATCCCTTCGCCACGGTTAACGCGGCGCTCAACAACCCGGCGCATTGGTGCGATGTGCTGATCCTGCACATGAATATCAAATATTGCCACGCCTCCAGCAACAAGGCCGGCACTGTCCTCAATGTAAACCTCGGCCGGAAATACTATCAAGCGCTGGAGGATGCCTATCGTCTCGAGTTCAACTATCGCGGCGTAAGCACGATGCCGGATTATTTCGCATTGGAGCTCAATGCCGATAGCGGACCCTTGAGCACCCATGACTATCGCATCTGGATTGAAGCCACATCGCTTAAAGATGGGCGCAGCTTTCTGCATATTACTTACGCCTATGCCTTTGGTTTGGCCGGCCGCCTGGCCATGAAAGGCTATCTGGCTACCCTCGGCCGGGGAAAGGTCGGTTTTACGATCACGGGTAAAGAATCCAATGGCCAGCCTAGTTATATTCAAGGCGTGCGCGCTGTGGTGGAACGCAACACAATGCGCTATTACCTGGCCATCAATGCGTATCTGGCTGCGCTGAACACCGCACCCAAGGATCAATTAGAAAAGCGCTTGCAGCAGTGGTATATGGACACCGAGCAGTACGCTCGCCAACTACATGAAATCGAACGGGATGAATACCTGGAAATGAAACGTAGGGAGTATGCGCGTCAGCAAGTGGCGCACTAGCTTCTGCCGCCAGCTTGCCCGCAAACAAAAAACCCTGCCGAAGCAGGGTTTTTTGTTCAGGCCATGGTGCAACCTGCACCTTGGCGCAGACGCATTTTTTATTGCTTAATGCTCATTTTATTAATGACACTCTCGACGCCAAGATAACCTACGCCGAAACAAGCCGCTGCGCGGCGTGTTGTTGAACCAGCGGCCCCTCTCCGCCAATAAAAAGCGACCTCAAATAAACAAGGTCACCAAGTTATCCACAAAAACTGTGAATAACTATGGTTATAACAGTAATAATATAAACAGTATAAACAGTTTATTACGTTTCCTAAATTTGTGGCGTAATCGTCTGGATTACGGTAAACCTCTATTGTAAATTTCTACAGCAGCCATACAGGATGAGGTTGCTGCGTTAATTCTTCGATGTTACCTAAACCATTTGCACAGCCCCCCTTCAACATTACTTCTGCCCTTTGGGCTTGCGGCCGGTTTTGATCACATCCAAGGCTTTCACAGCCGCCAAAACAGCGGCGTCGCTCAGGGCGGCAAAACCAATAATGGCGGCACGCAGCACTTCGCTCTTCTTCACGGCAACACCCTTGGCCACACAGCGCTTTTTCACCGCGGCGAATAGGCCATACTCAGATTCCGGCATGGTGAAGCTATCCCTAACCAGCTTACTTTTTTTCGGTTTTGCGTTCTTGTCGGCCTTGGCTGGGGCCGCTTTTTTCGGCTTGGCACTCTTACCGGCAGCAGGCTTGGCGGCAGACTTTGCAACGGGCTTTGGTTTGGGTTTAGCCGCCGATTTTTTGGTAGGTGCAGCCGCTGTTGCCCTAGCGGCAGGCTTGGCGATTGCGGTCACAGCGCCCGATTTTGTGGTTTTTGCAGCTGGATTATTCGCCATGGCAACCCCCTTAATTGTTAAATTGTATAAATAGTTTATAACATTATTGAGGATTTACAAGCCCATTCAGGCGATGCTCACGACAGCGCTCCTTGCTGCTGTTCGAATTTTCGAAATAACGCAAGCGCCAGCAGCGCCGACACCATGGAAACAGCATAGCGTCCGCCGCCATCCAGGAAATGCTGTGCCCGAGAGCCGAGCGATTCCGCGACACGTGCCGGGTCGGCTTGCCAATACAGCATATCTTCCAGCGCGCCCCACAGCAGCAGCGGAATATCCAGCATCTCAGCCAGCACGACGAACGGCACAGCGGTCAGCAGCAGCAACGGTTTGCGCTGCCACGCGATGCCCGGCCAGGCCGCCGTGAGCGAGAATATCAGCACCGGATGCACCCAGGCGTGGGCGGCCAAGGTGGATACGTTGATCGTCACGCCGGCGGGAAGCGCATGGTGCAAGATCACGCGGTATTCGCTGAGCGTTGCGCTGAGTACAACCAAGGTTTCGTTATGCTCGACTTTCCAATCCAGCGCATCGATGTGAAACGACGGCATCAGCCCATGCAATTCGAAGCGAAATAGCGGCAGAAAACACTCGAGCAGGAAAATCTCGAAATGGTAAATCAGCCCACCGAGCGCGACTGCCACCACGACGAAGGTCAGGGCCGATTCAAGCAGCTGCTTGCGATGCACGTGGCGCGATCCACCATGCGAAGAACAGCGTGACCAAGGCGATGATAACGAGCGGCCCTAGCAGACCGTGGATCAATTCGAACAGCGCCTTGTCGTGGCGGATGGCGAAATAGAGCGCCGCCAGGCGCGCTTGGTTAAGAACGTAGATCAAGCACAGGCCGATGGCCATGCCGCTCCACTTCATGCGCCAGGAACCGGAAACGGCGCAGAAAGCGGCGAGCAGCAGCTCGATGGCTTCTGCGCCGTCGCAGCCGTTGCGTATATTGAGGCGGCCTCCCGGCCAGCTCAGGCGGTAGCCCTCGCCGTTTACCTTATCTTGCGGTGCAATGATTTGGATGATGACGGCGCTCGGATGCACCGTGAGTTGTTCGATGTAAAAACGATACGCCGTCGTGTCCGCCAGCGCTTGGTAACCCCATTGCAGCAGTAAGAACGCCGCAAAAAAGATCCCCGCGAAGCGCAGCAGCGATGCGCTGGGACGTACCGGCTCGATTCTTTGCAGCAATGCGGTGTAGCTTTGGGATTGGGGCACGGGCAAAGTGTCGCGTCAAAATGTGATGGTTTAATGACTAAAGCGAAATGCCGCCGATCGGTCATCGCATGACCCAAAATCCCGCAACTAAAGCGTGGGAGAATATTACTTGGGTGGCGCTTGCAGGGCCGTAACCGAATTGATTTTCTGCTTATCGATTTTGTCCCGATAATCTTCCAGCAAATTCTCGATTTCAACGCGCTTAAACCCAAGTACCGGCTCGGCTTCCAGCAGCACGCCCAAAGAACCGCGATTCTGCGCCTTATTGATAAGTTCGACGTGATATTGATAGAGCTTTTGATTTTTAATTTCGCAAACGTTCAGCGCCTTGTCGCGCGCACTCAAGTCCTGCTCCAGGCGCTGCTTCAGGGCCGTCTCCTGTTGCAAATGTTGGCGCATATCGCGCAAGGCCAATTGGCTTTCGCTCAGTTCTTTTTTCAACTGCGCGATGTCTTCCGTCAACTTGCCTTTGTCCTGTTTTAAGGCCTCCGCCTCTTTTTCCAGCGCCGCCTGGCGCTGCTTGGTTCGCGCCACCGACGATGCCAGCTCATCCGATTTCTTTTTTAGCGCATCCCGCGCCTTGGTGATGGCCGCATTGTCTTGTTCCAGCGCCGCCTTTTCACCCGAAATTTGTTGCATTTGAAATTGCAGTCGGCGCACCGCTTCCTTGGCCGGATCTTTCTTATTTGCGGCTTGCACCGGCAGCGCGGCCATCACTAACAATGCGGCGCATAGCGCATAAATTCTTGTGTGCATAGCGCTCCTCCTTACGGCACTCATTCTTCGAACGTCCAACGCGACGGTTGCATGCTGTTTGTCATCCACAAGCGCGAGGGCTTTAGATTGCGGTCGACCGGATATGCCTGCGCCCCCTGTTTGCGCAACAAATCCGCGATATCCCGATAACCCCGTGTCGCGGCAATCGCGAGCGCCGTCTTACCCGCATCGTTTTCCAGCGACAAGTCGGGGCCGTAATGCAACAGCGTGCGCACCGTGTCGGCGTGATTCATCAACACGGCATTCATCAACGCCGTGTCATTGCTAGCGCTCCGTTCGTCCAGGCGCGCGCCTGCTTTCAGCAGCAATCCGGCCACGCGCGTATAACCATTCATCGCGGCGATCGCCAGCAGCGGGGCACCGTCTTTTTTTACATTGGGGTCGGCGCCCGCGTCCAACAGCAGACGCGTGATTTCGATCGCACCGAAATCCATCGCGAACATCAGCGGCCGTACATTGCCCTCATCTTTGGCGTTCGGGTTCGCGCCCGCCTTGAGCAAAAGCTCTACTGCGGCGGTGTCGTTGCGCGCGGCGGCAGCCAACAATTCCCTGTCGTCTCCCGCCGCATACACCTTCAAAGCGTCCGCTATCGTGCCGATACGCGTGTATTCCGACGGCTTATACGGGTATGTTTTTAAGGTATCGGGAACCGTTTTATTCCACGGGCTAGGGTCGAAATCATTGGCATCGGCCAAGGCGGCGCCGCTCGCGCACAACATCCCCGCCGCGACCAGCACGCGATTAAAACTTCGCATTTAAATCCACCTGCAACAGATCGACGCCATAACGCAGGCCGCTGATCGTGTCCGAACTCATCCACTTCATGGACAACCAGGTGTTACGATCCAGCCCGTAGCTGCCGCCAAGAAAATAGCCCTTGGCATCGGTACCCCCGAGATGGAAATCCGAACTGGTGAACGCATCCAGCACCGCGTCGCTCTGCAGATAGCGGTAACCCATAAACGCCTGCCAGTCGCCACGCTCTTGCACCTTGGGCCGGCCGAAGGCGGCTTGCAATTGGAAGCCGGAATTATTCTTGCCCGTGACCAGCGTGCCGGTCCGCGCCAAAATTTCCTGCGGGTCGTAGCCGATATTGCGCACGTAGTCGCCCGTCAGGATCACATGCATCGGATCGAAAACTGGCAAATCGAGTTCCGCTGTCAGATTCAACTCGTGAAATTTCGAGGCCAGTTTGTACGCACTTGAAACTCCATCCTGGAACGTCGTATTGCCGTTTTGACGAAACTGCGGCGCGGTGGCGTCATAATCTGTCGTGTTAATCGTAGTCGGAATACCTTCCACATTCTGGTAATCGTAGAGCGCCAAGCCGATGCGCGCCTTCGAGCCGCCCTGCGACGCCAGCTCGGTACCGACCTGCGCGGCAAACAGCCACTTGCTCTTGGCCTTGTTGGTGGGGCTGGGCGAAATATCCTGGATCGGAAAAGCGCCTGCGGTCAGGAACACGGAACCCCGTTCGCCGAAGCGATATGTGCCGTTACCGGCCACGCCGTCGAAATTGATGTTGGGATCCCACACCAAATCGGTGCCAAACCAAGGATTCGGAATCCTGCCGCCGATAAACGCCAAGCCGAAAACTTTATACGGGCCTTGCGCCTGCTGCGGTTCCAGCGGCTCCAATTTCACGTAGGCTTGATCCAACTGCAAGGAATATTTATTCAGCGAGTTGCCCAGGGTTTGATTGGTGGAAACCGGGTTCGTGGTATTGCCAGTCACCATGCGGACCCCGACGGAAACCATATCCGAGATTTTATCGGTCATGCCCAAGCGCGCGCGCACGCGCCAAAGATTGCGGCTGTCCGTGGTATTGCTGGTGGTGCCATTGGTTAAGCCGTAAGCCTGATCGACCGCCAGCGGCGTGGTGTTGGCTTTCGCATAGCTATTCCGCTGGTAGCGCAGCCGCATATCGCCCTCCCAGTGCATACGCTCGACCCACTCCGGCACCGCGTTCACATCGCCCCAGCGCTCTTCCTTGGCTTGTGTCAAAACTTCCTGCTTGATCTGATCGCGAATTTCGCGCTTCACGCTCTCCGGCACATAAGGCACGCGCACGATTTTATCTTTCGGCGCAGAATTTTCCGCTGCCACTTTCTTGCGCGCCGCATCTTCCGCTTGCTTTACCAATGCATCCGCCGCTTCCTTGGTCAGCACTTTCTTTTCCACCAAGGCGTAAATCAGATTGACCGTGGTCTGACGCACGACTTCCAAATCTTCCCGCTCGTTTCCCCATGCCGGCCCTCCGGCCAAAGCCGTTGCCACCAGCAGCGCCAGCGCTCCGCGCGCATGTCGTTTCATGACGATCCCTTTAATTATCTTTTCCGGGCAATTCATAACGTATTTTTCTTTCTCAATGCAATCTGACCACACGACGCCAACCAGCCCACGCGCAATCAGCCACGCGGCCGGAAGCGATACCAAATCGGCTGCTCCACGCCCTCCGGCGCCTCCTGCACCGACAACGCCAACAACTGTTCCCGCAAAGACTTTTCCGCATCAGCCGGCACCACGCCCTTATCCCACTCCACTCGCTCCACGTTTCCGCTACTGCCGACCCAGATGCGTACCGTGATGCGTTTGGCCTTCAACATATCCAGCAGCTTGGTGTCGCGGTTGAGCGTCTGTTCGATGCGTGCGCCGAGCAAACCGGCGTACCAGCGGGCGCGGCTACCCCCGCCGCCGATGCGTCCGCTCCCGTTACCTTTACCTAAACCAAAGCCATCGTTTCCCGGCCCCAAGTTCGAACCCAGCGCGTCGTCGGGCGGCGGCTCGTTGTTGGCCGCCGGTTCCGGATTTGGCTGTTCCAGCGGCACTTCTTGCTTTTCAGGTTCAGGTGGCTTTACCTCGGGCGGCTTCTCCTCCGGCGGTTTCGGCGGCGGCGGTTTGACCAGCGATATCTGCTGCACTCTGTTCTTCGCCGGCTTTTCCGCGCTATCGATAAAACCCTTGATCATGTAGATAATGCCCGCCACAAGTAGCAGCATCACGCCCGCGCCTATCAGCGTCGGCAACCTCGCGCGCAAGCCCTTCTTGCTCATCGCCTTACTTCGCTGCCTTCGCCGTCACTAGACCGAGCTGCGTGATGTCCAAGCGCCCGCATAAATCCATCACCTCAACCACTTTCTCGTATGCGATCTTGCTGTCGCCCTTGATCACCACCGGCAAATCCGGCGTGATCGCCTTGAACGAACGCAGGCGTGATTCCAGCTCCGCCATGGTCACCGGATAAGTATCGAGATACACCTGACCATTGGCATCAATCGTGACGGCTTTGGTTTTCGGCTTGGCCAAACTCGGTGTCGTGCTCGCCTTGGGCAGATTGACTTTGATGCCTTGCACCGTGGCGGTGGTCATGATGATGAAAATCACCAGCAGCACGTAAGCCAAATCCAGCATCGGCGTGATGTTGATATCGTCGTACGGCTCGTTGTCCTCGCGCAGTTCCATGGTGGCCAGTCCCTATCAGGCGTACGCTTCGGCGAAGCGGCCAATTAATTCGTCCACGAACACATGCATATCGGCGTTAATATTTTTGATGCGACTGCCCAGGTAGTTGTAGCCGAACAGCGCCGGGATCGCGACCACTAGGCCGGCGACGGTGGCTACCAGCGCCGCCGCAATACCCGGCGCAATCGCCGCCACGTTCACGTCGCCGGTCGCGGCAATCGCGGCGAAGGTAATCATCACCCCCACCACCGTGCCGAGCAGGCCGAGGAACGGGCCGCCGGAAATCGCGATGGTGAGCAGCACCATCAAGTTGTTGAGCTTTTGATTCTCGCGCACCAATCGGGCGTCGAGCGCAGCCTTGATGGCGTCGATCGCTTGCGGCGAAAGCGTCTTCACACGTTTGCCGATGCGATGCTTCACCTCTTGCACGCCGGTGTGATAGAGGTGATACAGCGATGCGTTTTGATAGTGATCGTGCTTGCCGAACAGCGCCAGCATCAGCGCCGAATCTTGTATATCCGCATCGTCCGCCGTGTCCTCCGCATCCAGCTGGGCGGTTTCCGTGACTTTCAGTTTGTGGAAATCCTCCAAGAATGCGCCGTTCGCCTTGAAGGTCTTATTGATGACCAAGGCTTTGGTCACCATCACCATCCAACTGATCGCCGCCATCACCATCAAGAAGGCGATCACCACCCAGCCGTCGAGCGTTACGCTCTGCAAGATCACGCCGAAGTAAGAAGTGCCGCCGCCGCTGTCTTTGGATTCTTCCGCGCCCACACTTAGCAATTTCGCCTCGGGACCCTGGCTTTGCGCCGCCAAATAGATCGCGTCCGCCGAGCGCGCCACATTGGAGAACGCCAGCTCATCCAGTTCGCCTTGAAAGCCGCGCCCTAGCGTTACTTCTCCTTGCATCTCCGGGCTGGTCGCGGGCACAACCGCGACGGATTGGCCATCCACAAACAGCGTCATCTCCTTGGCCAGCGTCAGCGCCACATGATGCCAAGCACCTGCTGCGAGATTGCCCGCGCGTTGCGTTTCGCCGGGCGTCGTACTGCCTTCCACCTTGGCGTAGGCCTGGCTGCCGTCGATGCCGATGGTAATCACCGCCTTGCCGTCGCGCAGCATAATGATGGGCGTATTTTGCGCCGCAGCCGGCTTCACCCAAAACGAAATCGTCGCGCCGCTCGCCGCAGAAATTTTCATCGCGGGCGACACTGGAAGCGTCATGCCTTGCTTACCGTCGAAAGCCACATCCGGACCGATCATTCCTCCCGGCGCATGCGTGCCGTCGAATTGCGTAACCGGATTGGCGTAGACCGTTGCATCCTTCGGCGTGCCGCTGCTTTCGTTGAAATGGAACACGGCCGTCTGGTTCACATCGAAGCTGCCCTTGGCATCATCGGCCGCAGGCGCATTTTCGTTGCCGTAATACACCCAGATTGCGTGCTCCTTGGTGCCGGGCTGCAGCTTGGGTAATTGCACCCACACCAGCGCGATCTGCGCCAGGCCGTCGAATTTTTCGATGTGGTATTTGAGCGGCGTCTTGTCGTCCTCCGCCACAAAGCGCAAATCGCTGCCATCCACTTTGGCGTCTTCGAAGTTGAAATTTCCCGAGTGCAAGCGCAGCAGCACCAAGGGTGCGGCGACCTCTTGCTTCAGCGCCAAACCGCTGGCAGTGGTATCGAGCGTGACTTTTGCCCGGCTTGACCAATCGCCGCTCCACCAAGCGAAGGAGGATTGCGTCCAAAAGAGCAAGGTCATAGCGAGTAATAATGTTTTTTTCATATCAATCTATCGGGTAAATTCGAAAACCAAGGGATTATCGGGGCGGCGTATTACAAAGCCGTGAACCGGGATGAGCCGTTGGACGGTCTATTCATCTTTCATACACTCTGGCATACACTCTGGCCTACATTCTGGACACACCGCACCCTCTCCCCAGCCCCTCTCCCGCTTGCGGGAGAGGGGTGCGCGACAGCGCGGGAGAGGGATAGTCGTATTGTCTTGAAATTGGGAAACATCAATAGGTGCGAAACCCTCCCACCGTTCAGGTGCCTCCCTTTTTCGCGTTCGCACAGGCCGCATCCACACTGCCATCCGGATGGCGGCACGCATCGGCATTGCTAGCGCCGGTTTCGCCAAAGCCCACCACGTCGACGCTAATGAAAGACGGCTTCAGCCCGGACAGCGCGTCCTTGATGCGCTGCAATTGCTCCTGTCCATCCTGGCTGCGCAAGCTCTGCGTCGGGTCCGTGCCATTGCCTTGCTCCAGGCCGTTGCCACCGCTCAAGCCGGTCAGGGGCGCGCTCTGCGCGGCCGGCACGCCCACCGAGATACCGCCCACTTGAATATTGTCGGCGCCCAGCACGCGCTGCGCGGAAATAAACAAATTGCCGGCGACTTTAATGCCCGCCTCGCCGGCATTCACATCACCCTTGGGCGCAATCAACTCCACGATGCCGGCGGTGTAGCCGGAACGCGCGAGCAACTGGCCGATACCGCTGCCCGACACCACGCTCGTCGTATCCAACACAAATGCGTTATTTTTGAATACCAACAGCGGCGGGGGTGTCGCGGCCGCCGTTTTGGAACCCTTGCCCGCGTCGATATTGCCATTGCTCGACCACAGCAAGAGATCGTCGCCTTGCAGGGTAAACACGCGCGATTGGTTCACCAAAAAATCGCCGTTGGAGAAAGATCGAATCACGCCGCCACGGTCGGTGAAAATACCTTGATCCGACGGGGCCTTGGTATTACCCGGTTTAGCCAGGCCGACATTGACGATGCCGCCCGGCGCGAGGAGATTGATGTCGCCGCCGGATTCGGTTTTGATCTGGCTATTGAACAAATTGATATTGCCCTGATAGCCCCCTGCCGAAAATAATGTTGCGATGGCTTGGTAGCCGCGCTGGTAATTGCCTGCGCTGCCTTGCAAGCCGCCTTGCTTGAGCTCGCTGAAGAACACCAGCAGCGCTTGCTGCGCCAGCGGCATGGCGCCGAATTGGCTGCGATAAGCGGCGAGTTGCTGTTGCACATCGGCGTCGCTCAGCGCTTGGTTCAAGCGCAACTGGCGCTCGACATTAGCGAAAAAATCCTGCAACGCCTGCTGGCCGAGGGCGGTATTATTGAAATAGGCATTGGCGAAGGCTTGGTAATCCGGCAAGCGTACTTGCCCATCCGCGCCCTGGCCGAGGCCGGCCAAGACATACAGATCGGCGCCGTTTTCCGGCAAATTACTGATATCCAAATTACCGCGGCTGACAATGCCATTCGTGCCGCCGAGGTCGATATTGCGCCCCGCCAGCACTTCCAAACTACCGGGGCCGCTGACATACAAACCCGCGTTGCTGGTTTGCACTTGGCCGGTGATAGGGTCCAAGGTATCGGGGTAAATGATGTCGCGCCCGGCGCGCACCGTGCTCACCGTGCTCGCATCATGGTTCTCCACCGACAGCCACAGGTTAACGATGTCGCGCCCGGCCTGTACCCATGACGGTTTGGCCAGGATCGCAGAATAATCCCTGCCGGTGCCCACGATATCGCCATCGCGCGCCACCAAATAAGCAACCGTCGCATCGTTGTTCTGCTGCACCGGCGTGCCGGGCAATAGCAGTGCTGTCGGCTGCGCGGCTTGGGCAATCAGGCCTAGTCCATCATTCGAATTAATCGATTGAACCGGTTTCAACGGGGTCGGCAACAGCTCGGGATTAGCGCCCGACAATACGACAGGGCTTTGCAACAGGATGGAACCCGCAGCCAAGAAATCGATATTGCCGGATGGCGTCGGCATCAACACGATCGGGCTATTCACCTGGATATCGCCCTGCAGCGCTGTCGCTGCCAAGCGGCCGGGATAAAATTGGAACAGGTCTCTGTTGGTCGCGCTTGGAATACTGGAGAAAGCGCTCGTGATTTGGCTATGATCGACAAACAACACATCGCCATTTAATGAGAGCAGATTCACCGCGCTATCGGCGCCATAGGTGCTGAACACCGATGCAGATGTATTACTGGAACCCTGCGGCAGCAGCGTCGGGTTGAGTACGGTTTCAAGATTCAAGTCGCCGTTCGTAGTGACATTGAAACTGCCCTCGCCCAGGCCAAGGACGGTATACACGTTCTGGCCGTTGCCTTGGCGCGCCGCGCCGAGATTGCCCCCAGCGCTGACCGTTCCGGTGCCGTTCGCCACATAAAACAAGCCCGAGTTGATGTCGCGGCCCGCCGTAATGCGCAGATCACCGCCGCCCTGCACCAGCAAATTTGCCGCATCTGGAATCGTATTGGGCGCGCCATGGAGTCGGCCATTGGTCGGCGCCACGACGCCCAGATTATTGATATCGCGCCCGGCGCTGGCCTTGATATTTCCCCCGCCGAGCGCGCCGACGCCCTGCTGAAAATCCTTGAAACTAACCCACCAGGCAGTGCGCGTAGCATTATTGATGGTGCCGTCGGCATTGAGTGCGCCAACGCGATACAACCATGGCGTAAATAACTGGCTCTCGGGTGCGGCGACGATATCGCGTCCGGCTTGAATCACGATATCGCCCCCGTCCGTCGGAAAACTCGCGCCGCTAAAAGCGCCCCTGTAGGTGCCGGCAAGGTTCGGATAGCTTGTATCGATCGCTGTCTTATGGCCTGCGGTATAAATCACCGAAGCAGCGCTTTGCAACACCACGTCTTGGCCGGCTGCGATATTGATGAATCCGCTGCCGGTGCGCACCAGCTTGTTGGAGGCCAGCGTCACATTCCCGATGCCGGATTGCACTGCGCTAAGATCGGAACGCGTGGTATCCGCGCCGGCGATCAAGTTATAGGACCAGCTATTGATGCCCTGCAAAACGCCGGTGGTGGCGGATGTGTTGAAGCCGTCGCTCAGACTGCCGTTCAAATTCAGATTGCCGCCGGCGCGCAGAGTAAGTATGCCCGCCACCAAATTTTGATTGGCCGCGTTCAGGCCCGTCGGCGCTGCGTTCACTGCGCCGGTTACCGGGTCATAGCGCCAAGCGGCCAAGGACACGTCGCTGCCCAGCGTCAAATCGCCGCTGGATTGGACTTCGATACCCGGAGCGAGTTGGATACGGCTATCGCTCGCCACACCCAGGCGATTTTCAATCGTCGCCGTATTCGCCATGAAATTCTTCGCCTCGGTGTACCAGGTACCCGTCGTGGAAAAGTCCGTGGCTGCAATCGTGCCCGAAGACGCATACGCCTTATAAGCTTCCAACTGCACGCTATTCACATTGTTGAAGTGCGTTGCATTGAGTGCGTTGATCTGAACATCGTTGTTGCCTACATTGCGCAAGGCGCGCAGATGCACCGTGCCGTTGCCCGCTGCGCCGCCAGCATTTAAGGTCGATGCGTTCAAGGTAATGAAACCGCTGCTGGACGCCAGGTCGATGTTGCCGCCCGCATTGCCGGCGCCGCTGGCGCTGACGTCGAGCGTGGCGCTAGACTCGAGTTTGATATCCTGTTGCGCCGACAGCGCGATGTGGCCGCCCTTGGCTCCCGATGCATCCAATTGCGCGGCCACATCCACATTGCCTGCATCGGCTTCCAGGCTGATGTTCGCCGCCTGGAGTTTGACCGCGGACTGGCTGCCATCCGCCGCCGTACGATATTGCGCCAAGGTGATGTCGCCCGTGCGCGTGCGCCATTGAATTGCGTCGTTGAAGCCGCCGTCCAATAACTTCTGCGCCAGTGCCTCCGCGCCATTCAGTGTGCCGACATCGAGTTGAAAATCGCCGCCACGTGCGCTCACACCGCCCGCGCCCAGCAGCGTGCCGTCGATCTGCGCGGTTTGGGTCGGCGCGGATATTTGCAATTGGCCGGCATCGCCCACGGCATTGCCCTCGCTATTGCGTGCGCCGCTCACATCCACTGTCGCGTTGGATCTGACGTAGACATTCCCCTGGTCGGCTTGCAGCGCGACCTTGCCGCCGGGGTAATAACGCGTCTGATCGGCGAAGGCTTCCGCCCAGCCGCTAACGTCGATTATGGATGCCGCCGCCCCCGGCGCATCGCTGCCCAACGCCACATCGCCCTGCGTTGCATTCAGCGTCAAGCTTCCGCCGTGCAAGGCAATCGTCCCGCCTTGGGCTATCGAAGCACCTTGGATCCTTAGTTGCGCGCCCAGGCTCGACGTTTCCGGCAAGGCCACGCTGACAGCTGGACGCGCAATATTGACTTGACCGGCGCCGGCATCAATTTTGTATTTGACCTTGTCGTACGCAGTGATCCGGGGGCTCGTAATATTCAGTTGGCTACTGTCGGACTTCAGCGATCCATCACCGGCCGCCGCGACTTGCGTCCCGGCATTCAAATTGACCTTGCTGAAACCGGCGATACTCTGATCGCCCGCTTGGAGCAGCAAGTCGCCTGTGCTGGCGTCGATTCGCTTCGCGGTCAAGCTCAGTTCTCCCTGGCCGCTGCCAGTAGCGGACAGCGCATTGCCGCTATTACCCAATTTAATTTGATGCGCAATCAATTCCTCGCTCTGGCCCGCCGCGAGATGGCTGACGAGCGCGCCCGTATCCAGCGTCAAGGAGGACTGCACCGGATTGCCCAGGCTGCCGACGCGCTGGGTCAGATCGAAATGCGCATTGTGGAAAATGTCGATCGTGCTATAGCTGTGCAGGGTCAGATCGGCAGCGCTCGCCACCTGATTGAGCAAGGTCGTAGTCAGATTAAGGCCGCCCGTATTGCCGGGCGAGTCGCCCAGGGATATTTCCGAGGCAGCCAAGCTCACCGCCTGCGCCGCCAGCGCGGCCGTCGCGTCGATGGACGTATTGCCGGTCGCATCGAAGATCAACGATTTGCCGCTGAGCGTGGTATGGACGCCGACTGCGAGCAGGCCCAGCCCGGAACCGGTTGCGGCGCGTTGCACACTGGCCTGCGTGCCGGTAGTGACGCGCAATAGCGCGCCGGGGCCATCCAGCGCCAACAGCGCTGGATTGCTGCCGGAATTGCCGCTGGCGACGATCACGCTACCGTCGGCGATGGTCACGTGATCCCGCGCGGCCAACATCAAATCGGGAACGCTCAAAGGCGATGCCGCGCCGTTCGCCACCACCACATCGCTCGCCCCCACCTGAATCGACGCGCCTGTCGCCGTCTGCGTGCGAATGCCGCCGAGCAGGATGCTGGAAGCGCCGATGTTCGACAGCGTGTCGGCCCGCAGCTCTAGGTAACCGGAAAAGCTCCCGGCGGCGTCGACCACCGCAATCTTGGGCGCGACCACATCCAAGCTGCCGCCGAGACCCGCGCCACTGGCAGCCATGCTGATGGTATTCGGCGCAAGGTTCAAGGTTTGCGTCGCGGACAAGATCAGCTGCCCTGCATCCTGCGGCAGCAGCGGCGCGGACGATCCGGCAGCGTTCTGGCCGAAAAAGCGATTGGCGCCGTAGTCTTGATATTGCGAGGTATTGCGCACCACCGCTTGCGGCAGCACCACATAGGCCGACCAGCCGGATTGCTGGATGCTGGTGCCGGCGACTAAACGATAGCCCGCGCTCAAAGCCGAGCCGCCGTTTTGCAAGGTCGATTGATTGGGTAAAACCGATGTCCCGGCGGGCGCCAGCTGCACCGCGAACGCGCCGGGCAACAGCGCATACTGGGCGGGCAAGAGCGTATACATCCCCGCCGCGAGCCCGGCCCCGCCGGCGAGATAAACGCTATCGCCGGCTTGCAGCGTGCTGCCGCTGGCATTTTGGAAATCGAACGGCGCGACGTTATTGCCGAACGCGGGCAGCACGGCAAACACACCTGGGTTGGCCAACACGTTGCTGTTGCCGCCGGGGCCGGGCAGAAATTCCGCCGCATAGAGATCGCCGCCGCCGTTTAAATTCACCACTGCGCCAGCTGCCACGCTTTGGTTCGCGCCGATCAGTTCGATGCGCTTCTCGGGCGGCAAGGCGATGTTGAGATTGAGTTGATCGTTGAGGGCATATTGCCAGAGCGTGCCGTTTTCGACGAAACCAAACGGCACAATCTGATTCTCCAGCGACACGCTGGTGATGCTCTTGTCGCCCAAGCTCAAATTGCCGTCGGCCACCCGAGTCATTCCACTCGGGCCGTTTTCATAATCACCTGCGTCCAGCACGATCACGCCCAAGGGCGCCTTGAGCACGCCCTCTTGGCGGATCGTCGGCGCTTGTATGGTCAGCGCACCGCCCGCGGACAGCACCGGTGTATCGGCGCCGCTGGCGCGTTGGATAGTGATGGTGCCGAGCGGGTTGTCTTGTATCCCTAAGGTGTATGCGCTGAGCGTGGTGGGATAAATCTGGCGCGCGATGAAGGTCAAATCGCCCACGCTGGCGAGTTTTCCGTTGCGCGTGGTGTCGAGGGTGCTGGCAGCCGCGCCGATCAGGCGAATATCGCCCGGCGTAGCGAAGGTGGAAGCGGCAAAGCCGCGCAAATTAATAGCGCCGATGAGATCGATATTTGAACTGCCGCTGACATGCAACTGCGCGTCGCCCGCAGCGGGGTTGCCCGTGGCCTGGCGCCAATATCGCGTATTACCCAAGGTCAGATAGGGCGCGGCGAGATTTACATTGAACGCCCCGCTCGCCTCCAGCACCGGCGCATCCAGCGTCAGGCTCTGCGCAAAGCCGGTGAGATCCAGTGCACTGGCGAACTGAATTTTATCTTCCGCGGAAAGCGTGATTGCGCCAAAGCCGCTGCCGCGCAACTGGCCGGCCGCAACATACGCTTTGCCGTTATAACTATCCGGCACCGGCGACCCGGCGCCAATAGCAGACGGCAAATCGCTTGGATTTTCCGTAATCACCAGCGTCCGCTCGCCCAGCGGATAACCACCCAGGGATCGATCCGAAGCACTGTTGCGCGTGTCCAAGGATAGGCTAAGCTGGCCCGGCTGGGCGCCGGCTAGCGCTACGCCGCCGCGCATTTGCGCATTCAACACCATGCCCTCGCTGGCGGAGATCGCCAACGATCCCGCATCGCCGCCGATGGTTGTCGGGGCCACATAAATATTCGTGCCCGGCAGTTTATTGACTTCACCCGACACGCCGGAAACATCGATCAGCGCCGCCGCATCCGTCATGACATAGCCGAGGGCGGCCGCAATGTTGATCGTGCCGCCAGACGCCACACTGCCGGTACGCGCGCCATTACGGTCGGTCAAAATTTTAGCGTAGCCGGGCGCTAACAAGCGCGCATGGCTACCGAGCCAAATGCCGTTCCGATTGCTAAATTGATTGCTCGCAGGACTTAATCCCTTGGATTGATCCAGCGTGATGCTGCCGCCGGGCGCTTCCAGCGTGCCATTCACGTCGAGACTCTGCACGGCGGACAGTTTGATGGCGCTGCCAGGGTCGGTGCGAATCACCGCGTCTTGACCGATCGTGAGCGCGCCTTGGAGCGGCATGACGCCGCCGCCCAGCGCCGAGAGCGTCAGGCTCACGGGGCGGCGCAAGAAGGCGAGCGGCTGCGCCAACTGGCGGCTGAAATCGGCCAAGCGCGCGCCAGTGGCTTGCGTAAGGTAATTTGAATTGAGTACCCGGTTCTGCGCGACGGGCGTGATCACGGCGCCGGGCAGGACATCGAGCTGCTGCTGGCCATCGATGTTGAAATTTTCGAAACCGCCTTGGTTAAAGAATCCGGCGTCCAGCGTAAATACGCCTGGCGCGCTCGCCAGAGCGGTGCCGATGCGCACATGCGGAGTCGAAATGGTCAGTGCACCGCCTTGGCCCAAGGCCGTGCCGAGCAAGCTGCCGCCCAACTGCAATTCGCCGCTAACAGCCTCTTGGCGCACAGCTTGGTTGGCCAGCAAAGTAATGCTGCCCGCATTGCCGGCCTTGAGTTTGCCGGCAGCGTTCAACCAGCCACCGCCCGAAACATCGACGACGCTGCCGGCGTTTAATTCCAGCCCCAGCTGCGAGGAAAGTTTGACCTTGCCGCCGTTGATGGCCAGCGGCCCTGTTGGGCTTTGACCATTTTGCAAAGCCAGATAATCGTTGACCCACAACCCGGAGACATCGATTTGCGCGCCGGCGCCCAGGCTCAAGTCGGTCGAGGCCACTTGGCCTTCGGTGACTTCCTTGGCGCTCAGATTGACTTGGCCATCGTGGATGGTGATATTACCGTCCACGGCTACTTGCAAGCCCGTTAGCGTCAAGCCGCCGCCGTCTGCAAGCGTCAAGTTCACGCCGCTGGGCAAATGAATACGCCCGCCGGAGTAAACCAGCAAATTACTGAAGCCGCCGTTGCGCAAGGCGTCGGTTGCAAGCGTCAAGTTGTTGTAGGGCAGCGCATCGCGATACTGATAAGTGTCCGGCAGCAGCGTAGCGCCGGTGGCGAAGTCCACCGAGGGCGTAAACACGCGGCCGCTGCTGCTGCCAATCTGTAGCGTACCTCCGGTGGGCAATACGCCGCTCGCTTGCTGTCGCGCGCCCACCGTCGTATTGCCGCGCAATGTTCCATCCAGCGCATAGGCAAAGCCCTGCAAAGCGATCTTGCCGGCATCCTTGCCTTCGACATAGCCGCTTTCGTAGTGGCTGATGTTGGATATGCCGTCGTAAATCAAATTGGCCGGCGCGCTGGCGATATCGTAGGCTTTGCCGTTAGAAAATAACTGCGTCGATGTGACCGTTCCGGCGGCATAACGCACCGAGCCGCCCGATACATCGATGCTCGATCCGGCGCGCAGCACGATATCGCCCTCGGATTTAATATTGACCGTGCCGCCCTTGGTGGTGAGCTGGTCCACGGTTTGCTGGTTCGCATCTCTCACACTACCGGAAACATCCGCCACCGGAAGTTTCCCGTCCCCGACCGCGCGCAAATCCACCGACACCGTCTTGCCCAACAAGAAACCATTATGCTGCACTGGCGCATCCGCCAGTTGCGCGCTCTGCAAATTAGCCGTAATGGAATTGCTTTCCATGCTCAAGGCCACGTTCTGCGTGCCGCTGACATCGACCACGCTGCCGGGCGCGAAATAGGCATGGATATCCGCAGCGCGGGTCGCGCTAGGGTTACTGAATTGCTCGTTGGTCGGATTTTGCGCGGCGGTAAAATTGATGGTGCCCGCGGTCGCGCGCACCAAGGCATTGCCCAGCACCTGGATCGTATGCCCGTAGACATCAATCGTCGACGACTTGAAAATCGTCGGACTCACGATTTTAGTGCTGCCCAGTTCTGGCGTGACGCTGGTCACCGAATTGGCGCCGAGGATAACGCCCGGCGTGATCGGCTGGCCATATTCATCCACCTGGCCATTGGCCCCAGTATTGGTCGCCGTAATCGCACTACCGCTCGATGTCTCTCCGTCGCGCGCCAGCAGATGGATGGAACCATTCAAGGTGGCGCTGGTGGTCGCCGAGACGCGGCCGGACTGATTCACCGCGATACCCACCAGCGTTGCATCGCCGCGGGTCGCGATGATTTGGCCCACATTGGTCGCCGCCCCACCGCTATTCACCTCGACCAGGAAGCCGCGCAAACGGGGATCTGCTGATGCTTGCAAGAAAACGCTATGCCCGGCCGCGAGGATCACTTGCCCCTCGGTGGTCTGGATCAGTCCGCTATTGCTGACGTTGGGCGCGAACAGCCAAATCGACCCACCGCTCGTGGTGCTGAGTTTCGCACCCGTATCTACGTGGATGTAGCCGCTCGACCCCGTGAACGCGGCGGAACTCAGTTGCCCAAGTGAAGAAAAAAATACCGGGTTGAGAAAATTCGCATCGCTGATATTGAGGCTGGAGGCGACCAGCGACCCCACATTCACCTGGGCATTAGAACCGAAAATAATACCGTTGGAGTTGATCAGCATCACTTGGCCATTGGCCTGAAGGCTGCCGTTGATCACACTCGGGCTGACATCGTAAATACGGTTTAGCGCGCTCGCGCCCGTATTAGGCTGATTGAAAATAACGTGGCTGTCCGCACCGATATTGAAACTCGACCAATTGAAAATTTGCCGCTGCGCCGTCTGGGTCACCGTCATGGTGTTGTTTACAGTCACCGGATTCGGGGTTCCCGGCGTAGGCGAGAACGGTAAATTGATGGTGGGGCTGGTGCCGCACGTGCCGGTGCCTGAGCACGGCTGAGGCAGCACAGGCGGCGCAGCAAAGCCCGAGCCGAAAACTCCGCTCAGCGCCAGCGCCAATATGCTGCGATTAAAATTCATACTGCATCCGCGCCAGCAAACGCGACGAGCGCGCCTTGGTATAGGTCTGCGCCCGGAACGGCATGGCCCAGTCGAGGCTGAATTGGAAGCCCTTAAATCCTTGCGCGCGCAAGCCGATGCCGGCGCTGGAAAGGTAAAATGTGGATTGCTGGTCCGCCTGCGGCGACAACACTTGCAAGCGCGCGGCATCCAGAAATCCCAAGGCGTAAATCTGCTTCAGCCAGGAAGACGCCGGATTGAGCAGCGGCGGCGTGCGCACTTCCAGCGTGCCCTGCACACCGACATCACCCAGCGACTCCGCTTCCAGATATCCGCGCACCGTATCCGCGCCGCCGGCGGTGAATTCTTCGTTGGAGATCAACGGGCCGCTCGCCGCTTGGCCGCTCAGCTTTAAGTACGCGCTCCACTGGCCGAGCGCTTGCGTATGTTGCAGATTGCCGCGCACATAAAAATAGTTGGCCGATGCGTCTTGGCGTTTAGCGGCGAATTGGTCGTCATTGTTAAGCGAGCCGCGAAAATGGAAATTCGCCGTGATGTCGAATTGGGTCAGGGCTTTTTCCCAATGCATATTGCCGGCGTATTGCATCATGAAAGGCATATAGACGATCGGGGTGTCGATGGTATCGGCGCCGCCCACCACGCTCTCGAAGGAATCTTTGTAATCCGCGCCCAGTGTAAAACTATGGCTGAAATGCTCGTCGCGCGAGCGCAAGGGCGTGATCCAGCGCAAGCCGTAGAAATTTCCCTTGCCGAGCGCGGTGTAGCCGCCCAGCGCCGACACATTGGAACGCGAACGCACCGCATACAGCGCATACGCCCGCCCCCCTTCACCGGGAATGACATAGGTGCCGGAGAGCACATTCGATTCCGCTGGTTTTTCCGGCGCCACCTGAAATGTAGCCGACAAACTGTGCTGACGCTGCCACAAATTGTCATAGCGCAAGGTGCCCGCGACGCGGCTTTGGGTGGTGTTCGGGCCGTAGCGGTTATTCGCTTCGAGCGAGCCGTGCAACGGCAAATCGTCTTTGACTTGCAACTCCACTTCCACCGTGCCCGGCGCCGTGCCCGCGCGCAACACCGGCAACACTTGGCGGTCGGGCGTGCGCGCGAGATCGGTCATCTCCTTTTGCACCTCGGGAAAATACGGCACGCCGCCTTCGGCCAAGGCCGGCGCATGCTGCTTGATCCAGCCCAGGGAGTAATAGCGCGAACCGCTCACCTTGAGACGGCCCACAGTCGCTTCCGTCACCTTCAGGCGCACTTGACCGCTCTTCACTTCCTGCTCCGGAATATCCACCAGCACCGTGAGATAGCCCGCGTCGTGATAAGCCTTCTCCAGCGCCTGACGCGCCTGATTCACAATCGAGACATTTTTTTTCTCGCCCAAAAACGGATACACCGCCTCTTCGATGGCGAGATTGGACAACACCGTATTGCCCTCGATCTGGTATTCGAAAATATCGAATGCCGCTTCGTCTGGCGCAGCTTGTGGTGCGGTGCGCGCAGCATCGACTGCATGTGCGTCGGCTTGTGGTGCTTGCTCAGCCAAGGCAAACCCCGGCAAAAAGACCAGGCACAGGCACCACCATTTTTTCACCCCCATACTCAAATCCGATGCTTGCTGCGTTCGATGTTCATTAGAAATTATTGTCGCGCGTTCAAGAATTTTAGCGGCGTCGTGTTACACGCTAAATGTGGCAGCGCGTGTTTTATAGCCCGTTCGACTCATGCCGGCTTGCGCCGCAATGGCGGACTTTTCCAGATATTCCGCGAAGAAAGTGGAACGAATTTTATTCAAAGCGCATGGCAACCAGATGACGGTCAGTACGCGAATCCATAGCCCGTTCGGGCTATACGCCGGCGGCATCGGCTATTTCTGCGCACCAATAAAAAAACCACCCCCGGAAATAATCCCGGGGGTGGTCGGTATTACGCGCATCCGGCGCGGCATTGCACCGCGCCGTTCAAGACAAAATGCTTAGTTCCAGAACTGCGCTTTGTATTGCGGGATTTTTGGGTTGCAGGTATCGCCTAACTTCGTGCCCTTGGCCACTTTATTGGTGGTCACGCTGGCGTCCGGCACGTAGTTGGTCGGCAATGCAGCGATGCCCAGGTTGGCGTTGATGTACGCTGGGTCGCCCACGACCTTGATGATCGTATCGGACAAGGTTTTCACCGGGCCGGTAGAGAGGCTGCCGGCATAGGTCGGGGAGCCGGCGGCGACATCCACCAGTGCGGGCTTGCCGTTGCTGCCGTTACGATACTGCATCGACTCTTCCGAGAAAAAGTCCCACACGCCTTCGACCATCGCAGCAGTCGCATATTTCGCGGTGCTGGTGGCCGGACGGCCGGAGGCGTCAATCGCGGCGACGTTCTGGGTCAGCAAACCGTCCAAGTCATGGAAATGCCAGCCAGATTCTTTACCAGCGCTGTCATAGGACAACACGCCCACGGCGCCGAAAGGCGCGCCGATCGAAGGATCGCCGTTGGTGTAAGAAGCAGTGGTGCCGGTAGCGGCGCCGCTGAAGGTGACTTGATAGTAGTTGTTGTCGTCACCCTTGAACGCCCAGTTGGTGCCGGCTTGCGCGGCAGCCAAGCAAGAGCGCACATCACCGGAACCCGGATTCTCGACCACGGTATAGCCGTAGCTGGGGTCGATGATGATGGGGTTGGCGGCGGTGGAAGTCACCGTGTTCGCCACATAAATACCGGTGGCGTCGAAGCCCGCGCTGTCAGCCATGCGCGAAGGTGTCGAAAAAGCCGCGCCGGGGCAACCGAAGTTATTGACGAAATAGTTGGTCGTGGCCTGGGTGCCGGAACCCTGCACGCGACGGCACACCACCACCGGCTTGTTGCTGCCGTTGCTGACATTCAGCGGATTAAGCGCCGCCAAGGGCGCGTTCGCCACACCGCTCCAATCGTGCAGCTTCAGCGTGCTCGCGCTCAACAGACCCAACAATGTGCCCTTGTCCACGAACATGCCGGCGGGAATCACGTTGGTCATCGGCATGGAGAAGGCATTTTGGAACGCCGGGAAATTGGTCAAGCCGCCCAGATCGGTTGAACTGAGCGCGGTGCGGTAGGCATGCGCGCCGGTGTCGTATTCGAGGTTGATGCCGGTGAACATTTTGGGTTCGACATCGGACACGCCGAGATCGGGAATGCGCGCCGGGCCGAAGCTGTTGGCGGTGCCATCGTCATTGCCTGTAGGCGAACAAAGCAGGTTCACGCCGAAGGTATAGCCAGCCCCGGCGGCTGTGCAGGCGCCTGCCGTGGCGCTGTCCATGTCCAGCCACTGGATCTTGGCGGCTGTCGCCACTGGGTCCACGCCCCATACCGAGCCGCCGCGGGTGCGGTAGGTAATGCGCACGGTCTTGCCCTGCAAGGCAGCGGGCACAGGAGCAGCGCTCTTGAACGTGCCTTTCACCGCGAAGAAATTGGAGCAGTTGCTGCTGGTGTTATCGCAAGCGGTCACATAGCCCGGCACCATCAAGTTGGGGAGCTGCGCGACGAAGTTGCCTTGCACGGCGGAAGCGCCGGACAGGAACAGGTCGACATCATAAGCCTGGGCGCCGGCGGCGGCGAGGGTACCGCAAGCCAAGGCGCAAGCCACGGCGAGTTTTTTCATATACATGGTGTTTCCTTTGTTCAAAAGTTGAATGAAAAATCGTTCAAAAAATACAGTCAAAAATACGGCAAAAATGACACTAAGCTTGTGCGCTGCATCTGGCTTTGCTGTCCCGCCCACTTGTTTCGAAGCAGGCGGGAAACCCGGCAAAACCCAAGGTGCGCGTTGCTCTACAGGTATTAGGACTGCAAGCGGCGGCGGGCGATGGCGCCCACGGCCAGTAAGCCGGCGGCGAACATGGCCCAGGTATCGGCTTCCGGCACGGCGGCCACGGTGTAAGTCAAGTTGCCGGCGGTATCCAAATTCCAGCTGGCGCCGGTGAACTGGTTCACAATCGCTTGATCCGGGCCATTAGAACTGCTCACGCCGAGATACCAGAACTTCTGGCTGGTGCCGACCGTAGCCAGGGTATTGAACGACGTTTTGCCGCCCCAGGTAGCCATTGGCAGCCCAGCAGCGTCAAAATAAGCGCCACCATCAGCCTTCACTGCGGTAGCGGAGCCGTTCGCAGCATTGCCGGCACCCATAGTGGCGATACCGTTGTTAGACGTAATGTAACCTGAGGATCCAGCAGAAACAGTTCCGAGCGATGTGTTACTGATTGCGACAGCGCCATTGGAAGTCGTCAATAGGCGCTGCCCATTCACAACCCCGTTGCTCGTACCATCATAAGAGCCGACCATCCATTGCAGACTGGTGGACAAGCTGCCGCCGGTGCCAAGGAAGCTGGCCAGCAGCGGATCGGCGGCGAAGTTCAGCGTGTAACCAGAAGCCAATACGCTGCCGGCTGCGACAGCAGGCGCAGCGCCAAATGCCAGCGTGCCGGCAGTTGGTGCAGACTGCGTGGAAATGATCGCGCCGTCGGTGGACTTGTCCAGCTTGCTGGCAAGACCGCTGGTGACGCCGAGATTGGCGGCCGGCAGGAAGTCGTTAAAGTGAATGCCCAGATCGCGCACATAAGATTTCTGTGCGGCCGAGTCCCATACCGCCAGGAACATTTCCGCGCCGCCGACGTTGCCGGCAGTCGTTTGGTCGGCGATGGTGGCGCTGGCTTGACCAGCGGCCGCCAGCGCGAGCGAGGCGGCGATAAGTTTGAATGCGAATTTCATTGAGTTTCTCTCCAATAAGTTAAGGGTTTGCCGAGTGCTCCCCTTTCTGCTTGCATCCTTTGCGGGCCCTGCTTGGCGGGCCTCCGCTTGCGCAGAGCCGTATTACTCCCTCCCGCAAATTCGCTTCCTTGCCGGCGATGGCGCGGTGCAAATAACACACGACGCTATTGGCAACCCGGCCATCTTCACGCTGGAAGACCCTCGGCTTTCCGACCCCGCCTCGCAACGGGTGTGGCACTGGCGCATTGCTGAAACGAATTTGATGCACGCTTACTCAGCTAGCACGATCAGACTAACGAAGTGTTGTTACCGGCATGCAGTGGCGAAGCGCGAAAAATATAGCCCGTTCGGGCTAGTACGCAGCATGCGAAGCGGCATGCACGCGCAGGGTGAACAAGCTTACGCATGCGCCATGACAGGCAGGTAAAGCGCGGCGCGAAATTGATGAGCCGAACGACTCATGCCGCGAGATGATGAGGTGACATTTCAAATTCAAAAGCGAACTCACCACGGAGGACGCGGAGTACACGGAGGAAAAACATTTTTGCTGCAGAAGGCGCAAAGGAAAAGATATTGAAGGCCTTCCTTCACGTTCTTAGCGGTTTTGCTCTTGCTTTCCTCCGTTTACTCCGCGCCCTCCGTGGTTCAAGATTTTGCGGAAAGATCCTGCACGAGCCGCGCGATGACTTCGTCCCACTGTCCGTATTCCTGCTGCCGGTACAAGCGCATGCTGGGATACCAAGGGCTGTCGTCGCGCTCCAATAGCCAGCGCCAATCGCGGTTGCACGGCAGCAGCGTCCACACCGGGCGACCCAAGGCGCCGGCAAGATGCGCCGTGGCGGTATCGACGCTGATCACCAGATCCAGATTCATGATGGCGGCGGCGGTGTCGCTGAAATCTTTGCACTGCTCCCCGGCCAGCAGTACTGCGGTGTTGCGGAAAACATGCGCGAGCGCCTCCGGGATTGCATCTTGCTGCAACACGATGAGGGCGATACCCGCGACTTGCGCCAGCGGCGCCAAGACTTGCAATGGAATGGAGCGATTGCGGTTGTTGCTATGCGTGTTGGAACCCGCCCAGACCAGGCCCACGCGGCGGCGGCCTTGGGCAAAGTCGTCGATGTCCTTACCCCATGCGGCCACATCATCAGGCTGCGCCGCAAGGTAGGGGACCTTATTCGGCACGCTATCGAATTGTGTTTCCAGCCGATGCGGCACGCTCATCAGGAAGCTCCAATAGTCATAGCCGGGCTGCGCCGGCAGCTTGTCCAGCACGCGCGCAACACCGGGCACGTTCGCCGCTATGCGTTGCAGGGAAGGATCAAGCAGCACATCGACTTCAGCACCCATCGCCGCGAGCAGCGGAACGTAGCGTAGAAATTGAATCTGATTGCCCAGGCCCTGCTCCTTGACTAACAGGATGCGCTTGCCGTTGAGATCCTGCCCTTGCCAACGCGGGCAGCCGTATGCGTCGCTGGCGCCGCTTTGCGCCGCCGGGCGATTTTCGTATAAGGGCCAGCCCTGTGCCAGCTGGCCATCCAACAACAAGGCGATGGATTTGTTGTGCAGGATTTCCACATCGGCGGGCTTGAATAGGAGGGCGCGATCGAAATGCGCGATGGCTTTCTCTATCTGGCCGGCCGCCAGCGCCGCATTGCCCAGATTGGAGAGTGCCGTGGCATGCAGCGGTTCGTGTTCTTCCGCAGATGCGTCATTGATGCCGGATTCTTGTGCTTGGCCGAGTGCACTCAAGACGCTGTTCAGGTGCGATTGAATGACAGTCAAGTCCGGGGTAATGGCAAGCGCCTGGCGATACGCGTCAACCGCGTCTTCTGGCCGGCCTAAGGCTCTTAGAACATTCCCCATATTGAAAAAAACTTCGGATGAGCGCGGCTCTATGTCGAGGGCCAGCTGGTAGACGGCAAGGGCCTCGGCCAATGCGCCGCCGGCGCTCAACACATCGCCCAGCGCGAGGTGGGCGTCGATGTAGTTTGGCTGGAGCGCTACAGCGCGTTTGAAAACGCCGATGGCTTCTTCGCCCTGACCGGCATCGCGCAAGGCATTGCCGAGGCTGTACAACGCGACCGGCCAATCCGCTTTTAATTTCAATGCGCGCCGGAAATATTCGATCGCCTGCGCCACCTCGTCCAGGTCCAATAAGGTGTTCCCAAGATTCAAGCAGGCTTCCGGAAAATCGGGCTTGAGTGCCAGGGCGCGCCGATAGCACTGCACGGCTTCGAACAATTGGCCGAGAAACCATAAAGCATTGCCCAAGTTGTAATGCGCTTCCGGAAGATCGGGTTTAATTTGGATCGCGCGATCGTAAAATGGTACGGCTTCCTGATCGCGATCGAGCGCGCTGAGCGCCATGCCTAAATTGAGATTCGCCGCAGCGGACAGCGGATTGAGCGCAAGCGCGCGCCGATAGGCATTGATGGCTTGCTCATGTTGCCCCAAGGCGCTGTGCGCCAAGCCGAGATTGCACCAACAGCTATCCGCATTCGGCTGCAGCTTAATGGATTGCTCCATGAGATCGACGGCCTGCGCATATTCGCCCGCCTTGTGCTGTATGACGCCGAACAAATGCAATGCGCCGAAATGCTTGGGCTGCGTTGTTAAGATACGCTGGCAAAGGTTTGCCGCGCGCGTGAGTTCGCCGGCTTGATATAAGCCCACGGCTTTCTCGATCTCTGCATTCAGGCTTGAAGTTTGTTGCGCTAACATAATGGAGTCCATTCAAAGTAGGCAAAGCAAGCGTCGCCCGTCTTTGCGGAGCGACGCAATTGACTGCTATTTTTCCAGGGTTTCCGCGCTAGCCGATTTTTGTTTCGGCGCAGCGGCGGTCTTTGCTTGTTGGGCAAAATAATTTTCGATCTGGACGCTGGTAACGGAGCCCGCGACCAGCTGCCCATCCGAAAACACCAGGCCAGGCGTGCCGTTGATCCAAGCTTTTCGCGCCAACGCGTTGATCTCTTTAAGCGGCGCTTCGCAATCCGGCTTGGCCGCAACAGGTTCCTTGCCATGCTGCATTAATTCATCCCAAGCCTTGGCGGGATTTGCGGCACACCACACTAAATTAGCCTTGCGCTCGGAATCGGGATGCAATTCCTTCAAGGGGTAAAGAAAGATATAAATCGTGACATTGTCGACCTTGGCCAACTCTTGCTCCAGTTCGTGGCAGAAGGGGCAATCCGGATCGGTGAACACCGCGAGTTTGCGACTGCCGTTGCCCTTCACTTTGACGATGGCTTTGTCCAGAGGCAGCGAGGCAAAATCGACGTGCATCAATTCGAAGGTGCGTGCTTGAACCAGATCCTTGGTGGTTTTCAGATCGATCATTTTGCCGATGATGGCGATGTCGGCTTGCTCATCTGTATAAAATACGTTGAAGCCATTGGCAACCACTTCATACAAGCCGGCATAGGGCGCTTTGGTGATGGCGCCGATATGCGTGCCGGGCATGCGATCGGTAAGCTGCTTGCGCATTTTGTCAAAATCAGCAGCGGCATGCGCGCTCGTAAACGCGGCAAATAACGACAAGGCAATTAAGCTCTGTTTCAACATGATTGCAATCCTTAAAAATAGTGAGTTTGAAATCTAAATCGCATGAGAGGATTGCCCTATTCCCGGCAAATCTTGAGCACACCTATTTGAATCGCTTTAATCGCGGCTTGCGACCGGCTTTGCACGCCGAGTTTTTGCAAAATCTTGCGCACGTGGTTTTTGACCGTGTGCGGGCTAATGCCCAGCAGCGCCGCAATTTCAAGATTGGTGCGCCCCTCTTTGAGATGACTGAGGATTTGCATCTCGCGCACGGTAACAGCGACTTTGGTGCGCACGCTTAAATGACCCTCGCGCTCCTCTTGCGCCAGCACGCGACTCCATGTGGCGTCAAAGAACGGCGTCAGGACGTGCAAGATATAAGCAAGCCGCGTTGGGAACGGTTCCTTGACGCGTGAAAAACAAAAAAAACTTTTGATCGTGCCATCCGCGCCGCGTATGCCGTGCGCCGCCGCGTTGCGCAACTCGTGCGTTTCCAATAGCGCCAACCACGCCGGGTTGCAGGTCGCGGTGTGACCGTTCTTGCCGATCAAGCATGGCTGGCCGTGACTATCCCAGTGGCTGATCATGTGGCGCATCAAGCCGGTTTCGGCATGGCACACAGCGCTGAATTGATCCTGCTTGAAATAGCGGCTGCTGGAAAAGAAATACATATGCATGCCTGGATCGCTGCTGCCGCTCATGCCGCACACTAATATTTCATGCGGCACCAGGAATTGCACCACGCCCTGCGACCAGGAAAAAAAATGATGCCGCTTGTTCACCTGGAACGAAGCATCGATGATCTGCATCAGCGAGAGTCGCTCTTCATGCGTGAGCGCTGGTTCTTCGGTGACGGCTTCGCCACTCGTGTGATCCGATTGCGCCATCAACAAATACGCCTGTTCTGGATCGAGCCGCGGGCTATCCAACTGACGCCCCTAAACCCAGTGCGCCATGGCAAGCGCACTTGGATGCGCTGCATACCTTATTGAATACAGTTTTAAAAAACAAAATCAGTCCCCCTGGCGTGAATCTTTTTATAGGGGAGTCAATTTAAGTTTACTCAGTGACAGTGAGGTTTTGCCAAGATGAAACTTAGATGACGAAATGATTGCCAGGCATGAGTCGAACGGGCTATATGCGCATACGAGTTCATTGCGCCCATGAGTCCTCTAACCCATATTGCCGACTGGAAGGCGACGTAAGAATAGCGTCGCGTCTTGAGCGCCGTTGCCCCTGCCGGCGCCTCTGCAAAAGGCCCTCCGCCGTCATGCCCGCGAAAGCGGGCATCCAGTGCAGTACTGCATATGTCTGGCGTTTTTAAATCCTGGATCCCCGCCTACGCGGGGATGACGAGCTTTTGCAGGCCTTCCCTAGGGAAAATTTCCGGCTAGAACGATCCGCGAATATTGGCCGTGACTAGCCGATAGCGGTAATTCGCGCTATCCACGTTGGAGTCGCGGTTGCCGATTTGATAGGACAAGCCAATTGAAATAGCGCTGATGGGCTGATAGCGTAGGCCCAGCGTTGCGGTCTGCGTCTTGTCGCTGCGCGCGATGCCGGAATAATCGAGAGCTTCCGCAGTCAGCGCGGCGTTCAACACGGTTTTGGCGCTGACTTGCCAATTCGCGTTCAAGCCTTGCGTGTTGCTGACGCTGCTGGTGGCGGTGGTGAGGCTATCGGACGAGGTAATCTGCTGCGACGCATAAGCGCCCAACGCTGTTGCGCCCGTCGGTGTCCAGTCCACCGCAAAACGCCAGGATGGGGAGCTCTGCGTGCTTAGCTTATCCTCACGGCGCGTTTTTCCCACTTGGGCGTGGATCAGGGTATGCCCACCGAGCCGCCAATCGCTCTGAAGGCTAATATCGGATTGCCGGTATCGATCCAAGGGCGCGGCACGATTGACATAGCGGCCATCGATTTGTTGCAACTGCAAGCCGATTTGGTTGCCCGCCCTGGAGATAAAGCGAAACCCCAGGTCCAGAGTGTTTTCCTCCAGGTTGAGAATCGCGCGGCTGCTGGGCGAATAGGTCTGGCTGCTGGTGCGCGCGCCGGTGTTCAAGGAAAAACTTGGGTTCAACAAATAGATGGCGGAGAAATTCAGGTCGTTGCGATCGAGCACGCTGGCTTGCGCAGTCAAGGCGTCTGTTTGTGTTTGCAATTGGCGCGATTTCAAGAAGCCCAAGCTGCCATTCCATTGATTGCCGACGACCCACTGCCAATCGGCGTTGAACGTGTAGCCATTTTGGCTTTGCAGCTGTGGCCTATCGAAGCGCGTTTGATTCACATTCGTCCGCAGCAGCACAATCTGCCGGCTGAACTTTAGGTCGACATCGACCCCGAAGTTCAGTGCTTGTGTCGTAACCGCCAGGTTGTTGCTACCGAGCAGTGCTTGTGCTTGGCTGGCATTCGCCAGCCGGTAATAGTTGCTATCGTGCGCTAGATCGTATTCCAACTGCAGGCGCACGGTATCGTCCGGCAAGGCCCATACAACGCAAGGCGTGGCGAGCAATAGCCCAAATATGGGTGTCTTTAATTGGTTCATCCGGAATAGGTTCATCCGGCACTTACCAAAATTGCCAGTTGCCGGTATGCAGCACCCATAAGCCGAGCAAGCCGTTGGTAATGCCATGCGCCACGACCGGCGCCCAAAGCTTAGCGGTGCGCATGTAGAGCCATCCGTAAGCCAGTCCGGCAATAATTCCCGCGAACCATAGTTGATGTCCGAAACCGAATAACAGCGATGCGACCAGCAAGGCCCGCAGGCTGATTTGGGCCGGCTTCTTCGCCATGAAATCTTGATAGTCGAGCCAGCGCATTAAAAACGAGCGCCAAAATAATTCTTCCATCAAGGGTACGACCAAGACAGCACCCAGCAAGCGCGGTATTGCAAATCGCCAGTCGATGCTGCCATCGGCCATACTCGGGTTAAACCCCGCGGAATTGCCGGCCAACATGCCCCAGCCCACATCCAAGTTGATCCAAAGCACAAACACCACAGCGCCCGTGATCACTGTAGCAAGCCAGTGTTGCCAGGTGAGCGCTACAAAGGATTTTAATTCCGAGTAACTGCGACGAAAATGCCACAACAAAGCACCAACCAGAACCGCTTTGATGAGATACAGCCAGCGCAAATCCCAATCCACCACCCAAGCCTGTCCGGCTTCCTGCATGCTGCCCAGCCATTGCGCTAAGCCAAGAAACAAGAGATAGAGAGAAAATGGAAGCGTGTGGCTATAAGGGAGTCTGGACATTGCATCAACCGGGTGAGCGTTACAAAAGCATGCGGCAGGCCATCGAATACGAATAATTGCCGGCGACCCGGATCAATGCGCTTGGTTTGTTGCCGGCATCAAACGCTGCAAACTTGGTCTGCTGGGCTGCAAGCCGTCGCTACAATCCACCCAAGCCTTTATCCAGGGCAGCCTTGTCGGACTTGGCCGCAGCATCCTGCTTGACCGGGCTTGCCAGGGCAGGCACATCCGCCGCCTTGGCAGCCGGTGTCGCAATCTTGGTTGATTGACCCGCATCGGCAAAAGCGCCCATATATTTGATCTCCGCCGCATCGTGCATTTTCTTTACTTCGGCTTGCGCGAAGTCGCTGCGTTTTTTATTCGTGAGATAACTTTCAATTGCCGGCTTGGCTTGTTCTTCGGTCACGGGCTGATCTTTCATCGCCACCAGGCTCAGGATCAGCGCGCCTTTGTCGGTAGACATCATGCCTACTTGCCCCACCTTCAGCGCTTGCACGCGCTCGAGTATTTCCAGCGGCATCTGTTCCGCCGGCTTTACCGTTTCATTGGCCTTAAAGGGAATTTTTTCGGATTGCAGCCACTGCGCAAGATCGCGCATGGATTTGCCTTGATCCAATTGTCCCTTGGCGCCTTTCACGGTTTCCGCATTGCTATTTTCCAACAATAATTCCTGGAAACGATAGATGCGGCGCTTCTCGAACAGCGCGGGATGCTGCACATAATAATCGTGCACTTCGCCGGCGCTGGGCTTGCTCACGCCCAGCATCATTTTTTCCAGGTAGGCCTGGGCTAAAATTTGGCGCTTCGCGCCTTCCAGCGCTTGCATCACGGCGGGATCACGATCCAGTTTTGTGTCCGCCGCCTTTTTGAGCAGAAGCTGCTGATCGACCAGTCCATTCAGGATTTGCTTGCTGGCTACCTTGGCTTGCGCTTCATCCAGCTTACCGAAGCGGGCCATCGCCGCATTCACCTGATGAATGGTGATTTCTTCGCCATTCACTTTGGCGACGACCTGCCCCCCTGCCTTTGCACCGCCTTTACCGCAAGCGCCCAACGCGAGGATCGCCAATAAAACCGCCAATATCCGAATCGAACGATTCATCATGTTTCGTATCCTTAAAGAGAAAGTGTTTTCGCGCGATGGCGCGGCGTGAACATTCGACGAACAAGAATAAACGCCCGTTCCGGCCAGACTGAATTGGCCGGAACGAGCGCTATGGTAGGAAAGGTTTGTTACCGCAATGTGTCGACGTTGCGCGCTGGGGACGCCCTAAGGAAGATCTGCAAAAGCCCGTCATCCCCGCGAAAACGGGGATCCAGGCTTTTAGAACGCCAGACAAATCAGTACCGCACTGGATGCCCGCCTTCGCGGGCATGACGGCGGTGGGACTTTTGCAGACCATCCCTAATGACACACCGCGCAAAACTTATGTGAGGCCCGATTAACCCATCCGTTGCCGGCGCCATGCCAGCCAACCCAGGAGCGGCAAGCCGAGCGCCATCATCACACCGGCGTTCGCCTCCGGCACCATGGCGACTTGTTGTCCCTGGTAAAACACCAACAACACCAAGGGCTGGAAAGAGCCATAGTTAATGAAGCTTGATCTCACGAAGGTATTGGAATCGAATGCAATCGAAGCAAGGTCGTTGCCGAAAGAAAACACCCTGCCCGGCCCTTGATCGGTTTTCGGCAGGATCAGCAAAATACTGCTAATGGTCCAGGTCGCTGCGTTTTTTTTCTGGAACAACGGTGAAAAGTCTTCTCCCAGGCTGACCCCGGTGCTGAGAAAATCGGCAAAACTTTCCGCTGAGAAATTCGACTCGAAAGTTGCCACCCTCGGCCGTACATGCTTATGCTGTTTTTCCGCCAACGCGGCCCCTGAAAAAACCAGGCCGATGCATAGGCAAACCAACGTTGCTCTTAGATTGTTCCACATTGCGCTCTCCTATTGATGTTTCATGGGTTTATGATTCATGGGGTGTCGTCGAATCACCTGAGCCCTAAGATTGATTTGTCCGGCGATTGATTTGCCGTGCAATTGATTATTCTGGTTGCATGTTATTAATCTAACAGCATGGGATGACACGATGAAACTTGTGCGTAGCCTGAACGGGCCATGCACAAGCAATCATGCGTCTTCCCCATATCTCCATGCACTGGAAAACAATGCATTTGCGCATGCCCACGCTCTAGCGCGACGATTAAATTAGAAAATAAAAGCGCGCAAGCTCAATGCAATAGGCCGCGTTGTAGCCCGTCTGGGCTATACCTCAAACTAATCCTGTAACAACGCGCCGATAACATTCGCCCCTTCAGGTTTCAATCGCTTTGTTGACTTGGGCAAAATATATGAACCTCACCTCTTTTTTACATGGGCGACTTCGTGTTGGCGTTTCAATCTTGTTACTCCTGGCATGCACCCGCGTGGCGTACGCCGATAACTATCAGCTTGGTCCCCTGCCGACCTTTCCGCAGACCTACAATTTTCTGGTAACGCATGCCCCCGGCAATTTCGAGGATTACTTCTATTTCGATATAGGCCCGCAGCAAAGCGTGAGCAGCAATACCGCCGTCAGCTTGAACCTTCGTTTTAACCCCAGCCTCAATTACCACATCAGCGGTCTAAACATCGCGTTCTATGATCTTTCCAATTCCTTTTATGGCGTCGCCAATGGCATCGGCGATCCGCAGGAAGCCTTTTTAGAACAAGCGCTCCTTCCGGGCGCTTACTATGCCGCCGTCAACGGTCTGGCCAATGGCAGCGCCGGCGGCACCTACGCCTACAGCATCTCCGCCATTCCAGAAGCGGATAAATGGTTGTTGATGGTGATGGGGTTTGCTGCCGTCAGCTTCATGACTTATCTTCGGCGCCGTCAATAATCTGTTTGCGCCGCAATACAATGCCGACCACACCCAGCCCCATGAGCATCATGGTCCAGCTCTCTGCCTCCGGTACTACTGCAATCGCGGTGGAATAACTTCCGCCCAAGCTGCCCGAAGTCAGGCCGGAGACTTTCAGCGAATAATCCGTATTCGTCAGCAAACTGGCCATGAGCGTCACCCCGGAACCTACCGGGCCATCGAGCAGGCTACCCGACGCATGTTGCCCGGTGTACAAACCCAACTGCAGGTTGTCGATATTGAGGAACGGTTGCAGATTCAAATTGACCGCTACGCTTGAAGCGTTCCCGCCATCGGATATCTGAAAATTAAAGAAATCCGTAAAAGAAGTCCCCACCGCTTCACTCGGCAGCACATGGTTTACGATCTGCGTGTAGGGAGCGGCGGGGGTCAGCACGCCGGCGCTAAAAGTCTGGTCGGTCGCCCAAGCGTTGCCAGCCAAGCCTGCCCACAGGCAAATAAGCGCATTGCGCAACAATTTTAAGTAGCGTTTTAATCGCTGCATTTCATACCTTACTTGCCATGGAATGATTTTCTGCAATGCTCTTCTTTTTTAGTGCGTTTATTTTTTCAACGCGATTCACCTGCTGAATTAAGTCACACGCTAAGGCGCGCGCTTGCTGAGGGCTCAGGTGCAGCGCTAGGTCCTGAATGCCATCCAATATGAGCTTAACGCCGCCTTCTTGAATGGAAAGGCCCAGACGCTGATTTTGAAAGGCTTGCTGCATGGAAGACTCCCTGTGGGTTCTAATCTTCCGGGAAATCTACGCTCTATTTCTTACCAAATGATGTGGCCTAATTAGAAATTCATGGCCCATTTGATCTATTTCGCCACACCAAATTTACGAGAAACGGCATGACGAGTGCTCGGCACCACGTCGCACCGGAGCTAATACCCGACTATAGCAATCAACATTTGTCACATAATTCGCCTTTGGTGATTTTCTTGCGCATAATGAATTCCCAAAAAAACCTCAGGGACATGGCCATGCGTGCGACTAAAAAAATTGCAAGACGCCTCAAAGACCCCAACGCCGATTCAGAATCAAAAAAGATTTTTGGCGAGCTAATCAATGCACTGGATGGGCATGACAAACTCGAAATTGCACGCTTATTCAAACTGAATTACAGCGACTTTGAATTGGCGCTTGGGCTACTCGTGGATTGGCGCTTACAACAATACTTAAAACCCCCAGGCGGACTTAAGCAAGCAATCGAAGAAACCAAGATTGAGAATAACCATTGGCATTGAGTTTCGGCCTTGCCGCGCCGCACCCCATTGAACTGGGTAAGGCGCGACTTGGTGCGTAGGGAAATCAATGAAAGCAAATCCAACGCGCTAGCGCCACCTCGACTTACGCACCAACAGCGCCAAACCTGGCAGCAGTAGCAAGAGCGTGGATGGCTCGGGTCGCGAAATGATGATTCAATGACTGTCTGGTGACTATCGAGGATTGCTTGGCGATCTGCATACCTCGGCAGCTATGAATCTCATGCCGCGAATAATCCGATAAAGGGGTGCTTTGCGCTCAAGAGCTATTCCCCCTGTCTTAATCCGGAAAACTTCCTCCCCTATATTGACCCGGTATAAATGGTTCGCGCATGTCGGACCAACAATTATTCAGGAGGCGTATTGATGAGAACCTGCACTTTCCACTTAAATCAGGTTTTTCCAACCAGCGCTGTAGCCAAGCGTTTCGCAGGAAAATGTCTGGCTGCGATTTTACTGTTGTCTTCAGCAGACAGTTTCGCGATCTATCTCAACCAATACCAAGCCAACGTGAACCAGCGTTTTTACAGTGGCGCCGACAACGCCTTTATCGGCGCGGGGCTGGATTGGTCCGGCGTCAACAATGGCCCAAGTTGGGCGACGATGATTTCTCCATCGTATTTTCTGAGCGCGGGTCATTACCATCCCGGCGCCGGTGCGCAACTGAATTTCTATTCGGGCAATGATTTAAATGTGGCTCCCGAAACCCATACGGTCGACAATTTTGGTTTTCAGACTTCTTTAAACGGTGCTTCGTCCGATGTTTGGCTGGGGCGATTGACCACGCCCGTTTCCGCATCCATTACCAAGTATCCGATCTTGAAACTGCCTTCGGAATCCGACTATATCGGCCAATCCATTTTCGTCTACGGCCATGGATCGAGCTATGGGGCGGGCAATTTGGTGGGGCTGAATAAAATATCGGTCGTGGACACGCTGTATTACAACACCCGCGAGTCGGAATTCTTTTTCAATGGAAATTCCGGGCCTTCGACCGCCGCATTGATTGGCGGCGATTCCGGCGGGCCAAGTTTTGTCGACTACGCCGGACAATTGGCCTTGGTAGGCATCCATTACTGGAGTTGCGGAACCAACGTCGGCGCCTGTCAAGGCGATTCGTTTGTGCCGTTTTATACCGATCAAATCGCCGCGGCGATGGGCACAGAGCAATTGACTTATGTGAGTGCCGTGCCCGAGCTTTCCACTTGGGCGATGATGCTGGCCGGTTTTGTGATCGTGGCCGGCATGACCTTGCAGCGGCGGCGAGATGCTGCTTCGATGGGGCATCAGCCAGCTTAATCTCAAGCACCATACGTTAGTTATCTGATCACGAAACACCGGACGTCAGTCCGCTTGGCACGGGTGTCTGGTCACAAAACCTCAATACGCGCCGAGTAGATTGGCGCTCAGTGGCTGCCCCTTTTTCGCAGCACGGGCCCCATGCAGAATCTACTCACCGAAATCCTCCTACAGCGCCGCCTTAGCCCAGTCTTCCAGCCTATCGTTGACATGCGCGAAGCGCATATCATTGGCTATGAGGGGCTGATTCGCGGGCCGGTTGACACGCTGCTGCACGCGCCGACGGAATTATTTTCCGCCGCCAGAAACTTTGGCGTAGTTGACGAACTGGAGCGGCTCTGCGTCTTGAGCGTGCTCGAGGAATTCACCCGCCTCAACCTGTCCGGCAAACTATTTCTGAATCTGTGCCCGGCCGGCCTGATGAACGGCATCCTGGAGGAAGATGCGGTACTCGACATTTTGCAGCGCAAGCGCCTGACCCGGAACCGCATCATCATCGAAATCACCGAAAGCGAACCCACCTACAATTTCGCCTCCTTGATCGACGCGGCGCACCATCACCGGGACGCCGGTTTTGAAATTGCGATGGATGATCTTGGCGAAGGTTTCTCCAGTCTGCGTCTGTGGTCGGAACTGCGCCCGCACTTCGTGAAGGTGGATAAGCATTTCATCCAGGGCATACACCAGGATCCCGTCAAGCTGCAATTCGTGCGCTCGATTCAACAGATTGCCGAGAACAGCAATTCAAAGGTCGTTGCCGAAGGCATCGAGACACGTTCCGAATTCATGATCATCCAGAATCTCGGTATCGCATGCGGGCAGGGTTACTTCATCGGCCGGCCAGAGGCCAAGCCGCACCCGAGCATCAACCCGGAAGTGGCGGACTGCCTGTCGAGCACCACGATCAGCATCTACCCCCAAGGCCGGCCAGACACGCTCGCTAAGGCGGCGGCAGACAAAATATTAATCCATGCGCCTACCGTATCGCCGAAAACCCATAGCGAAACCGTGTTGAATCTATTGCTCGCCCAACCCAACCTGCACGCCATTCCCGTGGTGGAAAATAGAATTCCCGTGGGGATCATCAACCGCACCTCCCTGGTCGATCGTTTCTCGCGCGTCTACACGCGGGAATTGTTCGGGCGACGGCCCTGCTCCCTTTTCATGAGCCCCGATCCATTGATCGTTGACCGCTATACGCCCTTGGAAGAATTGAGCAGGCTGGTCGTCAACAAAGGGAAGAACAGCTTTTCCGACGGATTTATTCTCACGGACAAGGGCGAATATTTCGGCATCGGCACCGGCTACGACCTGATGCGGGAAATCAGCCAGATGCAGATCAACGCTGCGCGCTACGCAAATCCGCTCACCATGCTGCCCGGCAATGTGCCGATCGCCGAACACACCGAGCGCCTTCTCGAGAGCAAAGTCACATTCGCTGTCTGTCATTGCGATCTCGACCATTTCAAGCCGCTGAACGACATGTACGGCTATCGCAAGGGGGATGAAGTCATCCAGGGATGCGCGCAGATATTGGTCGATTGTTGCGACCCTGAGCGCGACTTCGTAGGACATATCGGCGGCGACGACTTCATCATCCTGTTTCAAAGCCCCGACTGGCAAGCACGCTGTCAATCGATCCTCGACATGTTTGACGGAATGGCGCGCCAATTTTTCAAGCCGGAGCATCTCGCGCAGGGCGGCTATTACGGCGAAGATCGACGCGGAAACAAAGTATTCTTTCCGCTACTCGCGCTCTCCATTGGCGCGGTCAGCATCGAGCCTGGCGCATTTTCCAACGCACATGAGATTTCCGCTGTCGCCGGCGAGGCCAAGAAGCTCGCGAAACGCATCGAAGGTAGCTGTATTTTCGTCGAGCGCCGCGCGCCGCAACCCACCAGCGGCGAACTTTTTCCCGACCTGAGCATCGCTAACGGCAATGGATCGGTCTGAACCAAGGCAAGGATCAAATTCAGTGTTGGCCGCGCCGTGAACCGATCGTCAGCAATAGCCCCGCCATCAGTATAGCGGCCCACTCCGGCAGGGTTGGCACGTCGTTGTCGTTTGCGGACGCAACAATGGCTGGCGTGACTGTAGTGGACAAGCTGACGCTATTGTTTGCCGTATTTACATCGACCACTTCCGAGCTCACGCTGGCCGTATTGGCGATACTGCTCAGTGTAGAGATGGAGGTCTTCACCGTTACGCTCATGCTGGTGCTGCCTGCGGAAAGAATGGTTCCCAGCGCGCAAGTCAAGCTTGCGCCACTTTGGTTGCAAGCGACGGATGAACTCACCAAGGTAGTCGCATCAGGCAGCGTATCGGTCAACACTACATTGGTCGCCGCCTGCGGGCCGGCGTTTTGGATGTTGAGCGTATAAGTAATGTTATCGCCCTGCGTAACCGAAGTCGGTGTGCTGCTCCCGGTCAGCGATAGATCCGCGTTGGCGCTGGTATTGAGGTTCCAGTTCAAGGCAATATCGCCGGCAGCGCCATTGAAACCATCGACCGCGATTTCGTACTCGACACCGGCCTGCGCCTGAAACACGACGCTGCTGACGTTGCCCAGCGTACCGTCGTTATCGTTGGCAGCGACAGCTGCCAGCGCATTGACGGCGCTGCCGGTATACACCCCTAACAGGGTATCGAAACTGCTGCCGTGGGTATCCAGCGTGAGCTGGCCGCTGGCGGGCGCGATCCACTTCCACCACACCGAAACGCCGCCGAGATTGTTCGCATGGTTCGGCTCGCCGCTTTCCTTGGTCGCCACCACGTTGTAACCGATCACACTGCCGCTTGCACCGGAGAGTGCAATGCGATTGGCGAACGCATCATTCGCCGGACGCGCTGCCGCGAGCAAATTAAGACGCGGCGTCGTGACGCTATTACGCGCATCGGTCACCGGTTGGCCGCTCGTGGTGAGGCGGTTGATGGTCTGATCGGCGGTCTCGACGTAAAACGCGGAGCGCAGTACCGCCGCGGCGCCGGCGACCATGGGGGCGGCGAACGAAGTACCGTCACCGCCACCGACGGCAGTGGTGACGACCGAACCGGGTGCCAACAAGGTCAGGTAGGAAGCGCTGTTGGAGTAACAGGTCACCTTGTCCGCCGCTGTGGCGCTATCGCTGCATAGTGTGCCGAAACTGCGCGCGCCGACATTGGCGTCGTACACCGCGCCGACGGACACCGCATTCGGCGTACAGGCGGGAGACGAAATACCGGTACTGTAGGCGTTGTTGCCGGAAGCAACCGTGACCACAATGCCTGCGGCCTTGGCATTGAGGATGGGCGTGACATAGGGATTGGTGTGCGAATTACTACAAGGCGTGGAGTGACTGGAACTATCACCCAGACTCATGTTCATCGCCACAATATTCAGCGCGGCTTGATTGACGATGCCGAAATTGATGGCGCTGAGAATAAGGCTATCGCTGGTGCTCGCGTTTGCCCCGAACACGTTCACCATGGCGATGTCAGCCTGCGGCGCGACCCCGAGCGTGATCGCCGACACCACCGAGCCGTGGCCAGCCGAGTCCAAGACGGTGCTGCTATCGGCGATATTCTGATAAAAAATAACGTGACAGCCTGCCGGCACGCCTGGCGAGGTGCAGGAACCGAATGCCGGTTTGGTGTAATCAACACCCGTATCGATGACGAGCACCGTGCTGCCAATACCCTGGTCCCCCGCCGCGGAAACCGTGGTCTGGCCGATCAGCGGCAGGCTTTCCGCCAAGATCGCCTGCTTGATTTCGTCGCGGTATACCGCTATCACGTCAGGGCGTTGCAGCAGGGTGCGCAGGGCGAGCGCGGTATGAAAATGCACGAAGGCCATCGGCAAATGGCTGTAGTCGCGCTGCATTTGGTACTGACCGGCGGGCAGCGCCGCCAAAACCCCTTGCTTCAGCGTCGTGTAACGCGCGGCCTTCAATGATTGAATCTGGGCGGTATCGGTTTTGGCGCGCAGCTTGGCGCGCAGCGCGCCAGCTTCCCGCTCGATGGCCTGGTCGTCGAATAACACAATCAGCGACTGCGCTTCTCCCTGATCCAGCTTGAGCATCACGTCGGCCGGAGCCTTCGACGACCAGGGGATTTGTGTGGCCGCAAACGATGCCGTAGCGACACACGCGAGCATTATGCCGCTGACTAAAATGCGCCATGCTTTTAAATAATTGCCACTTATAGCCATCCCATCCCCCGGTAGACGACTCTAACGGGGCTGAATGACAGCTGTTCGGCACAAACCTACAGATTCATAGCCCATTCGGGCCAGAGGGAACAACACCAAAAGGGTAAGAATTCTCGCGCTTGTTTCTGTCGTTAGGCTACGGGAAGTATTCGCGATCAGATGTGGACTATGTACGTTTTCGACCAAGCAGCGCAAGCATAGGAACTAGCAGCGCCATTAGCCATAGTGTGCCGGGCTCAGGGACGGAAAGGGTGATACCGCTTCCAGGTTGTAACTCGACTCTAGTGCCGATGGCGAGCTCGCCGCCGATTCCCGGCTGCAAGCTTATGCTGCCGCCAACAGGCGGGAGCAGCGTAATAGTTCCAGAATTCGAGCCGCCTAGGGTGATGTCGCCACCAATCAGGATAGCAAGCCCCCCCTGCGCTGGAGAAATCCCAAGAGAATCACAAGTAATGGTTGATCTGCCATTACATAAGGTAGCCCCTGCGCCGGAACCGTTTCCAGTACCGGTATTTTGAACCGCCGCCCCATTCGAGAGGATGGCGCCGTTTAATAAAAAAAGGTTCCCGAAGTTTTCAATGACAAGGTTAATGCCCGTGGCATCGATCACGCCGGCGAGCAGAAAGTCGCCCCGCGAGCGTATTGTTGCATTGGTGATGCCCGCATCGAAACGCAAGGTGATGCCGGCGCCGATGTCAATCGAACTAAAATCAAAAATACCGTCGGCGCGGTACGGCAGGGTGTAATCAGCGGTGGGCGCAAGAACGCCATCGGCTCCGGCAATTAGCGTAGCGGCGGAAGGGAAGGATAAAACCACTCCGAGCAAAACGATCAGCACTTGAATCCAATTACGCATTACAAGTTCCTTGGCCTATTGGAATCATGACAGCCTACTATCAAGCCATGACAGTTTGACTCCTGCGCCATGGCCCGAATGGGGCATGGCGCTTTCAAGCGGTCGCGGAAATGTGTCCTGCTTATCGTAAAAGAATGTTCTACTTCTTGCGCCGACGACAGCAGGCTATTTAGCGTTCGCGCCGATATTCGACAGTGCGATTTCATTTACCGTGATCGGCGTGCGCGAGACGATCTGCTCCAGATAGCGTTGCTCGTTTTCTTGCGCGCGTTTCAATCGAAGCGACTGCGACAGACGATCGCGCACTTCCGCCAGCGGCATGGTCTCGGCGCTCTTGCGCGCGATCAGTTTCAATACATGCCAACCGTCCGCCACCTTGACCGGTTTGCTGACTTCGCCCGGCGCGAGTTTTTCCGCCACGGCGCGCACTTCCGGCGTCAGTTTCTCTACGGTCAGCCAACCCATATCGCCGTTGTTATGCGCGCTCTCGGCGTGTTGCGAGTACTTGGCGCTCAATTGCGCAAAGTCCGCGCCTTTTTCATGCGCCTTCTTCGCGACCTCCTCCGCCTTGGCCGCGTCCTTGGTGTATATCTGCGCCAGATGCACTTGCGGCGGGCGCACTAACTGCTGCTTGTTCGCCTCGTACGCCGCTTGCACTTCGGCTTCCGTCGGATACTCAGGCGCCGGGCGAACTTGTTGGTTGATATAGCTGGAAACGATGACTTGTTCGCGCGCCGCATCGATCTGCTGCCGAACATCCGGTTTTTTATCCCATTCCGCGCGCATCGCTTCGGTCAATAACGCGCGCCGGATCAATTCGGTACGCAAGGCCTGATCGATAGCGCGTATTTGCTCCGCCGTGGCTTTCACCGGGAACGGGCCAAGCAAACGTTCCATATCCGCGCGCTTGATTTCGATCGAGCCCATGCGGGCGAGTATCTCGTCGCCGCTGCCTGCGGCAAAGCTATTGGCAGCCAGGCTCATACCCGCACACAGCAGCAAAATGACATAACGATTGTGTTTCATTTTTCAAACAACTCCATGACTGAAAATAGCTACCTTAGCCTGCCAAAATGAAACATCCGTGACAATGCACAACAGGCTTATGCAATAGGCACTGCCGCTGGCGCACCGACAGCGCGCCCTTGTAGCGCGCCAACGCCCATGGCCCGAATTTGCATGGCGTGCTGCTCGGTTTCAATGCCGCTGACAATAAATTGACTGTCCAAGGCCTGGGCCAAATTCAGCAGCATTTCCAGCAAGGAGCGCTTGAGTCCCGTCGCGTCCGTGCCGGCGACCAAAACCTGGTCGCATTTCAGAAACATCGGCCGCATGTGGCGAATCTGCGTTAACGCCTCAGGCAGGATACCGACATGATCGAAGCCGAAGTGAATCTCCATGGCATCCAGGCAGCTTGTCAATCGCGACACACACTCGGGGGCTTCTGCTGCAGCCCTTTCCGGCAGCTCAAATAGAATCCGCCTTGCATCCAAGACGTTCACGCGTAGGCGCTGCTGCAACCAGGTCGTGAACGCCATATCCTTGACCGAATCGAGCGATAAATTCATGACACGCGGCACTGCATCCGGAAAGGATTGCGTCAATGCCAATTCCACCACGGCACGGTCGATGGCAATGGCCAATCCGAGCCGATGCGCCATCGGCATAAACGCACCCGCGCCGATCAACCTTCCCTCTTCGTCACGAATCCGCGCCTCCAACTCGTAATGCAAGGGCAGGCCGCTACGGGCATCCACCACAGGCTGTTCAAACAGCAGCAAGGTGCGTTGCGCCAGCGCGTGTTCAATGATGCGGCGCCAGCGCGAAGCGCCAAAGATCATGTCCGGTGAAAGATCTTCCGGC
This sequence comes from Pseudomonadota bacterium, assembly GCA_021812385.1. Lineage (GTDB taxonomy): Bacteria > Pseudomonadota > Gammaproteobacteria > Burkholderiales > Thiobacteraceae > RBG-16-58-11. Next base: position 258,603 of record JAKANO010000001.1, on the reverse strand, counting down.
GGAAAAATAAAGGCCCAAAATCGCCCATGGCTTTCCGCCACGCGCAACGCCATGTCAGCCTGGGCAAAAAGTTGGGAGGAAGCGGATATATTCGGATCGAGAAAGCCTATGCCAATGTGCGCGGAACCGACGCATGCGCCCAGCGGCGTAGTGCATGCGCGTATCTGGCTCAGCAAGGTATTGGCGATTTGCAACGCATCTTCATGCGTAATCTCGGATACCAGCAACATGAATTCAGCGCCGCCAGTTCGCGCCGCCACCGTACTTTGCAGTTGCCGCTCCTGCGCGCGTAATAATGCGGCGATCTGTTTCAACAAAGCGTCGCCTTCTATATAGCCCCATTGCGTATTGATATCCGCCAAGCCTGGAAGACGGATCAACAGCAATGCCGCATGCGCACACGCGTTGCTTTCGCGTAGCCATATCGTAATTTGTTGGTCGAGAAAATCCCGGTTATAGAGCCCGGTCAAGGCATCCCGATGCGATGCTGCTTCAAGTTTTTCGATGGCTCTAACTTTACCCTGCAACATCTCATCCACCTTTCTAGTCATTTTATTCATCGCTTCGCTGACTTGACGCAACTCGCGCGCCCAAGGCAACGGCACGCGCAGGGAGAAGTGGCCGTCGCCGATGGCCAGCGCTTGCCGCTCCATGGCTGCCAGCGGCTTCAGCGCGGAACGCGCCAGCAGCAGCAAGATCGCAAGCGCGATCCCGCCGACAACGGAAAACCAAATCAACAAATCGCGCGCATCGCTCCAAAGCTGCTGATACGCATAGCCGGGATGGCTGCTGATCTCGACGCGCCCGGTTTCGCGCCATCCGTCCATGACGAGCGCGCTGCGCGTCGGCGTTTCCAGCGGCAGCCAGCGCACGAACCATGACGGCACGTCGGCGACATCCAAATTGGATACCCGTTCCGCCAGCACGCCCCCCTGCGTGTCGAGCACACGAATCCGGCGGAAATAACCGCCATCGCCAACCGCCTTGACCAGGCTATCAATCGCCACCCGATCGCCGCGCTGCAGCGCGGGTGTAAGCGACAGGCCCATTGCGGTGGCGCTGTCTTGGGCATGCACCGCGAGCTGTCGGCTCAGATAGTGCCGCGAATGCACCACGTTCAGCGCGAAGCTGGTCGCCAACAACAGCGCCAATAGCAAGGTCAAAAGCACGAACACCACGCGCGAAAAACTCATGGCATGCCACCTTGCTTCAGGACGCTCATCATCACTTCATATCCTCCATGCGCAGCATGCGAGAGCGCAATTCACGCCAAGCGGAAAGCACATCAACGTCCGCGGTGTTGCGCCCGTTTTGGCGTTCGTGCGCCACCCACAGCGTGGCGACATTGAAGCTGTAAGTCGGGGTGAGATCGGTGCGGCGCGAAGCTGGCTGGATAGCATCGATTAAATTATCGAGAATCAGCGGTTCGCTGCCGGGCGCCGTGGAATAGGTCAACACCATGTGGCTTTCAATTTTCCCAGTCTGGCGCAGATAGGCCTTGGCATAGGTCATGCGCAAACGCGCATCCGGTACGCCGAGCTCGCGCAAGGTGAAATACTTGGCCAGCGCAAAGTCTTCGCAATCACCGCCGTTGGACGCCAGGAGTTCCACCGGGGTCGACCAGTAGTCCTCGGCGCCCCAATGGCTCACATCGCTGTCGTTCGGTATGCGGTTAAAAAAAGTGTTCACCAGTTGCAGCTTCTCCGTTTCGTTCAGCGCAGCGGCGCCATGCAACATGCTGAACCACGGCTTCAAGCGCGCGTCCGCCGGCTGGCCGAAACGCTTGACGGCATATGCCAGCACCCGACTCTCCAGTTCGCTATCCATCGCGATCGCCAGCGTCAGCCACAGCCACGTCGGGCCAGCCAGCATCCACCAGCGCAATCTGCCGCTCATAGCCTCCAGCGCACGCGGCGGGCCCACGCGAAACCAATCACGCCGACGAATCCAAAAAACCACAGCTCACCCTGGTGCGCGGTGGGACTGGGCGCGTCGGGAGTGGACGTTGCCATGGCCAGGTGGATCCATTCGGCGTAGGCCGGTACGAATATGCCGCCACCCAAGGAGCCGAATAGCGGCGCGCTTGGATGTTGCGGCAGGCTCAACTGAAAGGTATTGATGCCGGCCACGGTCCACCGGCCATCGACGCTGACGAATGCCGGGCTGCCGGAATCGCCGCTCGCCAGCGTCGTCTCGACGGCGTTGCCCAGCGATTTTCCGCCCGTGGCATTGAAGACGTTGGGTCCATCGAAATCGAACAGGTAAGCTTGCGGCATTTCGAAGCGTTTGGGCGGCGGCACAAACACGTCGATCACATTCTTGCCGGTGCGCTTGACGTTGGGCTGGGAGCCACCCGTGACGCCCTTCAGGCCATTGCCAGATGCGCCATAGCCCACCAGCTCGATCACCGCGCCGATGGGCAGCGCTTCCATCAACAGCGGATATTGCGGCACGCTGCTCGGCAAGTCCGCTGCGAGTTGGACCACGGCAAGATCGTTCAAGGCGATGCCCTGGAAGGATTGTTTGCCGTAGCCCGGATGAATGGTGAAGGATTTGGCCGCGATGCGCTGCGGCAAGTCGCCATTGATGTTCAGATTGAAGCTGATATCGCTCGCCGCTGCTCCCGCCACCACATGCGCGGCGGTCAATATCTGATGCGGCCCGATGACGACGCCGGAATAAGCGCCGCCACGCACGGAAATACTGCCGACGCCGGCCCAGGGGGAATGCGCGGTATTGGGGTCGATGCGGCGTATCGGCGAGTCCGCCGGCACGCCATGCGGGTCGCCCGCCATCAAGGCATGCGCCGGCATCGCCGCCGCGACGATCAGCAGCCAAAGCGCCAATGCCCAGCCTAAGCCATCAGCGGATTCAGGACGCTCCGTCATCTTCGCCCTGTTCCATTCCACCTGGCGGAAATTCCTCGTGCACACCGGAAATGCGCCGTCTTAGGCCGTCCAAAGTCCCGACGCCAGGCATGGTATTAAATTCGTGTTCATCCATTCCCTGCTGAAATGCGTACTCATCGAAATCCATTTCGACAGGGCCGGTTACATTGCCCAAGCCATCCACCTGTTGGCCTGAACGGCTCGACCACATTTCCCTTAAACGATTCAATAATTTCATGGCTTGCTCCTAGGCCGCACTAATCGCTTCAAGACTGCATCAGCCACATTACGAGAGCATGAATCCGGCCTATAGCGCGCCACGAATTCTAGTAAGGGCGCGACTGATACGATGTATTAGTAGGCATTGCGGTCCCGAAACACCACGAACACCGTTTTCAGCACAATCATGAGATCAAACACGATGGACCAGTGCCGCATATAATCGATGTCGTAGCGCACGCGCGCCTCCATCTTCTCGGTGGTATCGGTTTCACCGCGCAAGCCATTGACTTGCGCCCAGCCAGTGACTCCCGGCTTGACCTTGTGGCGCACCATGTAACCCTTGACGATCTTGCGGTACTGCTCGTTATGCGCCACCGCATGTGGGCGCGGCCCGACCACGCTCATCGCACCTTGCAGCACGTTGATGAACTGCGGCAACTCATCCAGCGATGCCCGCCGCAGAAATCCGCCGAAGCGCGTGATGCGCTGGTCACCGCGCTTGGCCTGTTCGATCTGCGCCCCATCCTCGCATACCGTCATGGAACGGAATTTATAAACGACGATCTCGCGGCCATCCAGTCCGTAGCGCCGTTGCTTGAACAGCACGGGGCCAGGTGAACTCAATTTGACGCCAACCGCGATCGCCGCCATGAGCGGGGCGATGAGCAGAAGAATCGACGTAGCCAGCACGATATCGCTGGCGCGCTTGACCACGCCATTCACACCGTACATTGGCGTCTCACACACGGCGACCACCGGAATGCCGTGCACCACATCAATGCGCGCCTGAATCATATCGGCTACAAAAATATCCGGCACGAAATACACCGAGACCGTGGTGTCGCGCAAATCGTCGAGCAGTTGCAATATGCGTGGCTGCGACGCCATCGGCAGCGTGATGTACACCAGATCGATCGCGCCAGCCCGTGCGATGGCCACCATGTCTTCGATGGTGCCGAGCAATTTTCCCTGCGGCAGGTCGCCAATACGGCTTGGCGCGCGATCATCGTAGAAGCCTTTAAGGGTAATGCCGAGGTCAGGTCCGCTGGCCAATTCCTTGGCGAATTTCCGGCCCAAATCGTTCGCGCCGACGATCACCGCCTGGCGCGTACTGCCTTCCAGTTCGAGCACATGTGGAAGCATGCGATGCGCCACTTTGTGCGCAACAAATAAGGCCACCGGCGTGCCTACGCCCCAAGTGACCAGCACCATATCCGGAAACACCGCAATGTACCCGGTAGCGAATCCCAGCAAAAACAGGATCGCCACCGTAATCAGCCACGGCATCAAGATGACGTTGCCGAAAGACTTGAGATTAGGCTCGGCCCAGCGCCCCGGAAAAGTCAGCGAGAACAAAATCAGCGCCAGCACCAGATAGGGTCCGATGAACTCTTCTTCGAAGATGGTGGCCACCAACAGCAACATGCCGATGGCCACCACGGGATCGAGCAGCAACTTGAGCAAAGACGCAAGCGACAGTTGGCGGCGAAACAAGCTAAGGCGCGGAAAGCTTGTTGCGCCACTCGTGTTCATCAGGGACTGCGGCTTATTCATCCGACTTCGCCATTGCGCATGCAACGGCTTCGGGCCGAGTCATGGGCGCACCCCACGCGGCATCATAGGCGGCGAGCAATTTCGGGGCTTCATAACGCCACTCCAATTCATTCAGCACGCGCTGCCGTCCAAATTCGCCCATGTATTGGCGACGCGGGGCATCGTCCAACAGTGCGACGATCTCATGCGCCAAATCGATTTCGTCGTTGTGCTTGGCATACGCGGAAGCCTGTTGCGCGGAGAATCGGCCTTCGGTCAGATCGAACTGCACTATCGGCTTGCCCAGCGCCATGTATTCCATGATTTTGTTCATGGTGGATTTGTCGTTCATCGGATTGGCCACATCCGGATTGACGCAGACATCGGCGGTGTTGAGCATGTCGAGCATGTCGGCGTCCGGCACGCGCCCGGTGAACGTGACGTAATCCGCGACGCCTAATTCCTGCGCATACGCCTGCATCTCGGCTAGCGAAGTGCCGCCGCCGACCAAGCCAAAGTGCACATCGTGGCGTTTTAGCACCTGCACGATATACGCCGCGGCGCGCAGCAGGTAATCGATGCCCTCTTGCTTGCCCATCACGCCGACATAGCCCACCAGATATTTGCGTCCCTGCTTCAAGGCTGCAACTGGCGGCTGAATCTTCAGACGATCCAGCTTCGGTCCGCTGCGCACCACGAACACTTTGTCCGGATTCATGCCGCCGCGCTCCAGCGCGATGCGCTTATAGGATTCATTGGTCGCAATCGACACATCGGCGCAACGGAAAGTCATGCGCTCGAACCACAGCATCAATTTGTAGAAAAAATCGCGCCTGCCGAACTTGGCTTCGTACAACTCTGGATTGATGTCGTGATGGTCGAACAGGAATTTTTTGCCGAACAATTTGAAAAATCCACCCACCAGAAAAATCAAATCCGGCGGGTTGCAGGCATGGATCACATCGAAGCCGCGCGTAAACAACACGCGAAATGCCAGCGCAAATTCCCAGAACAGCGCGGCGCCATATTCGATCAAATAACCCAGTGCGCCTTCCGCTTCCATCGGCAGTGGGTGACGATAGATGTGCACGCCATCGATCAGCTCATAACGTTTTTCGTAACCCTTACCCGTGGGGCAAATGATCGAGACTTCGTAGCCGGCCGCGTGCAGCGTGGTTGCTTCCTGCCAGACACGGCGATCGAAGGGCGAGGGCAGGTTCTCGACGATGATGAGGACGCGGCGACGTGCGGCCTGAGGCGTTTGCATGATCTACCAGCAAATGCCGTCGTACGCATTTCCCGAGCTCAAGGCTGGATCGATGCGCACCAGATCCACCATGCTCTGACCAGGGCGCAAGCGCGCCGGCACGTCCTTGAATTCGGGGGCGCCGTTGCCGATGACCACGGTGCCGGCGTGCGCCAGCACTTTTTCGATGCTGTCTTCCATCAGCTTAGATATGTGCGGAATGTGGTTGAGAATATAGTCGCGATTAGCGCCGACCAGGCTGGCGATATTGACGTTGCGGTCGTAGAGGCGCACGTCGTAGCCCTTGCCCAGCAGGCGCTCGATCATTTCAACCAGCGGGCTTTCGCGCAAATCATCGGTGCCGGCCTTGAAGCTGAAACCGAGGATGCCGACTTTCTTGTCGCCCTTTTCCATCACCATCTTCAGGCCGCGCTCCACTTGGCGCTCGTTGCTGGGCATGATGCTGTTCAGAATGGGCAGATCCAGATCCATGCTGCGCGCCTTGTAGCATAGCGCGCGTACGTCTTTCGGCAGGCAGGAGCCGCCGAAGGCGAAGCCGGGCTTGAGGTAGTAAGGCGAGAGATTGAGCTTGGTGTCGTGACAGAAAATTTCCATCACGCGATGGCCGTCGATGCCGACCGCCTTGCACACGTTGCCGATTTCATTGGCGAAACCAACTTTCAGCGCATGCCAAACGTTGTCGGTGTACTTCACCATTTCGGCTGTCTCGACATCGGTGCGGATCAGCGGTGCGGTCAGCGCGGCATACACTTGCGCGAGAATGTCACCGCTGCGATCGTCGGTCTCGCCGATCACGGTCTTGGGCGGATGATAGTAGTCGTACACCGCCGTGCCTTCGCGCAGGAATTCCGGATTGTTGCACACGCCGAAGTCGATGCCGGCGCGCTTACCCGAAGCTTCTTCCAGTGTAGGGATAACGACATTGCGCATGGTGCCCGGCAACATCGTGCTACGCGCCACCACGACATGAAAATCCGGCTTGTCGCGCAACGCAGCACCGATTTCCTCGCACACATGGCGCACGTAACGCAGATCGAGATTGCCGTTGAGCTGGCTGGGGGTGCCGACGCAGATCATCGACATCTCGCTCTCGCGCACTGCCGCGCGCACATCCGTAGTCGCCCGAAGAATCCGATCGCGCGCAGCGCGAGCGATGATCTCTCCGATTTCGGCCTCGATCACCGGCGTCTGTCCCTGATTGATCAGATCGACCTTGACTTGCGCCGGATCGACGCCAATGACCTCGTGGCCATCGCGGCACAAACACCCGGCTGCCACCGCGCCCACATACCCCAATCCAAAAATGCTGATGCGCATAAATCTATCCACCCTTAAGAGTGGGGCAATGTAACGGCGGAATGTTTTAGATTTATGACTGTCACTAAACCCGGTCAGCCCCTTTGCTACAGTTGACGGCCTCTAGACGCAGCGCCGGCATCTTGCTGCAAGGCTCCGTATCCAGCTACTGGTGGCAATCATGCCCCTCATAAAACTGCAATCTGCCAATGGCAAAATAGCGCTTGCCCGATCGCCAGTCAAAGGCAGAGCTCAGCCGTCACAGCTAGATCATCGGCCGGCGGTGGCATAAACCTTGCTGAAATAAAAAAGGGGCAGTCGTAGCTTAAAAAATTGCAGCCCAATATAAAGCCGCATTTTTCGCAAACGGCGGCAGCATTTCCCACAAAATAAAACGAAGTTAATTAGCTGCTTGCATTGATGGAAAAGGAAATACTGCCTGTAGGGCAGATCGATACTGGTTTGTTGCCTGGCTGGTTGCCTTGCATGCCCCACGTGCTGCTGAAACTGCTGACGATGGAGGATGCGGAACCTGTCGGAGGCTGTCTAGCAGCCATCGGGAGCGACCCAGCCTTGACGGCCCGTGTCATTTCGGCCTGGCGCGCGTCTGGCGCGGACCAGCGGGATGCACCCGCCAGCATTGCGGGCGCCATCACCGCCCTGGGCACCGAAAAGGTGCGCGCGATCATACGCAATGCGGCAATCCAGCAAGTTTTCAGCCCTTTCAACAACCATGTCGCCGTCGATCTGAAGCAGCATTGGTGGCGTGCGGTTCTGTGCGCAAATCTTGCTGAGTTGCTTGCGCAACAGACGGCTTATCCGCATCCCAAAGAAGCACGGTTGGGGGGCCTCCTGAGTGCCCTGGACCCGCTGGCTCAAAGGCTGTCCACGCTCAAGCAAAATGGAGCGCAGGCGGCCGGCCAAGCCCATATCGCCGGATCGCAAAACGATCTGCAACCACGCATTGCCGCCGGCTTGGCTTTGGAATGGCGCTTGCATCCCTTCCTGGTCGATGCCCTGCGCTACTACCCAGAAGCCATCGATCAACTCGCGGACACGCACCCCTTGGTGCGCATTGTCCACCTTGCCAACAGGCTGGCCAATCACCTGACCGGCATGGAAGCCTTGCCCTTGGATGCCGGCCAGCTTTTTTTCGGCCTGGATACACACACGCTGGACAGCCTCGCCGCCGCTGCACTGCAATCCGCGACAGACACCGCGCGCGCCTTCGGCGTCGAATTTGAAGCAGCGGCCCATGCGCCCGCCCCGCCCGCCCCGCCCTCGGGCGACCGCCGCCTTTATCGGAACGCCCTCGCTGGAATAGTTTTGCCAGGGGCCGAATCGCCGCAGGACGCGCAAGTCAAGCGCGACTTGGCGCGCGAAGTGCGCGACCTCGCGCTCATCGACAGCGTGCGCGACCTGTTGAACCAAGCACAGGGATTCGATGCGGTCTTGACCCAGTGCGCCGAGGCCGCGCACTTGCTGTTTGGCTTGGCGTCGCCGCTTTATCTGGTTGCGGATCAGGCAGGCAAACTACGCGCCTACCCGCTTCCTGGGCAAGACCCGCGTGCACAGGAACTGGTACTCACCGCGCAGGGCGGGCACAGTCTGGCCGCTGCATCCCTTGGCAAAAATCTTCCGCTCAACAGCTTTTCCGAGCAATCAGGAAGCGTGCTGGATCAACAAATATGCCGGCTATTATCAAGCAGCGGCGTGCTGTACTTGCCGTTCGCGGCGCCTGGCGCCCGCTCCGCTCTGGCGGCCTTCGGCATCGAACGGCATCAGCTTGCGCGCCTGGAAAAGCGGCGGCGATTGCTGGGCCGTTTCGGCCGCGCCTGCACCCAAGCGCTGCAATCGGGGACGGACAGCGGGACGCGGGGCGCTGAGCCGATACGCGATCAATTAAGCGCAATGCAAATCCAAACGCGGCGCGTCGTGCACGAAGTGAACAATCCGCTTTCGATCATGAAGAACTACGTCAAGCTGCTGTCGCTGAAGCTCGAGGGCGACGCGGAAGCGCGCAACGACCTGCGCATCTTCAACGACGAGATCGATCGGATTGCCGCGATCATCCGCAGCCTGACGAATCCGACTGCGCCCGCCGCGTCGGCCGAAACCGGCATCGATATCAACCGCATCGTTCGCGACCTGATCGAACTCACCGCCGACACCCTATTCGTCCCCGCGAAAATTTCTGTGGCGATGCACCTGGCCGACGCGCTGCCGCGGATTTCGACCCAGCGCGATAAACTGAAACAAATCTTACTTAATATTTTAAAGAATGCCGCCGAGGCCATGCCCGACGGCGGAACGATCACGGTCACCACGCGGGATGGCGTGAACCGCGACGGCCGCCCCTACATAGCAATCGTCATAGCCGACACCGGGCCGGGGCTGCCAAGCGCAGTGATGGCCCAACTTTTTGAGCCGGTTGCGAGCACCAAGGGGGGCGACCATGCCGGTTTGGGCCTGGCGATCGTGAACAAACTGGTGGAAGAAATTCATGCGAGCGTTACTTGTATAAGCGAGCGAAGCGGATTGACTGTCCAGCTATTGATACCAAGAACCATCGCCGGTGGCTAGCCGCCGGCGGTTAAGAAAAAAACAAATTTTTCGCTTAGGAGCGTTGCCATGACCCACGAGAAAGCACAGCAAAACACCAACGAGTTTCATGTTCTGGTTGCCGACGACGAGCCGCTGATGCTCGCCAGCCTTTCCCGGCTGCTCAGCGCTACAGGATACCGGGTGCAAACCGCGCGCAACGGCACCGAAGCCGTGCGCAGCCTCGAAACCAGCCCTTTTGACCTGGTGCTGCTCGATCTCATGATGCCCGGCCTTTCCGGTCACGAAGTGATGGATCATATGCAAGAAAAGCGCATCGACACGTGCATCATCGTGGTCAGCGGCGACGCCTCGATCGAATCGGCCATCAGCGCCCTGCGCCGCGGCGCCTACGACTATCTGCGCAAGCCCTACGAACCCGATGAAATCCTGAAACGCGTGCAAAATGCGCTCGCCAGCCGTCGCTTGGAAGTTGAGAATAGCGACATGGCCAAGCGCCTGCGGCGCTCCGAGCACTGGTATCGTTATCTGGTCAATAACTCGCTGGATATCATTTACACCCTAGACACCGAAGGCCGCTTCACTTTCTTGAACCAAGCCGCGGAAAGCATATTGGGCGGCACCAAGAAAGATCTGCTCGGCAAACACTACTCCGTCATCGTCCACGACGAAGATGTCCTCGGCGTAGCCCGTATTTTCAACGAGCGCCGTACCGGCCAACGCGCCACCCGCGGCGTGGAACTGCGCCTCAAGCACACCGACAACAGCCGCTTGCATGGCCTCAAGCAATTTGTTCCGGTCGAACTGAACGCGATGGGTATGTATGATCGCAACGGCGACGATCAGCGTTTTATTGGCACCTATGGCGTGGCGCGGAATATCTCCGATCGCAAGCGGGTGGAGAAGGCCATCGCTTTTCAGGCTTACCACGACCTGCTCACCGGACTACCGAACCGCTCGCTGTTCCAGGATCGGCTAACGCAAGCCATCCATCAAGCCAAACGCGACCACACCCAACTGGCGGTCATGTTTATCGACCTCGATAAATTCAAATTCGTGAACGACAGCCTAGGCCATGTCGCCGGCGACAAGCTGCTGGCGGCCTTGGCCACGCGCCTGCGATCCTGCCTGCGCGAAGTCGATACCTTGGCTCGCATGGGTGGCGATGAATTCGTGCTTTTACTGCCGCACATCAGTGAAGCCGCCGACGCCACGTTCATTGCCGAAAAAATCCTGCTCGCACTGCAACAGAAGTTCGTCATCGGCGATCATGAATTGTTCGCTTCGGTCAGCATGGGCATCGCACTGTATCCAAGTGACGCGGATACGAGCGAATATTTGATCCAGCGTGCCGATGTTGCGATGTATCACGCCAAGAACCAGGGTCGCAACAACTACCAGCTGTTCAACGATACGATGGATGCCCAGGCGTCCGGACGCCTCGCGCTGGTGCGCGACCTGCGCAATGCGCTGGAACGCGACGAATTCGAGGTGTATTACCATCCCCAGGTAGATGCATCGCATGGCAGGATCATCGGCTTGGAAGCGTTAATACGCTGGAATCACCCGATCCACGGTCTGCTATCTCCTAACAGCTTCATCCATCTGGCGGAAGAAACCGGCATCATTTGTCAGATCGGCGAATGGGTGCTGCGAACCGTCTGTCGCCACGCCCATGGATGGCGCGAGGCAGGGCTGCCAGCGCTACGTATCGCCGTGAATATATCGCCGCAACAGGTGCAAAAATCCCATTTCGTAAACAAGTTTCTCGGCTTACTCGAAGAGTACCAAATCAGCCCGACGCTGATCTGCATCGAGATCACGGAAGGCACGATTATGAAGGATGTCGAAAACACCATCCCCAAGCTCAACAAACTCCGGGATGAGGGCGTGGAGATTGCCCTCGACGATTTCGGCACGGGCTATTCCTCGCTGAGCTATTTAAGCAAACTGCCGATACACACGCTGAAAGTCGACCAATCCTTTATCCGCGGCATGCCCAGCCATGCCGGCCACTTATCCATCGTGAGCGCAATTACGACCATGGCCAAAGGACTGCAATTAAGATTGGTGGTCGAAGGCGTGGAGACCCAGGAGGAACTGGACTCGCTGGTCAGCATCGGTTGCAATGAATACCAGGGATTTTTGTTCACACGCCCCTTACCCTCCGAAAAAGCCACCCAATTGTTACGCGACAATCATGCCGAACAACACAGTGAAATTCTGAAGTGCTAGCACAAGCTTGAAATATCACTTTCGGAAAGGATACCGCGAAGCGTCAAATCAGATAGCGACTACCGCAATTTATCGGATCGCACTCCAACAAAATAAACAACAAACACGTCATGTTATTTTTTATTGCCCATCCTTTCGAAAACCGCGTGCACGCACCATCGAAAAAACTACCAGTAAAATACCTAAAATAAACATAGTCCATGTGTTGGCCTCAGGAACTGCGAAAACCGTGGCATAGGAAATTGCCGAAGGCTCCAGGTACGAAGTTGGTGTCTGCCCAACCCTCGTTACTTGGCCCGGGCCATATAGCCAGGCAACCGACGTAGCATTTGATGCTTGGGCGTCGTACCCTAGGAGGAAAGGCGTTACTGCAAAAGTACCTGCGCTCCCATAGGAATGGGAAACCGACCCGGCCGCTTGAATAAATGTCTGCGTACCATCCCCGGCAATTTTGGGTGTATTAAATACTTCAAACGTCGAATCCCCAAAATCAAGACCGAACTCCAACGAACCAACGTAATCCCAATACCCACCGGAGGCAGAAAAGTCAAGGGTAACTGTGTATTGAAAAGCGCTCCCCACTGCGACATAGTAGGCGGCTTGTGACAGGCGAAGATTCCCCATAAAAACGCCTACCGGACTCCCCAAGGGCGGTGAGTTCTCTACAATAGTAACTGAACCGCTGGCAGTGGCCGCAGCTAACAAACCACAGAAGAAAACTGCTACCCCAAGAAACGTTTTTACCGTTTTCACCTGCCCACTCCTCGTAGTTTATTTGTACCGCATCAGTGTCCAGCAGCGTATTTATTACAATAGTCCGTTCATACTGCGGAAATGGATTGGCGTAAACCCCAGATGCACTTTATCGCGGGATAGCGCTCATGCAGAGCCTTGTAGCTCACTCAACCCGAGCACCAGCTACGCGCTCCGATGCGGGGCCGCAAATTGGCAGCGGCTTAACATCAAGTCTGACCAACCTTAAAAAGGATTTGACGTGAAGAAACGGTTCTCAGAAGAACACAATATTGGTTTCATTCGTCGCAGCATAATCGACGGATATGACAAACAAAGCCCCCCATAGTCAAAATGCATAGCCCGTTCGGGCTATAGGTAAGGTGACTGTTAGCGCCGCGTAGCCAGTACCTGCCCCGCCGCCACCGCCACCGCCAACACCCCAAGCCCCAAGCCCAGCACAAAGCGCCCACCGCCTTGCAGGAAATCGCGCCACAGCAGCAGCGAGACGCGTCCGGGGTCGAGTGCGGAACTGTGGATGTCCCACAATTCCGCCCACAGCACGAAGGGCACGTCGACCAGGAGCAGCAGTGCGAGGCCGGCGCAGGCGACCGGCGCGCGTAGCGGGTATTCCATCGCGCCGCGTGCGGGCAAGGCCAGGATCACGGCCAGGCACAGCAGCGCCGCTTGCGTGATGTGCCCGGCCAGGGTGCTGACGTTGGCGCGGGCGCGCGGGTCGGTCGGCAGCACGCGTGCGCCGACCACGATGTCGTGCGCCAGCCCGACATCCAGGCGGATCACAGTGTCCGCGCCTTGCCGGCTCAGCGCCAGAACGAGCACGCGATAGTCGTCGTCGAGTTGCGCGATTTCCCAGCGTATCAGCGGGAGCAGCGCCTCGGTCAAGGACTTGGCATACGCATGGTTGAGCGCAAGCAGCACCAGCAGCGCCAGCACGAAACGCAGGGCCGCTTCAGGCAGCTTCTTGCGCGGTTTCGGATACACCATGACGCTCCAGCCAGAACAGGAAAAACAGCGCGCTCAGGGCGATCAGCAGCAGCGGCGCGACGGTGCCGTGCAGCAAGTCGAACCAGCGCTTGTCCGAGCGGTAGGCATAGAACAGCGTGAGGATGCGGCCCAGGTTGAGCACGAACACCAGCAGCGTGCCCGCCAACATGCCGGACTGGCGCGCGCTAGGGCAACAGCGCCGCGACGAAGGCGGCATACAACAGGAACAGCACTTCCGTGCCCTCGCAGCCGTTGATGATGTTGATGCCGCCACCGGGCGCCTTGAGCCGCGTGCCCACGGCTTCCACCGCGACCTCGGGCGTGAGCGCGCGGAACGACCAGGCGGCGCTCTTGACGGTGACGGTGTCGATCGCCAGGCGCTCGACCCAGGTGCCGCGCAATGCGCCGAAGCCGGATTGCAGCAGCAAGAATACCGCGCCGAACAGCAGTGCCTGTAACCATAGCGGGCGTGGTTGCGGTCGGTCCGCCTTTAGCAGAGCGTCCGCGGAAAAAGTAGCGCTGCCGGTGGAAGTTGGGAACATGTAGCGACGATGCGTGCAGTGAATCGATACACGCTACGTCACGAAGGTTGCCGTTATGTTGCAAGCGTCGGACGGCGCATATCGTAGGTTGGGTTAGGCGCGTTTGTTTGCGCCGTAACCCAACCTACGCACTGCGCCGTTGGATATCGGGATCATATAGCGAAGTTGCGTGCGGTGAAGCGGCACACGCTACGGCACGAAGATTGCCGTTATGTTGCCAGCAGAGAGTTGCGCATATCGTTTAGCTTGAGGGGCGCGGAGACGGCAAGCGAAGCTTGCTGGCAGAGCGTCCCTCTCGAAGCGATTGTTAGAAGAAGTTGTCATTACTTGAAGACGGCGGCCATCATGGTTTTATAGGTTTTGCTGTCGGTGGAACCGAGCATCTTTCTATCGCCTTTGAATTTGGCTACGAAAGTCACTTCTGTCTTTTTTCCGCCCAGCAACAATCCAGCCAAGAGACCAACCGGCCCGAGAACTAAAGCACCGGCCGCACCCCAACCAATCGTGCCGCCAATGCGCTTAACGCTTTCTTCAGATGCCACATCAATTTCTTCGAGTTCGGTGAGGGCTATGGTTTTACCACCGAAAAAACCATCGCCAGACTGCCATGGAAGAACGATTTGGCTAAAGTGCATCATGGCATCACCCTTTGGAAAATTTCCCGCGTGTATTTTGATTTTTGCCATTGCTCGAATGCTTCTTTTCAAAAAGCAGTGGTGGTGCGATTGCACCGCTCACGTGCAACTTCTTCTGCTGACCGTCCTGCGTTTGGCGCGCTTTTCAGGGTTGGGTACGAACCCACTTCTTTGAAATAAGACACGCCTCTTTCTACGCATGCTTCGACTTGTGGATCAGGGTTGCTCTTGCCGCAGCCAGCGACACCTAGCAATACAACCACACATACAAAAGCTTGAAACGTCTGCATCGTGATTTTCTCCTTCTAACGTAGGGATCCGTGCATGCCCGACCCGTGTTTGTTAGCGGGCGAGGCATGCCTCACCCCTACGTACAAGGCATTTTCAATCGTCGCGGCGCTTGTGTTCGCGATCGCCATCAAACTCGAACAACTGCATCAGATCGCCCACCGCCGGCGCATTGCGCGGCAGATACGGATCATGCTTGTTGGCAACGGGGTTGGGCAGGTTGTCGCGGCTGCGCTTGGAGAGCGGTTTCAGCTTCCAATTGCGCTCGATGAATTTGAGGACGGACGCGTGATCATAGTAGGTGTGATCGACGTGGCCCTGCTTAGCATAGGGCGAGATCGCGAGCAGCGGGATGCGCGGTCCGTCGCCGAAGAAGTCGATATTTTGAATCGGGCCGCTGTCGAAGTAACCGCCGCCTTCGTCCGTCGTCACCAGGATCGCCGTGTCTTTCCACAAGGCTGGGTTCGCTTGTACCCGTTGCAGCAAATCCTTTACGAACAATTCGTAGCGCGCCGGCGCGGAATAACCGGGATGGCCGCTATCCAGATTCTTCGGCACCACGAAGGAGACTGCCGGCAGGCTATTGTCGGCGATGTCCCGGTACATCGTGGCCAGGCCTTTCAGGTTGTCCTTGAGCGGGCCGCCGACCACCACCGCCGAACCATTGTGCGGGTCGCCGATGCTGTTGTAGAGCAGCGGTTGCGTTTGGGAAAAGGCGATGGCGTCGACGACGGTTGGCGGCGTGCCGGGCGGCACTTGCAATTGCACCAGGCTGCGGATCAGCGCATAAAGCGCATCGCTGGTGACGTCCGCCGCGTCGCGTCCGCCGGTGTACCATTTCCAGTCGATATTTTTCGCCGAGAGTGCTTCGCCGATAGTGGGTACGTGCTGCGGCGGATAAACGAATTTATCCGCGCCCAGCGTCTTGGGGCTGCCGTCCAAGGTATACGGCGCGTCGTAATTGTTCACCAGATAATACGCGCCGCGTGCGCAGTTGCTGCGGCGTTCGTGTTTTTCCAGCACCTCCAGAATCGCGCCCACACCCGGTTGCGAGGGGTCGGCGCAATGTACGTAGGAGCCGCCGGCATAGCCGTCCTGGGTGTAGAAATTGGCGGTGCGCGCTTGCGGATCCGGATTTTCGATTTGATTGGCGGGCGGCGTCGCGAGTTTGCCGTTCGTGTTGTAAACCGCCACGTCGGCGGTGGCGATGGCGAAGAAATTCGCGCCGGTGCCGCCCATGATGGACTGGTGGTAGTTATCGCTCATGGCGTATTGCTCGGCCAGCGATTTGAAGAACGGCGCATCGCCCGTCGCCATGTTGAAGAAGCCCATCAACTCCCCGCCCTGGCCAGGGTTGTCCGCTGTCACGCCGGGGGTGTCGCCGCCCTGGCCGGCGGTCTCGGCAACCCAGGCAAACATATCGAGCCGCTTATTATTTCCGGCGGTTTGCTGCCACATCTGGAAAAAGCGATGCACCGGATCGCCGGTCGCGGCCGTGGGATCGAAGTAGTTGACGAATTGGGTGATCTGGAACGGTCCATTCGCCTGTAAGCCGGCGAAGCGCGCATCGGGAATATTGCCGAACAGTTGCAGCGTTTGCGGGTTGTACACGCCGGTGAGCAAGGGCTGCGGCAACTTTTCATAGGCATCGAGGCGCAGCGGATCGACGGTATACAGCCCGTGGCGATTGCTGCCCAGGCGCTGCACCGCTTGCGCGTAATTCGGCCCCGGCGCGCCGTCGCCATTGACGATACCCCGGGAACGCAGGTTCAAGATCGATTGCCCCGGCGGCGGCGCATAGGCGCCGAACAGGGTGTCGAACGAGACATTCTCGCCGATGACGACGATCACGTGCTTGATCGGCGTCGCGGTCTGCGCGGCGAAAACGAAGGTGCTGGACAACGCGGCCACGACCGCGACCGTGCATTGCGTGAGCTTATTCATAGTGTATCTCCCTTGCTTGCTGTGAAAGCATTCGAGTGAATATCGATTGCGGCCAACATAGCGTTCGATCATGACCGCCTGATGAATCAAGACCTATACAGGCGAGTCAGGAAGAACCTGAAAAATCAGTTGAACCGCAGAGGACGCGAAGGACGCTGAGTAATTAAAATTCCAAGCGAATTGGACGGGGCCGGCATCAGACCCAGTCCTTGCCATTCCTCCGCGTCCTCTGCGGTTAATCGCCGTTTTTAGAATGCCAGCTTGAACTCGGTTTCCAGCGTGGTCGTGCCTTGGATGCGGCCGCGCCATACGACCGTAGTCGTGGGCGTTTTTTCGTCGAAACGGTGCGACACCCAGCCTAAGGGCGGAATTTCCAGTCCGCGCACCAGGTTCGGCGACCAATCCACGCCGGGCATGTTCATCTCCAATGTGACGGCGCCGTGACGCGCCACCACCCGCCGCTCAGCCAGCGTGACTCGGCACGACTCGCTGAAATGCCAGTGCAATTCCACCAGGTGTTCGCCGGCACAATCCAGTGTGTCCCCGACCCGGATACGCCGCGCCGATTTTTCCAGTCGTATCGTGCGCCGATGCCGCACCGGATCTTGCAAGCGGGCATAGCCATCGTGCTCGCCGGTAAATTGCTCGGTCTCCGCATCGCAGCGCCATTCCATGCAGCGCGCATTGGCTTTGCGCAGCCACATGAAGTTGCCGCCGATTTCGGATTGATCCAGGGCATCGATGCGCAGCGTATTGTGCGCGGACGTGCCGCGAAAGTAATCACGCCAGCGCTTTTGCGTGTGGTAAGCATAGGTGCCGGGATCGATCAGCATTTCGCGTCCCGCCACCGACAAGGTAAACGCCAAGGCATCGGCGTGGCCATGCGCGGCGATGGACAAATAGCCGAGCGCGCCGGCATCGATCACCAGGCGAATTTCCTCCGGCGTATCCAGATGGTCGCCGAGAATGTAGTAGCCGCCTTCGGCAAATGCCCGGCGCGGAGCCGGCCGTTCGCGCTCGGGCTGGCGCAGTTGGTCGAACATCCCGCTCGCCGCATCGCCCATTAACCAGCGCGTCTTGTCATCGTAGCGCCCTGCCTTGGCAGCGAAATCGGTGCGCTGAAACAGCACCGCGCCGCTGGCGAGCAAGGAACGATAAGGATTGAAGCCCGCCTCGCGCGAGAAGCGCACCATGACCGCATCGTCTGCATCGCCGATCATCGGCACTTGGCCGGCCACGTCCATGATCGATGCGATAAACGTCAGCATCGCTTCCAGCCGCACCCAGTACCTTGCGCTGAAGTCGTAGCCATGGGCGCGCCCGAACAGCCCGCACAGCAACATCATGTCCGCCACTTCGTGGTGATACCAGGTCGCCTGTTCGCGGTTCACGCCGTCCGGCGCATTCTGCTTGCGCGCTTCATTCTCCAGCCCGATCATCGCCTGATCGCGCCAGTGCGCACTTTCCTTCCAGCATGGCCAGTTCAGCGCGGCGATGAACAGCCCCATGTATTCGCCGAACAGATGATTGTTGGCGGAAGAGAAGCGCGAGAAATGGCCGGCGATGAAACGGCAATGCAGATACACCGACTCCAACCAGCGACGGCGGAATTCCGCGCCGGCCTCGCCCGCGAATAGTGGACTGCTTTCGCCGCCGAGCAGATGCCATGCGACTGTCCAGTTGGTCAGGCGCACGGCATGTTCGAGCGAACTCGTCCAGTTCGGCCCCAAGGGGTAGGGGCATTGTTCGAACCAAGAAAGCAGCAGCACGCGACAGCCTTCCGCATACCGCGCATCGCCGCTCAGACGATAGGCTTGCGCCAACGTCACGAGCTCTAGATGGCGATTCGGTTCCCACAAATATTTGATGTCGCCGACCACGGACTCGTCGCGGTAGTTAAGCGTCTTGCCGAACGCCAGCGGCGCTTCGCACCCCGATTTGGGATCGCGATTCCAAACGGGCGGAAAACCCAATGCGATATCGTGCAACGAGAACACGTCCCAATGTCCGGCCAAAATACGATTGGCCGCGACGATGTAGGGCAGGGGCGAAATGCCATTGGGCAAAACATCGACCCAAGCGCTTTGTGGCACCGCTTCCACTGGTGGCCCAGGACGCGCCCGGCCAAGGCCGCATGCTTCCAGGTTTGTATGCAGCATCTGCCGGACGCGATAGCCGATTTCCGGCAGCCCCATCGCTTGTAGGCGTTTTAGTTTCCATGTCAATGCGCTCATTGCGGATCCTCCCTACCACTCCCAGAAACAGCGGGCCTCGCTGTAGCTTGATCAAGCGTCGACGCCTTCGGCGCGACAAAGACGCGCCGGCCATCGAAGCGCACCTCTGCGCCGCCGAGCATGGCTGACGCTTCCGCGTTGCTTCCCCGATTTAAGCCGATGGCGGCGCCATCACGACAATCCACGCTCAACACCGCCGCGAAAGTCGCCGCGTTGGTTTTGTCGACCGTTTCGAATCGGCCGTGCCATTGCTTGGGGCGGTTTTCGCCGCGCGGTGGTTCGGTGAATGCATCGCTCTGCACAAAGCGCAGCGGCGTAGACGCCTTAACTTCGACGCACAGCGATACCGTTCCGCTATGGATCGTGACGCGTCCCGCCGCATCCTGCTGCATGCGCTGCAAGGCATGGATATTCCATTCCCAGCGTCGCGGCATGTCAGACTCCAAATGGTCGAACACGATGATTTGATCGGGGCGACCATACACCACGGAGCGCACGGCCTTGCGTAGCGCGCTGCCGTAAGCCTGGGTTGCATCACCAGTGACAAAATCAATTTGCTCGCCAGCTTCAAATTGCGTGATCTTGCCTTTAGCAGCAATCGTGTGGTGCGTCTGCCCCTGTCCGCCGTCATAGGTGATCGCATTATGGGCTCGCGTTTGCTTGGTCCAGTTTTCCCAATGCGGCGAGTGATAGTCATCGAAGTAGCCGCTGTCGATCGCCAGCGCCTGACCGTGCGCGTTAATCACAAAACTGTTCTGATCGGCATGGCTGTGATTGTGCGATCCATATGGACTACTTTTGAAATAGACCGAGACGCGATTCCGGTCACGCAAATCGCTGTGCATCGCGCTCCAGCCGATGGACGGAAACAACGCCGCATTCGCGGTTCCCTCGGGAAAAGGCACCGCGCCGCCGACATCGCGCGGCGCCAGCAGCATCTCCAAGCGCGACGGATCTACACCCAACAACTGCCGCGCATACCAGCGCGAAAGCGGCGTTGGCGCGAGTAGCGCATACGCCTTGCCGAAGCGCGCCCATTCCTCGCCCGGCACCAATTCCGCACCATCTCCGAAGGTGTGGCGCGGCGCTCCGGGCGGCAGGAAATAGACGAGATAACGCCCGAAATGATGTACCCAGACTTTCTGCGACACATCGACGCCAGTGGCCCAACGCAGAACATGCCAATCGACAAATGAGTCACCCGTATCCCACAAGGCATAGTTGGTGCCATTGGCATAGCCGCCGTCCTCGCCGCCCCAAGGACTGATGAGATGGAGATGCAAAGGAAGAGATTCATTCAACCAACGCTCGGCTTCGGGCGTATCGCCGGCAAGCAACACAGCGATCACAGCGAGCTTTCCGATGGAATGGTTGCCATGCGAATCCAGCGGCACGACATTCACGCCGCGCGGCCCGGTCAAATTAGAGAACATTTCACTTGCCCGCGGCCGGATCGCGTCCAGCAAGGCCTGTCTTTCCGCGGGCTTTAGCTCGTCATACAACCAGTCGTAAACCAGCGTCAAACTCCATGCGATCTCGCGTCCCGCCTGATCCGCCTTCGTGAAACTGGTCGCGCCACGCGGATTCCATGCGGCGACATGAAGCGCGCGGCGTTTGGCGTCTTGCAGATATTTGTCGTTCCTTGACACTACCCAAGCAAACGCCGACTTGATCAGGCTGCGCATTGCATCATGGGTTGTCGACTCGATCGATCCGCTGGAAAGTTGCATCGACGGTTCCGCAGGCAGCGCCCTGCGTAAATGCTCCTCCACGTCGCTCAGCAAACCTTTGACACCTGCCTGACGCTCGTTGAGCAGCGCACCCATCAAGCCCTCTTTTTCCGCACCCCGAGGCAGCGCCCGCGGATGCTGCAGCGTAGCAGCGCGAAGATAGAGTTCATGCGCATCCGGCACCACGAAGGGCCTGGCTTCTTTGCCAACGGTAAAGTGCCGTATCCTGCCCGCTTCCCCGGCAGACTGTGCATTACGGAAAACTTCGACCCGCCAACCGTATTTGCCGGGCGCAAGCGGCTCCGGCCAAGCCATCCAGTTGCGCGCCAACTCGCGTGTGCGGGATTGGCCATCCGGAAACAACAGCGTGAAACGATACTTCGCGTTTGGCCCCTGATCAGGCCAGCCGAAATCCGGCGGCGTTTGCTCTACTGTCATACAGTCGGCAGGTTGGATTGGCGCCGCTAATAAATCTTTTCCGACCAGCCAGTCGGAAGTAGCTTGACCGCATGCAAGTTGCGCGGATTCGACCTGCGCCCCGAATGCATGCCCCGCGAGAAGCAGCAACAGTATCCAGGCAATAAAATGACTGCTTGCATGTCGAGTCGGAATGTTCATGTCAAACCGTACTCCCTTTTCCATATTTCCAGATTGAGCAGGCACCACAGCAGCTTCTCGTGGTTGTGCCTTCCCGCAGCGTGCTCGGCCAGCACCTTGTGCAGAACATCGCACCGATAGTAGCCAGCCGTTCTGGAATCCGGACCCGTAAGATGGTCGTGAAGATAGTCCTTCATCTCGCCGCGAAACCACTCGTTCACCGGCACGCGGAATCCCACCTTGGGGCGGTCGATAATAGCGGCGGGCAGAAAGCGCCGCGCCGCCTGGCGCAGAATCCACTTGGTGTCTCGCCCGCGCACCCGAAACGCGTCCGGCAAGGCCGAGGTCATGGCCGCTAATTCATGATCGAGGAACGGCATGCGCGCTTCAAGCGAGGCCGCCATGGTCATGCTATCGCCGCGTTCGAGAAGATTGTCCGGCAGCCAACTGGTTTGGTCGAAATACAGAATACGGCGCAAGTCGGAATTGGCTTCCGGGGTATCGAACTGGTCGCCACCAGCCACGCCGTTGGGCGAAGATAATGCGATTAAGCGACTGCGCTCGTCATGATTCAAAGCGCCGAACCAATGCGGCATGCGTTCCTTGAAATTGCCGAGGGCCAGGTTCGACAACGCGATCTTGGCGCGACGAAATCGATAGGGCAATGCCTTCACTAAAGGCTCAAGCAACGCGCTGCGGATCGGCCCCGGCAAACGGCGATAAGGTTGCACATAACGCTCGTAGACATGCTTGGGGTAGCCGCCGAGAATTTCGTCGGCGCCCTCTCCGGTCAAGACCATCTTGACGGAACCGCGCGCTTCCAGCGCCAGTAGATAGATGGGAATATCGGACGGTTCGGCCACCGGCGCATCGCGAAAACGCACCAATTTCGGCAAATGCTCGATCAAGTGTGATTGCGTAATTACCAGTTCATGATGTTCGGTCTGGAATTGTTCGGCGACGGCGTGCGCATAGCGAAGTTCGCTATAGGCCGTTTCGTAAAATCCGACACTAAAAGTCTTGACCGGCTGCGCCGAGTGCCGGGACATCAGTGCCACAATGCTCGACGAATCAAGACCGCCGGATAAAAATGCGCCGAATGGCACATCGGCATTCATGCGGATGCGTACCGATTCGTCGAGCTTGGCGTGAAAGTCGCCCACTGGATCGTCAGAAATTCGAGGTGCAGCCAGCGGTTCGCGATCCGGCGGATAATAGTAACGATGTTCCCGCAAAATCCCGCGCTCCCATACCGCCCAGGAGCCCGGCAGCAATTTTCGAATCCCGCGAAACAGCGTGGCGGGCGCAGGCACATAGCGATAGGCGAAATAATCCCACACCGCAGCGGTATCCACTTCCGGCTTTACGCCAGGAAAACTCAGAATGGATTTGATCTCTGAAGCGAACAACAAAGCGTCGCCGGCTTGATAGAGATACAGCGGCTTTTTGCCGAAACGATCGCGCGCAAGAAACAGCCGCTGCCGGTCCGCGTCCCACAGCGCAAAGGCAAACATCCCGCGAAACCGCTCCACGCAAGACACACCCCATTCTTCGTAAGCGTGCACGATGGTTTCGGTGTCCGAACGCGTGGCAAAGCAATGGCCTTTGGCTTGCAGCTCTTCGCGCAGCGCTTCGAAGTTGTAAATCTCGCCATTGAAAACGATCTGGATCGACCCGGTCTCGTTTCCGAGCGGTTGATGTCCCGTCGATAAATCGATGATGGAAAGCCGCCGATGCGCCAAGCCGATGCGCCAATCGCCGCTGCCGGTCTCGAAAAATCCAGCATCGTCGGGACCGCGGTGTGCAATAGCGAGCGCCATGTCGGCGAGAGAGCGCGTCAGATCCACATGACCCCCACGTACAACGTAGCCAGCGATGCCGCACATTAAGCAGTCCCTTTAATAGCAGCAGCCAGGTACAGATGTCGGAAATCGGCTGCTAGGCGCGCTACCGTATAGTTCTCCAACACTTGGCTACGCGCGGCTTGCGCCATGCAATGCAGTAACGCGCGATCATCGTCGAGCCGGGCGATGGCCGCAGCCACGGCTTGTGTGTCGCGAACGGGAACCAGCAAGCCATGGACTTCATTGCGCATCACATCGGGAATCGCACCCACAGGGCAAGCGATCGGCGGCGTGCCGGCCGCCATCGCTTCGAGTAAGGCATACGGCAAGCCTTCCGCATATGTCGGAAAAAGGAACACATCCGCGTCCCGCCACAGCGCATGCTTTTGCTCGCCGAATACCGGCCCCAGAAATTGCACCACCGCATCCAATCCCAAATGGAATACCGCATCGCGCAATACCGGTTCGGCAGCGCCGCCGCCGGCAATAGCCAAGGTCATGCAGCGCCCTTCCGCGTGCAGCTTAGCAAGCGCCGCGAGGGCTTCAAACAAGCCTTTTTCGCGTGCCAGCCTGCCGACATAAACCAGCTTCAGCGGCCGCGCGCGATTCGGCGACCTGATTTCACCCAATAAAGCCGTAGGATCGATCGCATTGGGAATATGCACAATGCGCGCTTGCGGCATGAATTCGGCGTAAGCGCGGCATTCCTCGCGCGACAGAACCGACACTACATCGCTCAAGAGCACGAATCGCCGCAATAGCCACGTAAGGAATCGATTACCGGAAAAAAACGCGCGCGGCAGTGCGCCGCCGTGTATTTGGTTGATGACTTTTGCGCCCAGTAGTTTGGCAACGATTAAATAGCCCCAGTCGCGCCAATAGGCCTTCGCAACCAGCGATGTATTCAGATGGACGATATGCGGGCGATGGCGCAGCAGCGCGATTCCCAGCGCGAAAGGGCTAACGATAAAACGCTGGAGCTTCTGGAGCTTAGTCTCTTGCCTGCCTTCACTACCCACCTGGAAATGCAGCAAATCGAAGTCTTCCGCCAGTGACGAGGCGAGCAGCATGTTGGCGTGCGTGCTGACACCGCTCAGTGCATCGAGCGCGGGACTTAGGATCATGACTTTGGGCTTATGCATGCTGCTTGCGCTTTTCTTTTTCTAAGCACGCATGGCCAGGCGCCATCGCTTCGCGATAAACCGCTTCGATCTGCGCCAGTATCCGTTCGAGCCCAAAGCAGCGCTCCACCTTGCGTTGCGCCGCCTTGCCCATGGATGCGCGCAAGGCGGGATCCGCCAGCAGCTTATCGATGCATCGCATCAAATCCGCCACGTCACCCGGCACAATCAGCAAACCATCCGCGCCATGCGCGATCACTTCCGGAATCCCGCCGACATCGCTCGCAATCGTGGGCAGGCCCGCCGCCATAGCTTCGAGCACACTCATCGGCAAGCCTTCGAAATACGAGGGCAACACGAACACATCGGCTTGCGCCAAGCATTCATCCCGCGCTTGCGCATCGACCCAGCCGGGCAATTCCACCTGATCCGATATGCCCAGCAGGTTTGCGCGTGCCTTGACCAGCGATTCCGCCGCACCGGTTCCGGCCAGCACCAAGCGCAAGCGCGGATAGCGTTCGCACAGCCCGGCCACCGCTTTTAGCAAATCGAACACGCCCTTTTTTTCGATGATGGCGCCCAGGAAAAGCAGCATCGGATCAGCGTTCGCAATTTTTTCGTGACGCGCCTTCACCACTGGCGCGGGATTCGGAATCACCTGGAGCCTGGTCGTGGGCGCCACCGTGCGCACCCACGCCGCCCAGCGCGGCGACAACACAAAGACATGCGCCGCCTTGCGCAATACCGTACGCACCCAGGCGCGCCCCAGCGGCCCGCAATCCCGTTCAAAGAATTCGCGAAACCCGCCGCCGTGCAGGTGAAATATCACGGGCCGCGCGCTTAAAAACGCCAGCAGCAGAAATGGCGACTTGCGCCAGAAGCTCGCACGAGAAGCGGAATGCACATGCACCGCCGCCACACGACGGGTCAATATCAAACCGGCAAAGCGCAAGAAACTGGCGGCGGCCAGCGCGGATTTGGACAACGCGCCGCCTTCCTGGTGGGTTGCCAGATAGCGCACCGGCCAGCGTTCAAACAAGCCGCCCGCCCGATAGGCATTCACGACCGAGGAAATACCCCCTTTGGTCTCGAATGCCGTTCCCAACATGACGATCTGGCGCACCCGCATGCCTATTCGCTACCCGCAGCGCCGAAAAAATCCGATATATCCAGATGCTGCACCAGCATTTGCTGCTTGCCGCGCGCGGTACGCGGAATCCTGCCGACTTCCTCCACGCTTGCCGTGCAGCCGTTCTGGGTTTTTACCGCCACGGCGCATGCAATTTTTTGTTTCACCGCCGCACTGAGCGGATGCCGGCTCACCACTTTGAGCACGCAGCGCCCCGGCTCGCTCTGCTCATACTGGATGGCCTCCACGTTAGCCAATGCGTCGAAATGCGCCGCGCCCATGGTGGTAATGGAAATCAAGCGGCGATCGCGACACACCAGGAATTCCTGCATGCGCCCTTCGATGCGCTCCACCACCGGATAACCGGGCAACAGCGCATGCCCGGGCCGCTCGCTCAGCATCGCCATGTCGCCGGTACGGTAGCGGATGAAGGGCATCACCCGGTTGTCGAAAGCGGTGCCGACGATTTCCCCCAGCACGCCGGGCTGAGTGATTGCATTCCCCGTCTCGTCTACCAATTCGAAATAGCCATATTGCGGCCAAAAAAAATAGCGCTCGTCGTCGGGCATGGAAGCCGCCATGAGCGCGCGCTCCGAATGCCCATAGTGCTTGAGCACCGGGCAGCCAAACACTTGGCGCAGCAAGTCCATCTGAAAGCCATAGACGTTTTCGGAATACAGCAGGACGCCGCGTATCCGCTGCGTGATGTCGGGCGCCGGATGCTCGGCTAGCCACTTCGCCAATGGGTGCAGCGCGGAGGGAAATGCCTGAATGTAGGTGGGTCGCCATGCGCGCAGCGCCTGCACATACTGCGGCATGTAGTCTGGCTCCAAATGATCGGAGCTGAGAATCAGCTGGCGCTTGATCGGTTCGTACATCCACAAACGGCCGCCGTGTTCGCGTGCGCTCGGCACGGTGCGCCCGCGCAGTGCGAGCACGATGTCGCGATCGCCCAAGCCGACGCGCGTATGGAAGTCATCCATAAAGGCGTACTCTTTTGGACGGCTTACATTCTTGTGCAGATAAAACAACATGGGATTGGCGGTAGATCCGCCGGTAAAAGTCTTAAGCCGTTGCCGCACTGGGACTGCTGTTGAAATATAACGCTCGGGATCGGCCTTGATGTCCGCCTTTCCGATCAAGGGCAATTGTTTGAGCAAGTCTTCGGGATTCTCAATCGCATCGAGCAGGCCCTCGTATCGCCGGTAGGCCGGCACTGTCTCGAGGGCCCATTCGAGTGTCTGGCGCAATTTATTCCGCGCAAGCGCGCACCCCAATGCACCGCCGTGTTCGCGCAGTTCTTGCGCGAAGTCGTCACGATGCGGCCCATGGCGCCACGCACGCGGCAGGCGCGAATAAGTTTCACCGATCGAGGTTTTGACCCACTGCGGCGCTCCGATATAGACCTTGAGCAAGGGGTAGAGCAGATCCTCTATAGCCACGCGTCATTCCCAGCCATGCGGCGCAAGGCTTGCAAAAAAGATAATCAATAATTATCTTCGACTGCCATTACAAACAAGTTACCGCCTACCAATGCAGCGCGCGCAATCGCGCGGTTTTTTTCGATTGATGGTCTTGCATGCGGCTCACCACGTCGTCGAGCACCGCAATCGCATCGAGCACAAAAGGGCCCTTGTTGAGCATGACGCATTCGGCGCGCTCCGACATGGCGGCGTCGGTCATCTCAGCGCGTGTCGGCAAATGCTGTTTCACCAGACCTTCCAGCACTTGGGTCGCCCACACCACCGGCACCT
This sequence comes from Pseudomonadota bacterium, assembly GCA_021812385.1. GTDB lineage: Bacteria > Pseudomonadota > Gammaproteobacteria > Burkholderiales > Thiobacteraceae > RBG-16-58-11. Next base: position 231,045 of record JAKANO010000001.1, on the reverse strand, counting down.
GCGCTGCTTCGCATAGCCAAAGAATTTCTTCTTGCATTTCCGCCAGGCGTTCGTAACCGATCTCCACCGCCAAATCGCCGCGCGCGATCATCACGCCGAAGGGTTGACGGCCTGCACCGCGAATAATGATCTCGGGTAAATTGTGAATCGCAGAACGCGTTTCAATTTTGGCGATCACACCGAGATGGGCCCCGCCGCGCTGTGTAATTTGCGCAATGAGCGCGTCCATATCATCGGCGCAGCGCACGAAGGAATAGCCAATCATATCGGCTTGGCCCACCGCAAAATCGAGGTCGGCCAAGTCGTCCTCGGTCAAGGCCGGAAATTGGAGATCACTATCGGGGAAGTTGAGTCCCTTCTCTGGCTTGAGTTTCTCGCCTTCCGGCCGGGCCTGCGTGATGCGCAGGCATGCCCCCGTTTCATCCACACTCTCGATGCACGCGCCAATGCGCCCGTCATCGATCCAGACACGCTCGTTCACCTGTAGCGCGCCGAACACCGCAGCTGGCGTGCAGCAAATATGCGCGGGCGCGCGCTCGCCATCCTCGCCAACACGTGCGGGCGCACCTGGAATCGGTTCGCGCGTCAACCACAAGTAATCGCCCTGGCGCAGGCGAATTTCCAGCGGTGGTGCGGCAATTGCTCCGCAAGCAATCGTCACCGCAGATTCGCTCTCGTGCTTTCCCTGCGGGCGCAAAGTCAACTCCAGTCCCGGCGTGAGATAAGCGCCGGCATCCGATAAGGCCAACACTTCGGTAGCGCAAAGCCGCGTTTTAACTTCCAATTCGCGCGCGCGCCCGCGCAAGTCGGTAAACCCGATGCGGTCGCCTGCTTGCAAATGATTCAACCAGGCAAGATCCACCGCAATACGTGCCGGTGTATTGCGGCCCAAACTATCGCGCTCTGCATTGCAGCCGGGCTGTCCCGACCCATCCAGAATCACGCTCACCGCTTGCGCCAGCCTTCCCTGGCTATCGCGCTTCGGCTTCAAATGCACCACGGCCGGCCCCGGTGTAACCGGCCCGGTGCGGAATTTGGGGCCCGCCAGATCCATCAGAATTTTGCACTGCCGGCCGGTCTCATGCTCCGCCGCTCGCAGATTTTCGATCATCTGCGCCCACGCGGTGCGGTCGTCATGGGCGCAATTGATGCGCGCACAATCCATGCCGCGCAACAACAGTTCGCGCACAAAAATATAATCGCTCGCGGCTTCGCGCGGCAAAGTCACCATAATGCGCACCCAGCGTTGCGGCGGTGCTAAGCCAAACAACGCGTTCGCATGCCGCTTTAGCGGCGCGCTGCCGTCTTCCTCCGGCGCCAGGGCGCGGATGTGTTTGTGCGCATCGGCCGGCGCGCCCAACATTAACTTCAGCGCTTGAATCACCGTATCGAGCGTGGGCAATACGTGCGCCTCGCTGCGGCCAAGAGAAGACAAACCCAAAGCCGCAAGCCGCGACTGCAGATCGCGAATATCACGCCGGCGCAGTCCAATATAAGCAGCAAGATTAGCGGCGCTAGCGAGATAGGAACGAAGCAGAATATGCGGCCGCCACTGCTTTAATAATTCCCGCTGGTCGCGCGCGACGTCGGCCCGCAAGTTCTGCATTTCCTGTAGCAGATTTGCCAGCTCGCTTGTCAACACCGCGTTATTGTCGGCTTCCACCCCACCCCCTAAAATCGCCCGGCACATGTATCCAAAGTACTGGCTACCTTAGCGGTGTAAGGTGATGTTTTTGTGACAAGCGGCGGTTAGCGCTGGGCGGGCCTGAAGGCGGGAAATTTGGCCATAGCCAAGTTTCTCACGATGATTCGCGACAGTACCTGAGCGGGCACGGGGAAATGGCGCTTGGCATGCGCCGCGAACAAGTCCGACGTTGCCGGTGCCGACGATCGTTAGCTTCAATCGGCCGGCATCATTTCACGCCGACTAAGCGAATTCCCAAAATCGCCCGAAACATCAGGCTACGTCCAATCCCCGCCCTGATCCAAAACGGAAAATGTGAAAGCTGCTGTTCCAACCAGACTACGAATGAAATCGGAAAACGGGCGTAGTATCCTCGCGCACCGGCGTAGGCGCTCAACTTGCGAAAACCAACCGATTTGAATATCTGCATCAATTCGTGCATCGAGTATTCCTTCAGATGGAACCCGCGGGCGGTTTCCTCGCAGCAATAGGAGATATCCCATGGCCCATTAGTCTTGTTGGGTGTGATGCACACATAGCGACCGCCCGGCTTCAGTACGTTGTAAATATGCTGCAGTTGTTCGCGCGCGTCTTCTGGATGCAGGTGCTCCATCAACTGGTTGCTGTAGGCAATGTCAATGCTATTTCCCGGCAGGGGAATGTTGCAACCGTCGCTAAGTATCAGCTTGAAATTACTGGGTACTGAGGCATGCTCCGTGACAATGCTGGAGATATCGACCGCAAAAACTTTTTTAACCAAGGGCGCGACTTTTAAAGACAGCGCGCAATCGCCAGGGCCAATTTCCAAAAAGGTCGCATCCTCGCGCAAAAAGCGTCCGATCATCCCATACTGCCATTTAAGGGTTTTCGTAGTACTTTCGACGGACACTTTACGTGTAAGTTGCTGATGGTGTGGAACACGACGATATAGCTCATCGTAAAGCGCGGTATAAAGTTTTCCCGGCAATCTTTCTTCTTTGCTGGACTGCCGCAATTGGTCCGCCAGCACCACTTCGATCAGGTAATGCTCGCGAATCTGATCATCCGGCCGATCATCGCCCTTTAAGTGCCTGTACCCCATGATTACCTCCATGCTTTGTCACAATCCAGCATAGTCATTCACCGAATCTCGGCCCTAGATTTCTATGCTTTACGCCGCAATATTTTTAATAGCCGAAACGCTGGCACCGGCACCAGCAACTTCACCAAACCGACGCCAACATCAAAAAAACTCCATTCAATAGGCTCATTCAGAAGCAAACGCACTGCATCATGCTTACGCTCGGCGGCCAGCCATCTGAAATAGCCCCGCAACCCCTTTCGCACAAAGGTACGGTACTCAGGCGTGTGCCGGTAATGCTGGGCAACTTTATACTGCTCATCGAAGATCGGACGTTGTGTCCAGTTGCCGCCATGCCGGCGATAGCGTGTATACACCTCGCCGGTATTGACCACCCGCCGCCCCGCAGACGTCAATTGCAAAGCCATCGGAAAATCCTCATACGGCAAGGACTCGTCGTAACCGCCTACCGCGCGCAACGCCTCGGTGCGGCCCATGACCGTGGAGCCTTGTACGTTATTTCCAACGCACATTAGGCTTTCGAACGTCGCTTCACCTGGACGCTTTTCAATCGGCCAGTCAATCTCATTATCGTTTTCATCAATAACAATCAAATGGCCGCAAACAAGATCGACAGTAGGATTGGCTTCCATGAACGCCACTTGACGCTCGACCTTATCCAACAGCCAGATATCGTCCGTGGCCAAGAGGGTGAAGTATTTGCCTCGTGCTAATTTAAGTGCACGGTTCAGCGTTTTAACGAGACCGACATTAGGCTGATGGATAAAAGTAAATCCGTATTCCTCGGCAAGTGGCTCGATAATCTTGCGGCTGCCGTCGCTCGAATCGTTGTCGAAGACGATGAGTTGAATATTCGGATAAGTCTGACTTACAGCGGCAATAATCGAAGCACGCACGAAGCGCTCATGATTCCAGCACACCAAGATGGCGGTCACGAGCGGCGGATTCGCATCCATTATATTTCCGCGCCTTTCGAACCTCGATCCATCTTCCGCGTGACTACAAAAACCAAACACATCGTTATGATTAAATAAAATGTATAAGTCGCAACATAAGACTGCACTGCCCCGACAGCCCCGCCTTTAGGTACAAACCAATAGGCAAATGCAACCCAAACGCCACCCGTACTTATCTCAATCGCAGCGAATAGCAGTGGCGAAGCCTTAGCCACTAGCACGTAGCCGAACAGCCAGCTGGCCATCCTGAACACATTGCCTATCATCTGCCAGGCGAACAAATCGCGCATCGGTAGAAATTCGTGGGTGAAAATCACAGCAATCAGCAAATCGCGCAGCAGGTAAATTGCGGCGCTGATAAGCGCGACAGAAGGAACGATATAAAGCAGACCGCGCCCGATCTCGTGGCGCAATTCGGATGCGCCCTTGATCTCCGCAAATCGCGGCAAGTAGTACATGGAAAACATACTGACAAATATGCCGAGGTACAGATCGGAAAGTCGCCATACGCCTTGAAGTAGCCCTACTGCCCCCATCCCGGCATGCGCGGCCAATATATCGCGCACCATAATCTGGGCCAGCGGCACTACCACCGCGCTGGCGGCCGCCATCGGAATAAAGGCCGCTACTCGCCGCAGTTCATTTCTGGAAAAAACCGAGGACAAGGCACTGCGATCGAACCAAGGTTTGCGTCGTGCAAAAAAGGCTGAGACCGCTAGCGACATCAGGGGCGCAAGCGCGGCGGCGGCCAAACCGCCCGCAATACCATACATCGGTGAGAGCAGCGTAAACAACACGAGACTTGCCAAGATATTGCCGATATTGATGAATGTCGTGGAAGTGTAATCCTTTGCGCCATTGGCCAGGCCCAGCAGCAAGCTGCCGATAAGCCCGCAAATGTAGAGCCCACCGAACAGCATGACTGCCGGCGCATAGCTGGCGTCATCCAGCAACTTCTCGGCGATCCAAGGCGCAGTTAGCAAAAGAATCAGCGAGGCCGGCACACCAACAAAAATGAGTGCGCGCACGATCGTCGAAACGAGTGTTCGCCGACGCTCCAGGTCTGTTCCATATTCCGCAGTGAGTCTGATAACACCCGTGTTGACACCGCCTGAGACTACCCCCAGCGTCATACTCATGAAACTCTGCAACTGGCTCAGCACGCCGATCCCAGCCGGGCCGAGGTAAACCGAGGTGACCTTAACGCTCAAAAAGCTCGCCACCATTTGCACTGCCATTCGAACCGCGCCAAGCGAAGCTGCTTTAAAAAGGCTCACACGATTTCCAATACCGCGCGCACCGCCTCTATCACCCGCGCAACTTGTGTATCAGTCATGCCTGGCCACAGAGGAAGACTTAGCACTTCGGCGTGCATGCGTTCGGCGATCGGAAAATCGCCCTTCGTATAGCCCAACTCGGCATAAGCAGCTTGCATGTGCGGCGGAACAGGGTAATGAATCAGCGTGCCAATGCCGCGCTCAGCCAGACGTGTTTGCAAGGCATCGCGATTTTCATGTCGCACAACGAATAGATGCCACGCCGGGTCGGCCCATTCTGGAACATACGGCAGGGTCAGCGGTAATCCATCCAATCCGTCCAGATAGCGTTGAGCGATGGATCGGCGTTGGGCCGTGGCCTCATCCAGATACCGCAGCTTGGCGGCCAGCACGGCGGCCTGAATATCATCCAAGCGCGAATTGAATCCCTTCACTTCATTGACGTACTTCACGCGCGAACCGTAGTTCCGTAGCACGCGCACTTTGCAGTCCAGTTCGCTGTCGCTAGTCGTGACTGCGCCGCCATCGCCGAAGGCGCCCAAATTCTTGCCGGGGTAAAAACTCCAGGCTGACAGATCGGCCAGGCTGCCCACGCGGCGGCCTTTATAGAGAGCGGCATGCGCCTGCGCGCAATCGTCGAGTACGCCCAGACCGTGGCGTGCAGCAATAGCGCGTATCGAATCCATATCCGCCGGTTGGCCATACAAATGCACCGGCAATATGGCCTTGGTGCGCTGCGTGATGGCCGCTTCGATCTGCGTCGTATCCAGGTTATAGGTCAGCTCGACCGGCTCCACCGGCACCGGCCGCGCACCACACTGGCTCACCGCCAACCAAGTTGCGATGTAGGTGTTGGAAGGGACGATCACCTCGTCGCCCGGCCCGACGCCCAGCGCCAATAGACCCAGATGCAACGCATCCAGGCCATTGGCAACCCCGACGCAATGGGCGACATCGCAGTAGCTTGCGTAAGCCGCTTCGAATTCGGTCAACTCTTTACCCAGCAAATACCAGCCGCTGGCAGCGACTCGCAGCAGTGCAGCGTCGATCGCCTCACGCGAGGCGAGGTAGACGGGCTTCAAGTCAAGAAACGGAATAGCATCAGACAGCGACATGTGGCACTTCACGCACGTAAGCGAGGAATTCGTCGTAATCGCGAATATAATCATTCGCTTGATAAGTATCGGAAGCCAGAACGAGCACCATTGCATCGGGCGTGTATTTGTAATGGACTCGCCACAACTGAGGCGGGATGTGCAGTCCTACGGTTGGATCGCTGAGTACTACCTCATCTCGGTTGGTTCCATCATCCACCATGATTGCACACGAACCTCTGAGGCAAACCAAAAACTCGTGCAGCGCCTTGTGTGCATGTTCTCCACGCACCTCTTGGCTGGGAACATCGTATACGACAAAAAAACGTTTGGGCGTAAAGGGCAAGTGCCGTCCAATTTCGCCAAAGGTCAATGCGCCGCGGAGATCTACAACACGCGGCATGCGTTTCAGATACGCGCCGCTGGCGTGAAGCTCGCGTAGCGGTTCATCTTGAGATAACGATATCGAATGCGTTGCGCTTGGCGGCGCGTCGATGTAACCAACGATACGCGCCGGATTGCCAACCACGATTGCGTTCGGCGGCACATCGCGCGTCACCACCGCCCCCGCACCCACCATCGCCCGCTGGCCAATCGTGAGGCCCGGCAATATCGTCGCATTGGCGCCAAGGCTTGCGCCCTTGCGCACTTGTGTTTGCAAGAACTGCTCCGGGTAAACTTTGCTGCGTGGCGCTTTGTCATTGGTGAAAGTCACGCCGGGGCCGATGAAGACATCATCCTCGATGCGCGCACCGTCCCAGATGCTAACACCTGATTTCACCGTGACATGATCGCCGATAATTACATCGTTCTCGATGAAAACATGATCGCAGATATTGGCATCGCGCCCGATAACTGCTCCCGGCAGGATGTGAACATGCGCCCAGATGCGCCCGGCTGGCCCGATCCTTTCGGACTCCACGATCGCCTCAGGATGGATGAAAACTTCGGGCAACATCCTATGCTGCGGCCGATGCATGCTTGCTGGATTGCCGCTTACCACGCTCTCTGCTGCCACCGAGTGATAAACAACAGAACCGGGCTGCACGGTCGCGTCCGCTCCTATCGCCACACCCGGCATGAGTATCGACCCCGCGCCAATATTCGCCCGCGCGCCGATCACGACGCCGGAATAGACAACGGCAAGCGGGCCGATGCGTGCTCCCGCCCCCACCTTCGGCGGAATACCATCATGCTCGGCACCATCCGCGGCGCCGATAACGGCTTGCGCCTTGATGACAACGCCCTCTTCAATAATGACGTCTTTTCTGATAATGGCTGTGGCGTGGATCATCCTATACTCGCTATGAATATGTCGTTGTAAAGCAGATCTGCAAATGGGGTAAAGTGCCACAATGGAAATATGCGGATAAGCTGAATATTCCACTTATTTAATCCATTATCGTGGCGCAAGGTTGCAATCTTGTTACCGGAACCGCAACACAAGAAAGCGTTGGATTCTCTTAATATTCTGGAAACTGCGTCACGCAAACAATTAAGAATCCTGCAAGAGGCACAGCAGGCGTGCCGCGGAAAATGAATGGGTTAACGAAATGGTTTTCGATGGAATCGAGCCGACTCGAAATTATCTAGCAGAAATTTTTTTTCTTGCTCTAAATTGGCTAAAGAAACCCTCCTACCAAAGGTCATGGCATCTTCACTGAAAATATCCTTTACGACTATTTTTGCCAAGACGGCCCGATGATGGCCAGCCTCATAGTAGTTGCATGAATTTAGCGTTTCTTTCGAGTAATACATGAAATTAATAAGCGGGGAGATTTTGACAATTTTCTCTAGAAATATTTGATAGTCGTCAATATCGATTTCATCCAAAAAATTCCGATGATGCGGCGTCAAGAAGAAAATGACGTCAACACCTTGATTGGTCGCCATTTTTTTTATCTGCTCGATTGCTTCGATATTACGAAAAAAATTATTTCTATTATTTGAAATAAACTTTTGCGGCAAAACTATTTCAGAGAAACTGCTTTCCTTCCTGACATAAGCCGGACAATCGGTATCAATCAAATTGTCAAGATTTGGCCGGGACCAATATCCCTTCTCGATTGAATAGTCTAGCTTGTTGGTCTGGTCAAAATTATTTTTGACTTTTATTTTGAAAGCTTCCCAAGAAAACGACAAAAGATAATCCTTAAAAAAGGCAACTCGCGATTCGCCCGTGACATCTGGATGCATTTTTGTGAGCAGGTAATAATTTGGCCTTTCTGGCCCATAATGCGAAAGCTCGTGCCAATCGATTTGTATCATCAAACGTTTTATTTTGGGTTGATTCGCCAGCAACCACTTGGCGATAACCAGATTGTCCCATTGGTTTGTCTGGGAAACAGTTAGGTTGTAAGGGTTGCATTTGCAAAATTGTGCGACCACTTCTGTCGGTGTCGTGCCAATACGCGAAGAACCCAGCAGAAAAGTATCGAACGACTTGTGCTTTGAAAGATACTCGATCTTTAAGAATCTCTCTTGTGGCTGCCCATACTCCCGCAGCCAACTATGCCCAAATACATCATATGGATCTACGACATAGTTAATCAGAATGGCCAAACAAAGAATTGATAGGGCGGTTCCGACCAATGCAGTTAAATAAGAATTGAATCGCATGCGTCAAAACCGGAAATAAAGAAATTCTGAAACGCGGCCCAAGGAAATCAAACAAACGCCCAAGACCATTCCATAGACAAAGCCAACTGATCGATTCGCTACCCAGTAGCGCCCACTTCCCATAACAATTTGTTGTGTATTCGGCGCAATAAAAACAATCAATAAACCCAACATTGTGATGAGCATGAATTGCAAGCGGCCTTGACCAAGATTCATATCGTTGAATTGATGCCACAATATTCCATGCGCACCAACCATACTACTGAGCATGCTTGCTGCACCCAATATAGTCTCGGCCCTGAAAAAGACCCATGCGATAACAACGCAAGTAAAAGTGACTATAATGCCAATGACTCGCCCGAGCAGGGTCGGATCCGTGCTAGGCATACCAAGCCTTTCTTTGATATTTCGCCATGCATGATTGGCCACCAAGTACAGTCCATGCAACCCTCCCCAAACAACAAAAGTCCAATTCGCGCCATGCCACAATCCGCCCAGTAGCATTGTGAGCATGAGATTGATATTTCGGCGTACCTGGCCATGGCGATTACCGCCCAGTGGAAAGTAAAGATAGTCCCGCAAAAACTGCGATAGACTCATGTGCCAACGACGCCAGAATTCGATGATGTTGTATGCTTTGTAGGGCGAATTAAAATTCTGGGGTAACTCAACACCAAAGAGACGCGATAGGCCAATCGCCATATCCGTATAGCCTGAAAAATCAAAATACAACTGCAAGGTAAAAGCTAACGCACCCGTCCATGCGACGACAAACCCAGCGGGATGCACGCCGTCTCGCACTAAATCAAACACGGGTGTGGCATACCCCGCAAAGCTATCAGCAAGAAATACTTTTTTGGTCAGGCCAATCGTGAAAATCGTCAGCCCTATGGCTAAATTTTTTGCGCTCACTCGATAAGTTGCTGAAGCCGAAAATTGCGGCATCATTTGCTTATGGTGGAGTACGGGGCCGGCAATCAGATGCGGAAAATATGTGACAAATAGAACGTAATGGATAAAGTTGTATTCCTTAACGATGCCGCGATAAACATCGACTAGAAAAGCGATTTGCGTAAAGGTAAAGAATGAAATGCCCAAGGGCAGGACGATGTTTACTAACGTCCAATGGGTTCCCAATAAATCGCTTGCGGAAGAGATAAAAAAATTGGCGTACTTAAAATATCCCAGCAGAACTAGATTAGCCGCAATCGCTGCAATGAGCATTGTCCTTGATCGTACAAGGTTTCCAACACGGCTGATTGCATAACCCATGGCATAATTGAACGTGATTGAGGCAAGCAGTAGCAGTACAAATTTCGGATTCCACCAGCCATAGAAGAATAGCGATGCCGCTGCAAGCCAAAGGGCAGCAAGACGGTGGGAGAAACGGGCGATGCGGAAAAATCCGGTGAAAACGATCGGCAGGTAAAGCAAAATAAATTCATAAGAATTAAACAACATATGGCGTGATATTTTCTAATAAGCATTTTTATGTTGCGCGTTTTGCCAAGATGCACAGTTCGCTGACAAGCATCGCTGAATCCACTCTCGCACGAAGCAATATTGCGCCAAACTAACAGTTGAACTTCCGTTATTAAGTCTTACCAAGCGCGCTCAAATAGACCTCGCGTGTGCGCTGCGCCACGGTCATTGGATGGAAACGGTCATGGGCGATGCGGCGAGAATTTTCGCTCATGGCGGCACGTAGCCCGGGGGCGGTCAGCAACCGCCCCAGCCGTTCGGCGATATCTTCTGTATCGTGCGGATTGACCAAAAAGCCCGATTCGCCGTCGCGCACCATATAGGGCATCCCACAGCGGTTCGAAGTGACAACCGGCACGCCGGCCGCCATCGCCTCTTCGATGCCCATGGGTGAACCTTCTTCGAAAGAAACCAGCGCGAACACACTGGCTGTCGCAAGCTCCGCGCGTACCTGTTCACTGCCGATGGAACCCAGCAAGGACACATGATCTTCAAGCTTAAGCTCGGCAATGCGCCGGCGGAGCAACAACACATAATCTTGTTCACTCGCGGGACCAGCGAGGCGCAGCCGCGCATCGACGCCTCGATCACGTAGCCGGGCAAGCGCCTCGACCAGCGCCAGTGGATTTTTGCGTCGGCATAAAGAGGCCGCGCTGAAAATAGTACCGGGTACTTCGCGCCGCTCGACTTCGAAACATTCTGGAGCGATCGGGTTGTCAATATCGTGTATCACGCCACGCGCGATCCCCGTAAGCCGCTCGCGCACATAGGGACTGATCGAGATGATATGCGGCTGTTCGGCCCAGCCGGCAGTCTCAACGCGTTTCCAAATCCACGCGCGGAGTGCTGCAAGCGGCGTGCCGGACATCCGCGTGTCAGCATGAATGAAACCATGAATCGTAAAGACTCGCGGCAGCGCCATACCTTGCACCATCAAGCCATAAACGTCATGCGCATGGATAAGATCGGGCTTTAATTCCCGCAAAAAAACTTGCACCGTGCGTCGCCCTGGGCCAGTGGCGTCGGTCAGCACTTGGCGCCCTGAATGCGGCAGCCTATGAATCGATACACCATTCCAGCGGCTTTGCTCAGTCTGCGTCAATGTCGGATCCGTGGTCACGACATGCACTTCCAAATCCGTCCGCGCACCCAGCGCCTGCACCAAGCTCACGCTCACAGCCTCCACGCCGCCCACCGGCTTTTGCGCATCGCGTGGAAATGCCGTGATCACAGCAACTTTCATTGGCATTGTCTCTTGCATTTCCATTTGGACTTAATCATTAAACACGCAATTTTCACGGCATAAGATTGCAGTCATGTGAATCCTGAATAAAAATCGGTTAATCAACGAAATAGTCATGAGAAAACGATGGCCAAACTAGCACTTAGGGTAGTCGACATGCTCAACATATCCCGCACTACCCGATAGCGACAGAATACGTGCAGGGATACCTGCAACTACGGCGTTGTCGGGGACATCGCTTGTCACAACGGCATTGGCGCCAATAGCGACATTGTTGCCAATTGCAATTGCGCCAAAAACCTTTGCTCCCGGGCCAATAAAAACACCATCGCCAATCACCGGCACGCCCGCCCGCTTGCCGCGATTAGACTGACCGATGGTGACGCCTTGCGAGATATTGCAGTTCTTGCCGATCTTGGCCATAGGGTGAACAACAATCCCGCCCCAATGGCCAATGTAAAATCCGCTCCCGATCCGTGTTTGATGCCGAATTTCAATTCCATACTTGATGGAGCACCGCCGGAGTATTAGCCTTGCAGGAAAATAAAATGAAACGCGGCCCAGAGGGTGCGAACTGAGAAAAGTACAAAGCCTCAGCCAAACACAATATTGAAATCCAGGACTAGATAGAAATTTCCGTAGAAATACAACTAGCGTTCGACCCTCACCTTCTCGATGTAAATCTGAACGGATAAGACCAATCAAGCTCATGGCGTGATCTCCAATTTATTTTCCACCGTGCCGAATCTTGGTGTGCGCTGGAATCCGTCGACGACCGTCAACAACCCGGCGCGATTAAAGGTATGCGCGCCCAACAATCCAGGGCGCCAATCGGGTGTAAGTTGCGCTACTGGCTGTTCATTAAACGTTTCCGCATCGATACATTCCACCCGATTGAGCGACAAGGCAGAGCCATAGAGCGGTACGCAACATTGCGCAGGGCGATACAGTTGCCCCTCAAGCCAAAACAGATTGCCGGCAGGACGCGCCGATCGGGCATCCGACTTGACGGGATTATTCCGGTGCGGCACCCACGGGCCGAAAGGCTGGTCGGCATGATATAAATGCAGTTCATCGTACAGCTCTGTTCCCGCTTCACCGATATTCACGAACATCCACCAGCAGTCGCCGATGTGCGCCAGGGTCGCATCCGCGCTATTCACATTCTCCAATAGCACTGACTCCAGCCGCCAGTCGTCCGGAAAACGATGACAGCGGTACACCTCCACCGTGCGGTTTTGCCCGGTTTCTGGCAGCATAAAAAGGTCGCCTTGCCACTCGAATAGGAACGGATAGGATAAATGGTAATCGCGCTCCAGCACTTTGACCGGCTGGGTCCAACTGCCATCCGGACGCACTTCCATGACCGAGATATAACCCTTGTTGGTGGCGAACGGCAGCTCTTCGATGAATACGAAATAGCGACCGTCACGCTCGATCGGAAATGGGTCTGCCCAAAACCGATCCTTCGGCGGCATCATGGATTGAAAGCCTGACAAAGTATGCGGTAGCGACGGCTCGGTCTCGAATTTGAAAGCGACGATCCATTGATCCACTGACTTCAGCTTCTGTAATCCACGCCCCAACAGGTTTGCACTGACTCGCGCGAGCGCTGCCGCCATATTGAACCCCTTTTGCCGCGCATCATCGTTGTCCGATATAGCCACTAAAACATTGGGGATAGTCTGGGACTGATGGAGTGCTGCGAGCGCACGACTTGCGAATGCAGCACTTTTCCAATACGCGTTGTCCCGATTGCGACGCGGCGAGAAAGGCACCGTCCGCGACTGCGAACGAATCAGGCACACCACTTGACCGTCTGGTAGATGACTCAGCAATCGGCTTACGGTTAATGGGGCTTCGTCGAAGACTTCGCGCCGTCCGACCACCGATGGATCACGCAAAGGCGCGTCGCCGAATTCATAGCGCCAAATGCCGTAACGCGCCATACCAGTTAACGCAGCAGGATCAAGGCCTCCGACGATATCCAGCACGACATCAATGTTATGCTTGGAAAAGTTCTCGTTATCACTTGCAGCCAAGTCAATTTCCCTGAGTGGTACGCCGTGCAACAGCTCTGATACATCCCGCATGGCGAGGGCATCCGACACACGTCCAAATAGCCGATCATCGGCGTAGCGATAAAGTCTCCATAGCACTGGGCTTGCGTCACTCAAGGCAGGCGGTGCTTGCTTGATGCGCAAACAGAATTCGACAAAGTTCAACGCTTTAATTTTCTCAAGCATGGCATATAGCCATGCCGGCTGAACCTCGCTATCCAGTAGTACAGCTACGCGTAGCTTCTCCCGAGAACGCATCTCAACACCATGTCGCTCGCACTGGTTCATTTTTTCAGTTAACGCCGGGGCGTACAAGCAATAAGACATCCAGTGGCAGGAACTGTATACCCACATTTGCATTGCTTGTGCCGCGGGATAACGTCGCTACGCAAAGACTTATCGTCATGACATGAGCCCGGACGTGCGGCGCGGCGCTAGTCATCGAAGCGCTTCCAGCAAGTTTAGGAACAAATGTTCATAGGCATCGAGTACCCCCTCCAGCGCATGTTGCCGCAAGAAGTACCGCCGGCAGCGCTCGCCAGTTTCGCGCCACAGGACATCATCGCGATTCAGCGCGCGCACTACTTCGACCAAGCTATTGATGTCCTGTGTCGTGCAGCACACGGACTGCCCATCCTCCACCGCCCCAGGGTCGAATAGCGAAACGGTGGGCATGGCGCGCGCCCAAGCTTGAAGAAAGGTGTTCGGAAAACCTTCGCTATCCGAAGTATTGACAAAAATTTTAGCGCCATCGAAGTACTGCTCGATGTCCGCCGGATGCACAAACCCGAGAAAGCTGAGATTAGGCACTGCCTCGGCTTGGCTACGTATTGATTCGTAATAGCGCAGACTCTCGGCGTCGTCCCCGCCAGGTCCGCCGATCATCGTGAAGCGACAATCCGGCAATGATTTGGCTAATTCGATAAAGCGTTCAGGGCCTTTGAATTTTCTGATCGTGGCTACCCACAGGATGCCGCCAGCCGGGTTCGCCTGCGCCACGGGTGCAGGATAGCAACTCTGGATCAACGTGGAATCGCGTTTGTAGTTTTCCCAGCATAGCTGCTTTTGTATCTGGCGTTGCGCGACGATTACGCTGGCACGCGCAAGGCCATACGCAAACAACCACTTGTCACGGCGGTAGCGTATCAATTCCTGACCGGGAGAGAAATCATTGTCATTAGCGCCGGCAAAAATCGACTTCTTACCATGCAACTGGCAATAGGCTGCGACCACGCCAGTATGCATATCCGCACCGCGCTGATAATAGATGTCAGCATCGACCCGATGCATACCGCGCCATAGCGCTGTCAGACGTGGATGCAGGAATCGCATGACTGGCCAACCGGCATTCGGTTTGAAAAGACGATGCACGCGTATGCCGTCGATCTCCACCAACGCCGGCTGGCCATAGTCCAGGCAGAGCATGGCGACTTGATATCCGCGCGCCGCCAAGCCACGCGCGAGATGGCATTGCTGCACTTCCGCGCCGCCGGCAAATGCCATATCGCGATTGCCGGAGAGCACAGGCCAGGCATGGGGGGCGACAAAACAAATATGCGGACGGGTTTTCATGTCGGTATGGCTCGTTTCATATACAAGCCGCAGGCTGCGAGACGGATTTTTTTCAAATCGCCTCTCGTCTTGTTTTTCTATCGCTTGCGCTTCATTAAGTATCTTCATCGACTGCACATCACGATGTTGGCTCCACGCCGTTTGAAGCCAAAGATGTCGCTGATTTTGCCGCAACACCATACGCCATGCCCATTGCCAGCCAAAGAAAGGCCTGTTCCGGTGTTGGGTCTAGGCTGCTGCCAGACATCCCGACCAACAGAAACGCCAATAGACCAACGGAAGCGCCCTCAAAAAAATATCTGAGCTGAGGGTCAAGATCAGCGCGCTGCCGCAGCGCGCGCAAAAGCCGCCAGTTTCGCCGATAAAAAATGGCCAGCAACAACAAGCCGGCAAAACCCATGTCGAGCACGGCTTTAAGATAGGCGTTGTGTGGATGCCCCACTGGCAACATCCGCTCGTCTTTCATTGCATCAGACCACATCGTGGAGCCTAAGCCGTGCCCAATTAAGGGGCTATTGAGAATTTCAGGGAGTAGCGGCAGCCAAATTTCATCGGTGCGGCCGGCGCTGATTTCATCCGCTTTAGCATGGGGGCCAAATCCCAAACTGATCCGCTCATAAATCGCGCCAGGTAACGCAAACATGATGACCAATACGAACCCGAATCCGAGCGCGATCGTTTTAAAATTTCGTTGCATCACAAAGTACAGGATATTGATCACGACAAATGCCAAGAATGCCGCGCGCGAAAAGGTCAGCGCGAGCGCCACGCAGACTATCGCCATCGAAGCAATGATGACCAGCTTAACAAAACCAGTTGGCGCGCCGCGCAAGCTATACAGCAATACGGCATATGCGGTCGCATAGAGACGGCCCAAGTCATTAGGGTGTATTCCTAATGGCGTCAGAAATCCTCGCGCGTTAGGATTTGCCAGATCGCCATAATGCGCACCACTCAACAAGAAAAATATAATCACCATGAGGCACATGATCCAAACAGAAATCACTACCGGTATCAGCAACCATTGTGGGCGCGACATGCTTTGGCATGCGGCTCCCGCCATTAAAGCGAATATCACGAGAAACAAGGGTTTAACCACCATATCTCGCAAATACCCACCACTGCCCTCAAATTGGAGATCTTGGTTCGCTGAAAAATAGGCCGGTATTTCGCTGACATGCGGCGCTCCATGCAAACCCGCAAGCACGACTGGGATGATGAAATACCATATCCAGGTTTTCGGAACGAAGCGATAGGCTGTCTTCTCGAAAAAGCGGCGCAAGCCATAAGCCAAAAGTGTCGCGAAAATGAGCAGATTTAGGGGGTTCACGCCCTTCAGCCCCAACATTTCATGCGGGAAAATCGAGCTCGCCGAAATAGGCATGACCAGGATCAACAGAATCACGCCCACCCGATAGTCGTTCAGAATGAATAGCGATGCGATAATTGCAGCCACGAGAATCACTGCGTTGACTTCTAATACGGCTGTCGCCATTCCCCAGAACACCGAGATCCCGATAATGGCCAGCGCGAGCAACAAGCGCGCGCGCAAAATCGGCAAAGGGATCGCACGCAGTACTCGCCAAGCCTCACGCGTTCGGTCGTTTGCCCAACATACCGCGCTCGTAACGCCGGTAAGCATTCTTGCCCCGGCGCCGTAAGCGCGGTTCACGAAGGGGATGCGCGCAAGCGCGTTCATGTTTTCACGGCCTGAAAAATCCGTTATCCGCCGATGCCGCCGAGTAGGTGCGCCACATCCTCGGCGCGCATGCCGCCTATCAGGTCGTGCACGAACTCTTCTTGCGCGCGGTAAGCGCGTTGCGGTTCGGAAGAAAGATTAGAGACACGCACCAACATGCCATCGGGAATTTCACCCGAAAGGCCATATTTCAGTTGCACCAACAAGCGCTCGGTACGGCTCAGCACCACGCGGTCGCCCATGGTGAACCAATAGGTCACCGGCTCGTAGCGCTCGCCCTGCACCGCCATCATGCGCGTGACCGGTATCGTGCTGCGGCCAAAGGCCAGCGTGGTATGCACGAGTCCGGAAATACTAAAACCCTGCGCTGAATAGCAGACTTCTTGCCGGTGCGCCTTCAGCGTATCGTCTTGCGAGCCGCCATAGGCAATCGACAACATCATGCGCTCGCCGCGCGCGTTGACATAGGCGCGGCTGATGATCTGGTCGTATATTTTGTCGAGGCTGGCTTGAACGTCCGGCGCGGGCACGACCAGACGCACATTCGGATCGATGCGCCAATCGCCGAACTGTTGCGGGATCATACGGTCGAGCTGGATCTTGCGCGTTTGCGAAATCTTATGCACCGGTTTCAGCGCCTGCGCCGCGACAGCGGCGCTGAGCATGGCGATGCAGGCGAATAATACGCTCCAATGGCGCGCTTTCATGTCGCCGCTTTCTTTGCCGCGAATAGCGGACGCAGCAGCGCATCGAAGCCGAACAACAGCAGCAGCGCAAACACATACAGCGATGCCGCCGCGATGTCGTGAAACGCATGGCCTGCGCCGTCGCCCAGATAGTAGGTCACTAGCACGAGCGTCATGACGCGAATCACATTCGCGGCAAATGCAATCGGTAAAATGCTGGCGATAACCAGCGCCGTTCGCAGCTTGCTCTGATAGTTCATCAGATATAGAAACAGCAAACCCATCGCGCTCAGGCTATACATGGAGTTGAGGCCCGAGCACGCGTCGGCGACTTGCAGCTGATAGTTACCGATATTCAGCACCACGCCGCTGCGCGAAATCGGCAGACCGAAGCCATACAGCACCCATTCCACCAGCGCCGATACCTGGGTTTTGAGCGGCCCGGTAATGGCGTCGATCAGAAATCCTGGCAGCGGCACCATGAATACCAGGAATACAAGCGGGAACCACAAGACGCGCACGCCACGCCAACCAGCCAACAGCAAGGTCAATCCGGCCAGCACCGGTATCTGCGCACCGACCTCCAACAGAATCAGCCCTTGTGACCGTCCGAGTACATAGCAAAGCAAACCGAGTACTAATAGCAATCCGCCACTGTAAGGCGCGAAACCGCCGATGGCCGCGCGCAAGGCCGGCCATTGACGATAAATTAGCCAGCCAACAATCATCAGGACAAACGGACCATGGGCGTGCGCCTCATCGCGCCATGCGTCTTGTGATAGCCGCCAATACGTTGGCAAAAATAGCGCAGCAAAACCGACCAGGATCGGTAACACGAGCCACAAGGGTTGCCGGTCAACGGCGCTGGAGGACTGGCTCAAAGAAAGGCTCATGACTCAAAACCCTGTCAGCACGCTGCCGACGAGCTCGGCTTGCGTGCCGCGCAACTTCTCCCGAAGCACTCGGGCTTCTTCCAGGCGCGTGTGATGCTGGCGCGTCAGCATAACCGCCGCGCCAGCCGCCGCAGCGACCGTGTGGGCGTCGGCATGATCAGCGCCTGGCGGCGTGTCGATGAGAATCACATCGAAATCCTCGGCCAAATGTTTCAACAAGCCATCGAACCCCGAGCGCTCCAGCAATTCTTGCGGATTGGGTGGCACGATGCCCGCGGGCAGGACGTAAAGCCGATCAAGGCCCGCTATAGGTTGAATCACCTGAGTGTCTTCGCGCCCAGCGAGGATCGATGACAAGCCAAGCGCATCTTTCATCCCGAACATTTCAGCGATGCGCGACTTGCGGAAATCCGCATCGATCAGCAGGGTACGTTCGCCGAGTTGGGAAAATACCACCGCCAGATTCGCGGCAAGGTAGGTTCGGCCTTCATTGGAACGCGGGCTAACGATGGCGAGCGCGCGGCGATTCTGTTCCGACCCGAACCAACGTAGCAACAGTTGACTGCGCAAGGCGCGAAACCATTCCGTGGCGCGATGATTCGGTTCATAAGCTGCCACCAAGTCGCTGCTGATGCGGCCTTCGCCGGGCACCAAGTAGCTGAAATCGAATTGTGTCGCGAGCGCCTGCTTGCAGTCGGCCTCGGTCAATAGGCCAAGCTGGATACCGGCCTGACCGAAGCGGCAACCCTCCTGCTTTTGGTATTGCAGAATGCGTTCGGCATCGGCGAGGCTGAGTTTTCCGGCATCCAGCAAAATTGCACCGATGCTCCTGTCGTCGCTCGACAAGGGCGTATCCGCAGGAAGCTTACGAAAAACCGGGGACATGATACTCATCGTTTATCTTTCACGCGGGGGCGCTGTTCCAGCGCGCAAACAAGCGATAGAAGCCACGCAACCAGCGCGGCGGTTCCTTGGCAATAACCATGCTGACCAGCAAGGGCACGCCCAATTCGCGCGCACATTCGCCGCCGGTGCGCACGCGCCGATCCAGCAACTCCATCAAGAATATGCCGGCAATCCCCAACATGGCGCCGACCATGACGGACAACGCGATATTGAGCCCGACTTTAGGCTTCGACGAGGTCAGCGGTTCTACCGCGGCATTCAGCACGGCGACGTTGGTCTTGCTGATTTGGCTTTCCAGTGTGGCCTGGCGATAGCGCTTCGATGCCTCGTCGTAGGCGTTCTGCGCGCTCTCGACATCGTGCAACAGAACACCCAGGTCGTCGTGGCGCTGCTTCAGCCCCAAGACTTTCTGCTTCTGCTCCCTAAATGCTGCTTGCAACTCGGCTTCGCGCCGTTGGTTGAGGCGATTGGCGGTGGTAATGCTCGCCATCACCTTGTCGATTTCCTGCTTGAGTTGCTCGCGCAAGGTCGCGACCTCCGCCACCTGGCGCTGGTAACGTGGATGATTCTTGCCGTACTGTTCCTCGGCATCATGCAATTTCGTTTCAGCCGTGGCCAAATCGCCTTTCAATTTTTGGATGAAGCCATTGGAAAGCACGTCGGGCAGACTATCGAGCGGCCTGCCGCGCGCGATGAATTCCTCTGCCTGTTTTTGCCGGCTGGCCGTCAGATAAGTATCTTCCTGGGCCTGAACCAATTGCGTGGAAATCTGGCTATGCCGCGCATTTTCCACATCGGCACTCTCGCCCACCGAGACAATTCCATGGTCCTTTTGGTAAGCGGTTAGTTTCGCTTGCGCCTTCTCCAACGTCTCGCGCAATTGCTTGAGTTGGCCGTTGAACCACTGCGAGGTCTGGCGCGCAGGTTCGACGCGCAATTCCAAATTGGTATCGATGTAGGCTTGTGCGAAGGCGTTCGCCATCAAGGCCGCGAATCGACCATCGGTTGCGGAATAGCTCACCTGCACCACACTGCTATGGTTTTTTTCCACCACCAGCGGTTTCAGCAGCCGATCGGCAAGCCAGTCCTGGATATTGCCTTTGCCATGGGTATCATTTTCGAACGTCTCGCGCGCCGTGGGGTTGTTGGCCAGCTTGAGGTCATTGACGACCTTAAGTGCAACCTTGTGGCTGGAAATAATTTCCGCCTGCGTATCCAAATAGCCAGGCTGCTGGTACGCCTGGCCGGTCTGCAGCGACCCCGCTTGATCGTCCTTGATGTCGACGATCAACGCGGTCGTTGCGGTATAGGTTTTCGGCAGGAGTAAGGAGACGATGGTTGCGGTAACCACCGTGATCAGCAGTGTGGCGGCAAACACACGCCAGCGCGAAGTAAAGATCAGCCACAGTTCATTCAGGTTCAAGCCCATCGCAATTCCTTAGCAATCCAATTGACTAAAACAGGCTCTCAGTGACATAAATCACATCGTCGGGGTGCACGATGTCGTCCAGCTTGACGGACATCGATTGCAAGGCACCCGCACTGTCGCGGCGATTGACCTTGAGTCGGCGCTCGGTGCCGCGCAAGGTCAGCCCACCCGCCACGGACAAGGCTTGCATCACCGACATGCCGCGCTCGATGCGATAAGCCCCGGCGCGTTGTATCTCTCCATAAATATAGAAACGCGGCTCGCGCGGCACGTAAATCACATCGCCGTTCGTAACCTCGGGGTTCTGCGTGGGATCGCCTTTTTCGAACAATGCGGACAGATCGAGTTCGCGGCGCGTTTTAGCGGGGTTGTCAGCACGCATCAGAATCGCGGTATCGCCGGCGATGGGCAAAACCCCGCCAGCAAGGGCCAGCAAGTCGAGTACCGTGCTGGATTGTTCAATCGGATATTTGCCGGGCTTGCTCACGTAACCCAACACGGAGATTTGCTGGCTGCGGTACTGCACCACCATGATGGTGACCTGCGGCTGTTTGACGAAGCCGCCCTGGTCTAGCTGATTGGCCAGTTGCTCCGCCGCCTCGGCCGTGGTGCGCCCGCGCAGCACAACATCGCCCAACAGCGGCAGTTGAATGCTGCCGGCCTCGGAGATACGCGCATCCGCAGTCAAGTCCGGATGGTCATACACCGTGACCCGCACCACATCGCCGGGACCCAACTGATAGTCGCGCTTATCCGCGGCAAAACTCTGAGAGCTGAATAAGTATCCGCAAAAGCACAAGAGAAACAACCAACGCATGATGCCGCCCGACCGATCGATTTAATCCAGGAAAGGCCGTCACTATGCGAAAGAATTGTTACAAGGGGATTTCAGAGCATCGAAATTGCTACGTATGGTGAGCTAATCAATGCCCGACTATTTTTTTAATAGCGCAAGATATTCCATGACTTTACCTTGCCGCCAAAGCCAGATAGCGCCTAAGGTTCCAAAGGCAATACAGGCCAAAGTCAAGCTGCGGTTACCCATAATCCCATACAGATGACTTTCGATACGGTAAGGCCAAAACAGATTGGCACTGACTTCTCTGTGAATGATTGCATCAAGAAAAATATGCGAATAAACGCCTGTAGCCGCGCCATAAAATGCGGCTCTTCGATCAATCATGATCTTCAATAGATTCCCCAGCGGTATTCGAAACGCCAAGCAAATAAACATAATAATGGTTGCACCAATCAGCGTGTGGGTTGGTGTATGCCTTTCTAGCAAGCTTGGATAAATCCTATTGAATAGCGGCTGCAGGTCAATGGCTATCTGCGTTGCGCCAAACATGACGAAACTAAAGCGACTAGGCTTGGTTGCCTTCGCACCTAAACCAAACAACATATGTAAATAAGGGTAAGGCATCAGTAGTGTCCCAACGTTGACTGCTGGGCCGATTGTAATAGATTGAAGGAACGACGATATTTCATGGTTAAGCTTGGTCTCGATTTGAATTTGGCACGTAGCATTCGGGGTATTTCCAACCCGATTGCGAGGACTGCCAATGAACTCGGGCAAACTTGTTTTTGCACAAGTGATGTCGCACTTGCCACTGACCACTTTTCGCAGATGTGTCGCTCGCTACAACGGGGAGCACAAGGTCAAGCACTTCACTTGTCTCGACCAATTTCTGTGCCTGGCGTTCGCGCAGCTGACCTATCGCGAGAGTCTGCGGGACATCGAAGCCTGTCTGCGCAGTCAGTCTGCCAAGCTCTACCACATGGGCTTTCGCAGCACGGTGTCGCGCAATACGTTGGCCAATGCGAATGCAGTTCGAGACTGGCGCATCTATGCCGATTTTGCGCAGAGCCTGATCGGAATTGCCAGACCGCTTTACGTGGACGAACCGTTTGGAGTCGATCTTTCGGAAACGGTCTACGCGCTGGACGCGACCACCATCGATCTGTGTCTGTCGGTATTTCCTTGGGCTCCGTTTCGTTCGACCAAGGCAGCGATCAAATTGCATACGCTGCTCGACCTGCGCGGCAATATTCCCAGCTTTATCCACATCAGCGACGGCAAGCTGCACGATGTGAATATTCTCGACCAGATCATTCCCGAGACTGGCGCGTTCTACATCATGGATCGCGGCTATCTCGACTTCACCCGACTGCATCGCTTGCACCAAGCAGGCAGCTTCTTTGTGACGCGCGCCAAGGGGAATTTGCGCTTCACTCGACGATACTCCCAGCCGACAGATCGTACGTCCGGCATCATCTGCGACCAACTGGGTACGCTGACCGGCTTTTATTCTCAGCAACATTTCCCAACGACGATCAGACGCATCAAGATCAAAGATGCCGAGGGCAAGACGTTGGTCTTCTTGACCAACCACCTCAACCTGTCCGCGCAGAGCATCGCCGATCTTTATCGCTGTCGTTGGCAAATCGAATTGTTCTTCAAATGGATCAAACAGCATCTGCGTATCAAGTCCTTCTTCGGTACTTCAGAAAACGCGGTCAAGTCTCAAATTTGGATCGCAGTATCGGTTTACGTTCTGGTCGCCATCCTGAGAAAGCGGCTGCACATCACCGCTTCGCTCTACGAAATGCTACAAATTTTGAGCCTCACTATGTTCGAGAAAATGGCGCTAAATCAACTGTTGGCGCGCACACCACTGGACTCAAATTCACCCGACTCAACCAACCAGCTGTTTCTGTTCGATTAACGTTGGGACACTAGTAAAGCTCGATATTACCTAAAAGTTGAGTATATTTAAGCTATCATGCGGGCGCTAGCTTGTATCCACCTAATTCTTTCAACATGAATTCCGTTTAAAACGAGTACCTACATTGGGTTCCACTAACAGCAGTAAGAGGAATTCCATGCAGTTTGCCACGTCCAGTATTTCGTCGTACCCGTTTGAACATGTCGCTCTAGGCCTGAGAGTGACTACTGCGCGAAGGGTGAAGTGTTTTTCGTGCGAGGGCGGCTGAAGTTTGGCGATAGCAAGAACTGCGCGTCCAGCCGAGCAGTGCTCGTCTAGTCGAACCGGCTGCTTCTGTTTAACCGCCCTCTCCGCCAATAAAAAAGCGACCTCGATGGGTCGCTTGTTTATTGGCGGAGAGGGCGGGATTCGAACCCGCGTTAGGATATTATCCTAAACACGCTTTCCAGGCGTGCGACTTAAACCGCTCATCCACCTCTCCGTACAACTTTCATTTTCCGAGAACACGCTTTGGCTACGGCCGGGCTATCGCCCTTAACCTGGCTACGCCAGGTTAGCCTACGCCGAAACAAGCCGCTACGCGGCGTGTTGTCCAGGCGTGCGACTTAAACCGCTCATCCACCTCTCCGAAAAGCCGGCAAGGATAAACGATTACGCATTTTTGGGCAACCTAAACCACGCTAGCCCATTGATCGCATGATAGAATTTCTTCCGAAATCACGCTTATGAGCCATCTCGACACCCTGTTTTTAAAGCAACTCAGCGTCAACAGCGCCCAGTATCGGGATCCGTTGACGCAATTGCCTTGGCACGCGCTTTCGCTGGATGATTGTTGGCTGCCGCCTGCTGCGCTTTCACTTGCTGGGCTAGCGGAATTCGAGCGTCAGCCGGAAGCGCTGCAGCGTCGACTTTCACAATATGAATTCGTGAATTTCATTCAGGCCGGATTGTGGTTGGAAGGCATCTTCGTCGAGCGCTTGAGTAAAGCGCTACACAAGACCGAATCACCCGCTGAGCATGCTTACAATTTGCATGAAATTCGCGAAGAGGCCGGCCACAGTTTGATGTTTCTAAAACTCATGGAGCAAAGCGGTTTGCACTTGCCGCGCGGCAGCTTTCACCGTCCCTGGTTTGCGGATTTTTTAGGCCGCCATGCATCGACGCGCTCGACGTTGTTTTGGCTTGCGGTGGTGATGGGCGAGGAGATTCCTGATCGGCTGACGCGCTTTGTGCGGATCAACGGCGACGCGATCAATCCTTTGATTCAACATATGTGCCGTTTGCACGTCATTGATGAGGCGCGCCATATCGCACGCTCGCGTCACGCCCTGCAACACAGCTTGGTATCACAATCGCCTCTCGCTCGAGCAATGCTGGCGCCGCTGGTGCGTAGGTTGCTCTCGCAGTTTGTGCGTGCGTTTTACCTGCCCGGTTCTGCTGTTTATGAGTTGGCGGGGCTGAGTCCCGGCCACCATTGGCGCGAGCTCGCTCGACACAATCCCGAACGACAGGATTTCATAGCGCACTGCATTAGCCCAACGCTGCATTTACTGGCGCAGCATGGCTTCAAGCTTGCAGCGCCCAAGCTATAAGTCCGCAATATGAACTAGGGTAAAATAGCGCCCTCTCCTTCCCGGCTCGCACTTGCATGTCCACCATCGCTCTCGCCACGATCAACGCGCGCTACTACCATGCATCGCTTGGCTTGCGCTATCTGCTCGCCAACATGGAGGAACTGCAAAGCGAAACGCAGATTTTCGAATTCATCCTGCAACAAAAACCGGCGGATATCGTCGAAGCATTGCTGGCCGCAAAGCCTACGATTGTCGGCTTGGGCGTTTACATCTGGAATATCGAGGAATCCACCAAAGTCGTCGCGCTATTAAAACGTGTGGCGCCGGATGTCATCGTGGTGCTGGGCGGGCCGGAAGTCAGCTACGAATGCAACGAGCAGGAAATCGTTAAGCTCGCCGATTATGTAATTACGGGTTGGGGCGATGTGAGTTTCCCCAAGCTGTGCCGCGAACTCTTGGCGCATCGCCCACAAGCGCAAAAAATTATCGCGGGGGAACAACCGGCGCTCTCCGCCATCAAGATGCCCTATGCGTTCTACAACGACGACGATATCGCGCAGCGCCTGATTTATGTGGATGCGTCACGCGGCTGTCCGTTTAAATGCGAATTTTGCCTGTCATCACTGGATAAAACCGCGTGGGCCTTCGACCTGGATTTATTTCTGGAAGAGATGGCGCGTCTTTACGCGCGCGGCACGCGCCAATTCAAGTTCGTCGATCGCACCTTCAATCTCAATATCAAAGCCAGCAGCCGCATTCTGGAGTTTTTTCTGGAACGCCTGGATGAAAAACTGTTCGTGCATTTTGAGGTCATCCCCGACCATTTGCCGGATCAGTTGAAGGTCTTGATCGCGCGTTTTCCCGAAGGGTCTTTGCAATTCGAGATCGGCATTCAAACGCTCAATCCCGAAGTACAGGCTTTGATCTCCCGCAAGCAGGATACCGCCAAGGCCGCCGCTAATCTGCACTGGTTGCGCACCGAGAGCCATGCGCACATTCATGCGGATTTGATCATCGGCTTGCCGGGCGAGGACATGGCGAGCTTTGCCAAGGGCTTCGATCAGCTGGTTGCGATTGGGCCGCACGAGATTCAAGTCGGCATCCTGAAGCGGCTGCGCGGCACGCCCATCGTGCGCCATACGGAGGACTTTCAAATGCGCTATAACCCGCACCCTCCCTATAATATTCTGGCCACCGATCGTATCGATTTTCCAAGCATGCAACGCTTGTCGCGTTTCGCGCGTTACTGGGATTTGATTGCCAACTCGGGACGTTTTTCGACTACCTTGCCGATCATTCTGGGTCCGACACCGTTCAATCGCTTCCTCGCGCTTTCCGACTGGCTATATGCAAAGACGCGACAGACGCATCAAATCGCCCTGGAACGCTTGTTTGATCTACTACACACCGCATTACAGTCGGAACTGAACGTTACGGAAACGGATGCCACTGCTTGCCTGGCGCACGACTACGCCGTCAGTGGCGCACGCGGCGCGCCGAAATTCCTGGAAGCACTGTCGCAAAATAGCGCAAGCTCCGAGAGCAGCAAAAAAGCTAAGTCACACGCGACGCGGCAAGCGCGTCACAATGCGGCATAGCGCTAGTGCGGGAGTTGCGGTGTGGTGTTGACCATATTCACGTAATAGCCGGACAAGCCCTGCAATAAGCGCATCTGCCGGCCATCCACTAACAGCTTCTCGAATTCCGCAGCCGTCAGCGGCTTGCTAAAGGAGAAGCCTTGAATTTCATTGCACCCTTGCGCTCGCAGGAAGCTTAGCTGCTCTTCGGTTTCCACGCCCTCGGCCAGCACGTTGAGATGCAGGCTGGCGGCCATGGCGATAATGGCCGAGGTGATCGCCTTATTGTCCGGATCATTGTCGATGTCGCGCAGGAAGGATTGATCGATCTTCAGGGTATCGATCGGCAAGCGCTTGAGATAAGAAAGCGAGGAGTATCCGGTTCCAAAATCATCGATGGAGATGTGCACGCCGCGATTGCGCAACTTGGTCAGGGTGATGATGTTGGTCTGGTTGTGCTCCAGCAGCAAGTCTTCGGTAATTTCCAGTTCGAGAAATTCGGGCGCCAGGCCGGCGCGCTCGATAATCGACAAAATCGAATCGGCCAACTCCTTTTGGATGAATTGCCGCACCGATAAATTCACCGCCATGCGGATGGGCTTCAAGCCCAAATCTTGCCACGCGCGATTTTGTCGGCTCGCCTGCTGCAGCACCCACTCGCCCACCGGGATGATCATCCCCGTTTCTTCTAAAATCGGGATGAACTGCACGGGCGGCACCAAGCCCATATCCGGATGGCGCCAGCGCAGCAACGCCTCTGCACCGATCACCTGCCCCGAAAATAAATCCACCCGCGGTTGGTAATACAGCGTGAATTCATTGCGGTCCAGCGCGCGCCTTAACTGGCTTTCCAGCATCAGCCGCTCGCGCGCCTTGACATTCATATCGGCTACATAGAATTGGTAATTGTTGCGGCCATATTCTTTGGCGCGATACATGGCCGAATCCGCGTTGCGCAGCAAGTTGTCGGCGTTCTCGTCGTCATTGGGATAAAGCGTCAGGCCGATGCTCACGCTAATGAATACCTCGTGCCCATACAGATTGAAGGGCTGCGACAGCGTGTCGAGAATCTTTTGCGCCACCACCGCCGCATCCTGCACCTCGATAATATCCTCGACGATTATGGTGAACTCATCGCCACCCAAGCGCGCCACCGTATCGCAATCGCGCACGCAGCTACGCAGCCTTTCCGCGGCTATTTTCAGGAGCTGGTCGCCGACGTTATGGCCCAGGGTATCGTTGATCGCCTTGAAGCGATCCAAATCGAGAAACAGCACGGCCAATATCTGATGGTAGCGATCGGCTTGGGCCATCGCATGTGAAAGGCGGTCGCGAAACAAGGCGCGATTCGGCAAACCCGTCAGCGCGTCATGATGCGCCATGTGGCGGATGCTCTGTTCCACACGCTTGCGCTCTTCCAAATCCAGACGTAATTTGTCGTTCGCTGATTTAAGTTCGCTGGTGCGTTGCGCCACCTGCACTTCAAGAAATTCGTTGGCTTGTTTTAAATCTTCCTCGGCCTGCTTGATCGCGCAAACCAACGGCAGCCAATGCCAAAATCCGAGCGCCATTAACACATTGCCCAAGGTCCAAGTGCTGTAACGGATAAGTTCTAACGCATAGGTGCTGGCTAAGATGGTTTGCGCGGCATGGGAGGAGGTATAAATATTGAGCGCATCGCCCAGGCCCACAATCATCAAACCCACAATGATCATGGTCCAACCGCGATGGCGTGCAATGGCAGGCTGACGCCGACTCACCCACAGCAAAGCCAGCGTGATGGCGAGCACCACCAGCAGCTTTACCCACTTCAAGGCCAGCATTTCATCAATCATTCATGCCGCCCTGAAATACGAGGCATTACAGTTGATGGTTACAGCGGCAACTAACAGGCTTGATTGCTCCGAGCTCGACATTATTCTCAATTATTATTTAGTGTACGAAGTTGGATTTACGCTCCATTGTTATGCCTCTGAGTTAAAAATTCAATCACTGTTTTACTTAAGATTTATTGCATTTTCTAACATTCGACAGTGCAAGTTTCAGAACTTCCTTTGGAACAATTCCTTACCCGCTTTATTTCCAGTTCAAGCTTAACTTCTTAGTTGCGTACTCAGCGCAACCAACACCAGCACAAAGCACATTGAATTGTTTCAAGCGCGCCTCAAGGCGCAAGGACAAGACAAATTTCAGCTAAAATACGCGCTCGCGCCCCGGTAGCTCAGTGGATAGAGCAACCCCCTCCTAAGGGGTAGGTCGGACGTTCGATTCGTCTTCGGGGCGCCACTCTGCGCAAATTCACTCAGCCAGGCAGGCAACCCAGCTTGGCTGATATCAGAATTGATTAAATCGTCTGGTAATACAGGTTCTGCGGGTGATTCGCCTGGGCGAAGAAGAACCAGCGCTCGGCAATGAGCCCCAGGTATTGCACAATAAACGCAGCCAGCAGAATGCTAGTGCTGTTGTTCGACATGCCGAGCCATAGCAGGATGATGGGGACCGGAAACACCAGCACCAGGAATATCCATTTCATGCGCTTCATGAACATCAAAGAAGCGTGATGGAAGAAGTCGCGCGTATTCACCGAACCGCCCATGAAGCCCATCGATTTTTGTTGAATCTTGTTATGCCGGACACCCAGGGCCGTTTGCAGGGTGGATTTCGCCTTGATGCGATTGTTGCGGAACAGTGAGGCCGCACGGGTAAAGAAT
This sequence comes from Pseudomonadota bacterium, assembly GCA_021812385.1. Lineage (GTDB taxonomy): Bacteria > Pseudomonadota > Gammaproteobacteria > Burkholderiales > Thiobacteraceae > RBG-16-58-11. The sequence goes on along the minus strand of JAKANO010000001.1, from coordinate 201,776 downwards.
GCGCCGACAATAATGATGGTCGACCAGATGCCATAGAAACGCATGAGCTCCGGCGCGCTGTAACTGGCGAAGGCGGTGACCAGGACAAACCCGGACGCGGTGCCGAGCAAGGTGTAGTTGATGACCGTGAGCGGCGTATACCATTCCTGCAGGAATTTCAGGCAGGCGTAGATCATGCCGGTGCAGATGAAGAGCGCGAAGGTGGCCAGCATGCCGAGGGTCGCGACCACCAGGCTCAGTTGCAAGGTAACACCGGCAGTGTTGGTGAATAAGGTCTGGTCCCAGCCGAAGCGCTGCATCGCACCATAAACGAAAACAAAGAACATCAGGATCGGCAAGGCGATAACTTCGCGCGACAACCAGGAAGTGCGCCATTGCGTTGCCGCACGCCAAGCGCGCTCGGGACGCCCCAGATGGAAGAACGAGGCCACCAGGCCGCCGATCAAAAACACGAGGGCGATAATCGCGCCGTTACCGTAAAAGCGCATGCTGTCCTGAATCGGCAATAGCTCGAGCGCGGAATAACTCTGGCCGGTAAACAAGGCCAGGAACACACCCTGGCCAACGCCAATGAGGGTGGTTAAAAAAATCACACTGAATGCTGGATGCATTGATTTCTTCCTCTTACTTTTTATGCGGCAATGTTGTTACCAGGATGTGCTGTCATCCAGCGTCGGTGCGTCGATCGGGCCGCGCGGGCCGCGTTGCTCTTTGTTGAGCGGATTATCCGCGCGCTGCAATTCATCTTCATGAATGCGCATGCGCGTCTTGCGCCGCGGCAGATAATGGTTCGCGGGTTTGGTGCCCCACTCCGGCATTAACTGATAACCGCCTTCTTCGCGGATGACCGCCGACACGTCGGATTCAGAATCGTGCACATCGCCGAACAGGCGCGCACTGGTCGGGCAAGCCAACACGCAGGCCGGTTTGCGCTCTGACTCCGGCAAGCTTTGGTCATAGATGCGGTCCACGCACAGGGTGCATTTCTTCATCACCTTTTGCGTTTCATCGATTTCGCGCACACCGTAGGGGCAGGCCCAGGAACAATAACGGCAACCGATGCACTTGTCGTAATCGACCAGGACGATGCCGTCGGATTCGCGCTTGTAACTGGCGCCGGTGGGGCATACCGGCACGCACGGCGGGTCTTCGCAATGCAAGCAGCTCTTGGGAAAATGCAGCGTCTCGGTATTGGGAAACTCGCCGATCTCATAGGTCTGCACGCGATTGAAAAAAGTCCCGGTGGGATCTTTGCCGTAGGGGTTTTCGTCGGTCATGAAACCGGCCGATCCCGAGGTATTCCATTCCTTGCACGAGGTCACGCAGGCGTGGCAGCCGACGCACACATTCAAATCGATGACTAAGGCTAATTGTGTCATTGCTTGCCTACCTTCTCTGCCTTCCTGCGAAACGCGCCCGCAAAATACTTGAGCACCTTGCCGGTCTTGCCGGTGCCCGGTAATGCCGGCATCGCATCGTATTGCGGATAACTCATTTGCGGCTCATCCGCGCCTGCCGGATAGATGCGCACGCGCACGTCGTACCACCCCGCTTGCCCGGTGTTGGGATCCGAATTGGAAATGTGCTTGCCGTCGGCGTGCGGCGGCAGCTCTTCGCTGATGACGTGATTCAACAAAAACCCCAGCTCGGATTCATTGGCATCCTTATCCAAACGCCAAGCGCCCTTGGCCTTGCCGATGGCGTTCCAGGTCCACACCGTGCCCGGCTCGACGGCTTCGGAGTAACGGCACAAGCAGCGCGCCTTGCCGTGCATCGATTCCACCCACATCCATTTGCCGTCATCGATGCCCTGTTTCTGCGCGGTCTTGGGATGCACATACAGGAAGTTGTAGGCATGAATCTGCCGCAGCCAGGCATTTTGCGAATCCCAGGAGTGGTACATCGCCATCGGCCGCTGCGTCACCGCGTTCAGCGGATACTTGTGTTTATCCGTCAAGCTGGCTTCCAGCGGCTCGAAATAAAACGGCAGCGGATCGAAGTAGGTTTCGATGCGCTTGCGCAAATGATCCGGCGGCTGTTTGCAATCGAGCTTGCCCTGCGCCGCGAGGCGGAAGTTCATCAGGATCTCGGAATAGATATGGATATTGATTGGTTCGGCGTGACGCAACAAACGATGCTCCTGCGCCCAGTTCAAATAACCGCGATTCCAGTTGCGCATGTACTGGAACGACTTGGGCATTTCGTAATGGAACACGCAGTTGTTCTTTTCGTACATTTCCCACTGGTTCGGGTTGGGCTCGCCCTTCATGAATTTCTCGCCGCCCTTGCCGCGCCAACCGGCCAGGAAGCCGATGCCGGAACCCGGCTCGGTTTCATAATTGGTGATGAAGTCCGGATAGTCGCGGAACTTGCGCGTGCCGTCGGCACGGGTAAACGCCGGTAATTGCAAACGCGAGCCTAATTCGATCAATACTTCCTGGAACGGCTTGCATTCACCGGTCGGCGGCACCACCGGGATGCGCACTGAATCGACCGGGCCGTCGAATTCGGAGATCGGGCGATCCAGCATGCTCATGACGTCGTGACGTTCCAGATACGTGGTGTCCGGCAACACCAGATCCGCGTACGCCACCATCTCGGACTGGAAGGCATCGCACACCACCAGGAACGGAATCTTGTATTCGCCGCTGTCATCCTTGTCGTTGAGCATCTTGCGCACGTTGTCGGTGTTCATGGTGGAGTTCCAGGCCATGTTCGACATGAAGATCAGCAGCGTGTCGATCGCATACGGATCCTGGCGCCAGGCATTGGTGATGACGTTGTGCATCAAGCCGTGCGCGGCCAAGGGAAACTCCCAGGAAAAGGCCTTGTCGATGCGCACCGGTTGGCCGTTTTCATCCACGAACAAATCGTTCGGATGCGCCGGCCAGCCCAAGGGCATGCCGTTCAGCGGCGTATTGGGCTGGACATCATCGGGCGACTTGGGTGTTTTGGCGCAGGGTGGAATCGGCCGCGGAAACGGCGCCTTGTGCCGAAACCCGCCAGGGCGGTCGATGGTGCCCAGGATCGACATCAAGATGGTCAAGGCGCGGATGGTCTGGAAACCATTGGAATGCGCCGCCATGCCGCGCATGGCATGAAAGGCGACCGGGTTGCCGGTCACGGTGTCGTGATCCTTGCCCCACACATCGGTCCAGGCGATGGGCAATTCGATTTTCTCGTCACGCGCGGTGATGCCCATTTCATGCGCCAGGCGCTGGATGGTTTCGACCGGGATGCCGGTGACTTCGGAGGCCCATTCCGGCGTGTAGCTTTCCACGCGCTCCTTTAGCAGTTGAAAGGCCGGCTTGGCCTTGCGCCCATCCGGCAGGATGAATTCACCCAACAAAAAGGGATCGGCGCCTGCGGTGCGCGCATGCAGGGCTTTATTTTGATTGCGGTCCCACCACACACGATCTTGCGGATCGAAACAATCGGGGGCGTGCGGAATATCGGTGCGCGCGAACAAGCCAAAGTCATCGCTCTGCTCATCCGCGCTGACCAATTCCGCGGCGTTGGAGTATTGCACCAGGAATTCGCGATCATACAAACCGGTGCGGATCAGCTCGTGGATGATGGCCAGGATCAGCGCGCCGTCAGTCCCCGGCTTGATCGGCACCCATTCGTCCGCGATGGCGGAGTAACCGGTGCGGATCGGGTTCACGGAAATGAAACGGCCACCGTTGCGCTTGAATTTGGACAGCGCCATTTTCATGGGGTTGGAGTGATGGTCTTCCGCGGTGCCGATCATCACGAACAATTTGGCGCGGTCCAGGTCGGGCCCGCCAAATTCCCAGAACGAACCGCCCATGGTGTAGATCATGCCGGTGGCCATGTTGACCGAGCAAAAACCGCCATGCGCGGCGTAATTGGGGGTGCCGAATTGTTTTGAGAACAGGCCGGTCAGGGCCTGCATCTGGTCGCGGCCGGTAAACAGCGCGAATTTTTTCGGGTCGGTGGCGCGCAGCTTTTTCAGGCGCTGTTCCAGAATATCGAAGGTCTCTTCCCAGGAAATTTCCTCGAACTGGGCCGTGCCGCGCTCGGCGCCGGCTTTGCGCCGCAGGGGCTTGGTTAAACGCGCGGGGGAATATTGCTTCATGATGCCCGAAGCGCCCTTGGCGCAGATCACGCCTTTATTGAGCGGGTGCTCGGGATTGCCCTGGATATAGCGGACTTCACCGTCTCTCAAGGTCACACGAATACCGCAGCGACAGGCGCACATGTAACAGGTGGTATTTTTATTTTCGATGCGCCCTGCAGGCTGCTTGAGTGGGTCGTGAACTACCGCCATTGTAAAACCTCGAGTCTGGCCGGATCCAGAAATCTCCGGGATGATTAATCTATGATAGAAGAGTTGGGATACTAAGGTCGCAAGGATTGAATATTCAGCTGAAAACGCGCAAGTATCCTAGGCCTGAGAATATTAGTCAATCCTAATTTTCACCTGCGGGAACAGGGAAAAGTGGCACCCCATTAAATCGACTCTGGCGCGCCAAAACACGGTAAAAACCTTTCGCCAAAAAAACAAAACCGAATCAGCTTCACGCCAATTCGGTTTCTTTGAAAGAACCAGGAAGTTTGGTTCAGCTCACGCGCCGGGGCGGTTTGCTATTGCTCTCCAGCCAGTGCTTAACGCGCACGGCATCTTCGATTCGCGTGTATTTCCCAGCCGAGTCAAGCAGCACAATAATAAGCGCTTGATTGGCAATGGTGGCCTGCATCACCAGACAATGGCCGGCTTCATTAATGAACCCGGTTTTGGAAATGCCGATCTGCCATTGCTTTTCACGCACCAGTTTATTGGTATTGCGGAACGCGACATTGCGCAGCACGAGTTTTCTGTGCGCCAATGAACGTGCATGCTTATAGATCGGCATTTGCAGATCATAAGAAGCCGTCGTGGTTAATTCGTGAATAATGGGGTAGGTATGTGCGGCACGCACCATGCGCGCGAGATCCTCTGCGGTCGATTGATTCTCGCTACGCAGCCCGGATGAATCCGCAAAATGCGTGTTATGCATGCCCAGGCGTTCCGCTTTCCGGTTCATGGCCGCTACAAAGGCATGCGTGCCGCCAGGATAGGAACGCGCCAGGGCCGATGCAGCGCGATTCTCCGAGGACATCAATGCCAGGTGCAATAACTCGCGCCGGGTCAATGCAAGACCGATTTTCAGTCTTGAATGCGTGCCTTTGACACGATCTATATCGTCATTGCTAATGGTGATTTTATCGGTGAGCGGCAAACCCGAATCCAAGGTCACCATGGCCGTCATGAGTTTGGTAATCGAAGCAATCGAGGTTCTGTATTCGGCGTTTTTGGAATAAATAATTTCGCCGGTGGACTCATCCACGATCAACGCCATGGAGGACCTTAATTCTGGATCGCCCTTAAGGTTTTGCGCTAGCGCGCTGGCGTCGCTTTGTTTGTTTTCGACTTGCTGAATTTTCAGGGCAATTGGGTCAGCCGCTTTAGGGCAGTCATATTCCTGCAGTCCCGTTTTAACGCCGAAATCGAGACGATCTGCGCTGGGCAATTTAGTGCACTCCGCTTGCGCCAAAGAGGCAGCGAAGAGCAAGGGCAGCATCGAAACAATTAGCTTCTTCATATTCTTTGTCATCGGCATCTGCTCCGCAATATTTAGCTTACTTATTGTTCATAAAGCTGTTTTTATTAAAACAGCAGGGAAAAACAAATCTCCCCGCTAAGGCTATGCGCCTAAGTTACAACCAAAAAACGCTTTAAGGCAAGACTTTTTTAATCCAGCCAATGGGTTAAGACAAATTCTTAAAGCTTTAATGAGGATATAACCCGGTAAAGCACTAGGCTACGCAATCAACAAAGTAGCGTGTATGACCATCAGACTCCACCGTGACTAATCCATGGATATCGGTCTCGAAGCCGGGGAAACGCTGATTAAACTCACGCGCGAACTTCAAGTACCGCACGATAGTCTCGTTAAATCGTTCGCCTGGAATAAGCAAAGGGATACCCGGTGGATAAGGCGTGAGCAATACGCTGGTAATACGGCCTTCGAGTTGATCGATTTCGACGCGCTCGATCTCGCGATGCGCCATTTTGGCGAAGGCATCCGCGGGCTTCATCGCCGGCATCATTTCCGACAAATACATTTCGGTCGTCAGTCGCGCCACGTCGTTTTCTTTAAACAACGCGTGAATCTGGTTGCAAAGATCCTTGAAACCCATTTTTTCGTAACGCGGATGTTTGGCGACGAATTCCGGCAGCACGCGCCATAAAGGCTGATTTTCATCAAAATCGGCCTTGAATTGCTGCAAGGCAGTGAGCAGGGTATTCCATCGTCCCTTGGTAATGCCGATCGTGAACATGATAAAGAACGAATACAGGCCAGCCTTCTCCACGATCACGCCGTGCTCGGCGAGATATTTAGTGACGATGGCGGCAGGCACCCCCCAATCGGCAAAGTCGCCATCTACGTCCAAGCCGGGCGTGATGATCGTCGCCTTGATCGGATCCAGCATATTGAATCCTGAAGCCAGACGCCCGAAGCCATGCCAGCGCTCGTTGTCGCGCAGCACCCAATCGTCACGTTCGCCGATGCCCTCTTCCGCCAGATTTTCCGGCCCCCACACCTTGAACCACCAGGAATCGCCGAACTCGCCATCGACCTTGCGCATGGCGCGGCGAAAATCCAGCGCTTCCAGAATTGATTCTTCGACCAAAGCCGTGCCGCCTGGCGGCTCCATCATCGCCGCCGCCACGTCACACGAGGCCACAATGGCGTATTGCGGCGAGGTTGAGGTATGCATCAAATAGGCTTCGTTGAAACTGTGATAGTCGAGCTTACGCGTCTCGGAATCCTGCACCAAAATTTGCGATGCTTGCGACAGGCCGGCCAGCAGCTTATGTGTCGATTGCGTTGAAAACACCAAAGCATCCTTGGAGCGTGGGCGATCTTTACCGATGGCGTGCATGCCTTTGTAAAAGTCGTGAAAAGTCGCGTGCGGCAGCCAGGCTTCGTCGAAATGCAAGGTATCAATATAACTACCGAGCAAGTCCTTGATGGTATCGACGTTGTAGACGATGCCGTCGTAGGTGCTCTGGGTGATGGTGAGGATGCGCGGCTTGGTTTTGATGTGTTTCGCGAAGGGGTGCGACTCGATTTTTTTCTGGATGTTTTCAGGGCGGAATTCTTCCATCGGGATGGGGCCGATAATGCCGTAGTGATTGCGCGTCGGCGTCAAAAATACCGGGATTGCGCCGCACATAATGATCGAGTGTAGAATCGATTTATGGCAGTTACGGTCCACTAACACGATATCGTTCGGCGCGACCGTTGCATGCCACACCATTTTATTTGAGGCCGAGGTGCCGTTGGTCACGAAGAACAAGTGATCGCAGTTGAAGATGCGCGCTGCATTGTGTTCCGAGGCCGCCACCGGGCCGGTGTGGTCAAGCAGCTGCCCGAGTTCTTCCACGGCATTGCAGACGTCGGCGCGCAGCATGTTCTCGCCGAAGAATTGGTGGAACATTTGCCCGATCGGGCTCTTCAAAAACGCCACGCCGCCGGAGTGCCCCGGGCAGTGCCAGGAATACGAGCCGTCCGCCGCATAATGCGTCAGCGCACGGAAAAACGGCGGCACGATGGAATCGAGATAAGCGCGCGCCTCGCGTCCGATATAACGCGCCAGGAACTCCGGCGTGTCTTCCAGCATGTGAATGAAGCCGTTCAGTTCGCGCAAGATGTCATTTGGAATATGGCGCGCGGTGCGCGTTTCGCCATGCAGAAAAATGGGAATCTCGGCGTTGCGGAAGCGGATTTCTTCGACGAAGGCGCGTAAATTCGCCAGCGCCATCTGCGCCTGCTCCGGCGAACCGGACAACTCTTCGTCGTCAATCGACAGAATGAATGCCGAGGCGCGTGATTGCTGCTGGGCGAACGAGGACAAGTCGCCATAGCTGGTCACTCCCAGCACTTCCATGCCCTCATCCTCGATGGCCTTGGCCAGCGCACGCACGCCGAATCCGCTGGCATTTTCGGTGCGGAAATCTTCATCAATAATAAATACGGGGAAACGAAAACGCATAGCGCCTCCTAAAGGGGAGCGTTGAAAGGGCCAGGCAAGGACATTGAAGCGATGTTCAAATCTTGGGCAGGGTCACGCCGGTTTGGCCCTGATATTTTCCCTGGCGGTCTTTGTAAGAAGTTTCGCACTCTTCATCCGACTCGAAGAACACCACTTGGGCGACACCCTCGTTGGCGTAGATGCGCGCGGGTAGCGGCGTGGTGTTGGAAAATTCCAAGGTCACAAAGCCTTCCCACTCCGGCTCGAATGGCGTGACATTAACAATAATGCCGCAGCGCGCATAGGTGCTTTTACCCAAGCAAATCGTCAGCACATTGCGCGGGATACGAAAATATTCCACGGTGCGCGCCAAGGCGAACGAGTTCGGCGGAATGATGCAAGACTCGCCATGCACTTCGACAAAGGATTTTGGATCGAAATTTTTGGGATCGACGATGGTGGAATTGATGTCGGTAAACAATTTAAATTCGCTGGAGCAGCGAATATCGTAACCGTAGCTCGACGTGCCGTAGGACACGATCGACTTGCCGTTTACCTGTTTCACCTGGTTCGGTTCAAACGGCTCGATCATGCCGTGTTCTTGCGCCATGCGGCGGATCCACTTGTCGGACTTGATGCTCATTGGTTGGTGCGGCGTGAGGCGCGAGGGGCGAGGTGAAACACCTCGAACACCTCCTGCCTCACCCTTAACTCCTTAGGTGTTTTGAATCACGATGCTCGGGAATTTTACCGAATGGTCTTGCGCCAAATCGGCGATCTTCACTGCGACGCGACGCGCAATTTGCTTATAGATTTGCGAGACGCGACTATTCGGATCTGCCGCTACGCTGGGCTTGCCGGAATCGGTTTGCTCGCGGATATGAATATCCAGCGGCAAGGCGCCCAACATTTCGATATCGTAGTCTTTGCCCATGCGCTCGCCGCCGCCTTCGCCAAAGATGCGCTCTTCATGGCCGCACTTGGAACAGATATGAAGGCTCATGTTCTCGACGATGCCGAGGATGGGGATATTGACCTTCTGGAACATCTTGAGGCCCTTGCGCGCATCGATCAAGGCGATGTCTTGCGGCGTGGTGACAATCACCGCACCGGTCACCGGCACGCGCTGCGCCAGCGTGAGCTGGATGTCGCCGGTACCCGGCGGCAGATCGACAACCAAATAATCCAGGTCATGCCAGTTGGTTTGGTTCAGCAACTGCTCCAGCGCCTGCGTCACCATCGGGCCGCGCCATACCATGGGCGTTTCGACATCGATCAGGAAGCCGATCGACATGGCTTGCAGACCGTGGCCCATCATGGGCTCCAAGGTCGTGCCATCGGCCGACTCCGGCTTACCGCTAATGCCGAGCATGGTCGGTTGCGACGGGCCATAGATATCCGCATCCAAGATTCCAACTTTGGCGCCTTCGGCAGCCAAGGCCAGCGCCAAATTCACCGCCGTGGTGGACTTGCCCACACCGCCCTTGCCGGAAGCGACGGCAATAATGTTGCGTACGCCTGGCACCGGCTTTACGCCGCGCTGCGCCGCATGCGCCACGATCTTCGACGACACAGTCGCCGTGACTGCGCCAATGCCGGGAATCGATTTGATCTTCGCTTCAACTTGTTGCTTGATCTCGGCGAGCACACTATTCGCGGGAAACGGTAGAATCACGTCCAAGGTCACGTTATTGCCATCAATTTTGATATTGCGCGCTGCTTTGGTACTGACGTAATCTCTTTGCAAACTCGGATCAATCAGTTCCTTCAACGCGGTTTGCACTTGCAGCTCGGAAATCGACATTACTTGCTACTCCTTGAGACAATCTCTGGGTCAACTGAGAAAAAAAGCGATTTTAAAGGTTTTTGCCGCCAGTGCGGGATTTTTTTACCCCCAGAAATTCGGAATAACCCCTGAATTTTCAAGGGTAAGCACACGCTGTAAGCATTAATGGTGCGATCCAGGTCTAGGGTCGTTAGAATACGCCCTTTCGCTCTCGGCTTCCTTTTATGACACGCAATATTTTAGTCACTTCCGCCCTGCCCTACGCCAATGGCAGCATCCATATTGGCCACTTGGTCGAATACATCCAAACCGATATTTGGGTGCGCTTCCAGAAAATGCGGGGCCACACCTGCAGCTATGTGTGTGCCGACGACACCCACGGTACGGCCATTATGCTGCGCGCGGAGAAAGAAGGGATCACCCCGCAACAGTTGATCGATAAAACACACGGGGAGCACTACCGTGATTTTCAAGGCTTCCATATCGCGTTCGATAATTACTATTCGACCAACTCCGATGAGAATCGCGAGTTGTCGCAGGAAATTTACCGCAAACTGCGCGCCAAAGGCCTGATCGAGATTCGCAGCATCGAGCAACTGTACGACCCGGATAAACAACTGTTCCTGGCGGATCGTTTCATCAAGGGTGAATGCCCCAAATGCCACGCCCAGGATCAATACGGGGACGCCTGCGAAGCCTGCGGCACGACCTATGCACCGACCGATTTGATCAAGCCCTACTCGACGGTCTCCGGCGCCACGCCAGTGAAAAAAACCACCGAACAATATTTTTTCAAGCTCGGCGAATGCGCCGATTTTCTAAAGCAATGGACCCGCGCCGGCCACCTGCAACATGAAGCCGCCAACAAAATGGCCGAATGGCTCGATAGTGGGCTGCAAAGCTGGGATATCTCGCGCAACGCCCCGTACTTCGGCTTTGAGATTCCCGATGCGCCGGGCAAGTATTTTTACGTCTGGCTGGATGCACCGATCGGCTACATGGCGAGCTTCAAAAATCTGTGCGCGCAAACGGGCCTCGACTTCGATAGTTACTGGAAAGAAGGCGCAAGCCCCGAGCTATATCATTTCATCGGCAAGGACATCCTCTCGTTCCACGCGCTGTTCTGGCCGGCGGTGCTGGCCTTCTCCGGGCATCGCACCCCGACCAAGATTTTTGCGCACGGCTTCCTGACGGTAGGCGGGCAAAAAATGTCCAAGTCGCGCGGCACCTTCATCACCGCCGAGAGCTATTTGCAGCAAGGCTTGAACCCGGAATGGCTGCGCTACTACTTCGCCGCCAAGCTCAATAGCACGATGGAAGACATCGACCTTAATCTCGATGATTTTGTAGCGCGTGTGAACAGCGACCTGGTCGGCAAGTACGTCAACATCGCCAGCCGCGCCGCGGGCTTCATCAGTAAGCGTTTTGACGGCGAGCTGGGGATGACTGACCCCGCAGCGGCTGACCTCGAGCATGAATTCTCCTCCGCCTCGACCACCATCGCCGAGAACTACGACGCGCGCGAATATGGTAAGGCGCTGCGCGAGATCATGCGGCTGACCGATCTAGCCAATCAATACGTGGACACGAACAAACCTTGGGAACTGGCCAAGGATTCCGCGAACAACGACCACCTGCACCGCGTATGCACCACCGCGCTTACGTTGTTCCGTGACCTTACGCTCTATCTGAGTCCGGTGCTGCCCCGGATTGCGGAACAGGTGGAGGCTTTCCTGAACATCCCGCCCCTGCAGTGGACCGGGGTCTTCAAGCCGCTTCCTAGCGGCCACCGGATCAATGCCTATCAGCACCTGATGACGCGCGTCGAGCCCAAGCAAATCGATGCCCTGCTCGCTGCCAATAAAGAATCACTGGCGCCGACCGAGCACTCGCCCGCGCGTCATGCCGAGGCGCAAGTGCATCACGCCATCCCGACCGATGCGAAGCAGACGATGCCAGAATCGCCCCTTATCGCCATCGATGACTTCAGCAAGATCGATTTACGCATCGCCAAAATCACCAACGCCGAACACGTGGAGGGCGCGGAGAAGCTGCTCAAGCTCACGCTGGATATCGGCGAGGAAAAACCGCGCACAGTGTTTGCCGGAATTAAATCGGCCTACGATCCCAGCACCTTGGTCGGTCGATTGACGGTGATGGTGGCCAATCTCGCACCGCGCAAAATGAAATTCGGCCTATCTGAAGGCATGGTGCTGGCCGCTTCCGGCGAAGGCCCGGGACTGTTCATCCTGAGTCCGGATTCCGGTGCGCAACCGGGAATGCGCGTCAAGTAAGCGCACAACAAAAAAGCGGCCTCATGGCCGCTTTTTTGTTTGGAACAAGCAATGCTTTAAGGCTTGATATAAACATAACCTTCTTTGGCTTGCAGCTTAGCCAACTCAGCTACCCCCGATGGGACGATGTGCGCACCTGGCAATACGGTCTTGGGATCAATCTTGCGTGATACCAAGGTATTGTTGCAGACACGGAAATCTACACCTTTGGCTTCTAGCGCCTCAACATTGATGTTGTAGGGATTGCCTTTGGCATCGGCAGCACCATCCAGCAAAAAGTCGATGCCCTTACCATGGGTGACCACGACAATTTTCGCTGTCGGATCGGCGGCCAAGTTATTTTTGATATTGTTCATCGCTAGACCGGCAACCGCGCTGTCATTGATGTGATAAACGACCTTCGTTTCGGCCAGTGTTGCAGTGCTGAGGCCCAGAAAAGCTACAGTTGCTATTAAACCTTTGAGAAATTTTGTCATTGCTGTCTCCTTAATAATTTATATGATGACTTGATGTAAGCGTTTAGGGTTTGATGTACACAAAACCTTCAGTGCTTTGGAGCTTGCCCAATTCCGCTACACCTGATGGAACGATATGCGCGCCGGGCAACACGGTTTTGGGATCGATCTTGCGCGATACCAAGGTGTTGTTGCAGACGCGGAAATCCACGCCCTTGGCTTGCAGTTCTTCGACCTTGATGTTGTAAGGATTGCCCTTGTCATCGGCAGCACCATCCAGCAAAAAGTCGATGCCCTTACCATGGGTAACCACGACTATTTTCGCAGTCGGATCGGCGCTCAATTGGTTTTTGACATTGTTCATCGCAGCGCCGGCTACCTTGCTGTCATTAATGTGATAAACCGTTTTAATTGGGGAAGTCGATTTAGCGGTCTGGGTATCTACCGAAGCGCATCCGCCCAAGCCAATCAGGGCGGAAAGCAGACCAGCGTAAGCGATCCGTTTGAAGCTGATTTTCATATGTATTGCCTCCTTTTTATTTACTAATGATTTATGCAGTTCCTAGAAATACCATTCAAGAACGATAAAACTTGAAACATGCCATTACAATGACTAACAATCTTTAGTTTGTAAATAGTCTGATGCTACCGATATTTTATGGACTCGACTACAGGTTATCTCATGAATTGCAAGAGACTGATCATCCTCGGACGTGTCCAAGGTGTTTACTTTCGGGCTTCCATGTGCCGGGAAGCAGAAAAATATAAGGTTACTGGCTGGGTTCGTAACCGTCTAGACGGTTCATTGGAAGCGATGTTGCAAGGAGAGGCTGCAGCGCTCGAATCGCTCATTGAATGGGCGCGCCACGGTCCACCCGGAGCCCGTGTTGATCAGGTCGAAATTTCAGAAGGCTACGGAGATTACCAAGAGTTTTCGCAGCACCCAACCCGGTGAATTCCCTGCGATAAATAGCCCTATTTTCAAAGGAATAGATTCTGACGCACTTTAACAGCAACTACCAAGGAAATTTTTGGGCAAAAAAAAGCGCGGTTTTAGGGACCGCGCTTAAAATCCACCAAAGGAGGAGGATGGAGGAGACAACACAAACTACTCAAACTAAATTCGACATAAGAATTATCTAATATTTTAATTATCTGTGCAACTAATTTTGTTGCTTGGTTTAAATTATTTTTCGGCATGGCAAATCAAAACTTTAGAATAATTTGATTTGCACATAAGAATCAATGAATTAAAAACATTGGAACTTTTAAATACAGTTTTTACCAAGAGAAAATTAATACTGTATAGCCACGTTTTCGTCTGAAAGCCAGCCTTGTAATGAACTGATGAGATTTTCATGCAATTGCACGCGCCAAGCGGAGCCGAGAGCCATTTCGCAGCGCGCATCATTATTTTTATAGCTCACCGTTACCAGGCAACCAGTATCTTCATTCATTTGGCGGTAAGGACTGAGGACTTCTTTGAGCTTGGCGGCATTGGCCTGACCATTCAACTGCAAGCGCATGCCTTTGGCGAAACGGGTACGCGCCCCGGACAAGTCGTACAAAGATTCGGCGGAAACACGCAGGCCGCCCGAATACTCATCCTTGCTGACCTTGCCTTCGATCAGCAGCAGCTGATCTTCTCGAAGAATATCGCGATGACGCTCATACACCTCATTAAACACGGCGACTTCTATTTGCGCCTCACCGTCATCCAGCGCCACAAAAGCCATTTTCCCGCGCCGCGTCATTTGTGTGCGCAGGGAATAAATAATCCCTGCGATAAGCTGTTTTTCCTGCTTGGGCGCTAAAGTCGCCAGCTTGGTTTTGACGAAACCCGAAATGTCCGGCACGTAGGCATCGAAGGGATGGCCGCTAAAATAGAAACCCAAGCTTTTCTTTTCGAACTGCAGCAGTTCTTTTTCCGGCCAACGCTCGGTCGCAATAAGCTGGTTATCCATCTCGCCCGCCGCTTCCAAAACGCCAAACAAACTGCTTTGGTTAATATTGCTGGCGGCTTGTTCCGCCGCTTCCAAGGCGTGCCCTACCGAGGCCATCAGACTGGCGCGATGATCGGTAATCGTATCGAAAGCCCCAGCGCAGATCAGCGCCTCAATCACGCGACGATTCACGATGCGCTTATCGATGCGGCGGCAAAAATCAAATAAATCCTTGAACAAGCCGCCTTGTTGACGCGCCTGCAAAATCGAGTCGATTGCCGCTTCGCCAGTGCCCTTGATCGCCCCCAAGCCATAGCGAATTTGTGTATCGTTCAGCGGTACAAAGCGATATTCACTGTAATTGACATCCGGCGCCAACAACTCCAGCTTGTTAGTAAGGCAATCGTCGTACAAGCTGAACACTTTATCGGTGTCGCCCATATCGGCCGTGAGCGTAGCCGCCATAAACGCCGACGGATAATGTGCTTTCAAGTACGCGGTTTGATACGCGACCAAGGCGTAGGCTGCGGAGTGGGATTTATTGAAGCCGTACTCGGCGAATTTCTCCATCAGGTTGAATAGGTCGGTGGCGAGCTTGGGATCGACGCCGCGCTCCACCGCGCCATCCACGAAAATGGAACGATGCTTGGCCATTTCCTCGGCTTTTTTCTTGCCCATGGCGCGCCGCAACAAATCGGCTGAGCCGAGCGTATAGCCGCCCAGGATCTGCGCGATCTGCATCACCTGCTCTTGGTACACGATCACGCCATAGGTCGGCTTGAGCACGGTTTCCAAATTGGGATGCATGAAATCGACGCGCGCGCGCCCATGCTTGCGGTTGATAAAGTCGTCCACCATGCCGGATTGCAGCGGGCCAGGACGGAACAAGGCCACCAGCGCGATGATGTCCTCGAAATTATCCGGTTGCAGACGCCGGATCAAATCCTTCATGCCGCGACTTTCCAACTGGAATACCGCGGTCGTATTGCACGCCTTGAGCAATCGAAACGATGCGGCATCGTCGAACGGAATGGTTTCGATATTGAACTGCGCATCGCCTTCTTTGCGATTTAAGCTGTGCACAAAACGCACGGCCCAATCGATGATGGTCAGCGTGCGCAAGCCCAAAAAGTCGAACTTCACCAAACCGGCCAACTCCACGTCATCCTTGTCGAATTGACTGACGACCGATTCCGAACCTTGGGCGTTATAGGTGGGGCAAAAATCGGTGATTTTGCCCGGCGCGATCAACACGCCGCCGGCATGCATACCGACGTTGCGCGCCATGCCTTCGAGCTTTTCGCCCAAGCTCCAGAGCTCGGCCACTTCCTCTTCTTTTTCGATGCGTTCGACAATCTGCGGCTCTTGCGCCTTGGCTTTCTCCAAGGTCATGCCGAGCTCGAAGGGAATCAGCTTCGCCAGCTGATCGACGAAGTTGTAGGGCAGATCCAGCACCCGCCCTACATCGCGCACCACCGCTTTCGCCGCCATGGTGCCGAAGGTGACGATTTGCGACACCGAATCCGAGCCATATTTCTTGCGCACATACTCGATCACGCGCTCGCGCCCATCCTGGCAGAAGTCGACGTCGAAGTCGGGCATGGACACCCGCTCCGGATTCAAGAAGCGCTCGAACAGCAAGTCATAGCGCAAGGGATCGAGATCGGTAATGCCGAGGCAATACGCAATCAAGGAACCGGCACCCGAACCGCGCCCCGGTCCGACCGGCACGCCATTGTGCTTAGCCCAGTTGATGAAATCGGCCACGATCAAAAAGTAGCCAGAGAAGCCCATCTGAATAATGGTCTTGGCTTCGAACAATAAGCGCTCTTCGTATTCCGGGCGCTTTTGTTCCCGCACTGCGGGGTCGAGGAACAATTGTGCCAAGCGCTGCACCAGACCCGCCTGCGACTGCGCCAGCATGAAATCGTCCAGGCTCTCCCCATTTGGCGTGGGAAATTGCGGCAATTTAGGCTTACCCAATTCCACCGAGAGATTACAGCGCTTGGCAATTTCCACGCTATTTTGCAATGCCTGCGGGATATCGGCGAACAGCGCCGCCATTTCCGCTTGCGTCTTGAAATATTGTTCCTCGGTAAACAGGTGCGGGCGGCGTTGGTCGCCCAGCATATTGCCCTCGGCGATACAAACGCGCGCCTCGTGCGCCTTGTAGTCTTCGCGATTGAGAAACTGGATCGGGTGCGTCGCCACGACCGGTAAATTCATGGCACTCGCCAAGGCCACCGCATGCGCCACATAGGCATTGGATTGCGGCGTGCCTGGGCGCTGCAATTCGATATAAAAACTGCCGGGGAACAGCGCGGCCCATTCCTCGGCCAAGGCGTTTGCGCGCTCGGTATTTTGCTGCAGCAAGGCTTGGCCAATATCGCCCAGATGCGCGCCGGAAAGCACGATCAAACCCTCGCTTTCCATCTCCGTGAACCAATCTTTTCTGAGTTCGGCGCGACCGCGGTGCTGATTTTCACGATACGCGCGCGATAGCAATTCGCACAGATTATGGTAGCCGGCACGGTTGCGGCACAACAGCAGCACGCGCGACGCTTGATCGCGATTGGTTTCATTGCTGATCCACACATCACAGCCAATGATGGGCTTGATGCCCTTGGCGCGTGCCGCGGTGTACAGCTTCACCAAGGCAAAGGTATTGCTGAGATCAGTGAGCGCCAGGGCAGGCATGGCGTCCGCGCTCGCCCGCTGTACGGCCTCGTCGATACGCACAATGCCATCGACTATCGAGAATTCGGAATGCAGGCGCAGATGGATAAAAGACGGATCAGACATAGGCCGTAATTTTACCCGCAAACATCCGGCCCAGCCGACAAAAACTGAGCGTATATTGCGGCTGTGCTTAGCGCGGCCTGGACTAAAGACATGGATAAGGTTTTAGCAGACATCGCCAAAACATGCAGGCGCTAAAGATGGATGACCGAACTTTAAAAAAGGCTAATCGGGCCAGGCGGCGCGATCCAACAATACATCGACACCATTTGCGCACTGAATCGATGCAGCGGGTATCTCCTCGCCACTCATCCAGCGTTGCACGGGCTCACGCTTGCCGGCCCCAGTGACCAAAAACAACACTTGGCGCGCGTTTGATAAGCGATTGGCGCTCAATGAAACTCGTTGCGGAGGCGGCTTAGGCGCATCCAGCACCATCAGCACATCGGATGCGTCTTGCGCGGCACCAACATCATGCCCAGGAAACAAGCTTGCGGTATGCCCGTCCTCGCCCAAGCCCAGCAACACCAGGTCAAAAGCGCCCAGCGGAGCGAGCGTTTGCAAATAGCTGGCCCGGGCAGCCTCTAAGCCGAGTTCCGTCGGTATCGGGTAAATCTGATTGCGCGGAATCGGCGATTGCCCCAACCACGCGCTTTGCGCCATCACGCTATTGCGGTCGGGATGATCGGCGGGGAGCACGCGTTCGTCGCCAAAATAAACGTGCCATGCGGACCAATCGGTAGGCAATGCGTTCAAGGTCTGATACACCGCACGCGGCGTGCTACCGCCGGCCAATACAAGATGGAAGGCGCCGCGCGCCTTAATCGCATCGGCCGCTGCTTGGGCAATCATCTGCGTCGCCGCTTGGCGCACCTCCGCCTCTTGCTCATACCATTCCCAGCGCACCATGACTCCCCCTATTGAATTTGCACGCGCCAATGCCAAGCATGGCCTGCGATGTTTTATTTTTTAAAAACCAAATTCTCGGCGCCCGTTTACACCTCGTTGCGCCACTCCTGATCTTCGCCGTCGAACAAGCGCCCGGCTTCATGCAAGCCCCAAGTGCCGGCCGGATAGGTATGGATGTAATCACGCTCCATCGCCCAATATTTGAGAATGGGATCGACCACGCGCCACGCCCATTCCACTTCGTCGAATCGAATGAATAAAGTGCGGTCGCCTTCGATCACATCCAACAGCAAGTTCTCGTAGGCGTCGAGCGCCGCTTCGCCGCTGCCCAGGTACGAGGCATTCAGCTTCAACACCCGCGTATCCATCTCCAAGCCCGGTTTCTTGACGTGGATTTCCATGTGCATGCTTTCCTCCGGTTGCAAGGACAGCAGCACCCAGTTGGGGGCGATGGTTTCCACCGGCGTTTCGCGGAACAATTGTTGCGGCGGATGCTTGAAGCGGATGGCGATCATCGAGGTCTGCTTCGCCATGCGCTTGCCGGTGCGCAAATAAAACGGCACGCCGCGCCAGCGCCAGTTATCGATATAGAACTTGGCGGCGGCGAAGGTTTCCGTGATGGAATCTTCTTCCACGCCTTCTTCGTCAGCGTAGGCCGGGACTTGCTCGCCATTCACCGTGCCGGCCGCGTACTGGGCGCGGAACGCATGCGCATGCACCGAGCGCTTGGAGATCGGCCGGATCGAGCGCAGCACCTTGACTTTCTCATCGCGCACCGCGTCGGCATCCAGGCTGGCCGGCGGCTCCATCGCCACCACCGTCAACAATTGCATCAAATGGTTTTGCAGCATGTCGCGCATGGCGCCGGTCTTGTCGTAATAATCCGCACGCTTGCCGATGCCGACTTCTTCGGCCACGGTGATCTGCACATGGTCGATGAAGTTGCGGTTCCACAGCGGTTCGATCAGCGTATTGGCGAAGCGGAACACCAACAGATTTTGCACCGACTCCTTGCCTAGGTAATGGTCGATGCGGAACACCTGCTCTTCGTCGAAATGCTTATGCAACAAGCCATTCAACATTTGCGCGGTTTCGATATCCTCGCCGAACGGTTTTTCCACCACGATGCGATGCAGGCCGCGCGGCTTATTCAGGCCGGATTTATCCAGGTTGTTGATGACGGCGCCGAATTCCGTCGGCTTGATCGCCAGATAAAAAATTACATTGGTGCAGCTGCCCATCTTCGGGGTGGCGAGCGCTTCTTTCAGCTTGGTGTAATCCTCATGCCGATGCAGCTCCCCTTGGACATAGGTAAAACGTTGGGCGAATTTATCGAACAGATCCGCATCGAATTTATCGCCCAACTTCTTACGCAACGCCTCTTCCATCAAGGCGCGCCAATCTTCCTGGGAAAAAGGGCGTCGGCCAAAGGCAAACAAACTCATTTCCGTCGGCAAGCGCTGTGCCCGCTCCAAGTGATACAACGCGGGCAGCAGTTTGATCTGCGAGAGATTTCCAGTGGCCCCGAAAATCACGAAGCTGCAAGGCGCTTCCGTTACGGAATTTTTTTTCATGGGCTTGGGTTACTTTTCCCCGCCGCCGCTTGAGCGTCGCGCCATATTGCCACCCATCCGACCCAAGCCAATCATGACGATTTTCATTTTAAGACCCTTTTCTTCACTGAAGAGGAGAAATACCTACACCGCCGAAAGCGCGACGTTCGCTTTGCTATGCTGGCCGTTGAAAACATTGTAACGCACCAGTTTCCGCAATTAAACCATGACAAGCGCAAGCCAACCTAAAGTATTATTCGCGACCTCAGAGGCTCACCCCCTAATGAAAACCGGCGGGCTGGCCGATGGATCCGGTGCCCTGCCCGCGGCTTTGCACACCCAGGGCCCGATATTAACAAGCGGCTGCTTCCCGGCTACCGCGAGGTGTGGGATAAATGCCGCCACACCGACATTTTCGCCATTCTCCCTAACTCTTTTGGGCCTTGGGATATCCGCATCATCGAATCGAAGCTGCCCGGCACGGATAACGGCGAGTTGTTTTACGATATGCATTTTCACAGCTGCATTGCCGCCTTGCGCCATGCGATTCTTCGACACAAATACAGATTGACTACGACTAAAAAACTCAGGACACTTAAAAAAGTGGAAAAAAATGGCGTTGAAATTCCCATCATCGGCGTCTGATCTCTAACCCCCAGCCCCCGGAGTCCTAAATTATGGCGTTTGAAAAGCCCACCCCCAATTCTGCCGATGTCGGCCTCGTTGGCCTGGCCGTTATGGGCCAGAACCTCGTTCTCAACATGGCCGACCACGGGTTCAAGGTTGCCGTCTACAACCGCACCACCGCGACCACCGAGAAGTTCGTCGACGCCAATCCACCCGCAGTCTTCGGCGACACCGGCGGCGGCCTCGTGCCCGCGGCTGAGCTCAAAGACTTCGTCGCATCGATCAAAACGCCCCGCCGCATCGTGATCCTGGTCAAGGCCGGCAAGCCCACCGACGCGGTCATCGACTCGCTCGTCCCACTGCTCGACAAGGGCGACGTCATCGTCGACGGCGGCAACGCGCTCTATACCGACACCATCCGCCGCGAGAAAGACCTGACCGCCAAAGGCCTGCTCTTCGTCGGCTCCGGCGTCAGCGGCGGCGAAGAAGGCGCGCGCTTCGGCCCGTCGCTCATGCCCGGCGGCAAGCCCGAGTCCTGGGAAATCCTCAAACCCGTGTGGATGGCCTGCGCGGCCAAGGTCGACGAGAAGACCGGCAAGCCCCTCGAAGGCGCGGCCCCTGGCAAGCCCGTCAAGGGCGGCGTTCCCTGCACCACCTACATCGGCCCCGACGGTGCCGGCCACTACGTGAAGATGGTGCACAACGGCATCGAGTACGGCGACATGCAACTCATCTGCGAGGCCTACTCGATCCTGCGCAACTCGCTGGGCAAGAGCCCCGCCGAGATCTCCGCGATCATGACCGAGTGGAACAAGGGCGACCTGAATTCCTTCCTCATCGAGATCAGCGCCGACGTGTTGCAGCAAAAGGATCCGGTCACCGGCAAGCCCTTCGTCGACGTCGTCCTCGACACCGCCGGCCAAAAGGGCACGGGCAAGTGGACCTCGATCAACGCCCTCGACCTTGGCGTCCCGGCGTCTTCCGTCGCCGAAGCCGTGTTCGCGCGCTGCATCTCGGCCATCAAAGACGAGCGTGTCGCCGCCAGCAAGGTACTCAAGGGATCCGAGGGCCTGGGCAAAGCCGTGGAGATCACCGTCGACGCCGTGCGTGACGCGCTCTACTGCTCCAAGCTGTGCTGCTACGCGCAGGGCTTCGCGCTCTACGCGGCGGCATCGCAAGAATACAATTGGGACCTCAAGCTCGGCGAGCTTGCCAAGATCTTCCGCGGCGGCTGCATCATCCGCGCCGGATTCCTGCAGAAAATCACCGATGCCTTCGTGAAGAACCCCAAGTTGCAGAACCTGCTGCTCGATCCGTATTTCGCCGGCAAGGTCACCGAGTCGCAGAGCAACTGGCGCAAGGTCGTGGCCCGCGCAGCGCTCGACGGCACGCCGGTCCCGGTGTTCGCTTCGGCCCTCTCGTACTTCGACAGCTACCGCAGCGAGACGTTACCCGCGAACCTCCTGCAGGCGCAGCGCGACTTTTTCGGTGCCCACACCTACGAGCGCACCGATCAGCCGCGCGGCGAGATGTTCCACATTGATTGGCCGGACCCGAAGCGTCCCCAGCTCAAGCTCTCCGAGATGGGCATGAACCGCAGCTGAGCGCAATCAGTTGACGACGAAAACGGCGGCCTGCGGGTCGCCGTTTTCGTTTGGGGCCCCCGTCGACGACGACCCGCCTAATTCTTCGCCCTGCCGGCGGCACACCGATGCGCGAGGAGGCACTAAAGGGGGCTAAATCGAATCAACCGAGTGAAACACAAACACCAGTCGATTTCGGATTCTGAACAGGAGAGGATGGGTATGGCGATCGATAGAAAAAACAAAGCGCAGCTGACCCCTTTAGTTTTCTTTTCTTGTTAACATCACAGAGGAAACTAAAACTGCCAAACCAAAAATGATGCACGGCGCTTTGTTATACTTTCACGCTTTCCACTGTAACGCACCACATTCCGCAATTAAACCATGACAAGCGCACGCCATCCAAAAGTATTATTCGCCACTTCGGAAGCCCATCCTCTGATTAAAACCGGCGGCCTGGCGGATGTTTCCGGCGCCTTGCCCAGCGCCTTGCACGCCCTGGGCATCGATATCAAATTACTCATTCCCGGCTACCGCGCGGTTTTGGCTAAGTGCCGCGACATGACTCCCTTCGCAACGCTAGCCAATCCGTTCGCGCCCGGCGAAATCCATTTAATGGAATCGCGCTTACCGGAAAGCGGTTTACCGGTACTTATCGTCGCTTATGATGCCTTCTATAACCGCGACGGCGGCCCCTATCAAACCGGCGGCGGCAACGACTGGCCGGATAACCCGCAGCGTTTCGCCCTGCTATCCTACGTCGCCGCTTGGCTTGGCAGCCGCGACAATAGCAGCGCCTGGCAGCCGGACATCGTGCATTGCAACGATTGGCAGACCGGTCTAGCCCCGGCTTATTTACGCTTTTGGGCGGGGCGTAAAGCCTCCAGCATCTTGACCATCCACAATCTCGCCTACCAAGGCGTGTTTGCGGCGGATATGGTGCATGCGCTCCACCTCCCGCCGGAGAGCTTCAAATTACAAGGGCTGGAGTATTACGGCCACCTGTCATTCCTCAAGGCCGGACTGTTTTATTGCGACCGCATCACCACCGTGAGCCCCACCTACGCACGCGAAATTCAGCATGAAACCTTGGGTTTCGGCATGCAAGGCTTGCTGCATGAACGACGCGGCGTGCTGAGTGGCATCATCAACGGCATCGACACCCAAGAATGGAATCCGGAAACCGACCCGCATCTGGCCAAGGCTTATAGCGCCCAGCAATTAAACGACAAGGCACTGAACAAATCCGCGTTACAACATGACATAGGCCTGCACCTGGATGCGCATGCGCCCTTAGTCGCCATCGTCTCGCGCATTACCTATCAAAAGGGTTCGGATACTATTTTAGGGATGATGCACGACTTGGTGCGCGAAGGCGTGCAATTCGTATTGCTCGGAAGCGGCGACAAAGAACTGGAACGTGCATTTCGCAAACTGGCGCTCAACCACCCCGGCCGCATCAGCATCAATATCGGCTACGACGAGCGCTTATCGCATCGCATCGAAGCGGGTGCGGATATCTTTCTCATGCCATCGCGTTTCGAACCCTGCGGGCTCAACCAAATGTACAGCCAGCGTTATGGCACGCCGCCGGTAGCGCACGCAACCGGCGGGCTGGCGGATACCATCGTCGATGCCACTGCCGAAAATATTGCTAGCGGCCGAGCCAGCGGCATCCTGTTTTACGACATGCATTTCCATACCGCGATTGCCGCCTTGCGCCACGCGATTCATCTGTACCGGCATGAACCGAAGGTTTGGCGGCAATTGCAAATCGCCGGCATGGCTAAGGATTTTTCTTGGCAAAAAAGCGCGCAAGAATATTTGCAGCTGTATCGATCGCTCAATCTTTAAAGAGCATTACAGCCACACCATGAGTCCCATCTCCAGGGGATGCGTCAACAGCGAATGTGCCGGGTAGATGCGGATTTTGTAATCGAGACGGCCGCATAAATTCGGCGCAAGCTCCATGGTAAAACGCTGCTCTCCGGTGCTGGCTTCAACGCCGACGCATTCGAAGCGATGGTGACTGAAATCCTTCTTCTCTTCTTTGTTCGGGCGCGCCAACAACATTTCCACCACCACGTCCGAAGGCTGCAAACCATCCATATTCACCAGCACCTCGAAATGCAAGGAGTCGCCGAATTGAATGCGCTTTTTCGGCGTATCCATGCGCCGCAAGCTGATCTTGGGCCAAGCAGCGAGGATGCGCGCTTTCCAGGCGGCGAGGGTGCGCGCATTTTCAAAATCATTTTGCGCATACAAGCGGCCTTGCTTGCTCGCCGGCAAGTAAAAGTTCGACACATATTCGCCCACCATGCGGCTGGCGTTGAAACGCGGCAACAGAGAAGCCACCGAGTGCTTGGCCATTTTCACCCACTCGGCGGAATAGCCTAATTTGTCGCGCCGATAATATAGCGGAATGATTTGATCTTGCAGCAACTCATACAAGGTCTGGCTGTCTTCTTTATTGCGCCGATATTCATCCATATATTCCGGCGGCGGCTTGATCGCCCAGCCGTTCTTGCCGTCGTAGCCTTCGCCCCACCAGCCATCCATGACGGACAAATTGATCACACCGTTAATGCCCGCCTTCATCCCCGAAGTGCCGGACGCCTCCAGCGGATAAATCGGCGTATTCAGCCAGACGTCGACGCCCGACACCATGCGCCGCGACAAGCCCAGATCAAAACCCTCGGTCATGAGTACTTTGCCGACGAATTCCGGCATGTGCATGATTTGGTATACCTGGCGAATCAATTCTTGCCCGGGGTGATCCGCCGGATGCGCTTTGCCGGCGAACAGGAACAATACCGGACGGTCCGCATCGGACATGATCTCGCGCAGCCAGTCCAGGTTTTCGAACAACAGCGTCGCACGTTTGTAAGTGGCAAAGCGGCGCGCAAAACCGATCGTGAGCACGTTCGGGTTGCCGGAGTCGGCCAAGCGGAACATGCGATCCAGGTGCGCTTCCGAACCTTGATTACGCATATGCTGCTGCGTCAGGCGCGTGCGCACCAATTGCAACATCTGCGACTTCAAGGACTGATGCACGCTCCAAAACAAGTGATCGGGAATGGCCTCGATCTTCGACCAATACTCGACATCCGACATCCGGTGCCGCCACTCGTATCCCAGATATTGGTCAAACAAATCCGCCCATTCCAGCGCGAGGAAAGTCGGCACATGCACGCCGTTGGTGACATAACTCATCGGGCTTTCGTTGGGATCGACCTGCGGCCACATATCGGCGCAAATATGCGACGACACGCCGCCATGAATGCGCGAAACGCCATTGTGGTGGCGCGAACCGCGTATCGCCAAGGCAGTCATATTGAAATCAGCGCCATCGTCCTTGCGCCCCAAGGCCATGAACTCCCGATGCGTAAGGCCCAGTTCCGGCAACATGTCATGAAAGTAGGCCTCGATCATGCTTTCTGCGAAATGATCATGACCGGCCGGCACCGGTGTATGCGTGGTAAACACCGTATTCACCGCCACGGCTTCCATGGCACTGGCGAAATCCAGCCCATGCAAGCGCAGCAAGCGGATACGCTCCAACATCATGAACGCCGCATGGCCTTCATTGATATGCCATACCGTGGGCTTGAGGCCCATCGCGTCGAGCGCGCGCACGCCGCCGACGCCCAGCATGATTTCCTGCTGAATGCGCAAATTGCGATCGCCGCCATACAGCTGATGCGCGATATCGCGGTCTTCCGCTGTATTCTCTTCCAGGTCGGAGTCGAGCAAAACCATGCGCACATGACCGACCGTCGCTTCCCAAACCTTGACCGCCACTTTGCGACCCAGCATGGGCACGACGATTTTCAACTCGGAGCCGTCCTCCAGCCGCGCCGGCGTAATCGGCAAATCATCGAAATCGGAATCGGCATAGCTCGCCACTTGCCGCCCTTCCGCATCGATGGTTTGCGTGAAATAGCCTTGGCGATACAACAGGCCGACCGCCACAAACGGCAAACGCATGTCGCTCGCCGCTTTGCAGTGATCGCCCGCCAAAATTCCCAGGCCGCCGGAATAAATGGGAAAGCTTTCGTGAAAGCCGAACTCGAAGCAGAAATAGGCGACCAGATCGCTTTCCTTCAGCTCCTCATGGCTCGGCGCGCGCATCGGTTCGCTATGGTAAGTATCGTAGGCGGACAGCACGCGATTGTAGGTCGCCAAGAAAACCTGGTCGTCGATCGCATCGACTAAACGTTGCTCGTCGATGCGGCGCAAGAACACGCGCGGATTATGCCCGACCACTCCCCACAAGCCCGGGTGCAAGCGCGCAAATAAGGTGCGCGTCGGCTTATCCCAGCTGTACCACAGGTTGTTTGCCAACTCTTCCAAGCGCGCCATTTTGCGCGGAATCTTGGGTGTCACTTCAATATTAAACGTGCTGCCGGATTTCATCGTAACTCCCGATCGTTATTGTTCTGCGAATCCGCAGGTAATCAAATAAGCAAACCACGTATCGTCATCATAGGAAATGGACGTGACAATGGCCAGTCAGCGCAAGGCACGGAGAATGAGTTGATTCTCGCGCTGGGTAAATTCCAGGTGCTTGAGGAAACTCATCCCCAGCAATACGGTGTCGTCCATCATGCCCTCGGAAAAAACCGCGCTCACCCCATGCACGACAATGTCCCCAAGCCGCACCGAATCGAGGCGTGTCGTGAAGCCGACCACGCTGCCATTCGCCGTATCCAACCGAATCTCCGCCCCGCGCTGCAAATCGAGTTCGCGTGCCAGGCGCGCGGATAAGGCCACCGAAGTTGCACCCGTATCGAGCAAGAACGTGACCTTGCGGCCATTGATTTCGCCCGTCGCGACATAATGCCCCTGACGATTGCGCTCCAATACCACGGCACCATTCGCGTTCAGCGCGGGACGCTGGTTCGGATTTTCCTGATGGTGTAACCAGCGATCCGCTATCCACCAGCCGCCCCCCAGAACCAGCAGCCAAGCAATCCAAAGCATGATAACGCCGGAGCGCCGGTGCGGATTTTGTTCCGGCATATCGCCTAGGATTTGATGAAATGCTCGCGGTAATACTTCAATTCCGCGATCGATTCGTAAATATCCGCCAAGGCGGTATGCTTGCCTTCTTTGGTCACGCCCGAAGCAATTTCCGGTTTCCAGCGCTTCACCAATTCTTTAAAGGTCGAGACATCCAGATTGCGATAGTGGAAATAAGCTTCCAACAAAGGCATATAGCGCGCCAGGAAGCGCCGATCCTGACAAATCGAATTGCCGCACATCGGCGATTTACCCTTGCCGACCAGCGGCTCGAGAAAGGCGATCATTTGCGCCTCGACTTCAACTTCAACCAACGTAGAAGCCCGCACCTTGTCGATCAAGCCGGAACGGCCATGCGTCGACTTATTCCAATCGTCCATGCCATCCATGACCGCATCGCTCTGGTGCACCACCAAGGCCGGCGATTCCGCAATCGGATTCAATTCGGAGTCCGTTACCACCAGGGCAACTTCAATAATCCGATCCGTGTCCGGGAACAGACCCGTCATTTCCATGTCTATCCAGACTAGATGATTATTATTGTTCGGCTCTTGTGCCATAATGTTTTCCTAAATTTTTTGAAGTAACCCTATCAGCATGCACGTTTTCACCCTTACATTTCTCGCCGCGCTGGGTTTGACCCTGACGCTGCAAATTTGGCTGTCACACCGACACATTGCGCACATTCTAACGCATAAGGCCCAAGTCCCAGCCGCCTTCAGCGACAAAATCAGCCTGGAGGCGCACCAAAAGGCGGCGGATTATACCGTTGCCAAAACCCGCGTTTCCATTTTGCAGCACGTATTAGAAGCGCTGGTGCTATTGGCATTCACCCTGGGCGGCGGCCTGGAATTCCTGGCCCAAGCCTGGCATGGCGCATTCGATTCGGCCGTGCTGGAAGGCACCGCCTTAATCCTCAGCGCCTTGCTGCTGATGGCGGCGCTGGATATCCCCTTAAGCCTGTACCGCACCTTCGGCATCGAAGCGCGCTTCGGTTTCAACAAAATCACGCCGAAACTTTATATCCTCGACCTGTTCAAGCAAACCGCGCTGGCGCTGGCCTTGGGCGGACCGCTGCTCTTGGGCGTGTTGTGGCTGATGGGCGCGATGGGCGAATACTGGTGGCTTTATGTATGGCTGGCCTGGATGGCGTTCAATCTCCTCATCATCGCCATTTACCCGACTTTCATCGCGCCGCTGTTCAATAAATTCCAGCCTCTGCAAGATGCGCAACTCAAAGCGCGCATCGAAGCGCTGCTGGTCAAATGCGGCTTTCACGCCAGCGGCTTGTTCGTGATCGACGGCTCCAAGCGCAGCAGTCATGGCAATGCCTATTTCAGCGGCTTCGGCAAAACCAAGCGCATCGTGTTCTTCGATACCTTGCTGAATAATTTGAGCGGCGACGAAATCGAAGCCGTGCTCGCGCATGAGCTGGGCCACTTCAAGCGCCGCCACATCATGAAGCGCATGGCCTGGTTATTCGCCGGCAGCCTGGTCGCCTTATGGGTGCTTGCGCTGCTGATGCAAGCGGATTGGTTCTATAGCGGCTTGGGCGTGACAACGCAAACCACCGCGACCGCGCTCTTATTGTTCATCGTTGTCAGCCCGGTATTTACCTTCCTCTTACACCCCTTGCTGGCACGCCTGTCGCGCCAGCATGAATTCGAAGCCGATCAATACGCGGCGCAAACCGCAACGGCATCCGCATTGATCCAGGCACTGGTGAAACTGTACGAGGACAACGCCGCAACCCTGACACCGGACCCGGTGCATTCCGCCTTCTATGATTCTCATCCCCCCGCCGGCATTCGCATCGCGCGTTTGCAAATGGCTGCAACTTAAAGGAGCTTAACCATGCGTCATTTACTGCTGCTGTCCGCCCTGTGTGTTGCTGTATCCGCTCAAGCTGCGCCATTCGATAAAGGCGACGCCGGCAAGGGCAAGGCAATCGTCGATAAGCAATGCGCGTCCTGCCATATTTCATTATTCAAGGGCGATGGCTCCGGCGTTTACACGCGCGCCGACCACAAGGTCAAAACCGCCGCCCAGCTCGCCGCGCGCATTTCCGGCTGCAACGCCAACACCGGCGCCGGCTTGTTCCCGGAAGACGAAACCGACGTTGGCGCGTATCTGAACAAGACCTACTACAAATTCAAATAAAGAAGAGCCGCCATGACTGTCTGCGACCTGGCTAAAGGCAAATGCAAACCTTGCGAGGGCGGCGTACCGCCGCTCAGCGAAGCAGAGGTAAAAACCAATCTCGCCCAGCTCACTGGCTGGGAAGTGGTGAATGGCGAAATCGCCAAGACTTTCAGCTTCAAGAATTATTACGAGACCATGGCCTTCGTCAACGCCGCCGCCTGGGTGTCGCATCGCGAAGACCACCACCCCGACCTGGAAGTCGGCTACAACAAATGTCGCGTACGCTACAGCACCCATGCCATTGGCGGCTTGTCCGAAAATGATTTCATCTGCGCCGCGAAAATCGATGCCTTGTTTGAAATCTAGCCACAACGTGCAGCGCGCGACCTGCGCTTTAGTCATGCAGTTTTTCCTGTGACCGCCGTGCGCGCTGTCGCAAAAAAACCGGCTGCGAATTCCACACATTTACTCCCCGGCTTGATTGTCGCCGCGCACGGCAAGCACTATCGCGCCGAATTGGACGATGGCCGCATCATCTCTTGCGTCACCCGCGGCAAGAAAACCGGGACCGCTTGCGGCGACCGTGTGGAAATTGCCCTCACGGCAAGCGATCAAGGCGTGATCGAGCGCATCGCGCAACGCAAAACCCAGCTGTACCGCTCCGATCTTTACCGTGAAAAAATCATCGCCACCAATGTCGATCAAATCGTCATCGTCGTCGCTGCCGTGCCGAGCTTTTACGAAGAGTTGATCAACCGCTGCCTGGTCGCGGCGGAAACCGCCGGCATCCGCGCCTTGATCGTGCTGAATAAAATGGACCTACCCGAAAGCGCCGCCGCGCAACAAACGCTCGCCTTGTATGAGTCCCTGGGTTACCCGCTGCTGCACTTGTGCGCGAAACAAGATGTGGCGCCGCTGCGGGCTGCACTGGCGCACCACGCCAGCGTATTCGTTGGGCAATCGGGCATGGGCAAATCCACCCTGATCAACGGGCTGCTGCCAGACGCCCATATCCGCGAAGGCGACATCTCGGCCGCACTCGATTCCGGCAAGCACACCACCACCCAGGCCACGCTCTACCATTTGGATGGCGACAGCCACATCATCGACTCGCCAGGCTTGCAAGAGTTCGGCCTGCACCATTTGCAGATTGAAGATATCGCCCGGGCCTTCATCGAGTTTCGCCCGTTTCTCGGACAATGCCGCTTCCATAATTGCCGGCATCTGGTCGAGCCGGGCTGCGCGCTGGATAGCGCCGAAGCAGCAGGGAAAATCGACCCGCGCCGCTTGAAAGTGTATCGCGCCCTGGCGCACGAGAAACTGCGCGCACCGCGCATTTATTCGGCTTAATTTATTTTTTTCTAAACCTTAGGCCATTCTGGGACGTTAATTATTCCATGAACGCTCACACCGACCCGCTAGCCGCAAAACTCCAGCAAACCGTACAGCAAGCCGCGCAAATCATCCTGGGCAAGGAGCATCAAATTCGCCTCGCCATCACATGCTTGCTGGCGCGCGGCCATTTGCTGATCGAAGACCTGCCGGGCATGGGCAAGACCACCTTGGCGCATTTGCTGGCGCAAATCCTGGGGTTGCAGTTTCACCGCATCCAATTCACCAGCGATTTGCTGCCGGCCGACCTGCTGGGCGTTTCGGTCTACGACCGCGAACGCAATGGCTTCGTGTTTCACCCCGGCCCGATTTTCGCGCAAGTGATCTTGGCCGACGAAATCAACCGCGCCACGCCCAAAGCACAAAGCGCCTTGCTGGAGGCGATGGAAGAACATCAAGTCACGGCCGAGGGCGAAACGCGCAAACTGCCCGAGCCGTTTTTCGTCATCGCCACGCAAAACCCCTCGCATCAAGTCGGCACTTATCCCTTGCCGGAATCGCAGCTCGACCGCTTCCTGCTGCGCATCGAACTCGGCTATCCGGATCGCCAAGCCGAGCGCGCCTTGCTCACCGGCCTGGATCGGCGCGACATGCTGGCGCAACTTGCGCCCTTGCTGGAAGCGAACGATCTCGCCGCGCTGCAAGCCGAAGTCGGCGCCGTGCATCTGTCGGAAGCGCTGGTAGATTACGTGCAAGCCCTGATCGCCGCCACGCGCCAAAGTGCGCGCTTCAGCCTCGGCCTCTCGCCACGCGGCGGCATCAGCCTGATACGCAGCGCGCAAGCCTGGGCCCTGCTGCATGGGCGGCGCAGCGTGGTACCGGAAGACATCCAAGCCGTGTTCGTCGCCGTCGCCGGCCATCGCTTGCGGCCAGTCGGCGGCAACGAATCCGGCAGCGCAGCCGCGCAGTCCTTGCTCGCTTCAGTGGCAATTCCTTAAAAAGCTATTTGCCACAGAGGTCACAGAGTTCACAGAGAGAACCTTTTGTTTAGCCTGCGCACCCAATACTGGAAAGTGTGTCCTACAGTTTTTCTCTGTGTTCTCTGTGACCTCTGTGGCAAACAAATGATTTTTATTGAGCACTGACTATTTAACTTCCTACGCGATGCCCTCGAACCTGCTCTCCAGCCTTTTCCCCATGCTGTCGAATCTGATTCGCGGCCCGCGCATCGATACTGGGCGCGTGACCTTGAATCGGCGGCGCATCTACATTCTGCCCACGCGGCGCGGCTTATTCTTTGGCCTGTTGCTCCTGTTGTTGTTATTAGGCTCGATCAACTACGCCTTGAGCTTGGGCTTTGTGCTGACTTTTCTTTTGGCGGGCTTGGGCCATGTGGCCATGCTGCACACTTACCGCAACTTGAGCGGGATACAAATCAACGCCGTTGCAGCAAGTCCGGTGTTCGTTGGCGAGACCGCGCAATTTCAGGTGAGCATCGAAGCGCCTGGCGCGCGCCCGGCGATTGGTTTGCACTTTAATAGGCAGTCCCCGGCGTGGGTCGATTTGCTGGAGCCCGGTGCGCAAAGCGTGGCGATTCCGCTGGCCGCGACGCAGCGTGGCTGGCTTGTCCCCGGACGATTTACCGTATTCACCAATTTCCCCTTAGGGTTGTTTCGCGCCTGGAGTTATGTCGATTTTGGCACGCGTTGCCTGGTCTACCCGCGCCCCCTGCCCAGCCCCTTATTGCTTCAAGGTGCGCACACCGAACAGGGCGGCACGCTCAACACCCAGCAAGAAGGCGCGGATGATTTTTCCAACCTGCGCGAATATCGCTTAGGCGATGCGCCGCGCCATGTCGCGTGGAAAGCCTCGACCAAAGGCGATGGCCTGTTAACCAAGCAATTCATCAACCCCGGCGCAGCCACCTTGTGGCTCGATTGGCAGCTGCTCGGCGACGCCGATACCGAAACGCGCTTGTCGCGCCTGACCGACATGGTGCTCGCGGCGGAACGCGCGCGACAAACCTATGGCCTGCGCCTGCCCGGCAGCGAATTTGCGCCGGGTTTGGGCGCCGCCCAACGCGAACGCTGCCTCAAGGCATTGGCACTATTCGGGGTGGGCGATGCAAAGTCTTAAATCCGCCTGGCCGCCGCGCCCCTTGCTGAATGGCTTGCTGGCCACGCTAGCGCTGGTCATCGCGCCGCATGCCGCGCACCTGCCGCTGTGGCTCAGTCTTTTGACCGCCGCGATCCTGGGCGCGCGCTATTGGATGGCGCGCCAGAATATTGCCCTGCCGCGTAAATGGCTGCTGTATGCGCTCGCCGTTGCCTCCGTCGCCGGCGTTATTCTGCAATATAAAACCGTGTTTGGCCGCGAAGCCGGGGTGGCGCTGCTGACCCTGATGATGACGCTGAAATTGCTCGAAGTAAAAAACGAACGCGATGTCTGGCTCATCGTGTTCCTGGGCTATTTTCTGGTGCTGACGCACTTTCTCTACAACCAAAGCCTATTCATCGCAGCCTACCTGATCGTGGTGTCGTGGTTGTTCACCACGCTGTTAATCGCCTTTAGCCAACCGCGCGCGCAAATGCCCTGGCGTGCGCAATTCAAGCTCAGCGCCAAACTGCTGCTGCAAGCGGTGCCGGTCATGCTGATTCTGTTCGTGCTGTTTCCGCGCATCAGCGGCCCGCTGTGGAATTTGCCGAGCGATGCAACCTCAGGCCAAACCGGGCTATCCGACAGCATGGCGCCGGGCATGATCAGCCAACTCGCGCAATCGGATAGCGTTGCGTTCCGCGTCGAATACGCGGGGAAATTACCGCCGTCCACGCAACGCTATTTTCGCGTGCTGGTACTCGACCGCTTCGATGGCTACGCCTGGCGCGCCAGCCGACCCCGGCCGCTGACCGCAGCCGTACATGGCCAGGGCGCCGCCATCCGCTACACGCTCACGCTGGAGCCGCACAACAAACCTTGGCTGCCGGTGATGGATTTTGCCGACCCTGCTGCGCTGCCCTTGGGCAGCCAGCTCAACACCGACTTCAGCGTGACCCAAAAAGAATTGGTACAGCAGCGCAAGCGCTACAGCGCAGCGGCATATGTCAGCCTGGGCAATACGCTCGATAGCGATGCCGATCATTTGTCGCGTGACTTGGATTTGCCGCCCGATGTCAATCCGCGCGCGCGCGAACTCGCCGGCCAGTTGCGCCGCAGCAGCCGCGACGACCTGGATTTCATCAACAAGGCCCTGGCGCGCTTTCACAACGAGCCTTATGTGTACACCTTGAATCCACCGCGCTTAGGCTCGAACAGCGTCGATGAATTCCTGTTCGACACCCGGCGCGGCTTCTGCGAGCACTACGCCAGCAGCTTTACCTTTCTGATGCGCGCCGGCGGAGTACCCGCGCGCATCGTCACGGGTTATCTCAGTGGCGAATACAACAAGCTGGGCAACTACCTCATCGTGCGCCAAGCCGACGCGCATGCTTGGAGCGAAGTTTGGCTGGCCGATCGCGGCTGGGTGCGCGTCGATCCAACCGCCGCTGTGGCGCCCAACCGCATCGAACAAGGCATCGCCAACGCGCTGCCGGCGGGCGAAGCGCTGTTTTTAAGCGAGCCGAGCCCGTGGTTGAAACAACTGAAATTCTCTTGGGATGCCTTCAACAACAGCTGGAATCAATGGGTACTGGGCTACGACCAAGAGCGCCAAGTGTCTTTCTTCGCGCGCCTGGGTTTCGGCATCCTGTCCTGGCAAGATCTGGGGCTTTATCTGCTCATCGGCATCGGCGGCGCATTCGGCTTGCTCGCCCTCTTCACCTTGCGCACCCGCCATCCGCATCGCGGCAAAGTGGAGCGCGCCTACGCCCTCTTTTGCAAGCGTTTGGCACTGGCCGGCATGGCACGCGACCCTGCCGAAGGCCCGCTCGACTTCGCCGCCCGGGTTAAAACACAATACCCCGGTCAAGCGTCGAACATCGATGCCATCACGCGCCTATATGTGGCGCTGCGCTATGGCGCCGATACCAAGGCGGAATGGGTGAAGGACTTAGAAGATTTAGTGCGGCGGTTTAAAGTGCAAAAAATACATATACGCTAGCAGTGATTCCCGGCTCAGGCTTCCGCCTCCGGGCGACTGGGTATACGGCGATCAACTATTTTAAATAATTTATTTATATCCATTGGCAGCGTCAGGTAGCCGTTAAAGCCCGCCGCAAGAATCTGCTGGATGTCATACTCGGCATCATTCATTTCCACGGCGATCACCTCGGCATCGCGGACCAGGCTGTGTTCGCGCAATTGGTTCAACACGACAAAACCATTCACGCCGGGCATATTGAGATGCAGCAAAATCAAATCAAAGTTGTTTTCAACTGCCAGCTCGATACCGGCGAGCGGAGTCTGCGCCGTCATTAAACGAATATGCGGGCGTTGGCCAAGCATGCGGCTCACCGTCTTGAGGTTGGCCGGGTTGTCGTCGAGGTACAAGATCGCCGGTTGCGCGTGACCGTGGGTGCGCGCGTTCGTCCGTCTTTCCCGCGGCAAATCAAACCAGAATGTCGAGCCCGTCCCTAACGTGCTCTCGACGCCGATTGTGCCGCCCATCAACTCCACCAATTGCCGGCTGATGGTCAGGCCGATGCCGGTGCCCTCGACATTTCCCCCCTCGGCGCCCAAGCGATTAAAAGGTTGGAAGATCTCGCCCATGCGGTTAGGCGGAATTCCTGGGCCGGTATCGCTCACGAGAATGCGCGACAGCAAGCCTTCTTGATGCGAATAATGCAGCGTTACACACCCACCGGGCCGATTGTATTTGACCGCATTGGAAAGCAAGTTGAGCAGCACTTGCTTCAGGCGCATGCGGTCGGCGCGCAGTACGGTCTTGGCGCAATCAGTGCTCACAATTTGAACCTTGAGCGCCGTCGCTTGCGGCCGAATCAGCGCCAGACATTCGTCGACGACCTCGCACAAGCTGACCGGCTCCATGGAAAGCTTGATGTTGCCGCTCTCGATTTTTTCCAAGTTCAATACTTCGGTAATGAGTTCCAGCAGGTGCCGGCCGGCCTTTAGAATTTCATTGACGTTATCCTGATTCTCGGGAGACAAGGCCGCATCCACTTCCATCAATTGCGCAAAGCCCAGCACGGCATTCATCGGCGTGCGCAATTCATGCGACATGCTGGCCAGAAACTGCGATTTGGCTTGGTTGGCATGCTCGGCCTCCAACTTTGCATCGAGCATGGCCTGTTCGGTTTTTTTCAGCGCAGAAATATCGATCCCGGTGCCGATGAGATAACGCTGCGCATTCAATTCAACCGCCACAAACTGAAACATAAAGGGGATTTGCTCACCGGATTTAGTGCGCAACATGGACTCAAACTGCGCCGAGCCTTGCGCAAAGCAAGACAGCATACCGTCCGCGAATGTCTCTAGATCCGCTGCGGCAACCATCTCCGCAGGATTCATTTGCAGGATTTCCATTGGGCTATAGCCGGAAATGCGCGTGAAATTTTCATTGGTTTGTATGAACTGCCCGGCCATGGACAGCATGAAGAAAATACCGGGCTGGGCGTCGATGGCCGCAAGCGAAAAATCGCGCTGCAAGCGCAGCATCTGCTCCGCTTCCACCAGTGGCGTAATGTCCGTCCGTATCGAAACATATTGGTAAGGCCTTCCCGCCTCATCCAAGAACGGCACAATCGTGGTTTGCACCCAGTAGAAACTCCCATCCTTGCAGCGGTTGCGGATTTTGCCGTGCCAGACATCTCCACGGCCAATGGTTTTCCACATGTCGATGAAAAATTCGCGCGGATGATGCTTTGAATTGAGGATACGGTGGTCTTGGCCGATGAGTTCGTCTGCGCTGTATTGCGAAATCTCGCAGAACTTTTGGTTGACCATCGTGATCAAGCCGGCAGCATCGGCGATGCTGACGATATCGTGCTCATCCGTTGCGATTTTTTGATATTCCAAGGCGCGCACTGACGCGCTCAGATCCTGCTGGGTCAGGTTGATCCCCCGCATCAAATCGCGCATACGGCGCCAAACGTACCAGCCTATGCCCAGCGTCAGCAACATCGCAAAGCTGCCAGCCGCCGCTAAAATATGCCGTTGCATTTGACTCCGCACCAATGCTGCGCGTTGAATTTTCTCTATTTCCCCGCGATCAAATTCGACCAGCTTTGCCAAGGCCGCCAAGGCCTTGGCTTGTCCCGGAATGGCCTCATGCAGCAACAATTGGTTGGCTGCCTCACGCTTTTGTGCCAGCGCCAGGTCAATCACTACGTCTTGCTGCAACCGCGTCTCACTGCTCGCCGTGTTTTGCGCTTCCAACAGCTTGCGCTCTTCCGGCTCCAGCGCCATGCGCGTCAACGCTAAGCGCGTCGCAATGAATTGGCCCCCGATAGCGTGAAACGCCTGAATTTTTTCGTCCTGCTCAAAGGCATCGTACGATTGCACGATTTCATATTTCAAGGCGGTCCGTTTTTGGATTAAGTCCTGCATATGGTGTACTAGCTGAATACGCCGCGAGTACTGGTTAACAATCTCATCCATGTCTTGTTTAATCAGGCTGTATGAATACACGCCGTAGAAAGTAATCGCCGCCACCAGCAGCGCCACGAGTGCAAACCCGATCAGCAAGCGCTTCAAACCGGCGTTGGATGCGGCATTCAACCGGCTGGAAGCGCTGACGGAAAAAGGATGATTCAATTTAAATACTCGCCAGCGCGGAGAATGCGATCCACCACCGACAGGAGTCGCTGCACTTCCAAGGGCTTGGTGAGATAGTCGCTAAATCCCGCCGCCATGCCGCGCTCGATGTCGCGGCTCATCGCGTTGGCGCTGATGGCTACCACCGGGATAGCGCGTGTAACCGGATTTTCGCGCAGCAGACGCAACACTTCGAAGCCATCCATGCCCGGTAAGTTGATGTCGAGCAGGATCAGATCCGGCTGCCGCTCGATGGCAATAAGCAGCCCGGCTTCGCCGTCCACGCCCTCCAGAAACGCAATGCCCTCGCGGCTAGTGACTATCTTTTGCACCAAACGCATATTGGCGGGGTTGTCCTCGATATACAGGATTTTGTGGCGGCTAGCGCAGATAGGCGTTATGGCAAATATTGCTGCGGCAGCATCGGGAATAGATTCTCGCGCTTCAGCCAAGGGCAGCTCAAACCAGAAAGTGCTGCCTGCGCCAGGCACGCTCTCCACGCCAATGACGCCGCGCATGGCCTCGACCAGAATTTTCGACAGCGCAAGACCAATGCCGGTGCCTTGGATACCCGTGTAGGCCGAGTCCAAACGCTCGAATGGTTGGAATAGCCGCGGCAAAGCATCGGCGACAATACCGTGCCCAGTATCATGCACGCTGATGCGCAGGCGCTTGTTCTCCAGCGGCGTGCAACGCACGTCGATAGCGCCGCCCTCGCGGTTGTATTTGACCGCGTTGGACAGCAGATTGAGCAACACTTCCTTGAGCCGCGTACGATCCGCCTGCACCGTATGAAGTAGGTTCGGCTCCAGTTCCAGAGTAACCTTGATACCGCGCTGCGCAGCCAGCGGCCGGAGCTGTGCCACGCACATCTCGATCATCGGCGCGAGCGCGACCGGTTCGAGGCTGACCTCCAAGCGCCCGCTTTCAATGCGGCTTAGATCCAGCACCTCATTAACCATTGCCAGCAGATGATTGCCGGCATGCAGGATCTCGCGCACATGGTCATTCTGCTCCTCCGTCAACCTATGTGCGGTGTCGGTTTCCAGCAATTCTCCAAAGCCGAGCACCGCATTCAGCGGCGTGCGCAGCTCGTGGCTCATACGCGACAGGAACTCGGATTTGGCGGCGTTGGCGCGCTCGGCCTCGTTCTTGGTGAGGATCAAGGCCTGCTCCGCTTGCTTGCGCTCGGTGATGTCGCGCACGAAGGCGTAAAACATTTTCTCGTCGCCGAGTGCGACCAGATTCACGCTGATCTCCACCGCAACGAGGCTGCCGTCCTTGCGCCGCTGGCGCGTGTCGAAGCGGTCGTGGCCATCGTGCAGGATCTTGGCAATATGTGCGGCCACTTCCTGCGCATTCTCGTTGGCCTCCACATCGGGAACCATGAGCTGCAACAATTCGCCACGGGTATAACCAAGCATGCGGCAATAGGCCGGGTTGACGTCCAATATGCGCCCATCCAGCCCGACGACGAAAAATCCATCGGCCGTGGTGTCCA
Organism: Pseudomonadota bacterium; assembly: GCA_021812385.1. Taxonomy (GTDB): domain Bacteria; phylum Pseudomonadota; class Gammaproteobacteria; order Burkholderiales; family Thiobacteraceae; genus RBG-16-58-11. The sequence goes on along the minus strand of JAKANO010000001.1, from coordinate 163,139 downwards.
GGATCAGCTCGTTGCGAAGATTTTGGCGCTCCAAATCGTGGGTGCGTTCCGCCACACGCTGTTCCAGTTCGGCATTGAGCGCCAGAATCTCGGCGTGCGATCGACCGATATCCTGATGCATGCTATTCACGGCGGAGACCACGTCGTCGAGCGTATCGGGACGCCAGCGGCCCTGCGCGGGCCGATCCAGTCGCAGCACTTGTGCAGAATGCGGCTCGCGACCCAGCAGCCGCAAGTGCCGTGCAATCGTTTCCAGATGGCGCCCGGCTAGGCGTTGAAATATAAACACCATGAACACCGCCACCAGAAAACTCTTGCCCAAATTTCTAAGCAAGGTCTCCAGCAGCTTGTTCCATAGCCGATCCATGACATTGTCGACGCTCGCCACGATATGCAGCGTGCCGATGTTCACAGCGCGCCCACGATAGTTGCGCAGCAGAGGAATATCGCTTGCGATGCGACGCTTCGAACGCAGCGCACCGGCGCGCCAACGCTCCTGCCCCGCAACGCCGATGGCGAGATACTCGATATCCTGCAAGCGCGAAAGGCCTTCGAGTTGCGTGTCGATCTGCACCTTGTCGGCCACCCACACGCTCTCGACCAAGGTCGGCAAATAGCTTTCCCGGATAAAGCGCATGCGATTTTCGATGCCGCCGATGTCGCGCTTGTAGTCCGAGTACAAGTCGATCGCGGTAATCAGTGCGGTGATCAGCGAGCTGAATAGGATCAGCGACAGGATCAAGTGCCGCGCGAGTCCGTCGAAGCGCCAGGTTTTCGCGCCGGCCACGCTGGGCTTCATGGAATTTCCTGACGCAGTTCGAATGGCTTCAAGGTGCTGTTGTAGATCCGCTGGTAAGTACCGTCGGCCTTCATGGCGGCCAGCGCACGGCTCAACGCGGGAACGATGGCGGCGTGCTTCTTGTTCAGGTACATGAACATCGGGGAGCTGGCCAAAGGCGGCTCGATGAGCCGCACCGCCGCGCCATGCATGCGCGCCGCGTACTGCCCCTGCCAGCGGTCGATCAGGATCAAGTCGGCGCGCTGAAGATCCAGCAAGGGAAATAGTTCGTCAAGGGTACGGGCTTTCGCCACATCGCGCGCCTTGACCTTGCGATCGTAAATCTTCCAGCCGACGGCATAGCCGACGACATAGTTGGAGAGCGTATCCCAGGTGATGGGGCCTTTAATGTCCTTGCGCTTGGCGTAGGCCACGAAATCCATATCGCCCATTTTCTCCGGCACCTGCACCAGGTCTGGGTAAGCCTTCTCGAAACCCGGCGCACGCATCAGGTCACCGTCATCCAAACCGGATTCCGTGTTGATCAGCGAACGTTCGCCCGGCAAGGTGGCGACGTCGATTTCCCGACCGATGCGACGAAAGGCTTCGCGCGCCACCTGTTCGAGAAATCCCGGCCCTTGCTGGGTGGAACCGAGCGGCGGTTGCGCGACAGTCGTCAACTGCAATCGCTTGCGCGCAGCATCCGCAGTCGATGCTTGGCTGGCGAATGCCGCAAGTGCGGTCATAACGCACATCAAAAAAAAGTGTCGCATCAGTCACCCCTGTCTGTTGCTATACCTATGCCCGTCACTGGATTGCCCCGCCGCTACTGAGCAGTTGATCGACCAAGTTATTTAAGCGCGCCACATCCAGCGGCTTGGTGAGATAGTCGGCAAATCCCGCCGCCATGCCGCGCGCAATATCACGCTGCATCGCATTAGCAGTAACGGCCACTACCGGGATCGCCTTGAGGCTCGGCTCGGCCTTCATCACCCGCAGCACTTGGTAGCCGTCCATGCCGGGCATATTGATGTCGAGCAAGATCAGTTCGGGGTGGCGCGCCCGCGCCAGTTCGATGCCCAACTCCGGCGTGTGCGCGGTGAGCAGGTGAATGTGCTGGCGGCGACCGAGGATTTGCGCCATCAGTTTCAGGTTGGCCGGGTTGTCCTCGATGTAGAGCACCGTGTGCTGCGCTGACTGATTGCGCTGCCCCTGCGCGGCCTTATCGGCTACTATTCCTGCGTCGCTTTGATCGGACCTGGGTGCGGATTCGAGCGGTAGCTCGATCCAGAAAATACTACCGACGCCGACTTCACTCTCGACATCCACCGTGCCGCCCATCATCTCGACGATGCGCCGCGTGATGGTCAGGCCGATGCCGGTGCCCTCGATCTCTGTCGTCTCGGCGCTGAGGCGGCTAAAGGGTTGAAACACTTCATGCAAGCGCTCGGCGGCAATTCCCTGGCCGGTATCGATGACGCGAATGCGCAGGCGATCCGCACCTTCCGGCCGCACCTCGACCTTCACGCTGCCGCCTCTGCGGTTGTACTTGATGGCGTTGGAGAGCAGGTTGAGCAGCGCCTGCATGAGGCGCGTGTGATCGGCCCGCACGGCAGCGCCTTTCAATCCGCTGTGGCTGAGCTGGATATCCTGCTTGCTCGCGATAGCGCCCATCAAACTCAAACACTCCTCGACAATAGCGCACACTTCCACCGGCTCCAGCGACAAATCAATGCGACCGGATTCGACCTTGGCCAGATCCAGTACTTCGTTGATGAGCTCCAACAGGTGGCGCCCGCCTTTGAGGATTTCCTGCGTGTTGTCCCGTTGCTCTTCGCTCAGGGTGTCGTCGTATTCCAGAAGCTGGCCGAAGCCGAGAATGGCGTTCATCGGCGTGCGCAGCTCGTGGCTCATGCTGGAGAGGAACTCGGATTTTGCGCGGTTGGCGCGATCGGCCTCTTCGCGCGCCGCAATCAGCGCTTGCTCGGTTTCCACCCGCTCGGTAATGTCCTGCACCGTGCCGGTGAGGCGCAGCAGATTCCCCGCGGCATCGGTTTCGGCCTGCGCCAGTTCATGCACATGGCGCACCGTACCGTCGGGCCGCACGATGCGATGCACCACATCGTGGCGGCCGCTCTGCTCTGAAAGTTTCTCGCTTTCGAGCACCCGCTCGAGGTCATCCGGATGCACCGCGGCGCGGAAGGCTTCGACGCTGGGTGCGAAGCTGCCGGGTTGATAGCCGAAAATGCGATAAATTTCGTCCGACCAAAGCAACTGGCCGCTCGTCAGATCGGCCGCCCAGTTACCGATGCGCGCCAGGGACTGCGCCTCGCGCAGTTGTCGCTCGCGTTCGCTCAGCGCCAGTTCGGCGCGTTTGCGATCATCGATGTCCTGTACCACGCCCAGCATCTGCAACGCCTTGCCGCTGGCATCGCGCGCCACGGCGCCGCGTTCCAACAACCAGCGCACCGTGCCGTCGGGCCACACCACGCGGTGTTCGATCTCGTAGGGCGCGTCGTGCTGGATGCAGGCATCGACCGCGTCGATCACGGCCTGGCGGTCCTCGGGATGGATGGCCGCGAGAAAATTCTCATAGGAGGTGTCCAGCTCGCCCACGGCATAGCCGAACAAGGGCGCGATGCGCTCGGTCCAAAACAATTCGCCGCTTTGAATATTCCAATCCCAGGTGCCGATATTGGCGAAGAGTTGGCCGCGCCGCAGTCTTTCTTTGTGAGTAGCCACTGCCTGCTCGGCGCGTTTGCGTTCGGTGATGTTGTGATGCACGATCACCACGCCACCGCCTTCCATGCCCAGCGGTGTCACCGACATGTTGAACCAGCGTTGCTGGTTCGGCGCGTGACAATCGTATTCCAGGCGAAAACTCGGCAAACGGCCATCGAGCACCATGCGGATTCCCTCTGTCGCCTCCCGCACGCCCTGCAGCGAATCGCCGCGACTGGCTTCACAGATTTCCAAATAATTCACGCCAAGCTCTGTGTGCCTAGCTGGTATACCAGGCTCGGCGCCGTTTTCCAGGGCGAAGCGCCGCCACGCTTCATTGACCGCCAGCATGACGCCATTGCGGTCCAGCACGGCGATCTGCGAGGACACCGAATTCAGGATGCTGAGCTTTAAATGATCGCTCTCGCGTAGCGCCGCCTCCGCCGCTTTCACATGCGTGATGTCGGTGCGAATCGACACATATTGATAAGGGACGCCCGCAGCATCGAGAAATGGCGTGATGGTGGATTCCACCCAATACAGGCTGCCGTCCTTGCGCCGATTGCAAATTTCGCCCTGCCAGACTTCGCCGCCGGCGATACTGCGCCAGAGTTCTTGGTAGAACCCGGGCCGATGCTCGCCGGACTTGATCAGGCGATGGTTCTTTCCCAGCAGTTCGCCGCGGCTATAGCCGCTGATCTCGCAAAACTTATCGTTGACGTAGCTGATGTTGCCCGCGTGGTCGGCGATGCTGACGATGGCATGGTGATCCAAGGCTAAATGTTCGCGCTCGCGCTCGTAAAGCGTGGTCTCCAGCCGTTTGCGGATGACGCTGTTTTGGCGCGCCCGCCGGGCGCGCGCGCTGACCGCCGCCACCAAGTGCTCGCCCAGCACCGGTTTTACCAGAAAGTCGTCGCCGCCCAAACTGAGCGCCAACAGTTGCTCGCTCATATCGGTTTCAGCCGAGAGAAACAAGATTGGCAAATGCTGGGTGGCATCGCGCTCGCGCAGTACCGCGGCCAACTCGGGACCGGAAGCATCGGGCATATAAACGTCGAGCACCACCACATCGGGGCCGAAGTCTTCCACTACCTCGAGTATTTGCAGCGGCTGCGACAGCGTGCGCACCTCCATGCCGCTGGCACGCAGCACCGCAGCCTGGGCTTCCAGCAACAGCGCGTCGTCGTCCAACAGCAGCACGCGGTAGGGTTGCTGCGGTTGGCGGCCCGTAATTCCATCCAACAAGTTGATCAAGTGAGCCGCCGCAACCGGCTTCACCAGGTAGCGGCAAGCGCCGGCGCGCAAGGCGGCCAAGCGACCCGGCAAATCATCGCGATCCGAGACAAAAATCACCGGCGGACAACCCGCTTGTTTTGCTTCAAGCTCGGCCAAAAGCGTTGCGCCCGCATTACTGCCTTCGGAGAACGGCATGTCCATCAAGATAGCCGCTGGGCGTTCCGCATCCGTTGCGGCACAGGCGGCGCGAAACTGTTCCAGACCCAAGAATATCCGCACCCGATAGCCGTCTTCCTTTAATGCTTGGCTCAAATGCGCCGCCTGTAACGGATCATCTTGCACCAGATAGATCAGCGGGGAGCGGTCCAGGCGTTGCAAGGCCGGGGGCGACTTCAGGCTCAGGGCATTTGTTTCCAGCCGGATGCGCGTCAACTGCGCTAGCTGGCTCAGCGCTTCGTCAATAGCCTGCCATTGCTCCTGGCTCGGTGCGTGGCCGGCCTTCAGCATCGCCGCCAACTGAATCCCCAGCACACGCGCGGCGTCGGACACCGATTGCAGGCCGAAAGTGCTGGCCGAGGCGCTAAGCTCATGCACGAGGCGATGCAGCATCTCAAGCTTGTCTGAGCGCCAATCGGCTAGATCAAGGCATTGATATTCGCTGCGGATAGCATCCAATCGGGCGGAGAGCTGATCGGCAAACTGGCGGCGCAACTCAGCCAAAACGTCGGAAAGGGGTGACTTCATCAAGAAAACCAGGCATTAGAACTTAATCATTAGCGGCAATATTGCATCATCCTTTAATGCAGAATGGGTATCTTGAGCGCAGCTGGGACACAAAAGATTGCTGAGTGCTGGTAAAACCGTTCAGTGGGATTGCCGCTTCGTTCAGGCTTAAATTAGCAAGCGCTTTTCGGTATGCAAATTCAGCTTTCTGAGTCCTTCCGCAAAGCGCACGAATTCCATTCCATATTGCGCTTCCAAACGGCGGCCGGCGCTGCGCAAATCATCCCATTTCGGCATATTCGGGCTGCGCTCGAAAGCAAATACGATGATGTTGCCACGCTGCTCGGCGGGCAGGCATACCGACAAGCCCTCGAATTGTTCGGTAATGGTTGCGACATACTCGTGGTAGCGCGGATCGGAGCCCCATAAATTGACCACCAGCATGCCGTGCGGTTTAAGTGCGGCGCGGCAGCTCGCATAAAACTCCGGCGTACCGAGCGATGCTGCCTGGGCAAATTCGTCGTAGCCATCGACCATGATGACATCGTAGGCCGGAGGACTGTTGCGCAGATATTCCGCGCCATCGCCGATTAAAATGCGCAGCCGTTCATCGTCGGCCGGGACATGAAAATAGCCGCGCGCGATGCGCACCACTTCCGGATTGAGCTCGATCACGGTGGTACGCGCGGCCGGCAGGTTTTGATACACCCATTTCGCCGTGGATCCGCCACCCAAGCCGACCATCAAAAAATCTTGCGACTTGGGATGGAACAATAAAAACGCCATCATGCTGCGCGTGTAGGAAATCTCCAGCGCAAACGGATCGTCCACGCGCATCGCGCTTTGTATGGTTTCGGTGCCGAAATGCATGCGGCGCACGCCATCCTTCTCGCTCACCTCGACTTGGCTGCTCGCCACGACTTTTTTATGTATGCGCCAACGCGCCAAAAATCCCATGGGCGGTTTATATCATTCCTGCCTTGTTAGCGCCAATGCCGCGCCCACTGCGATTGTTAGCAATCAAATACAGCGAATTCGCGCTTGACTCCGTACCGTGGTACAGGGTTTACCATGCTCATTCATTATCTGTTTCTGCCAGGAAAATACATGCCCAATTTTATTCCGGATTCGACCATTACCTGCCCGGTGTGCGGTTTTGCCAAGACCGAAACCATGCCGACCGATGCCTGCCAATGGTTTTACGAATGCACGCATTGCCACACCGTACTCAAGCCCAAGGCTGGCGATTGTTGCGTGTACTGCTCCTACGGCACGGTTCCCTGCCCCCCAATCCAAGAAGCGCGCGCGCAGTCAGCCTGTTGCGGCCATAAAACCGACCAGAAAACCGACCAGAAAACCGATAAGTCATAACGAAAAACACGGGCATGGGCGCTACGCGCCGTGCCGGCATGATCTGTTGTACAATAAGCGCCCATTTTTCGCATTAAGAACAAGATCATGCGCGTTAGCAACTTCTTTATCTCCACGCTCAAGGAAGCCCCCTCCGAAGCTGAGCTGATCAGCCATACCCTGATGCTGCGTGCCGGCCTGATCCGGCGCCTGGGCAGCGGGCTGTATACCTGGATGCCGCTGGGCCTGCGCGTGCTGCGCAAGGTCGAAGCGATCGTGCGCGAGGAAATGAACAAATCCGGCGCGGTGGAATTGCTGATGCCTGCGGTACAGCCCGCCGAGTTGTGGGAAGAAACCGGGCGCTGGGCGGTGTTCGGCCCGCAGATGCTGAAGATCAAGGATCGCCACGCGCGCGATTTCTGCTTCGGCCCGACGCATGAAGAAGTCATCACCGATGTCGCGCGCAAAGAGATCAAGAGCTATCGCCAACTGCCGCTGAACTTCTATCAAATTCAAACCAAATTTCGCGACGAGATTCGCCCGCGCTTCGGCGTAATGCGCGCGCGCGAGTTCATGATGAAGGACGCCTACTCCTTCCACGCCAACTTCGAGAGCCTGCAGCAAACCTACGCTGTGATGTACGACACCTACTCGCGCATCTTCGAACGCCTGGGCTTGAAATTCCGCGCCGTGAGTGCCGATACCGGCGCCATCGGCGGTACCGGTTCGCATGAGTTTCATGTATTGGCGGATTCGGGCGAAGACGCTATCGCCTTCTGCCCAGCTTCTGATTTCGCGGCGAATGTGGAGTTGGCCGAGGCTATTGCCCCGGCAACTGCGCGCGGCGCGGCCACACAAGAAATGCAAAAAGTCGCCACGCCCAAGCGCCACACCATTACGGAAGTGACAGACTTCCTCAAGGTGAGCGCGGATAAGGTCGTTAAGACTTTAATCGTGGAAGGTGAAGAAGGCCTGGTGGCATTGTTATTGCGCGGCGATCATGAGCTGAACGAAGTGAAAGCCGGCAAGTTAGTGCAACTCGGCGGCACCCTGAAAGGTTTCGCAACGGATGCGCGTATCCGCGAAGTCGTGGGCTGTTCGGTGGGTTCTTTGGGGCCGATTGGCTTGAAGATTCCAGTCGTTGCAGACCGCGCAGTCGCCGCCATGAGCGATTTCGTGTGCGGCGCCAACGAAGATGGCTTCCACCTCACCGGTGTGAATTTTGGCCGCGATCTGCCGGAACCTAGCGTTGCCGACATTCGCAATGTGGTGACGGGCGATGCCAGCCCGGACGGCAAGGGTGCATTGGAGCTGTGCCGCGGCATCGAGGTCGGACATATTTTTCAGTTGCGCACCAAGTATTCGGCGGCGATGAACGCGGTGTACCTGGACGAAGCCGGTAAATCGCAAGTGCTGGAGATGGGCTGCTACGGCATCGGCGTATCCAGGATCGTCGGCGCCGCCATCGAACAAGGGCATGACGCACGCGGCATTATTTTCCCGCGCGCCATGGCGCCCTTCCATTTGGCGATCGTGCCCATCGGCATGAAAAAGAGCGATTTGGTGCGTGAAACTGTCGAAAAACTTTACACTGAGCTGCTGGCCGCCGGGCTGGAAGTCCTTTTAGATGATAGGGATGAGCGAGCTGGCGTGATGTTTGCTGATATGGAATTGATCGGCATCCCGCACCGCATCGTGATCGGTGAGCGGGGCCTGAAGGAAGGCAATATCGAGTATCAGGGACGCTGCGATGAAAAATCCCAGCCCCTGGAGTTGAAAAATGCGGTGGAATTTCTAAAATCAAAACTGTTGGAATCATGATGATAAAAATCAAAACCATCATTTTTATTCTGAGCGCATTGCTGCCCAGCCTGGCCTTCGCCGGCGCGCAAGCTTATGAGGAGCTCTCCGCCAGCGTGCGCGCAGCCTTGAACAAATCCGTATCGGATAGCGCCAGCCCCAGATTGGCTTTTATCAATAAGCAGGAAGGCGAAGCCTGGCTGGCTTCGATGTCGCAACGCCTGAAGCGCGCTTTCCCCGATGAACAAGAGCGCCGCGACTTTCTGGTCACGGTGCAGTATGAAGCCTCGCGCGCCGGACTCGATCCGCAAATGGTGCTGGGCTTGATTCAAGTGGAAAGCGGCTTCAAGAAATACGCCGTCTCCAGCGCCTCTGCGCGCGGCTACATGCAAATCATGCCGTTCTGGGTCAAGCTCATCGGCACGCCGGACAATAACTTATTTCACCAGCGCACCAACCTGCGCTATGGCTGCACCATCCTGCGGCATTATCTGGATATGGAAAAGGGCAATCTGTACCGCGCCCTCGGGCGCTACAACGGCAGCCTCGGCCAGCCGGATTATCCGAACATGGTATTGGGCGCCTGGAAAAATCATTGGGCATGGAATTACACGCCCAACAGGACCATCGCGCAAAACACGCCAAAACAACCGGGCTAGCACAACACGCGCGCCCGGCTCGGGAGCCGCGTATGAATTTTCTGGAAATGATCAGCGCCCATGTGCGCTGGAAACAACGCCTGCTCACGTACATTCAAGAAAAATCGGAGCCGCTTGACCCTGCCGTGATCTGTCGCGACGATCAATGCCGGCTCGGCAAATGGATTTACGGCGAAGGAAAAGCTTACACCGCAGCTAAGCATTTCGAGAAGGTTCGCAGCGCGCATGCCGCATTCCACAAGCACGCCGCAGCCGTCGTAACCTTCGTCAATCGCGGCGACCGCGACATGGCGACCGAGGTGCTGAACGGCGAATACGCCCGCGTCTCCAACAATCTGAAACGCGACATCATCGCGCTCGCCCAGGAAGTTGGCGCCAGTTTGGATGGCGCTGAATAAAACAGTGCGCGGCTTGGATCACCGCGGTTTGCCGGGTGATGCAGCAAGCGCGCTAACCAGGCGGTATAACTAAGGCAATTTAAGCGTGGCCGGCGTTCCGGCGCGCAAGACTTCCTTGACCGCGAAAATAACATCGACTGGATAGCCGATATCGCCCTTCTCGCCCAGCGGCTCCAGGCCCAACAGTTTAATCTTGCCGCCGTAGCTTTGTTTGTTCACTTCCACCGTCACTGCATCGCCTACTTTTAATTTTTCAATTTGCGCGAGCGTCACCTTGGCGCGTGCAATCATTTCGCCGGCGCGCGCAATCACGAACAAGGCTTGCGGTTGAAATTGACTGGCGACAATTTGCCCGGGCTCCGCATGCCGCTCCAAAACCACTGCGTCGAAAGGCGCGCGCAGCGTGGCATCATTGAGTGTTTTTTGCGTACGCCGCTGGTGCGCTAGCGCCTCGTTGAGTTGCGCGGTTGCGCGCGCATGGCGCGTCTGCGCGGTATCGAGTTCCGAGGTTGAAATGGTCGTGCGCTTATACAGCTCCTCGACGCGATCGAGATTGCGCTTGGCATCCTGCTGCTCTTCTTTGCTGCGCGCGATGACCGCTTGCGCCTCCGCCACCTGCGCTTGATAGCCGCTGGCATCCAGCGCGGCCAATACTTGGCCTTTTTTCACGCGCTCGCCCACATTCGCCTGCACCGATTGCACAACACCTGAGACGTTCGTGGTCAGCTCCACACGTTGCGACCATTGCAGCTGCGCCGGCACATCAAGCGCCCAAACGGGCGCTACGCAAACGAACATCAATGACAATGCGCAAATAAATTTCATGCTACGTCTCCTTATTTTACAACCGGCTTCGGTAGCGGTTGGCCGAGCAAAGCCTCTAGTTTCGCCAAGGTCAGCGCCAGTTGATACTCGACTGCGCGTTGCCGCAACTTGGCTTCGATGGTGAACGCCTCGGTTTCGCCTAAATTGGTTTTAAGCTCTACCTCATATTGCGCACGCGCGCGATCCAGGGCCAAATCCCGAAAATCCGCTTGCACCTGCGCTGCATTGCGCGCGGTTTTTTGCAGCTGCTCGGCCTCTAGCAATAGCTTGAGTACGGCTTGCGTAACTTTGCGTTTGGTTATTTCCGCTTCTGCCTGCAGCTTGTGGAACTGCGCTTGCTCACGCGCAAACTGCGATGCATTGCGCCCGCCCTGATACACCGGCCATGACAGCACCAAGCCGGCGCGAACGGCATCGCGCCCCTGCAGCCGACGATTTGCGTAATCATTGGCTTCTATTTCGGCATCCAGGTTGGGGTTGTTATCCGCACGCAGCGCTTCTAAACGCTGACGCGAAGCCTCCAGAAGTTTTTTGCTGCTTTGTATGCGCGGGCTTTGATCAAGCAGCGCCATGAGCGTTTCATAAGAAGGCAAAGCGCGCTGATTATCCGGCAGTTTGGGATCTTCTAAATCGGAAACCAATTGCCCAGGTTGATTCATGGCATCGGCCAGCAACGCCCGCGTTAAGCGCTGCTGTAGCTGGCTTTGATTGCGCTTAACCAATAAGTCTTGAAAATGCGCTTCCAGCGCGCTCAAGTCTACTTTCGCCAGCAATTTTTGGTTGAATTGATCGCGCCCTTTATCGAAATTCAGGTAAGCGACGGTCATGAATTCGCTATCGGCGACATAGCGCAAGTCAGCCATTAATACATCGAAAAAACGCGCCATGATGTCGATGCGCCGCTGGTCGCGCGCCTCCAGCAAACTCCGGTCGCGCGCTTCCGTCACGGCACGCGCGGCACCGACGCTATTCGCGCTGCGCCCGAAGTCGAACAAATTTTTACGCGCCACCAGGCGCACGCTATTATCGGCGCCAAAATCAGCGCCCGGAAGAGAAGATTGCGCCCCTTGCACGCGCCCTTCCAGGGTGACCGAAAGATCTTGTCGGGAGCCGGCAAACGCTTGGTCGGCCAGTGCAATATCGCGCTCCGCTTCGGCAATCTGCAAATCGGGATGCGGCGCTTCGGCGGCTTGTAAGGCGCGCGCTAAAGTAAGGGGCTTACCATCTTGCGCGAACGCGCTGACAGAAAGGCAACATAAAAAAACAGCCCGCAAAACATGGGCGGGTAAAAACACTGCACGGAGTCTCATTTCACGACTTGCTTGTAGACCGAGAACGCTTGGGTCTTGTATGCGCCTTCGACGACATAACGCCCAAGCAAGAGAAACTCATTCACATCCTTGGCGGCGCCGGTAAAGCGATACACCATTTTGCCGTCGAGATCGATAAAACCGAACACCGGCGTGGCGCGCACCCGATACTTTTCGGAAAAATTCTTCTCGGTCGTGTCAGCGCCTTGGAAATCGACCAGCGCGGTACCGCCCTTGATATCGACCATGAAAATCAAAAAATTCTTTTTGAAATAATCCTGCACCTCGGATTGGTTCAGGATGGTATTTTTCATGCGCTCACACCAAGGACAATCCTCTTGCTCGAACATCAGCAGGATGCCCTGCTTTCCGGCCTTTTTGGCGTTGGCCAATTCAGCCTTGAAATCGCCCAAGTTTTGATCGAAAAAGTACTTGTTAACATCGCGCGTTTCGGCACTGGCCAAGCCGCTGGCCAAGCACAACAGCCACACCGCCAATAGTTGATACTTAAGCAAGGATTTGATCATTGAAAGGACTATTTTTGCGCCGGGGATTTAGAGCTTGCGTGCCATTGATCAATATAACGTTCCACCGCTTGGCGCGTCAACGCGCCGACATTTTTCGCGGCCAACTTGCCTTGCGGGCTATATAGATAAGTGGTCGGCAAGCCGTTAATCCTGCCGAATTGAGCAGCGATTTCCTGATCCCCCAACACGATGGGAAACGTCACCAGCAAATCGTCGGCAAACGAAATCACATAGCTCGGGTCTTTATAATCCATGGCGATGCCGATCACCACCAGATCCTTGCGCGTTTCGTGCAATTTCTGAAGATCCGGCATTTCTTCCAGACACGGCGGGCACCAAGTCGCCCAAAAATTCACCAGCACCCATTTGCCCTTGTAATTCTGCAAATGATGCTTTTTGCCCTTTGTATCGACGACTGTAAAACCTTCAGCTGCCGCTGCAGAAACCCATAACATCGCGATCAACAACAAACCGATATTCCGCAACCCGATTTTCCGTAACCCGATTTTCCGTAACCCGATTTTCCTTAACAAGGTATGCTCCTATAAAATATTATTTTTCTGTCCAACGAAAGTAGCGTTATGGCCTTCCGCAATGAGAAAGACTCGCTCGGCGAGTTTAAAGTTCCGCATGATGCCTGGTACGGGGTACAGACTGCCCGCGCCGTGGATAATTTTCCCATATCCGGACGCAAACCCGATACTGATTTTATTCGCGCCCATGTCGCCATCAAGCTGGCGGCGGCGCACGCCAATTGCCAGCCCGATTGGCTCAGCGCCGCTAAACGCGACGCCATTGTCAGCGCCTGCCAGCGCGTATTGCAAGGCGAGCATCTGGATCAATTCGTGGTCGACCGTTTTCAAGCCGGCGCCGGCACCAGCCATAACATGAATAGCAATGAGATCATTGCCAATCTGGCCAATGTGGCCTTGGGAGGTGAAAAAGGCAAATACGCGCCGATCCATCCCAACGACGACGTCAACATGGGTCAGTCCACCAACGACACCATCCCCACCGCGATCCGCCTCGCCTGCCTGGCCAAGCTGCCGCGCTTGCTCGCCGCCGTAGATAGCATGGCGAGTGAATTCGAGCGTATCGCCCATGCGGAGCGCGATACGGTCAAAAGCGGCCGCACCCATTTGCAAGACGCCGTGCCCACGACGCTAGGGCGCGAGTTTGCCGCCTATGCTTGGACCTTGCGCCGCGCCGGGGAGCAAATCGCCGCAGCGCGTCCGCGCCTGTGCGAAATCGGCCTCGGCGGTTCCGCCGCCGGCACCGGTCTCAACACCGCGCCGGATTATCCAAAGCGCGTCGCCGCCGAGCTGGCCAAGCTCACCAATGAAGCCATCGTCGCCTCCGATCTCGCCGCGCAAATGCAATCCATGCTGGATTTGCAAACGCTGTCCGCTGCGATGCGCGGCCTGGCCTTGGAACTGACGCGCATCTCCAACGATCTGCGCCTGCTCGCCTCCGGCCCGCGCACCGGCCTCGGCGAGATCACCCTGCCGCCGGTGCAGCCGGGCTCCAGCATCATGCCGGGCAAAGTCAATCCGGTGATGTTCGAAATGCTGAACCAAGTGTGCTATCAAGTGCTGGGACAAGACGCGGCCGTGGCTTACATGGTACAAGCCGGTCAACTCGAATTGAATGTGATGATGCCCGCACTCGGCTCGGCGCTGTTCGACGCCATGGATTGGCTCACCAATGCCATGCACGCCGCCACGGAAAAAAATCTCAAGGGTCTGATCGTCAATCGCGAACGTTGCTACACCTTCATTCACGACAGCGTCGGCCTCGCCACCCTGCTCAACCCCACCATCGGCTACATGAAGGCGGCGGACATCGCCAAGGAATCGGAGAAAAGCGGCAAGCCGGTGCGCGAGATCGTGGCGCATCACCAGATCATGAGCCGCGAGGAATTCGATGCGCTGGTATTAAAAGCCGCTAGGGATGGAAAAGTCTAATGCCATCCATTCAGCGCTGAAAAAATGCCCCGACAGCGGGGCATTTTTATTTCTGTACCGATTTTACTTTGGGCCTTTGCTGCGACCCGCAGCGTTAAGCGAGTTACCGTGCACTGCGGACTCGCCCGTAGCCGTGACGATATTGACGCGCTGCGTGTACGACGCACTGCTGGCAGCTTGGCGGTTTAGCCCGCTCGCATTCGTGCTGAATTTTTGTTGCCGTTCCCCGTAAACCACACCACCCCCACTCAACGCAGTTGTGATGCCGCGATCCGATCTGCTGTACTTGTATTTTTCAGGATGCCATTCTGCGGCGGACTTAATGCTTGAATGTGTCGATTTGTAGGTGGTTTTATGGGTGTTTTCGTGCTTGGCAGCGGTATCAGTCACGGCCTTACTCAGGTGCGTATGCTCTGCTGCAATGCGCTTATTCGTCGCTTTCATGTCGCTGATGACCTGCCCCAACTTGAAGCCATTGGCTTTCGCGATCTGCCCCCAACCCAGGCCGGCAGCGCGTTGCGTAAGGATGCCATCCAGCGTCACCGTCTTAGTCAAGACCTTGCCATCTGCAGCAACCGATGGTGTGGTCAACGTGCCGCCCATTAGTGCCGTATTAATTTGCTGCGGCGTCGGCTCCGTGATGCCGTACTGTGCAAGTTGCGCCTTGGCCAAACTCAGCGAAATGTAAGTATTGCCATAGCCCATGGGTTTGGTGGGTGGCGTTATGGTGGCTCCGGCATTCTCCCCAACCAAGGTAATCGACGTGCCATTGCGCAGCCCCATGATCAGCGCCTCCGCATTTTCCTGTGATCCGGAAAAGGTGCTGAAGTCACTTGCAAATTTCGAGGTGGTCGTAGCAGTGCTTTGCTTACGCGTCAGTTGATCCATGGTGCTCGACTGCGTCATCAGCACCGTGGTGTCATCGCCAGCCCAGCTTGGCCACATCCAAATCAAACTCAAAGCGAATACAAGCGTATTAAGGCTAAATGGCTTCAGCATGATTTGCTCCTTTTGGGTTTAGAGGAAATGTTCTGTTTGCATGATAATTTCCGTTGCCGTGGCGCTATCGCGAAACAGGCCGCTGCTCGCCGTGACACGGATGCGCGTGGTGTTCGGGCTAATGGCCTCCAGCTCGATACTGATATCCCGGTCAACGGCATTTGCCGTAATGGACTCGCCGTGTTCGATCTTGCCGGTTGAAGCAACCTTAATGCGCATGCGCTGCAAAGCCTTTAAGCTTGCTCCCTTGACCCTGGGCATCGGCTCAGTGAAAGTACGATAGGTAATCCCGCTCAAGGTATGTGAAACCCCGGTAGAAGCGCCAATACCCAGCGCAGTCAGGGCGATGGTTTCACATCCAGTCAGCGCCCCAAACAGCACTGACACGCCCACACCCAATATCAGTTTTTTCTGGATTTTTCTCATGCTTCCACGCTAACACAGCCCGCAAGCCCTTTAAGTTAATGTTTGTTTAAACAGCATTCTGGTCAACCGCGGCCTAGCTCAATCGTTATTGAGATGCAGCTAGCTCCTTGTCCTGACGCTGCTAGCCAAAGAATGTCCACGTCATTACAATGGCATTGTTGTTTACCCCAACCACCCTTGTGAGGAGTATTAAATGAAAAAACTATTAATCGCACTCTGCCTGACCCTAGCCACCGGCGCCGCCTTCGCCAAAGACGAAAAAGCCCCTACCGCGCAGCAAAGCAAAATGGCGGATTGCAACAAAGAAGCCAAGGAAAAAGCGCTGACAGGAGCTGATCGTAAAGCCTTCATGAAATCCTGCCTGAGCAACAAGCCGGCCGCTGCCGCAGAACCGAAAAAAGAACTCACCCCGCAGCAACAGAAAATGCAAAACTGCAACAAAGAAGCCAAGGAAAAAGCCTTGAAAGGTCCTGAGCGCAAAAAATTCATGAGCGAATGCTTGAAGGGCGGCGCCAAGAAATAATATTTTTCAGGCCCACCCTCAAAACCCCCGCCAATAGCGGGGGTTTTGCTTTCTATAAGCCGCGATATCCAGCGGCCCGTCGCTGGGTGCCATGATCTCAATCGCCCCATCCGCATCGCTTTGCAAAAGTTGCGCCTTAAGATCGCGATAGCGCTCCACCACCTCGGGTCGCGGATGGCGAAAGCGGTTGCGATAGCCGACGGTAAACACGGCCACCGATGGCTGCACCGCCGCCACAAACTCCGGCGTGGAGGATGTACGGCTGCCGTGATGCGGAACGATGAGCACTTCGGCGCGCAAAGCCTGTGCATCGCGCGCCAACAGCTCGCGCTCGCTTTTCGCCTCGATGTCCGCAGGCAGCAGCAGCACATGCGGTCCAGCGACAATGCGCAGGACGCAACCGCGATCATTGCTCTTGTGTTTTTCCGTGTAGGAATCAAACCGGGGATGCAAGATTTCGAACGCGACGCCATCCCAAACCCAGTGTTGCCCCACCACGCAAGTAACCGAATGCACGCCGTGTTGCACAATCCTATTTTCCGCCGGCAAGCTCGACAGCAGCCAGGACACCGGCACGCCATCCAATACGGAAATCGCGCCGCCGCTGTGATCGTTGTCGGCGTGCGAGATCACCAAACCATCCAGCGCCTTGATGCCGCTGGCGCGTAGATAGGGCAATACGGTGCGCGCGCCGGCATCGACTTCGCTGCTATAGCTCGCTCCCGTGTCGTACACCAGCGCGTGCTGCTGCGTTCGCACCACCAGCGCCAAGCCCTGCCCCACGTCCAGCGCCGTGAGCTGCACCATGCCTGTCGGTAAGGGCGCTGGCGCCCATAAAAACATCGGCAACAAGAGGCACGCTCCCGCCCAACGCGCCGGCAAGCCGCGCGGCGCCAGCATCCAGGCGCTGCCCGCCACGGCGATGGCCACTGTCCAAAAAGGCGGCGCATGCTGTTGCCAAATCGCATCCGGCACTTGCGCGAACCACGCCAGCAAACGCATCAGCTGCGCCATGATTGCATGCGCGATATGCAACGGAAAATCCAGCGGCAAAAATGCGCCGAGCAAGGTCAAGGGCACGATCAAATAACTCACCACCGGAATCGCAATCGCATTGGCGAAGGGTGAAACGATAGAAACTTGCTGGAACAACAGCAGCATCGTCGGCACCAGCGCCAAGGTCACAGCACCCTGCACTCGCAGTGCTTGAAGCCAAGGTTTTTCCGCGCCGATACGCTGACTGAGGATATAAAAAATCACGCCCACCGCGCCGAACGACAGCCAAAACCCCGGCGACAACACCGCCCAGGGATCGAACACCACCACCACCAGCAAGGCCAGCGCCAATACCCGCGATGGCGAGGACAGGCGATCGAACCACAAGGCCATGGCCACGATAGCCAGCATGTACAAGGTGCGCTGCGCCGGCACCGCGAAGCCGGTGACTAAGGCATAGGAAAGCGCCGCCGCAACACCGAACAGCACCGCCGCTTTGCGTGCCGGCAACCATTGCGTGGCGCGCGCACTGCGCCGCCATAGCGCTTGCGCCAATAAAAATATCAAACTCGAAAACAAGGTGATGTGCAGGCCGGAAATGCTGATCAAGTGATTCACGCCGGTGCGCAAGAAGATGCGCCACTGCGTTTGCGGAATCCCGTGCTGATCGCCGATGGCCAAGGCTGTCAGCACATTACTGTAGGCGCCGTCCTGCAACACGCGTTTCAAGCGTAGCGCCACGCTGTCGCGCACGCGCTCGATGAGATAGCCGGGGCGCAGCACCAATTGATTCAAACGAAAGTTATCCGGCTCTTTGCGCACATAACCCGTGGCGCGGATATTTTGCTCCAACAGCCATGCCTCGAAATCGAAGCCTTGCGGATTGGCCGTACCGTGCGGGCGTTTCAAGCGCAGCACGAATTGCCAACGCTCGCCGGCGCGCAGTCGACTCGGATTCAAATGCGCGCCTTCGCTGTCATAGGCTTCGGCATCGACGGCGCGCGTAAACCAAACCAGCTGAATATGATGCGGCACATGGGCGTTCGGCGTGAGCACTTGTTCGACATCAAACTCGAAGCGCACGCCGCGCTCGGTAAATTGCGGCAGCGCGGACACCACGCCGATCACCTGGATGTCCTTGCCCTCCCAGGCTTGCGGCAGCGCATCGGACAAACGCCAGGTAGCAAAACCGGCGGCCCAAAAAAAGCCCGCGGCAAAGGCCGCAGCCACGCATAAACCGCGCCGCAGCACGCTGGGTTTGACCCAAAAAACCAGCGGCGTCAGCAACAGCAGCAGCGCCCAGGACAGCGGCGGCAAGCCGCCCTGCTGCTGCAAGCAAGCAATTCCTGCTACAAAAGCCAAAATCCCCAGACGCAAGGAACGCCCTCCCCATCAGAACATTGTTTTTTTAATAGCAGGGCAATTTATCACACAATGACAAAAGCATTCTCTTCGAGAAGGCTTAAATCTATAAAAAACAGTTCACCACAGAGGCACGGAGTTGAAAACGAATAGATAAGCACCGCGCTCAGGTTTCACCAGAGAGGTGACGGTTGTTATTTCATTATTTCTTGTCTTGCTTTTCTCTGTGCCTCTGTGTCTCTGTGGTAAATGCATTGCCATTTTTAGGCAAAATCAAATCAGGTACGGTTTCTGCTAAGGATCCAGTAACGGAGCGCATCCAACATGATCCAGATCAATGAAAACGAGTACGGCGCCAATACCGCCTTCGACGAGCTGCTGGGCGGGGATGGACAGCCGCGCCCGGCGGCGCAGGCGCTGTTCGACTACCTGAACGCGCTGCCGCCCGGCGAATTGGAAACGCGCCGGCAAGCGGTCGAGGCGGCGATCTTGACCATGGGCATCACCTTTACGGTCTACAGCGAAGGCACCAACATCGACCGCGCCTGGCCTTTCGACATCGTGCCGCGCACCATCGCCAAGTCGGAATGGCTGCGCATCGAGGAAGGCCTGAAGCAGCGCCTGTGCGCGCTCAATCTGTTCATCGACGATCTGTACAACGAGCAGCGCATCGTCAAGGACGGGGTATTCCCGATCGAGGTCCTGGCCGGCTCCAAGAATTTCCGCGCGCAGTGCCGGGGCATCACGCCCCGCTTTGGTGTCTGGGCGCATATCTGCGGCACTGACTTGGTGCGCGACAAGGATGGCGTGGTGTATGTGCTGGAAGACAATCTGCGCGTGCCCTCCGGCGTATCTTATATGCTGGGCAACCGCGAGGTGATGAAGCGCTTGTTCCCGGAAGTTTTCCAGTCCAGCACCATCCTCCCGGTCGACGACTACCCGACCCAACTCTACGACACGCTGGCCGCACTGTCGCCGCGCCAGACCAACTGGCCGGTGGTCGCCGTGCTCACCCCCGGCATCTTCAATTCCGCTTATTTCGAGCACAGCTATCTGGCGCAGCAGATGGGCGCGTATCTGGTGGAAGGCTCGGACTTGATCGTGGACAAGGACGACTACGTTTTCATGAAAACCGTCACCGGGCTGACCCGCGTCGACGTGATCTATCGCCGCATCGACGACGACTTCATGGACCCGGAAGCGTTCCGCCCCGACTCCACGCTCGGCGTGCCGGGCCTGATGCGCGCCTGGCGCAAGGGCCATGTCGGCATCGCCAACGCCCCCGGCTCGGGCGTGGCCGACGACAAGGTGGTGTACACCTTCGTGCCGCAGATCATCAAGTACTACCTGGACCAGGACCCGATCATTCCCAACGTGCCGAGCTACCTGTGCATGTTCGAGGATCAGCGCGACTACGTGCTGGCGAACCTGGACAAGCTGGTGGTCAAACCCGCCAACGAATCCGGCGGCTACGGCATGCTGATCGGCCCACGTGCCAGCGAGGAAGAACGCGCCCACTTTGCCGACCTGATCCGCGAAAATCCGCGCAACTACATGGCGCAGCCAACGCTGGATATTTCCACCGCGCCTACCTTGGATGGCGAGCAACTCGTACCGCGTCATCTGGATTTGCGCCCTTTCGTGCTGCAATCCAATCGGCTATTCGTCACCACCGGCGGCCTCACGCGGGTGGCCATGAAGGCCGGCTCACTGATCGTCAATTCTTCCCAAGGTGGCGGCAGCAAAGACACCTGGATCGTGGATACGGAGGAAATATGAACTCGACACCCACCAGAAAGCGTCGCGAGCGCAGGCCAGCCGGCTTGAGGGAACGAGACAGTACAAACCGGGTACGGCGAGTGACCGAAGGCCGGCCGGCCAAGCGCAGTAGCTTTATGGGGGGTGTCTGATGTTATCTAGAGTCGCCGAAAATCTATACTGGATGGCGCGCTATCTCGAGCGCAGCGAGAACACCGCGCGCCTGATCAACACCACCACCAAGCTGCTGCTCGATTTGCCGCGCGGCGCGTCCTTCGGCTGGGACGTGCTGCTCAAGGTGGCCGGCCTGGACAGCCAGTTCCGCAAGTCCTACAGCGAAGCCAACGAAGACAACATCATGCGCTTCCTGATTGAGGACGAGCGCAATCCCAGCTCGATCCTGGCCTGCACCCGCCTCGCCCGCGAGAACACCCGCACCTTCCGCGAAGTGCTGCCGAACGAAATGTGGGAACGCATCAACAGCCTGTATCTCTACGCCAAGGAAAACGCCTCCAAAGCCGTAGCGGGTCGCGGCCAGCGCTACCAAGTACTGAACGGCATCATCGAGGGCCGGCAATCCATCGTCGGCCTGCTCATGGGTTCCATGAGCCACGACCTGGCCTATCAATTCATCAAACTGGGGCGCAATCAGGAGCGCGCCGACATGACCACGCGCATCCTGGACGTGAACTGCGCGATTCTCACGCCGGGCGGCGACGTGCTGCCGGATGCCATTCAAGAGCGCTTGTGGATGAGCGTGCTGACCACGCTCTCGGCCTACCAGATGTATCGGCGCCATGTCGGCGTGCATGTTCGCCCCGGCCAAGTCGTCAGCTACATGCTGACCAACCAGGACTTTCCGCGCACCGTGGTGCACTGCCTGAGCGAGATCGAAGGCTGCCTCGCCGCGCTGCCGCACCATGTCGCGCCGATGCGCGCGGTGCGCCTGGCCTGGCGCCGCGTCACCGGCATGAAAGTGGAAGGCCTGACGCCAGTGGTGCTGCATGAATATCTGGATCAAGTGCAGACCGACCTAGCCGCCATCCACGACCGGTTGTCTGAGCAGTACTTCTACCTGCATCACTTTCAGACCACGCCGAGCGCGGCTACCCAGACCCCGGCCCAGACCCCTGCCCAAACCATGGCGCAAGTGCAATGACGCCATCCCTGAATTTCCCGCGTTATGGCGATAAGCAAAACTCGCCGTTCTTCGAGGAATATTTGCAGCAGCTCATGGCGGAGCGCGACCGCATCGGCCTCACCGACATGATCCAGCAGATCGACGCGCTGATGATCACGGTCGAGCCCGGCAACTCGCTGGCCTATGTGCGCGAACTGTGCCTGATGACGCCCTACGAATACCTGGTGACGCTGGAATCGCAAGACCACGCCACGCACATCCTGCGCATCGACATGCACGCGCCGGATATACTGGTGCGCGAGGTCAAGGACCCGAACACGCGCGGCATCTTCCGCAGCCTGAACGAGGTCTATCCCATCGGCGCCTACAAACCCAACTCGCGCTACATGGGCGAAGTGCTGCGCGTCAGCAATCTGCATGAAGTAGTCGAGCTGCAAAAATCGCGCGATGTGCGTTTCTTCAACCAGGATCAGATTCGCAAGCTGGAGTTGCCCGGCAATATGGCCGTGGTGAAGCCCTCGCCCTACACCCACAACATCGTCGGCTATTGGGAACGGCCGGACGCCGATGTGCGCGTGTATGCCTTGGGCTGGAGCAGCATCCGCGACGACGTCAACGCCGCCTATCTCGAAGCCAAGGAAACCCAGGACAAGCTCGGCATCAAGAATCTGCTGCTGCCGATCGACCACCTCGCCACCCGCGTCTACAGCCAAAACCGCGAAGCCGCGATTCTCGAATACCTCACCCTCACCAGCTATTACTACTGGGGCTCCTACGACATCGCCAGCCAGAACTCCTCCACCAACGTCACCAAGAGCGTGCACTTCCCCAGTGAATTGCAAAGCCCGGCCAAGGTATTCACCGCCGCCAATCACCCCTACTTCGTCAACCACCTGCTCAAACTGCCCTCGCCCACCGAACAGTTCGTGCGCAACTACGGCCCACGCTTGCATCATCTCGCGGTGGCCGTGGCCGACGGCGATACCGCCGGCAAAGCCAATATCGATTATGTAGTGGACACCCTGCGCGCGTGCGGCAAGGATTTTCTGCTGGATGTGATCGGCTCGCGCGAAGAAGGCCTCAAGCAAGTGTTCTCCAGCGCTTCGGAGTATTCGTCCTTGATCGTGGAGTACGTGCAACGCTTCGGCGATTTTCAGGGATTCTTCACCAAGGAAAACGTCGCCGAACTTACGCACGCGGCGGGGGTTGAGGAAAAGCTGATGGAACTGGAAGCGGAAGCGCAGCGCTGAATCCAGTCGACGCATTGCAAAGAATCCGCTGTAGTGGTCATGCTCACCGATTGCCAAATGTGAGCCCGCCGGCAGCCATTCGAATGCATCCCTGCTGTCCGTATGATTGGGGGGGGGTATTATAGAAACGCAATAAAATGTCAGTTCTTGTGCATCAGCGAATTGCGTGGGCATAATGAGCGCCCTAAATAATAATTGTTGTACGGGCGCTAGCGTCCGTATATTAACTGTTAGGGTTTCAATGACTGACTGGCTCGTGATCATTGGGTTTTCAGCACTGGCTGGCTTTTTATGCTCTCGTCTTCTCACCGGCACCATCGCGTGGGTGTTATCGGCATTGCTCCCTTGGCTGGGAATGCTTGCTTGGTTGCTCTATCACGAGTACTTCGTTCCATACCAGGGTGGTGGTGCAAGCATGTGGCCAATCGCTCAGCTATTTGCAGGTACCGTTGCGGCAGGCGTAGGTCTAGGGGTCCACGCCATTTTTCACTCAAAGGCCGGTTCTAGGTAAGCAACCCTAATCCGGCGTTCAACCTCGCTCCCTTCGGTCGCTGGACGCTGCGCGATAAAGCCGCGCAGCGCCGGTCACTTCTACGTTGGGCGACTTGTAACGCGGGGCGTTCCGCGTTACACTGATTAAGTGATCCGCACATTCAAACACAAAGGCCTTGAGCGCTTTTTCCTTAAAGGCACCAAGGCGGGCATCCAAGCGCAGCACGCCGAAAGGCTGGAGCTTATCCTCGGCCGTTTGAATGTGTCGGTCGTTCCCGAAGATATGAGCCTTCCTGGTCTCATGCTGCATCCATTAACAGGGAGCCGAAAAGGAACATGGGCAGTAAGAGTCAGCGGCAATTGGCGCGTGACGTTCTCATTTATTGAGGGTCATGCGGTAAACGTAGATTATGAAGACTATCACTGAGGTAATTTATCATGCAGATGCATAACCCCCCCCACCCCGGAAAAGTGCTTAGACAATTGTGCCTTGAACCATTGGGCTTAACCGTTACGCAAATGGCCGAAGCTCTTGGCGTTTCACGCAAAACGCTTTC
This sequence comes from Pseudomonadota bacterium, assembly GCA_021812385.1. GTDB lineage: Bacteria > Pseudomonadota > Gammaproteobacteria > Burkholderiales > Thiobacteraceae > RBG-16-58-11. The sequence continues at coordinate 139,344 of JAKANO010000001.1, read as the reverse complement.
CTCCATACTTAATGAACGTGCCGGCATTAGCCCTGAGATGGCTGTTCGCCTATCCATCGCGTTTGGCACCTCTTCTGAAAGCTGGCTGAATCAACAAGTCCAATATGATCTTTGGCAAGCCGAGCAGCACCGCCGCGAGTTGCGCGTCAAAAAACTTGCGGCATAAAACGACCAACAAATAAGGTTAGATCGTGCGCAGCCACGATCTGAACCGTTTGTTGTGGGTGTGGCTATTAACCGCGAAGAGATCGAAGAACGCCTAACTCAAACGTCAGGCTCTGCTGTAGAAATGTATCTGACATTCGTAACCGATCGGTGAATGTCAGGCGCCGGCACAAACTGCTCGGATGAATTCAAAAACCTGACCGCACGCTCCTAGACCTTGCATTCGCCCAGCGCTTCCGCGTGGCCGGTCTCATCCACACTTTCCAGGCGCACGTCGTATCCCCACAAGCGGGCGATATGCTTGAGCATCTCCGGCGTGGTCTCGCCCAAGGGCCGACGATTGTGCATGTAGTGGCGCAAGGTCAGTGAACGGTCGCCGTAAACATCGACGTTCCACACCTGGATATTGGGTTCGCGATTGCCCAGGTTGTACTGGTCGGCCAGGGTCTGGCGAATCTGCTGATAGCCTGCGTCGTCGTGAATGGCGGCGATTCCCAACTGGCCTTCGGTGTCGTCATCCAGCACCGAGAACAGCTTCATCTCCCGTATCAAATTGGGCGAAAGATACTGCGCGATAAAGCTCTCGTCCTTGAAATTGCGCATGGCGTAGTCGAGTGTTTTCACCCAGTCCGTGCCGGCGATTTCCGGAAACCAGCGCCGGTCTTCCGCGCTGGGCGTCTCGCAGATGCGACGGATATCGCGGAACATGGCAAAGCCCAAGGCATAGGGATTGATGCCGCTGTAGCCGCGATGGAAAAACGGCGGCTGGTAGACGACGTTGGTGTGCGACTGCAGGAACTCCATCATGAAGCCGTCGGTGAGCTTGCCTTCTTCGTACAAATGGTTGAGCAGCGTGTAATGCCAAAAGGTGGCCCAACCCTCGTTCATCACTTGCGTCTGGCGTTGCGGATAGAAGTACTGCGCGATCTTGCGCACGATGCGCACGATCTCGCGCTGCCAGGGCTCAAGGCGCGGCGCGTTCTTTTCAATAAAGTAGAGCAGATTTTCCTGCGGCTCGGCGGGGTAGCGATGCTCTTTCTTGGACTGCTCGGCCGCTTCCCGCACCGGAACAGTGCGCCATAAATCATTCACCTGGGATTGCAAGTAGTCTTCGCGCTCCAGTTGGCGCGCCTGCTCCTTGGCCATCGAAAGTTTGGTCGGGCGCTTGTAGCGGTCCACCCCATGGTTCATCAGCGCATGGCACGAGTCCAATATCTCTTCCACCGCCCGCTCGCCGTAACGCTCTTCGCATTCAGCGACGTAGTTGCGGGCGAACACTAAGTAGTCGAGGATGCCTTCCGCGTCGGTCCATGTGCGGAAAAGATAGTTGCCCTTGAAGAACGAGTTATGGCCGTAGGAAGCATGCGCAATCACCAGCGCCTGCATGGTCATGGTGTTCTCTTCCATGAGGTAGGCGATGCAGGGACTGGAGTTGATCACAATCTCGTAGGCCAGGCCCATGTGGCCGCGCTTGTAGCTCTTCTGCGTCGACATGAACTCCTTGCCGAAAGACCAATGGTGATAGCCCACGGGCATGCCCACCGAAGAATAGGCGTCGATCATCTGCTCGGAGGTGATCACCTCAATCTGGTTGGGATAGGTGTCCAAGCCGTAGTGCTTTGCCACCCGGCCGATCTCCTGGTCGTACTCGCGCAACAGCTCGAAGGTCCAGTCAGAGCCTTCCGATAGATATTGCCGCAACTTATCCGAATGCTCGCCCATCATGCCGCCTTCTTCCTGAACAGTTCACGAAACACGGGATAAATATCTTCCAAACTCAAAATCCGCTGCATGGCGAATTGGCGATTCATCTTCTTCACGTATTCGTATTCGCGCCACAAGGATTGCGGGTTTTCTTCTTCGATCTCCACGTAGGCGTAGTACTGCACCAGCGGCAAGATGGAGTGAATCAGCAATTCGCGGCAGCGCGGCGAGTCGTTCTCCCAGTTGTCGCCATCCGAGGCCTGCGCGGCATAGATGTTCCAGCTTGCACTGGGATAGCGCTCAAGAATGATTTCATGCATCAATTCCAGCGCGCTGGAGACCACCGTGCCGCCGGTCTCCCGGGAGCTGAAGAAATCCTCTTCGTCCACTTCCTTGGCCACCGTATGGTGGCGGATGAACACCACGTCGATACGCTCGTAACTGCGGGTGAGAAACAAATACAGCAACATGAAGAAGCGCTTGGCAATATCCTTGCGGCTTTCGTCCATGGAGCCGGACACGTCCATGAGGCAGAACATCACCGCCTGGCTGCTGGGCTGGGGCTTATCCACACGATTGGCATAGCGCAGATCCCAGGTATCTAAGAAGGGTACGGCGGCGACGCGCGCCTTGAGGGATTTGATCTCCTCGCGTAATTCCTCGGCCTCCATGCTTCGGCCCTTGCCCTGCGCCTCCAGTTCGGCCAGGGCCTCCTCCGCCTCGCGCAGCGCTTCGCGCGGCCCGGCGGACATCGCCAAGCGCCGGCCGATGGCTTGCTTCATGGAGCGCACCACATGCAGATTGGCAGGATTGCCTTGGCTCACGAAGCCGGCGCGTGCGCGCTTCACCTCGGGCACGGCGGCGAGCTGCTTCTTCACCAGATCCGGCAACGCCAGATCCTCGAAAAAGTAGTTCATGAATTCTTCCTGGCTGAGCTGGAACACAAACTCATCCAGACCTTCTCCATCCGGTGAGCCGCCGGCGCCGCTCCCCTGGCCGCCGCCGCTCTGGGGCCGATCCACCCGGTCACCAGTAACGAATTCCTTGTTGCCCGGGTGGATGACATCGCGCCGCCCGCCCGCGCCGTGATGGAACACCGGCTCCTTGAGATCCTTGGAGGGGATGGAAATTTTCTCGCCGCGCTCCAGGTCCGCCACCTTGCGCCCGGACACCGCTTCCGTCACGGCCTTGCGAATTTGGCCTTTGAAGCGGCGCAGAAAACGCTGGCGGTTGGCGGCGCTGCGATTCTTGCCGGAGAGTCGACGGTCGACGAGGTTGCTCACGCGCGCATCCTCCTCACGAGGCCTTGCGCGCCCGCAGGTACCACTCGGCAAGCAGCCGCACTTGCTTGTCGGTGTAGCCTTTGGCGACCATGCGATTCACGAACTCGTGGTGCTTCTTCTGCTCCTCGCTGGAGGCCTTGGCGTTAAAGGAAATCACCGGCAATAAGTCTTCGGTGCTGGAGAACATGCGCTTCTCGATCACCGTGCGCAGCTTCTCGTAGCTGGTCCAGGCCGGATTCTTGCCGTGATTCTGGGCGCGTGCGCGCAGCACGAAGTTCACCACCTCGTGGCGGAAGTCCTTGGGATTGGCGATGCCGGCGGGCTTTTCGATCTTATCCAACTCGCCGTTCAGCTGCACCCGGTCCAGCACTTCGCCGGTATCCGGATCGCGGAATTCCTGATCCTGAATCCACATGTCGGCGTAAGTCACGTAGCGGTCGAAAATGTTCTGGCCGTATTCCGAATAGGATTCCAGATACGCGGTTTGCAATTCCTTCTCGATATACTCCGCGTAGCGCGGCGCCAAATCCTCTTTCAAGAAAGCCACGTAACGCTGATCCACCTCGGGCGGAAACTGCTCTTGCTCGATCTGCTGCTCCAGCACATACAGCAGGTGCACCGGGTTGGCCGCCACTTCGCTGTGGTCGAAGTTGAATACCTTGGACAAAATCTTGAAGGCAAAGCGCGTGGAAATGCCGGTCATGCCCTCGTCCACCCCGGCAAAATCCCGATACTCCTGGTAGGACTTGGCCTTGGGGTCGGTGTCCTTGAGGTTCTCGCCGTCGTAGATGCGCATCTTGGAAAAAATGCTGGAGTTTTCCGGCTCCTTCAGACGCGTCAATACCGAAAACTGCGCCAGCATTTCCAGCGTGCCCGGTGCGCACGGCGCCTCGGACAAGGAACTATTCTTGAGCAATTTGCTATAGATCTTCACCTCGTCGGACACGCGCAGGCAATACGGCACCTTGACGATGTAGATACGATCGAGAAAAGCCTCATTATTCTTGTTGTTGCGGAAGGTCTGCCATTCGGATTCGTTGCTGTGCGCCAGCATCACGCCGTCGAAGGGGATGGCGCCGAAACCTTCGGTGCCTTTGTAGTTGCCCTCTTGCGTTGCGGTGAGCAGCGGGTGCAGCACCTTGATCGGCGCCTTGAACATCTCCACGAATTCCATCAAGCCTTGGTTGGCCAGGCACAGGCCACCCGAATAGCTGTACGCATCGGGATCGTCTTGAGAAAATTTTTCCAGTTTGCGGATGTCCACCTTGCCCACCAGCGAGGAGATGTCCTGATTGTTCTCGTCGCCCGGCTCGGTCTTGGAAATGCCCACTTGGCCCAGCACCGAGGGCCAGCGCTTGACTACGCGGAATTGCGTAATGTCGCCGTTGTACTCGTGCAGGCGCTTCACCGCCCAAGGCGACAACACCTTGCCGAGATAGCGCCGGGGAATGCCGTATTCCTGATCCAAGATGTCGCCATCCTCATCAGGGGAAAACAGCGCTAAAGGAGAATCATTCACCGGCGAACCCTTGATGGCGTAGAACGGCGCATGCTCCATGAGATGCTTGAGCTTCTCCGCCAAGGATGACTTGCCGCCGCCCACCGGGCCCAGCAAGTAGAGAATCTGCTTGCGCTCCTCCAAGCCCTGCGCGGCGTGGCGGAAATAAGAGACGATCTGCTCGATCGTATCCTCCATGCCGTAGAAGTCCTTGAAGGCCGGGTATATCTTGATCATTTTATTGGAGAAGATGCGTGACAGACGCGCATCCTGGCGCGTGTCCACCAGTTCCGGCTCGCCGATGGCCGCCAGCATGCGTTCGGAAGCGCTGGCGTAGGCCATGCGGTCGTTCTTGCAAATATTCAGGAATTCATCGAGAGAGTACTCGTCCTCTTCACGACGATAGCGAGCGATGTACTGGTTGAATAAGCTCATAATGGCGACTCCTGTAAAAAACGATCACATAAAACTAGTCCCTGATGCATTACTAGCAATGCGCATGCCAGTCATGGGAGATTGGCATTATTTTTTTTGACAGAGGTACGCAACTTTAGTGCCGCAGTCCCACAAACAAAATATCGGCAGCTTGCAGCAAACCTTAAGAAATCTTCACCGCGCGCAGAATGTGGGCAGATGAACATTTCTTCATGGTCGCGCCGGGGTGAATATTGATCCGGCAAGATCGCAATAATCATCATCTAAAGAGCTTGCGCCTCCTTAAGTACAGGCGCCTTTTTAATTGCGGCAGCGGAGAATGCATCGCTGCTCGCCAGGACAAGCAATGAAAAGCATAGCGTTGCTGCGCTAAACGCCTGCACGACCCATTTCATCTCTATCTACTCCCATTGCCAATCGCGTATCTCCGGCATGTCCTCCCCATGCTTTTCGATGTAGGCCTTGTGATCCAGCAGCTTGTCGCGCAGATACTGTTTGGCGTAAGCGGCGCGCGCGCCCAGGCTCGGCACGCGGTCGATGACGTCGCCGACCAGGTGGTAGCGGTCGAGGTCGTTCAGCACCACCATGTCGAAAGGCGTGGTGGTCGTGCCGTTTTCCTTGTAGCCGCGCACGTGCAATTGCGCGTGGTTGGTGCGGCGGTAGGTCAGGCGATGAATCAGCCAGGGATAGCCGTGGAAGGCGAAGATGATGGGCTTGTCCTGCGTGAACAGCACGTCGAAGTCCCGGTCGAGCAGGCCGTGCGGATGCTCGCTGCGCGGTTGCAGGGTCATCAAGTCCACCACGTTGACCACGCGAATCTTGAGTTCGGGAAAGTGCTCGCGCAAGATTTTCACCGCCGCCAAAGTTTCCAGCGTCGGCACGTCGCCGCAGCAGGCCATCACCACGTCGGGATCGCCGCCGGCGTCGTTGCTCGCCCATTCCCATATGCCGATGCCGGCGGTGCAGTGCTTGATGGCGGCGTCCATGTCCAGCCACTGCGCTTCCGGCTGCTTGCCTGCGACGATCACGTTGACGTAGTTGCGGCTGCGCAGGCAATGGTCGGTCACCGACAACAGCGTGTTGGCGTCGGGCGGCAGATAGACGCGGATGATGTCGGCCTTCTTGTTCATCACGTGGTCGATGAAACCCGGGTCCTGATGGCTGAAGCCATTGTGATCCTGGCGCCACACGTGCGATGACAGCAGAAAGTTCAAGGAGGCGATGGGGCGGCGCCACGGAATCTCGCGCGTCACCTTGAGCCACTTGGCGTGCTGGTTGAACATCGAGTCGATGATGTGGATGAATGCTTCGTAGCAGGAGAAGAAACCATGCCGCCCCGTCAGCAGATAGCCTTCCAGCCAGCCCTCGCACTGGTGCTCGCTCAGCATTTCCATCACCCGGCCGTCCGGCGCGACGTGCTCGTCGCCGGGTAGGATGTCGGCGGTGGAACAGCGGTTGGTCACCTCGAACAGCGCCCCCCAGCGGTTGGACGCGGTCTCGTCCGGGCTGAATATGCGGAAGTTGCGCGCCTCGGCATTGCCTTGCAGCACATCGCGCAGGAACACGCCCTGCACTTGCGTGGCTTCGGCCTTGACGCTGCCGGGCTTGGGCACCTTCACCGCATAGTCGCGGAAATCCGGCATTTTCAAATCGCGCAGCAGCACGCCGCCATTGGCATGCGGGTTCGCGCCCATGCGCCGTTCGCCTTGCGGCGCGAGTTCGGCCAACTCCGCCAGGAGCTTGCCATCTTTGTCGAATAATTCTTCGGGACGGTAGCTCTTCATCCACTGTTCGAGAATCTTCAGGTGCTTGGGCTCGGCCGCGAAATTGGTGACCGGCACTTGGTGCGCGCGGAATGTCCCTTCGACTGGTTTGCCATCGACGCTTTGCGGGCCGGTCCAGCCCTTGGGCGAACACAGGACGATCATCGGCCAGCGCGGACGCTCGCTGAAACCCTTGCTGCGCGCGGCGCGCTGGATACGCTGGATCTCCGCGACCACCGCATCGAGCGTCGCCGCCATGCGCTGGTGCATCGCCTCGGGTTCATCGCCCTCGACGAAATACGGCGTGTAGCCATAGCCGCGAAACAAGGCCTCCAGCTCGTCGCGGGAAATGCGCGCCAGCACCGTGGGGCCGGCGATCTTGTAGCCGTTCAAGTGCAGGATGGGCAGCACCGCGCCGTCGTGCACCGGGTTGAGGAATTTGTTCGAGTGCCAGCTGGTCGCCATCGCGCCGGTTTCCGCCTCGCCGTCGCCCACCACGCAGGCCACCAGCAAATCCGGGTTGTCGAACGCGGCGCCATAGGCGTGCGACAGGGCATAGCCGAGTTCACCGCCTTCGTTGATGGAGCCCGGAGTTTCCGGCGCGACGTGGCTGGGAATGCCGCCGGGAAACGAAAACTGGGTGAAGAGATTTTTCATCCCGCGCTCGTCCTGCGAGACGTTCGGATACAGCTCGCTGTAAGTCCCTTCCAAATAAGTGTGGGCTACGAGCCCGGGGCCGCCATGCCCCGGACCGGTGACATTGATCACGTTCAGGTCGTACTGGCGGATGATCCGGTTCAGGTGCACGTAAATAAAATTCAAGCCCGGCGTGGTGCCCCAGTGCCCGAGCAAGCGCGGCTTGACATGCTCCAGCTGCAAGGGCTTCTTCAGCAGCGGATTGTCGTAGAGATAAATCTGGCCGACCGACAAATAGTTGGCGGCGCGCCAGTAGGCGTCCATCTTGCGCAAAAGATCCGGCGCCAAGGGCTGGTCGGCGGGCTTGGTTTTTTTCACTTTCATTTCCATGTGCATCATCCTTTCTTTCGCACACCACAAAACCATGTGACATGCATTCAAATTCATTTGGCGTCATGCCGGCGAAAGTAATGTGGTGTTTGTTGCTTATGTTCCAACAATTTAGAGGCCGAGAACCTGGCGCACCGATTTCGCGATCATCGCTTCCTCGTCCGTGTGCATGACGCGCACCGCGACCCGGCTGGCATCGGCGGAAATCACGCCGGCGTTCGCCGCGTTGCGCTTTTCCTCGATGGCAATTCCCAGAAAATCCAGCCCCTCGCAAATGCGCGCGCGCACAACCGCCGCGTTCTCGCCGATACCGCCGGCGAACACCAGCGTATCCAACCCGCCCAGCGCAGCGGCGTAAGCGCCGATGCATTTTTTAACCTGATAACAAAACAGCGCCACGGCTTCCGCCGCGCGCACGTCGCTCGCCTCGCGCGCGATCAAATCGCGCATATCGGAACTGGTTTCGGACACGCCGAGCAAGCCGGATTCATGATTGACGAGGTGATTGAATTGTTGCGGGGTCAACTGCTCGCTCTGCATCAGGTACCAGGCTACGCCGGCATCCAGGTCGCCGGTTCGCGTACCCATCGTAACACCGCCGGTCGGCGTGAAGCCCATGCTGGTATCGATGCTGCGGCCGTCGCGCACGGCGGCCAGGCTCGCGCCGTTACCCAGGTGCGCCAGGATCACGCGGCCTTGGGCGGCTTTTGCGCCGGCCACGCGCGCAAGTTCCTGCATGAGAAAAGTATAGGACAGGCCATGGAAACCGTAGCGCTGAATGCCCTGCGCATCGAAGCGGCGCGGGATCGGCAACAGCCGCGCCACGCGCGGCAAGCTGTGATGAAACGCGGTGTCGAAGCAAGCCACTTGCGGCAGTTGCGGATAACGCCGGCGGAACGCCTCGATCAAGGCGATCTCATGCGGCAGGTGCTCGGGGTCGTAGGCGCTGATGCGCTGCAAGGCATCCAGCAATGGCTGCGAAACCAGCTCGGGATCGGTGTGCTGCATGCCATGCACCACACGGTGGCCCACGGCCTTGATGGCGCTAAAGCCGACCTGCCGGTCGAGCCAATCGATCAAATAATTCGCCGCCGCATGGTGATCGTCCACTGCGACCGCAAGACTGCCGGGCTGCGCTTGCGAACGAGCGCTGAAACTCAGATGCGTGCCGGACAAACCGATGCGATCAATTTTTCCGACCAGCGTGCGCGTGAGCGATGCGCCTAGTTGATACACGGCGAATTTGATACTCGACGAGCCGCCGTTGATGGTTAGCACGCTTGCATTGGTCTGGCTCACGTTCGTTCCTTAATTTTTCCGTGCATTTTTTCGCGGCAGTGGATCTGCTGTTGCACACCCGTAGCGTGCAAAGCTGCATCAGCGCTGCCACAGTATATGCGCATCTTCCAGCGGTACCGCCACGCCATCGCCGTTCGGGATGAGTCGCGCCGTATAGTCCGTTGCCGGACGCACCGCCGGCACTTCTGCGCGGTAGGCGTAGCCGTTGGTAGCGCCCACCAGTTGCCGCACGCGCTGCATCTCCACGCGCTCCGCCGCGGCGCCGTTCAAGCCATTCGCAAACAGCTCAACCCGCACGGCCTCGGGATCGAGCTCATCGAGATACATTTGCACCTCGAATACGTGCTGCCCGCCGGCGCTTTCCAGCTTCACTTCGCCGAAACGCAGCGCGCTCCAATTTTGCGCCAGCACACGCTGCCGATTAACCAAGCTCACGCCGCTGGCGCCTTTATCGGCCGCCCGCTGCAGATAGGCCGCGGCCGCCGGAAGATAGTGTTGCTCGGTGTATTCGCACACGACGCGATTGGTGGAAAAGCGCGGCGTCAAGCGCGCCATGCTCTCGCGCATCCGCGTTACCCAATTGCGGGGAATGCCTTGTTCATCGCGCGTATAGAACTCCGGGATGACTGCGTGTTCGAGCAGGTCATACAAGGCTTCGGCATCACGCGCATCCCAAGCGGGATCGTCGCCGTGCTCCTGGCCATCCCCCAACGCCCAGCCGACTTCCGGCGTGTAGGCCTCCGCCCACCAGCCGTCCAATTCAGACAGATTGATCCCCCCATTCACCAGCACTTTCATGCCGCTGGTGCCGCACGCTTCCCAGGGACGGCGTGGCGTGTTGAGCCAAACATCCACGCCCTGCACCAGGTGCTCGGTCAAATGCATGTCGTAGTCGCTGAGGAAAATCACATGCGGGCGCACCTCAGGACGCCGGGTAAAATTGACCCATTGCTGAATCAAGGCTTGGCCTTCGAGGTCGGCGGGATGGGCCTTGCCGGCCATGATGAGCTGCACCGGGCGTTGCGGATTGACCAGCAGCCGCAGCAGTCGCTCAGGATCATGCAGCAGCAGATTCGGTCTTTTGTAGGCGGCAAAGCGCCGCGCAAAACCCAGCGTCAGGGTATTCGCGTCGAACAAGTGCCGCGTTGCATCGACCGCCTCGGGCGGCGCGCCGGTTGTCGCCAATTGCCGCGCCAATCGTTCGCGGGCGTATTCAACCAGCGACTTGCTGGAGTCGGTGCGAAATTGCCAGAGCCTGGCGTCGGAGATGCGGCGTATATCCTGCTCCAGGGTTGCTGTTGCGCCCAGCCAACGCTCCTTGCCACTGGCTTCCGTCCAAAGATCATCGGCCGCGGCCGAATCCCAGGTCGGCATGTGCACGCCGTTGGTCACATGTCCGACCGGCACTTCTTCCGTCGGCCAGTGCGGGAACAGCGGCTCGAACAATTGTCGGCTCACCTTGCCATGCAAACTGCTCACGCCATTTACCGCACCGCTGCCGCGAATCGCCAGATAAGCCATGTTGAAAGGCTCTGAAGCATCGTTCGGGTTGTGCCGTCCCAAGGCCAACAGGTCGTGGCGATTGATCCCGAGCTGCGTGCGTGCATAGCCCGCCAGATATTGCTCGATGAGCGCCGGCGCGAAACGATCGAAGCCGGCAGCCACCGCCGTGTGCGTGGTGAAGAGATTACCCGCCCGCGTGACGGCCAGCGCAACCTCGAAATTTTGCCCGCTTTCCTCCATGAAGCTGCGTGCACGCTCCAGCACTGCGAAGGCCGCATGCCCTTCGTTCAAGTGGCAAACTTCGGGCTTGATGCCGAGCGCTGCGAGCAAGCGCCAGCCACCGATGCCGAGCAGCATTTCCTGCTCGAGACGCAACTCCGGCCCACCGCCGTAAAGCTCGCTGGTGATACCGCGATAGGCGGGGTAATTCGCGGCATCGTTGCTATCCAGCAGATACAGTTTCACGCGCCCGACCTGAACCTGCCAGGCGCGCAACCAGATCGAGTAACCCGGCAGCGCGACCTCCAGCCGCAACCACTCGCCGTCTGCTTTGCGCAAGGGCGTGATCGGCAACTGACCGGGATCGTTATACGGAAACAGCGCCTGTTGCGCGCCATCCTTGCCGATCACCTGGCGGAAATAGCCTTGTTGGTACAGCAAGCCCACGCCGATCACCGGCACGCCCAAATCGCTGGCGGCCTTGAGCTGATCGCCGGCGACATTGCCCAGTCCGCCCGAATAAATCGGCAAGGCTTCGCTCAACATGTATTCCATACTGAAATACGCAACACAGCGCAATTGCGCTTGCGGATGCTGCTGCTGAAACCAGGCCGGCGCCTCCGCGGCATCGCGCCGCGCTTGCACCAGATCGTCCAAATTTTTACGAAATGCGGGGTCGGACAAAACGCGCTGCAGCTTCTCCCGCGACACCGTCTGCAACACCACCCAGGGATTTTGGGTCAACTCCCACAGCACGGCATCCAAAGCCCGCCACACTTGGTCGGAGGCATGGTTCCACGCCGAGCGCAGATCCAGCGCAAGCTCGGACAAGGCATCGAAACCCTCTACGTCCGCGCATAGCGGACGCTCCTTCTGGTGGCTGATGCTGGTGGGCTCGCTCATGCGCTGTCCTTTGATTTTTTATCCTAGCGAATTTTTATCATAGCCGCATACCCCGGCTACGCCGCTGCGGCATGCATTCATTTCGCCGTCTGCGCCAGCATCGGATTGTGCCAACTGCCGTCTGCCGCAATCAGCCCATCGGCTTGCTTCGGCCCCCAACTGCCAGGCGTGTAGGCATACGCCCGAGCGTGCGTCTCCAGCACGGGATCCACCACGGCCCAGGCGGCCTCGATCGCATCCTCGCGCGTGAACAGCGCACCGTTGCCGGCCATGGCGTCACTCAACAGCCGCGCGTAAGGGGTTTCCTCTCCCGCTTGTTCATCCAACAAGAACAGCTCGCGCTGATCGCCGACGAATTCCTTGCCCGCGCGCTTGACGCGCGCGGCGAGCGCGACGGCCGCATTCGGCGAAAGCCGGAAGCGCAGATAATTGGCGCGCCCGGCCACCGGCGCCGAATCATCGAACAGCCGTTGCGGTGGCGGTTTCAGTTCCACCAGAACCTCTGCCGCCGTTGCCGCCAAACATTTGCCGGAACGCAAATACCACGGCACGCCTTCCCAGCGCCAGGAGTCGATGAATAAGCGCAGCGCGCAGAAAGTCTCGACATCCGAGCGCTTGGCCACCCCCGGCTCTTGGCGGTAGCCGGCGTACTGGCCGCGCACCACGTCGTCCGCTTGCAGCGGGCGCATTGCCTGGAACACCTTGGCTTTCTCGCAATGCACCGCGCCATAGCCCTGATACGCGGGTGGCTCCATGGCCAGCAGCGCGACTACTTGGAACAAATGATTTTGGATCACATCGCGCAGGCAGCCCGCGCTTTCGTAAAACTTGCCGCGACCTTTCACGCCGAAATCCTCGGCCAAGGTGATCTGTATGCTGGCGATGTGATTGCGATTCCAGATGGGTTCGAGGAAGGAATTGGCAAAACGGAAATAGAGGATATTCATGATTGCCTCTTTCCCGAGATAGTGGTCGATGCGAAAGATCGCGTCTTCCTCGAACACCGACAGCGCGATGCGGTTGAGTTCGCGCGCCGAGGCCAAGTCGCGTCCAAACGGTTTTTCCACGATGACGCGCGCCTGATCGGCCAAGCCAGCATCGCCAAGCCCTTTGATCACGGTCGGGAACAGCGCAGGGGGAATGGCGAGGTAATGCGCTGGGCGCTGGGCAGCACCCAGCGCTTGCTTGAGCGTCTTGAAGGTGTCGGGGTTGTTGTAATCCCCGCCCACATAGCGCAGCAGGGTAAGCAGATGATCGAGCGCCGCGCGGTCGTCGATCTTGCCGGCCTGGCGGATGCTGTCCCGCGCCTGTTTGCGTAGTTGCGCCAGGCTCCACGCCGACGCGGCCACCCCCACCACCGGCACCTTGAGAACCCCGCGCTTGACCATCGCGTACAGCGCCGGAAAGATCATCTTGTGCGCGAGGTCGCCAGTCGCGCCAAAAATCACCAGCGCATCGGCCGGCAGTATTCGGCTATCGCCCTTCATCATCGCGCCACCCCTTGTTCTTTTTAGCGTTACACAACCATGTGACAAGCGATTGAATTGACGCTGTGCTTAGCGGAGAGTCCCTTCCCAATCGCAATCCCAGCCTTTCGCACGGCAGCGATAGCGACGCACCGGCCTCACCAAACTCACCAGCCGGTCAAAAAAGCGGCGCCGCACACGGTCTACAGGACCTTTGCAGCGGGGGCAAACGTGTTTGTTTGCAGGATCGCCTGGATAATCAATGATAGGTCGTAAAAACATGGCTTCCAGCGTATGGTTTCATGCTTCATGATGTTTCTTGAGAAATCGCAAACAAGGTCATTTATTAATGAGTCGCCTGCATTTTGGCGTTGCGCCCAGGCACGAAATATTTCTCGGCAACTTTTTTTCGACAGGCTTTGCGCCATAGAGTTCACGCATTTTGCACGGCTGATCGCGAATACGATTACGCGCAATGTTTCAGATTTTCGAAAGCAAATGTCACGCCCATGCGCTGGCGTGCAAACAACAAACCCTGCCGAAGCAGGGTTTGATGCGTTGCCGCAAAGCGCTTGGCACTATCCTTTAATGATCATGGCCGTGATCGTTGCCATGGTGCTTATTATTATTTTTCCCACGACCGTGATCGCCGCGTTCATCACCGCGTTCATCACCGCGATCATCTCGGCGCTCACGGTGCTGCTCCTGATAGCGCGGCACATACTCGCGGCTGTACCAGCTGTCTTGCACAAAGTAGACCCGCTCGCCGCAAGCATTGTATTCATGGCAGTGCTTGCTCCAATGTTTGGCATGGCCCGGCGGCACGCGCAAATAAATCGGCGGCCGATTCACTGGCACCCGCTCTACGATCCTCGGCTGGCGATAGATCACGCGTGGCGGCGGATAGCCTCCGATGTCGATGCGGCCATAAAAGCCGGGTTCGCCGATGCTCACCGAGACGGCAACGTCGGCAGCGCGTGCTGGGATGGTGAATGCCGTAGCGGCTACCGCGGCTGCGATCAGTAAACGTTTCATGTCGAGTCACCTTTGTTAGTTAATTTACAAGCAAGCTTCAATGCCACTACTGATATTACGCCATGTAAGCGCAGCAGGGTCAGCCCAAAGATTAATTAATCATTACGATCTCGATCATGGCCACGACCCCGCTCTTGATCTTGTCCCTGGCCTTGGCCTTGCTTGCCTTTCGGTTCGCGTGGCGCGTCCTTGCCTTGCTGCCTATCTTCCGGAACCCGCAATTTTGGACTCTGCTGCTCACGCTGGTCGCGCTCTGGTTGCCGGCTGCGCTCTTGTACATCAAGACGCCGCTGTGCTGGTGCGCTTGGCGCGGATTTTTGGACATCTTCGCGCACTCTTTCTTTTGCTGTGGCTTTTTCTCTGGCCTGTTCTGTGGCCGGTGCGCGCGGGGCGGCGGGAACTTCTTGCCGGCGCGGCGTAGCGCGCTGAATTTCTTGCTGCCTAGAGCCACTTGCTCCGGGCGCTCTTTGCACGGCCCGTTCCTGATAACGCTCCCGCACTACCGGGTCACGCGCCTGGTAGCGATAATTGCGCTGTTGCAGCTCTTGCTGCTGCTGCAATTGCCGGGGATAGCGATCCTTTGAATACTGCCGCTGGTAAATAGGCAACGGCGCAGGCGTATATATTGTTTGACGATCCCACCTGTCCCAACCGCTTCTATGCCGCTCCCAATCGCGCCCCCAGTGATCACCCCAACGCGGCGGCGCATCAGGCCGCCAGCCATGGAAATAAATAGGTGGCCGGCGGTAATAGCGCACCGGGATGCGCAAAATGAAAACCGGCACAAACTCCGGCTCAACAAACTCCCAAGGGCCGTCGTACCAAGAACTTACATACCAGTAATCATCCTGATAAACCCAGTACAAGCCATCGTAAAAGAAATAGTTCACGTCTAGCTGTGGCGCGTAGTAAACCGGGTAGCCTGGCACGAGAATAAGTTCCGGGTATGCCGGCAAGTTGATTCCGATCCTGACGCTCACTTCGGCAAAAGAAGGCGCCGAGAACAGCAGCATCCCAAGCACAATGAATACAGAGCGAATTTTCAGCATTTTGGAACCCCCAATTCAATCACTAAAGTTGAAGTCATGGCAGTCGATGGAATGCGACGCCAATGCTAAAGCTCATCATCTTACCTACGCTTATCCAGAACCTTCCATTCGGCAGCGCACATAAGATCAACTATAGTCAGTGGCCAGGGAAATGCCTGATTTTTGGAAATCTGATTTTTCTGTTTAATTGCTGAATAACGCTGTTGTGCTGGTAGGGGTGGCGAATAAATTCAAGTAGTGATCGGCAACAGGCGAGCCGAAAGATACATGCAGAATCAGCACGTCATTAAATCTGCAAGCATTGTCTCCAGACTTTTTTCTTGCGTATTTCTCCGACCGCTCATCAGGGTCGTCCGCAAACTTGCTTACCGCCTTGCTCTGCGTACACTCCCGATATCGCATTCTTGCTACGGAGTGTCTCCACGATATCGTTGTAGCTGGCGAAGGATACTGATTGATCGAATTTAATGACAACATAGCCATCTCGCCGAACATTATATGAGGCGAGGTTATCCATTTGCTTCTCGAAAAGGACATTAGCAACTTCCGCGTCAGCGGCATCTTGAATGCGCATTTCCTCCTGGGAAATCACTTGATCCGAGGCGCAGCCAGATAGGAACAAAAGCGCAAGCCCGGATATGACACTGAAAAAATACTGCTTTCGATTCATTCCATTCTCCCTTGTCGTTTAAAAAACTTTTCGGCGATTGCCTCACAAATCAACGGGGCCGGGCCTTTTTCCATTGCGCCATCTTCTGAACATCAAAAGTTGTCAGCTTCCACCTGAAGCCAAACCCGGTTGATGTTGCTGCCCATCAACTGCTCATAGCGGCTGAGTTTTCGCCACTTGGATAAATCGAGTTTCTTGCGAACATCGGATTCCACCCCGCCGGATTTATATACGCCTTCTACCACATGGTAAAAGTCTGCAACCAGAGCGCGGAAATCCACCACATCCTTGTGCTGCATCAGCGGGCCGTGGCCGGGCATAAAAGTTTGTGCAGGTAGTTTGAGGATGTCATCCAAAACCGTTATCCATTGCTTGAGGTTGCCATCGGAAAAATTCGGGGTAACGGTGTTCACCAAGATATCACCCGTCGCCAAGATACGATCTTCCGGCACCCAGACCATTAGATCACCATCGCTGTGAGATGCTTGGGGCACCATCAATTCCAGCCGGATGCCGTGGATTTGCATCTCCTGACGCGAATTGGAAACCACTGTTTCCATTGGCACCACAGCCTGGGTATCGGTCAGGGACAGACCGGTCATGCGCCGCGTGAATGCAACCATTCCACGGCCATTATTTTCAATCTGCTTGGCGCAATCGCTGGACGAAATGACGCGCGCGTCGGGAAAGGCAACGCTGCCAAGATGATGGTCGCCATGTTGATGCGTGATTAGGATATGCGTGACCGGCTTGGGCGTCAGCTGCGCAATGGCCTCCTTGATATGCTCACCTACCTGCCGGTGCGAGCCGGTGTCCACCAGGATGACGCCCTTGTCCCCGATGAGTACGAGGCTGTTATGCACGTAGCCGCCATTTTCCTTGTTCGGCACCTCCACCGGCGCCGGCGCGAGCAGCGCATAGGCATGGTCGTTTATCTTATGGACTTGTACCGCCGCAAGCGGATCGGCTTGCGCCCCACCAATCCAGATTGCCAACGTAGTTAGCAATACGAGATAGCGTTTCATGTCTGTCCCCATCGCATCACTTGGTGATTGATGTTGCAGCATATCTATCTGGCGCAGTACTCGCAAGGGTTGGAATTACGGGAGCGTCCGTTCCCCTCCACTGCTGTCTTGCAAAGGTCGGTTCAAATTCGTCAAGAGACGGCTGCGCAAAAATTGCTAGCGCACTGACCGCCGCAAATCCAAGGTATGCGGAAACTCCCCCGGAAGATCTTCTTCCGGCGGCGCCATCGGTCCAGGCGGCGTGCCGCCGACATAGAAGCGCGCCATGGGCGCGAGCCACGGTGGCGGCGTAATCGTACCGGGCGTATGACCGATATTCTCGAAGCGCGCCTCGCGCCGCGATTCGGCTTCGTAGCTGTTTACCGGCAAATGTTCGGAGTTGCGGCCGCCTGGATGCATCACATGATACGAGCAGCCGCCGATCGCTTTGCCATTCCAAGTGTCGATCAAGTCGAAGAGCAAGGGCGCGTGTACGCCGATGGTCGGATGCAGCGCCGCTTTTGCTGCTGGACGAAGCCACCAGCGCGCTGGATGCGGAATCCGAAATCCTGGTGCAAGAAGGATTGAACGTAGCGATGCAGGGGCGCACAACCATCGTCATTGCGCACCGCCTGGCCACCGTAAAGAAGGTCAGCAGAATCATTGTGCTGGAACATGGGCGCATCGTCGAAACCGGCGCGCCGGAAGATTTACGAAAACAAAGCGGGCTATACGCACGACTCGCACGCTTGCAATTCGACGTTGAATAATGCAAACGCATTCATGGACGGTGCTGGAGAGACGCTATTGTCGGCTGCGTGCCAGAAGCGGACGACCTAGCAATTTCTCCATAACCGTCAATCAGCACCATAAGCTGCAATTCAAGGTCGTAGCTGGCATTTCAAATGCATGGGCATAATGTATTGGTACCGGTCTCCTTTTGCATAAGGTAATAACCTGACCGGGGTTCAAATAAATCAATAAAAACCATCAAGATAAGACCCTATGACAGCCGTCTCTATATTAAAAAATGTCCGGGTCTCTTGATTATCTGATTTGCGTCCTACTATTCGGTATACGCACCTCGAAGGTGATGCATGGTCTCAACTTATCTAAACACTCTGCAGCAGCAGAAGACTGGCCGTTGTCATGTAATTCCTGTCCATGGCACGTTTGCTGGACGGTGCGGAGCTACTCAGTGGAAAATCTGTGCCGACTTCCAAAAGGCAGGAGCAGTAATCCATCCAGACTTTAAGTGGTCAGGCAACAATAACCATCCAAGCCGCATCGCGGCAGGGAAGGCACTCGCGGCCTACATTGATTCCCTCAAGATTCCTCCCGCCGACCGCCTATTCCTAGTAGCACACAGCCATGGTGGGAATGTGGCTCTTTACGCTTTGAAGCACACCGGCACAGAAAGGGTGGATGGAATTGTCTTTCTAGCGACACCGTTTCTCCTTTTTCGCCCACACAATTTTGCGTTCGTGGGTATGACAATGTCGCCCTACGCCATAGCAATCATAGCGTTTGCATTATTCGCTTCGCTCTTTTCAGCCCTTGTTGGAGTGACGCTGAAGCCGCACCATTTTCAGGCGACTTTCGTCAAATGGGTGGGCGCTATCATTTCATTGGGATTAGCTGGGGTTCTGTCGATTTACACCTACCGAGCGTTTCGCGTGCTGCTGCAAAAGACGGATGCTCCGCAAGATGCGATAAACGAACTCTGTAAGCAATATCAACCGCCTATTCCCGATGGGCCGCGAGTCAAGATTATCAGAAAGACTAGTGATGAAATTACTCTATTCCTCGACTCCGGGCATTTGATCGAGGCATTGTTGACGCTGGTTTGGCGGTCACTATCCTGGGTAGAACGTCGGACGGGAATCCTCTGGAATATCATCGGTACGTTCGTCGAGGAGCATTTGTTCGCCAAGCTTATCTTATCGATGCTCGTCAGCGGTTATCTGTGGCTTTTTTACTTCAGGCCCGATCTGGCAGGTCAACCCTTTGCCTGGGTCTTCGGCTCGATCGTAGTGGTGTCATTCATACTTGTCCTGATACAGGTGCTGTTTCTTGATCTAATCCTTCTTCTTAATGTTCTGCGTTTTGGCCAACAACCAGCACGTGGGTACACTGCACACATTCGTGTTACGTCTGAGGCTACCCCAGTAGGTTCGTGGCAGGTTGAAACGGTTCCCGCCACTGGCTTCGCTCATAGCGAAATACACGAAGATCCCTACGTGGCAAAAAGCATTATCAAATGGCTCCATTTAGAAGATGGACAAGAAAACCGTGAAACAGGCACATAACACTCGCTTCGAGTGCGACCTCGTAAAGCGCTGAGCGCCTTACTCGGCGCCTCAAGCAGGGCGTTCAACGTCTGCTTTTTTAATCCGGTATAACAGCTTAGGATCGTGAAGTGACAATCAAGCCTGCTATTGGCTGGCTCTGCGCAAATCCAAGGTATGCGGAAACTCCCCCGGGAGCTCTTCTTCCGGCGGCGCCATCGGTCCAGGCGGCGTGCCGCCGACATAGAAGCGCGCCATGGGCGCGAGCCACGGCGGCGGTGTAATCGTGCCCGGCGTATGGCCGATATTCTCGAAGCGCGCCTCGCGCCGCGATTCGGCTTCGTAGCTGTTTACCGGCAAATGTTCGGAATTGCGTCCACCCGGATGCATCACATGATACGAGCAGCCGCCGATCGCTTTGCCATTCCAAGTGTCGATCAAGTCGAAGAGCAAGGGCGCGTGTACGCCGATGGTCGGGTGCAGCGCCGAGGGCGGCTGCCAGGCGCGATAGCGCACGCCGCCGACGGCTTCGCCGTGCGTGCCGGTATTGCGCAGCGGCACGCGCCGGCCATTGCACGCCAGCACATAACGCTCGCCGCTCAAGCCGGTGGCTTTCAGCTGCAAGCGCTCCACGGAAGAATCCACGTAGCGCGCCGTGCCTAAACTGGTAACTTCCTCGCCCAGCACCATCCACGGTTCGATGGCGGCGCGCAGTTCGATGGCGATATCGCCCAACTGCAATGTGCCGTAACGCGGGAAGCGAAATTCCAGGAAAGGCGCGAACCATTCCAATTGCAGCGGATAGCCCGCCTCGTTCAATTCCTGAATCACTTCGCCCATGTCGCGCCACAGGTAATGCGGCAGCATGAATTTGTCGTGCAGCGCGGTGCCCCAGCGCACCAGCGGCTGGGTATACGGCGCAGCCCAGAAACGCGCGATCAGCGCGCGCAGCAATAGCATCTGCGCCAAGCTCATGCGCGCATGCGGCGGCATCTCAAAAGCGCGAAACTCCAGCAGCCCTTGGCGCCCGGCGGGGCCGTCCGGCGAATACAGTTTGTCGATGCAAAACTCAGAGCGATGGGTGTTGCCGGTGATGTCGGTGAGCAGATTGCGGAACAAGCGATCCACCAACCACGGTTGCGGTACTTCGCCCGGCGGCACTTGCTGGAAGGCGATCTCCAATTCATACAAGCGTTCGGCGCGGCCCTCGTCCACGCGCGGCGATTGCGAGGTGGGGCCGACGAACATGCCGCTGAACAAATACGACAGCGCCGGGTGATGCTGCCAGTAGGTGATCAGGCTGCGCAATAAATCGGGACGGCGCAGGAAGGGACTGTCGGCCGGTGTCGCCGCACCGAACGTCACATGGTTGCCGCCGCCGGTGCCGGTGTGCCG
Organism: Pseudomonadota bacterium; assembly: GCA_021812385.1. Classification (GTDB taxonomy): domain Bacteria; phylum Pseudomonadota; class Gammaproteobacteria; order Burkholderiales; family Thiobacteraceae; genus RBG-16-58-11. The sequence goes on along the minus strand of JAKANO010000001.1, from coordinate 118,639 downwards.
CCCATCGAGCATGAATTTCTCCGTGCCGAGACGCGTCAGGCGCGCATCCTCGTACAGCGCGGTGGTGTCGTGCACCAGTTGATCCCAGCTCCTTGCGGGATGGATGTTGACTTCGATCACGCCGGGATCGGGCGTCACCAGCAAAGACTGCATGCGGCTATCGCGCGGCGGCGCGTAGCCTTCGACCACCACCGGCATGCCGAGCTTAGTTGCCGTGGCTTCTACAGCCGCGATCAAATCCAGCGCGTGCTCCAGGCGATACAAGGGCGGCAGGAAGACATGCAGGCAACCATTGCGCGCTTCGATGCTCACTGCGGTATGCGGCACATCGACCAGCACGCGCTCTGCGTCCGCATGGGCTTGTTGTTTGATCTCGGGATGCGGCGCCTGCTCCGGCTCAAACTGGCCGTAGCGCGCGGCGACTTCGCCGTGGAAATCCGCCAAGACGGTTTGCGGCGCGAAGGGATCGGCTTCCAGTTCCCGTTCACGCTTGTCTTCCGCTTTCCAAGGCAGCGAGGCCAACGGCAAGCGCAAGCCAATCGGCGAGGTACCCGGCACCAGATACAATCGCTCGCGCCGGAATTCCCACGGCGCGCTATGCCAGCGTTGATTGCCCCAATCCCAACTGACCGGCAGCACATAGCCCACCGGCTCATCCAAGCCGCGCGAGAGCTTTTCGGCGAGCTCGCGCCGCTCGCGAGCATCCTTGAGATCGGCATTGGCCGGGTCCAGATTGGCCGGCAGATCGGCTTCTTGCGCCAGGTAATGCAATGCATCCTCGAACACCGGCATTACATAACGCGTGCTCAAGCCAAGATGCTGCGCCATGGCTTCGGAAAAACGCCGGGCCGCGTTGGCGGTATAGCCGTAATCGCGGCCGCTTTCCGCCAACAGCGCGGCATTGCGCCAAACCGGCACGCCGTCCTTGCGCCAAAAGATACCCAGCGCCCAGCGCGGCAAGGGCTCGCCGGGATACCACTTGCCTTGCGCGGTGTGCAGCAGGCTACCCGGCGCAAAGCGCGCTTGCAGCCGCCGCACCAACTTTTCCGACAATGCGCGCTTTTGCGGGCCGAGTGCGGCGGTGTTCCATTCGTCCGCATCCATGTCGTCGATGGAAACGAAGGTAGGCTCGCCGCCTTGCGTCAGGCGCACATCGCCGGCTTCAAGACGTTCGTCGACCATGCGGCCCAGGGCCATGATGTGCGCCCATTGATCGTCGCTGTAGGGCTTGGTGACGCGCGGGTCTTCGTGAAAACGCGTGACCTCGTTCACATAACTGAACTCTACTTCGCATTCGTCGCTGAGGCCGGAAATCGCTGCCGCCGTGGTGGGATGCGGCGTGCACGCCAGCGGAATATGGCCTTCGCCTGCAAATAAGCCGGAGGTGGGATCAAGCCCGATCCAGCCGGCGCCCGGCACGTAGACTTCGGTCCAGGCGTGCAGGTCGGTGAAATCTTTCGCAGTGCCGGCCGGGCCTTCCAGCGGTTTTTCATCCGGCGCGAGCTGCACCAGATAGCCGGACACGAAACGCGCCGCGAGCCCCAGGTGGCGCAGCATCTGCACCAGCAGCCAGGCTGTGTCGCGACAGGAGCCGAGGCATTTTTCCAGCGTTTGTTCGCAGGTTTGCACGCCGGGGTCGAGGCGGATGGTGTAGGCGATTTTTTTCTGCAACTGCTGATTCAGCGCAACCAAAAAATCCACGATGGTTTTTGGGCTGCGCTCAATCTGTTTCAACAAGCCAGTCAGCAAAGGCCCGCGCTCTTCGATTTCCAAATAAGGCGCCAGGTCGCGCGCGAGTTCCGGCGCATAGTCGAAGGGATATTTTTCCGCATAGTCTTCGACAAAAAAATCGAAAGGGTCGATCACCGTCAAATCGGCGATCACTTCCACATCCACCGTCAGCTCGCGCGTTTTCTCCGGGAACACCAAGCGCGCCAGATAGTTGCCGAAGGGGTCTTGCTGCCAATTGATGAAGTATTTTTCCGGCCGGATTTTCAGCGAATAAGAAACGATAGGCGTGCGGCTATGCGGCGCCGGACGCAGGCGAATCACATGCGGGCTTAAGCTGACGAGGCGATCGTAGCGATAAGTCGTGGTGTGGCGGATGGCGACATGAATGCTCATGGCGCCACCCGCGCCAAACGGAATCGGCGATTAAGAGGAACCGGGCGTAAACGGAAAGATCTGCCCTTGACGTTGGGCCGCGTGCTCATCTTCCCAAGAAAAGCGCGGCAAGTTTTGGAATGCCAGCACCAGGCCTTGGTTCCAGCGCTCGGAAATTTCGCGGAAAAATGGATCGTCTTCCGTGAGGTACAGGCGCCGCCCCTCGGTGAGACTGTCGCGCTCATAGATAAATAGCTCAATCGGTGGCCCCACAGTCACATTGCTGCGTACGGTGGAATTCATGGACACCAGCGCGCAACGCGCGGCGTGTTCCAGCGTCGTGTCGCGCTTCATGACGCGGTCGAGAATCGGCTTGCCGTACTTGGTCTCGCCGACTTGCAAATAAGGATGCTCGTCCGATTCGTGGATGTAATTGCCTTGCGGGTAAATCATAAACATCTCGGGCGCCGCCAGGCCCACCTGCCCGCCGAAAATGAATGAAGCTTCGAAGTTGGTGCTCGCGATGTCGCGGCTCGCATGCAGGCGCTGCAAGTCCGTGCTGATCATGCCGACGTAATCGGCGGCCTCGTGCATGCTGCCGAGCGTGAGCAAGTTGGGCGCCACCCCCTGCTCCACGTCGCGGTTCATTCTCTTTACCACGGCTTGCGTCGTGGCCAAATTGCCCGCGGACAGCAGTACAAAAACCCGGTCCCCTGGCCAGATAAAGGTGTGCATCTTCGAATACGTGCTGACGTTGTCCATGCCCGCATTGGTGCGCGAGTCGGAGCAGAACACCAGCCCTTGGTTCAAATTGATCGCTAGGCAATAAGTCATTCGCTTCTCTTGTTCTCGGCATCAGGAGTTCCTCGATTCTAACGGTAGTCGCATGCAAACGAAACCCACTGCATGCGCCCTTCAATCCCTTGGCAAAATGCCGGCCGCATTTTTCGCTGTGCTAAGCGCGCAGCAATGCCGGCAGTTTTTTAGCCGAGCTTGCCGGCACATCCAGGTAATAATGCGCGATCGTCTTTAGATCATTGTCGAACTCATAAACCAAGGGAATGCCGGTCGGAATATTGAGCTGCATCACCGCCTCATCCGACAAGCCCTCCAAGTGCTTCACCAGTGCGCGCAGGCTATTGCCGTGGGCGGTGATCAGCACCCGGTTGCCGCGCCGCATTTCCGGCAGGATCCGATCGTCCCAACATTCTTGGACGCGGAACAAGGTGTCCTGCAAGGACTCCGTCGCCGGCAGCCGATTCGGCGACAGTTTGATGTAGCGCGCATCGCAGCGCGGGTGGCGCGGATCGGTGAGGTTCAGCGCCGGCGGGCGAATGGCAAATCCGCGGCGCCATAAATGGACTTGCTCAGCGCCATAGAATTCGGCGATCTCGGTTTTGTTCAGCCCTTGCAACGCGCCGTAGTGCCGTTCGTTGAGGCGCCAATCCTTGATCACCGGCAACCACAGCAAATCCATGCCTTCCTGTACTAGCCACAAGGTGCGGATGGCGCGTTGCAATACCGAAGTGAACGCCATATCGAAGGTGTATCCGGCATCGCGCAGCGCCTTTCCCGCATCCTGGGCTTCGCGGTTGCCCGATTCGGATAGACCAACATCGGTCCAACCGGTGAAGCGGTTCTCGCGGTTCCATAGGCTTTCCCCATGGCGTAGCAATACCAGCTTGAGCATCTTCGGCCTCCTTTCACACACCGCCATTCCAGCGATCTAGTAAAAGATAAAGCATGAATCAGGCCAGCGCTCTCGGCGCGTAAAATGAGCTGGAAATGCTGGTTTTGCAGCAGACCCGGCGAAAAAATGCATCGCCAGGACTCATCGCGCAATGACCACGCCTCAGACTGGTGCAAGCACCCAAGGTCGGCGACACCGACTAAAATGAAACATCTATGCCAAAAAAATTCATTCGCAAATATATTCCGAGCCCCGAGTCGCTGTTGGCAAACCGTTGGCTGCAACGATTAAAGCCTTGGCTCGGGCATCACAATCTGTGGCACCTGCATCGGCGCTCGGTGGCGGGCGGCGTAGCCGTGGGCATGTTCGCCGGCCTAATTCCCGGGCCGCTGCAAATGTTGAGCGCAGCGATTATTTCCATGATCTTGCGCGTGAACTTGCCGGTGGCGGTGTTCACTACCTTCTACACCAACCCGTTCACCATCGTGCCCTTGTACTTGCTGGCCTACAAAATGGGGGCGTTTGTCACAGGGCGCGGCGGCAGCAGCATGCCGCGTTTCGATTTCGACTGGCACGGCAACTGGCTCGACGCGCTGCCGGCCTTTTTGGATTGGGTGGCTAAGCTGGGTTTGCCCTTGGCGCTGGGCTTGATACTGCTGGGATGTATTTTGACCCCAGTGAGTTATTTTTTAGTGCGCGGTTTGTGGCGGCTGCATGTGCTGTGGGCTTGGCGTAAACGCCGTCTTCAACGGCTTAGTTGAAAATGGTTATGAACCGCCAAGACGCCAAGAGCGCCAAGAAAAACAAACCTGGTATCTCTGTGTGACAGTGATCTCTGTGTTGAAAAAAGGGGGTTCTTGGCGCTCTTGGCGTCTTGGCGGTTCAACGTCTTTTTAACAACTTAACGCATCAACCCATCGACCAACTGCAACACGCGCTGCGTCTTGGCCGCCAAGGCTTGATCGTGCGTGACGATGACGAAACTGGTGCCGAGCGTGTTGTTCAACTCCAACATCAAATCGAATACCGCTTCCGCGGTGTGCCGATCCAAGTTGCCGGTGGGTTCGTCGGCCAGCACGCAGGCTGGGCGCGTCACCAAGGCACGCGCCACCGCTGCACGCTGGCGTTCGCCGCCGGACAGCTCGCCCGGCTTGTGCGCCAAGCGATGCCCCAAGCCCACCTGCTTTAGCATGTCGCGCGCCCGATCGTAGGCCTCGGCATCGGCGATGCGGCGTATCAACAGCGGCATGGCGACATTTTCCAGCGCCGTGAATTCGGCCAGCAAATGATGGAATTGATAGATGAAACCCAGCGACTGATTGCGCAATTGGCCGCGCGCTTCTTCCGAAAGGCGCTGCATGTCCTGGCCGAGAATCTGCACCGAGCCGGCAGTTGCGGAATCCAGCCCGCCGAGCAAATGCAACAAGGTGCTCTTGCCGGAACCGGAAGCGCCGACGATGGCGATGCGCTCGCCCTGCGCCACTTCCAAATCGATACCGAGCAACACCGGCACTTCGAGCGCGCCCTGGCTAAAGGTTTTCTTCAGTCCTTGGCATGCAATCACGGGGCCATTACTCATAGCGCAAGGCCTCCGCCGGATTGATTTTCGAGGCGCGCCACGACGGATACAAGGTCGCGACCAAGGACAGCAAGAACGACACGGTGGCAATCGCGATCACGTCCGCGCTCTGCACGTCGGACGGCAATTCGCTGATGTAATACACGTCCTTGGACAGGAAATGCAGGCCGAACACGCGCTCGATGAAGGGCACCACGACATCGATGTTCGACGCCAGCGCCACCCCGCCGGCAACGCCGATCAAGGTGCCGAAAATTCCGATCACCGTGCCCTGCACGATAAATATTTTCATGATGCTGCTGGGGGAAGCGCCCAAGGTGCGCAGGATCGCAATATCCGCTTGCTTATCCGTCACCACCATCACCAGGGTGGAAACGATATTGAACGCGGCCACCGCGACGATGAAAAACATGATGACGAACATCACAGTCTTTTCCATTTTCACCGCGCGGAAAAAATTCGCGTTCTGCGTGGTCCAGTCGCGTACGTAATAATCGCCCGGCAAGGTTTTGCTCAACTCCTCCGCGACTTGCGGCGCCAGGTAGATATCTTTGAGCTTCAAGCGTACGCCGGAGACTTTGTCTTCCATGCGGTACAGCTTCGCCGCATCTTCGATATTCACCAGCGCCAGCCCGGAGTCGTACACGCTCATCCCCACCTCGAAGATACCCACCACGGTAAATTGCTTGAGGCGCGGCAAAATCCCGGCGGGCGTCACCTGGCCTTGCGGCGCAATCACCGTGACCTTGCTGCCAAGGCGCGCGCCCAGCGAACGCGCCAAATCGACGCCCAGCACAATGCCGAATTCGCCGGGCTTTAAATCCGCCAAGCGGCCGGCTTTCATATTCTTGTCCAGGTCCACCACCTGGCTTTCTTGCGCCGGCACGATGCCGCGTATCAGCGCGCCCTGCACGCCTTGGTCGTATGACAGCATGCCCTGCGCATTGATGTAGGGCGCCGCCGCCACGACTTGCGGGTTTTGCTTGGCGCTGTCGGCGACCTTGGCCCAATCCGACAAGGTGCCGTCAAACTGACTGATCTCCACATGCGAGGCCACGCCGAGAATGCGCGTGCGCAGTTCTTTCTGGAAACCGTTCATCACCGACAACACCACGATCAACACCACGATGCCGAGCGCGATGCCGATCATCGAAGTCAGCGAGATAAAGGAGATGAAGTGATTGCGGCGTTTGGCGCGCGTATAACGCAGGCCGATCAAGAGCTCGTAGGGGCGCACGGAGAAACCTAAGTTTGCGAAGGCCCACAGTGTGCCATAAATGGCGGGAAAACCGCTATTAGCTTATGCAAATGCGACAAGCATCAAAAACACAAGAGCAATCAAACCCCTTGTCGAAACACCCAAGGCCACTTTCCACGCTACCCGCGAGCGCGGGTAGCGTATCCAGCACTTTATTTGCTAAACAAACCACAGCATGTTCCTACATGCGTGTCCGCAAGAAATTCAGGCCCTGCTCGAGGATATTGCCTTCCGGCACCGTGCCGTTCGGCGTGAGCTTGTCGACGACTTGGGGCAATATCTGTGTCAGTTGTTGCGTGAGGCTGTCGGTGGACAAGCCCGCTTGCTGCGCCATCTGGGCAAGCCGGTCACTCCCCAACACTTGTTGCAACTGATCCGCCGAAACGGGCAAGTTGCTGCCTGTACTGACCCAAGAGTCGACGATATGTCCAAGCCCGCCATTTTTAAATTGCGCAATCACGCCGGCCAAACCGCCTGAGCCATTTTGACCAAGCATGCCAATCACGCTGTTCAACAAATTACCTTGTTCGCCTTGCCCGGCGGCGCCTGTAACGGCTCCCATCACTTCATCGAATAATCCCATGCCTGATCTCCTTGAAGAATGCGTCGTTAACAACATTGGATACTATTAAAGACCTACTCATTGGCACTTCGGTCCAGGATGAAATGCAACCCGGCGTATTTCACTATAGTAAACACTACGCGTGATACCTGCTTACGGAAAAAACGACACCGCCCAGATTCGAATGGGCAAATCGGCATCTGCACATAAAAAAGGCGGAACGTGTGCTGTTCCGCCTTCTGAATTCAGACGCAGCGCGCGCCCTATTTTTTTACCTTTGCTTTAGCGTCATCTGCCTGGGTGTCGGCCTTAGACTTTCCTTTTGCTTTTTTCTTTTTGTCAGCGGCATCTTCTTTCTTATCGCTCGATTTTTTAGCCTTGCCGGCATCCGCCTTATCTTTACTCTTCGTCTCTACTTTGGCGGGGCTGTCCACTTTAGCAGGCTCTTTTTTGCTCACGCTTGTCGCGGAAGTCGCGGCAAGCGGTTTAGCGGGAGCCGCTGTCACCGGTTTGGCCGGGGCCGAGACCACGGGTTTGGCTGGTGTTGCCGCAACGGGTGTCGCGGGCGCGGTCACTTGCGGCTTGGCGGGTGTCGCCGCAACGGGTTTGGCGGGCACAGTGGCTTGCGGTTTGGCTGGCGTTACCGCTGCTGGTTGCGCGGGCGCAGGAGACGTAGCGGGGCTTGCCGACCTCGCGGGCGCAGGAGCAGGGCTTGCTTTTGCCGGCGCGCCCGCAGATGCGCCTGAAAGGGTGATGTCGCCACGGATTTTGTCGAGCGTTGCCCTGCCAATTCCCTTGACGTTGTCGAGCTCATTCACGGTTTTGAATGGTCCGTTCTTGCTGCGGTAATCAATTATCGCTTGTGCCTTGACCGGGCCAATGCCTTTAATCTGCTCGAGCTCCGCCTTGCTAGCCGTATTGATGTTAACTGCGGCGAACGCCACGTTAACCCAGGTAAATAACGCGAGCAGCGTAAAGAGTATTTTTTTCATGTTGCCTCCGAAGGGAATAGGTGACTGCAAAAAAACGCAAGGGGTCGCGCCACCTTAACTTTTAATATGCAGCGCTTGATCGTCAAGGGTTAATAACGGCTAATCCGCCATTGTCAGCGACAGAATAACAGGGCAACTTCAAATTTGCACTGCGATTTCACGCTATAGCCGCTTGTGCGCCAGCGACATCACGGGCGCACCGTGATGCCGATACCGTATTGCACAAACGCGGCCCAGATGCGCGGGTCAGCGAACGCCTTGCCATGAACGCCGCGGGCAAACTCGCGCTTAGTCTGATTCAATGCCGCAAGCAAATCGGTGCCGCTCTGAACTTTCGTCATGAACGTCGTCATCAATGCGGCGGTTCCTGCGTCATCCACCGGCCAAAGCGACATTAAGGTATTCGAATTCCCTGCCAACATAAATGCATAGGGAAGTCCCATCACCCCTTCACCGCTGACGTTGCGGCCGATGCCGGTATCGCACGCCGACAACAGCACCAGATCGGTGTTGAGTTGCAAATCCAAAACATCCGTGTCCTGCAAGTATCCTTGATCCGGCCCATCCAGCATGGATAACACCAGCGCGCTGCGATCATCGTCCACGTAACCGTGGGTCGCAAAATGCAAGATTCGATATTGTTTGAGCGCGCCGCTGCGTTGCAGCTTATCCAGCTCTTTGCGACTTGCTTGCGCGCCTAACCACTGCTGTCCGCCCGGGAAGAGTCGCAGCAGCGCGCTCGATTCAACCCGTGTTCCAGGCAGCGACGGCCAATTCGCCGCGGCAAGAAAGCGCGGCAATGTGCGGCTGGGTGAAACCTTGGCCGTCGCCAGGGTGTAATCCGGATCAGCGAGCGTCAGCAATGCCGGGCCGGATACGTTCGGCGAACGCGCGCGCGTCGTCAGCTCCTGATGCACCGCAAGCGACTGCACATAGGCAATATCCACCGTATCGAGCAGCGCAACACCATTGTTCGAAAGCGTTTCAAACGGCAAATAAGCTAGCGCTCCGTCCGGGCTGATGACTAGGCGCCGCACCTGCGCAAGCTGCGTCTGAAAAGGCGCCAGCAAGCACTTGTAGATGGCCGAGCCCAGTTCGGTAAATGACTGCGCCCGCACCGACCCAGCAACAGGCTGCTCGGTCGCTGCAAAGCTTCCATCCGGCTGACGCCAAACCGCTACGCCTTGCAGTTCCAAGCCCGGGGCGCTGCCCTGCGCAGGCGAAAAAAATGTTCTGTCGTGACTCTCGGCCGCCCCCGACTGCAACAACTTTCGATACAGGTCGAGGGTCGATGCCATCGGTTCCGACACCGCCACGAAGCGGCTTACCAGCCGATGCGAACCCCATGGGCTGGTGCGCTGCGGATCGGGCATAGCCAAGGTGCCAACATAGCCGCCCGGGACGCGCAGCCAGGATAAATAAGCCTCATCCGTACCCAGCGAAGGAAAAGGCTGCCCGATGGGCATGCTGCGCTGTTCGTGCATCAAAATATCGATGCCGGCGCCGCCCAGCCATGCCTTGCGCGCTGACGCGCCGGCCGCTTCCGCCTGGCGTGCCGCAAGCTCCTGAAGATACTGCTCCTGAAACAGCGCTGCGCCGTCTACTGCATCGGCCAAGAGCGCGGCATGCAGCGCACGTTCGAGTGCTGATTGGCCCGATAACTGACTGGCTTGCTCGCGCAGCGTGGCCAGCGTTGCCAACTGCGCCTGAAGTTTTGCGCGTGCCGCAGGGTCTTGAACGCCGGCGAACTCCTGCTGCCAGCGCTTGATACGCAAACGCCGCAACAGCGACTGCGCGCGCAACGATTCACTCCAGTCGAACGACATTATCCCGCCTTGCTGCACCGTTTCCTTGACGCGCAAGCGGCTGAGCTCGTCGTAGCGCGCCAGATTTTTTAGCCTTAAGGGGCTCATGCCGGTGAGGCCGGCACGCGCGTCATGGATCTGATCGTCCAAGGCTGCGTACAGCTGTTGCGCAGCGGCCTGCCCTGCTTTACGGCTGGCCAATGTATCGGCAAGCACCCATACGATTTGCCGCTCGACGGCATTGAATCGGCCAATCCGGCTGTCGTCCAGCCAACGCGCCGCGAGCTTGCGCAGCTCGGGTTCCCGGCCTTGCGCGATCGCCAGCAAATCCTGGAGATGCTGGACACGACTGCCGGGACACTGCGCCGACTTCACGCAAGCGCTAAGCACCCGCGCTAACGTCGCCGCCGTTGTGCTGGGCTGCGAGGATCGCAAGTTCGCCACTGCGTAATCAATCGTGAGCGTGGTGTATGGGCAATCACGTTTTATCAAGCCCTGGATGACCGACGCGGTATCGAAAGGCCTGCGCAACGCAACAGCATGCGCGAGATCGAGGCGGGCTTGTTCGCTGTCGAACCAGCAACCTGTCGCTGGTTGCAGTGCCGGATGTTCGGTTCTAATTTGTTCGGCAACATTTTGCCAATGCTTGCCTTGCTCCACCTCGCCGAGTTGGTAGGACACCCGCGCCAGGTTCATCGAGGCCAGGAGCAGCGGCGCAAAATCCTGCCTTGGCAGCGCTTTAAGCAGTAGCTGCATCCAGGATTGCGCCGCCTCCGGCAGTGCATCGATCGCCTCATCGTATCTTGCCAAAACCTGGTAACTCACCTGGCTCTCCAGACGTTGGCGCTGCGCCTTGGCCGTTTGACCAGGCTGTTCGGCCAACCAGGCGACGGTGCTCAAGCGCTTTTGTTCATGCAACGCGAAGTACGCCAGAAATAGTTCGTCGTATCCCAGCTCGAACCAGGCAATCGCGGCATTGCCAGCCATTCCGCCCTGCCCGCCGCAAAGATTGAATAGCTGCGAATCCAGCGTTCCATTCCACGGCGGCTCGGCACATAAGTCGGCCATGGCGGACAAGGCCGCGCCGAAACGCTCGGTGCGCGGCGCGGCGCTCTCCCGCTCCAAATCATCCCGCAACGCCTTGAGCTGTGCGCGCAGGATTAGCGTGCACGGTTCCGTCTGCGCCCGGCATGCCGCTCTGAACTTATCGAGATGGGGGGTCCAATTGCGCGTCGCGTGGGTTTCAAAATCTAACCAGTTGAGCACGCGCACCGAGGTGAGCCGTCGTGCATAATCTTGCATCAGCGCGCGCATTTCCTGCGCGAGCACACTGTCGGCGCCAATCTCCTTCGGTACACGCAGCGGCAGATTTTGCATGGCCGAGGCAGAACCCAACGGGATTAAAAACGATACCAAAACAGACAACACAAAGCGCTTCATGCATTTCCTTCATTGGCGCCGCCAAAGCAGCCCTTCGACGTCCAGCAATACGATGCCGATGCGTGGGCGGTCGCCCTAGCTGCCGCGAACAATCCGCACCATCTCCTCCACCACCTTCATCTTGCCGATACCCGGCGTGTCGAGCGTGGATTCGCTGCGAACGGGCAGCGGCAAATCAGGGACCATCCACACCGTACTTTGCGACGCGGGCTGCTCACCCTTGGCATCGAAGGCGCGCGCGGTCACTTCCATGCGGAAGGTGTTGAACACGCCGGCCGGCAAGTTGAGTTGCTCGCGCGCTACGATGCGCGCTTCTCCGGCTTGCGTGCGCGGCGGAAAATTGAGACTCGATCCGAAGGTAACGGTGTAAGCCGATGCCCAGCTGCGCCCGACTTGCAGCAAGCCGCCCGGCACGTATTGCTGGGGCGGGTCGTAGCGTGAGATTTCGCCCATTGCCAGCAGGCCCGCGCTGCCATCGAACACCATCTTGGTATTCGGAACCGCGCCTTTGGAGTCCGGGTATTCCAACATCACCTCGATACGGTCGGGCTCAACTTTAATCACGCGGTAGATCAGTTTCATGGCCGTATTGATGTTGGCGCTCGACGTGGTGACGCGCTTCTCGTAAACGTCGCCCAGGCGGAACTTGGACACGCTATAGGCTTGATCCTTGCCATCCGCGCCGGCGCCTTGCACCACCAGGCGCGGCTTGGTCAGCAGGTTAAGCTTGTCATGCGCCGCCTCGGTGATGGTGCCGCTCGGATATTTTTGGATGAAGGCGTAAAAATCATCCACATTGCCGCTGTTCTTGATGCGATCCCAGTCCTGTTTTTCCACGCTAAATTCGGCCTGCAACTGCCGTGCCGTGAGCTTAACCGGTGCGATGATCTTGCCATCGTTGAATTCGAAGTCGTCTTCCAGGCTGGTGGATTCCCATGGGATCTGCCGCCCATCGGAAGCCTTGCGCACGGCGAAGCGTACGCGCTTGAACACATCTTCGATGCGCGCATGCGGTTTCTTCAGTTCTTGCAGCAGGTATTGGGTATACAGGCCGTTGCCGGTTTTCACATCCCCATCCTCGGCCACGTTTCCGGGCGCGGTGGCGTAGGCTAAAAAAGTGCCGCTGGGCGCATCCAGCGGCGCCAGGCCTTTGCCGGTGTTGATGCTGCCGAAGGGGTTGTTGCGGCAGGCGTCCAGCACCAGGATGTTCATGCGGTTGCCTGCGGCTTTAAAAGCTTCCACTACGTTGTTCACGTCGACGGTCTGTTGCGGCACGTCGGCGACTTTCAGAACCTTGGCGTCTACCGGCACCATGTAGTTGCGCGCATCGACTTGTAATCCATGTCCGGCGTAGTAGAGCATACCCACGCCTTGCTTGCCCTTGAGCGCCGCTTGCACCTTGGCCACGGCGGCGTTCATTTGCGCCTTGCTGCCGTCGCGCAACTCCACCACGACAAAGCCCATGCCGCGCAAGGTTTCGCTCATGGCCTTGGCGTCGTGGGCGGGGTTGGCGAGGGCCGCGCCGCCCTGGTAGGCGGAATTGCCGATAACCAGCGCGATGCGGATGTCGGCCGGGGCTTGGGCCTCGGCGGACAAGGCCAAGAGCGCGGTGCCAAGCAAGCACAGGCGCAGCAGGTGGGGCAATGTTTTCATGGGGAGAGGCCTGTCAGTTGTAGCATGGTGTAACTGCTTATAGATAGCCACTTAACGGCACGACCCTACGTATCCTTGAGCGTTGCAGCCCAAGCAAGCGCGCATTGGAAAAACACTACAACATGTCCGGCGCCAACACGCAGCGCAGCACTGTTTGCATTTCCTCCTGGCGCACGCGGTTGCTGATCCACCACACCGCGCCCTTTTTAATGCTCCAATCCCGCTCTTCGCCGCTGAGGAGAAACGCGGCAACTTGGCCCAGCGTCGGCTGATGACCGACGATCAAGACCGCGCCATGCGCATCCGGCCAGCCGGCTTTCGCAAGCAGCGATACCGCGTTGGTGGATAAACCAACTTCTTTTACGGTTTCGAATTCCATGCCCAACGCCGCGGCGGTTTGCTGGGTGCGCGTGGCGGGGCTGACCAGGATGCGGGTATTTTGCGGCAAGCGCGATTTAAGCCAATCGGCCATTTGCTTGGCCTGCTTCTGGCCTTTGTCGGTGAGCTTGCGCCCGGCATCGGGTGTGCCGTCTTCCGCTTCGGCGTGACGCCATAAAATGAGATCCATCGTCGACTCCAAAAATACGAGAGTGTGGCGTGCAAATGTTACACTGAAGCATGCGTTTTACATTAATCATTCCAGATCTCCTACCGCCGCAACCGCCGGGCGGCATGCTTGATCTGTATCACGGATTGCACCTGCCCGATCTGCAATGGCTGTTCGCGCGCGGCGCACTCCACGGCAGCACCGGCTTGAGCCTGGAAGCGTGGTTGATGCAACACTATGGGCTGGAGCATTCACCAGCGATAGCCAGCCTTGCACTGTTGGCCGATGGTGCCGCGCCCGATAGCGCTTACTGGCTGCGCGCCGACCCGGTGCACCTGCAAGCACAGCGCGATCAACTGGTGTTGGTGGATGGCAGCATGCTGGCGATTACTGCTGCTGAGGCCAGCGCGTTGACTGAATCGCTCAATCAACACTTCGTGCAGGACAAGCTGCATTTTATTGCGCCACAGCCCACGCGTTGGTACATCGCGCTCGATGCCGCCCCCGAGCTGGTAACGCAGCCCCTGCCCGCCGTGGCGGGCAAAGGCATCAATGCCTGCCTGCCCAGCGGCGCGGAGGGTTTGCGCTGGAACCAAATCGCCACCGAAATTCAAATGCTGTTGCATGCGCATCCGATCAATCAGGCGCGCGAAGAGCAAGGCCAGCCGCCAATCAACAGCGTGTGGTTTTGGGGCGGCGGCGTTTACCCAGCACAGGCAGTGCGGCCTTTGCTAAAAGAACAACTGTGGGCGGATGATGCGCTGGCACGCGGGCTGGCGCTGGCAGCCAAACAATCGCCGCAAGCACTGCCCTTAAATTTCGACACTTTCATGGCGCATGCAAAAACGACTGGCGCACATTGCGTGTTATGGGATGAGCTACGCCGCGCCGCGTGGTACGGCGACCATGAAGCTTGGCGCAAGAAACTGGCCAGCCTGGAAGCCGATTGGATTAAGCCCTTATGCTATGCATTGCGACGTGGCATCGTATCCGAAGTGACGCTGCACGCGATCAGCGAGCAAGGCTGTCTTTCTGTGACGACTATGCGCTCTGGCCGCTGGCAATTTTGGCGACGGGCGAAAGGGCTTAAGCATTATTTGCCGGGCTAAAAATCCTTCACCACGGAGTACACAGAGGACACGGAGTTAAACCCCAAACCTGATAAAAATCTTGAAACAATTTTGACTTTCCTCCGTGTCCTCTGTGTACTCCGTGGTGAGAAATGTTCTTTATAGGATAATCCCCGCATGATCAGCATCACCACCCGCCACTACGCCGAATCCAATTACGCGCGCCTCACGCAGCATGGCCTGTCGCCACTACTGGCGCGCATTTACGCAGCGCGCGACGTGACCGATCCCAAGCAATTGGATGCGGAACTCGCCGCGCTGCTGCCGATCGCGCAACTCAAAAATGCCGAGGCCATGGCCGTGCAACTGGCCGATGCCATCGCCGCCCAGCAACGCCTGCTGATCGTCGCCGATTACGATGCCGATGGTGCGACCGCCTGTGCGGTGGGCTTGCGCGCGCTGCGCGAATTCGGCGCAATCGTAGATTTCCTGGTGCCGAATCGTTTCGAGTATGGCTATGGCTTGACGCCGGAGATCGTGCGCCTGGCGGCCCAGAAAAAAACTGAAGAGATGAAGCCGGATGTCATCATCACCGTGGACAACGGCATCGCCAGCCACGCCGGTGTCGATGAAGCGCATCGCCTCGGCATGCGCGTCTTCGTCACCGACCATCATTTGCCGGCAGCGACCCTGCCCGATGCCGATGTGATCGTGAACCCGAATCAACCCGGCTGCGCTTTCCCCAGCAAAAATATCGCCGGCGTGGGCGTGATGTTTTATGTGATGCTGGCCTTGCGCGCCGAGTTGCGCCGGCGTGGCGCGTTTGCAGGCAAAACCGAACCTAACCTGGCCAAGCTGCTCGACATCGTTGCGCTGGGCACCGTGGCCGACGTGGTGAAGCTGGACGACAACAATCGCATTTTGGTGCGCCAAGGCTTGGCGCGCATTCGCGCCGGACAGGCCTGCGCCGGCATTCTGGCCTTGTATCAAATTACCGGGCGCGAGCCGCAGCGCGCGTCCACTTGGGATATGGGCTTCATGCTCGGCCCGCGTCTGAACGCCGCCGGCAGGCTCGATGATATGTCCCTGGGCATCGCCCTGCTTACCACCGACGATGCAGATCACGCGGCGCAACTCGCGCACACCCTGGATGAGCTCAACCGCACGCGCCGTGAAATCGAAGCCGGCATGCAAGAAAGCGCGCTGGAACGGCTGGATCAAATCACCGTCGACGAACGTTTTGCCTTGAGCCTATTCGATCCGACCTGGCATCAAGGCGTGATCGGCATTCTCGCCTCGCGCCTCAAGGAAAAATTCCATCGCCCGGTAATCACCTTCGCGCAAAGCAACGACGACGAACTGAAAGGCTCGGGGCGTTCCATTCCCGGTTTTCATTTACGCGATGCGCTCGATCTCGTCGCTAAGCGCCACCCGGACTTGCTGAAAAAATTCGGCGGCCATGCCATGGCCGCCGGCGTGACTATCGCCCTCGACGACCTCGCCCAATTTGAAACGGCATTCGAGTGCGTGGCCCACGAATGGCTGACCCCCGCCTTGCTGGCGCGCACCATCGAGACCGACGGCGGTTTGCCCATCGCCGATGCCGATCTCGACACGGCGCAAGCGCTCGCACGCCAGGTCTGGGGCCAGGGTTTTCCCGAACCGCAATTCCTCGACCAGTTTCAAGTCGCCAACCAGCGCATCGTCGGCGAGAAACACACCAAGCTGTCTTTGCTGCGCGATGGGCGGCAATTCGAAGCCATGCTGTTTTTCCGGGCGGAAACCCTGCCCAATACGATTCAAGCGGTGTACCGTTTGGATGTGAACGAATATAAAGGGGTGCGCAGCGTGCAATTGATTCTGCAACATTGGGAGGCGGCATGAGTGTTTCGGTATTTGACGGCCCGAACATCGAGCACCTCACGACGTTCGCCACCAGCCTGGCGCTGGGATTTTTGATCGGCCTGGAGCGCGAACGCAATCCGGCGGCGCGCGCCGGGGTGCGTACTTTCGCCCTCACCTCCCTATTCGGCACCTTGGCCGCCCTGCTGTCGGCGCAAGCCGGCTCGCCCTGGATCTTGGCCGCCGCCTTGCTCGCCGTCGCGACTTTCATCATCACCGCCTACCTCGGCGAGAAAACCGCCGAGCCCGGCACTACCACGCAGATTGCGCTGTTGGTGTGCTTTGGCCTCGGCGCCATGTTGTGGTACGGCGAACAAACGCTGGCCATCATGCTCGCCATCGTCACCACCGCCTTGCTGTATTACAAGAGCGAATTGGAAGGGATCTCGAAAGGCCTGTCGCGGCGCGATCTGGTGTCGATGCTGCAATTCGCCGTGGTCACTTTTATCGTGTTGCCGATTTTGCCCAACCAGAATCTCGGCCCTTTCGACGCACTGAACCCCTATCAAATCTGGCTCATGGTGGTGTTGATTTCCGGGGTCAGCCTGGCCGGTTATGTCACCCTGCGTTTATTCGGCGAGCGCAATGGCGGGCTGCTGCTGGGCTTGCTGGGCGGCTTGGTATCGAGCACCGCAACCACGCTGGTTTACACCAAGCATGCGCGCGCCGAACCGAAAATGCGCAGGCTGTCGATCAGCGTGATCTTGCTGGCGAATCTGGTGGTGCTGCCGCGCTTGGCGATCCTGGCCGCCATCCTCGCCCCCACCGTGCTGCCGCGCTTGTTGCAGGTGCTGGGCGCGGGCTTGCTGCTCGGGCTGCTGCTGACGTTCTTCCATTGGCGGCGCCAAACGCAGGAAAAGTTGCCAATGCCCGGCATGAGCAACCCGACCGAATTGCGCACCGCACTCAGCTTCGGACTGCTCTACGCCGGCGTACTGCTGGCGTCGGCCTGGCTCTCCAATGCCGCCGGCGCAATCGGCCTGTATGCTGTGGCGCTCGCTTCCGGCTTGGTCGATGTCGACCCCATCGCGCTGTCCAGCATGCGCCTGCTGCACTTGGGGCAGCTCGCGCAGGAGCAGGTCGTAATCGCCATCACCGTGGCGCTGCTGGCTAATTTAGCCTTCAAATGGTCGCTGGTGTTGACCATCGGCGGCCGCTCCCTGGCCTGGGCCTGCCTGCCGGCGATGGCGGCGGTAGCCGTGGGTTGCGGCGGGGCGTTGTTTATCTTCTGAGAAGCGCCCCATCTGCGGTAAAATAGCCGTTTTTTGAAGCAAGCACCCCATGGAAGCCGAACAACTCAATATCATCGCCAACCGTCTCACGGACTTGGCCGCCCGTACCACCGACTTGCGGAGGTATCTTTGACTTCGATAGCAAGCAAGATCGCCTATCGGAAGTTTCGCAACAGCTAGAAGACCCGACGATCTGGGAAGACGCCAAGCGCGCCCAGGAGCTGGGCCGCGAACGGCGCATGCTGGAAGGCGTGGTCAACACCTTGATCGATCTCGATAGCGGCATCAAGGACGCCAAAGAGTTGTTCGACATGGCCAGCGCGGAAAACGACGACGACACGCTGCACGCGGTCGATGTCGACTCGCAGGCCATCGAAAAAACCGTCGAGGGCATGGAATTCCGCCGCATGTTCGCCAATCCGATGGACCCCAACAATTGCTTCGTCGACATCCAGGCCGGCGCCGGCGGCACCGAGGCCTGCGACTGGGCCTCGATGCTGCTGCGCCAGTATCTGAAATACGCCGAGCGCAAGGGCTTCAAGGCCGAAGTGCTGGAAGAGACCGATGGCGATGTCGCCGGCATCCGCTCCGCCAGCCTGAAAATCGAAGGCGACTATGCCTACGGCTACCTGCGCACCGAGACCGGCGTGCACCGCCTGGTGCGCAAATCGCCGTTCGACTCGGCGGGCGGGCGCCATACCTCGTTCGCCAGCGTATTCGTGTATCCGGAAGTAGACGAGTCGTTCGAGATCGACATCAACCCCGCCGACCTGCGCGTGGATACCTTTCGCGCTTCCGGCGCGGGCGGCCAGCACATCAACAAGACCGACTCCGCGATCCGCATCACGCATGCGCCCAGCGGCATCGTGGTGCAATGCCAGAACGACCGCTCGCAACACCGCAACCGCGCCGAGGCCATGGCCATGCTGAAATCGAAACTATACGAAGCGGAAATCCGCAAGCGCCAAGCCGAGCAGGACAAGCTGGAAGCGGGCAAGTCGGACGTAGGCTGGGGCCACCAGATCCGCTCCTACGTGCTAGACCAATCGCGCATCAAGGACCTGCGCACCAATGTTGAAATATCCAATACGCAACGAGTGCTGGACGGCGATCTCGATGCATTCATCGAAGCAAGTTTGAAACAGGGCGTTTAATCATGAGCGAACAAGAACAGCAACCGCAACAAGACGAAAACCAAATCATCGCCGAGCGCCGCGCCAAGCTGAAAGCGCTGCGCGATAAGGGCAACCCTTTCCCTAACGACTTCGCGCGCGAGCACCTGGCTGAACCGCTGGGCGCGCAATACGAAGCGATGCCGAAGGAAGAATTGGAAGCGCTGAATGTCACGGTCGCCGTGGCCGGCCGCATCATGCTCAAGCGCCTGATGGGCAAGGCCAGCTTCGCGACGATTCAAGATGTCAGCGGCCGCCTGCAAATCTACATCACCAACGATCACACCGGCGAAGCGGCGCACGAAGCCTTCAAGCACTACGACTTGGGCGACATCATCGGCGTGCGCGGCACGATGTTCAAGACCAACAAGGGCGAGCTGTCGGTGCGCGCCACCGAGCTGCGTTTGCTGACCAAATCCATCCGTCCGCTGCCGGACAAATTCCACGGCCTGGCCGATCAGGAATTGAAATACCGCCAGCGCTATGTCGACCTCATCATGAACGAGGACACGCGCCTGGCTTTCGTGCAGCGCTCGCGCATCATGGCGGCGTTCCGCGAATTTCTCGGCGCGCGCCACTTCCTGGAAGTGGAAACGCCGATGATGCATCCGATTCCCGGCGGCGCCAGCGCACGACCGTTCGCCACGCACCACAACGCACTCGACATGCCGCTGTTCCTGCGCATCGCGCCCGAGCTGTATTTGAAAAGATTAGTGGTGGGCGGCTTCGAGCGCGTGTTCGAGATCAACCGCAACTTCCGCAACGAAGGCATCTCGCCGCGCCACAACCCGGAATTCACCATGATGGAATTCTATGTGGCGTACAAGGATTACCACTACCTGATGAACCTGACGGAAGAGATGCTGCGCTGGATCGCGGAGAAAGTGCTGGGCACCGCACAGATCACCTATCAAGGCCGCGGCATCGACTTCGCCAAGCCGTTCGCGCGCATGACCATGGTGCAAGCGGTCGTGCATTACCATCCGGAAATCACCTTGGCGCAAATCAACGACCGGCAATTCCTGGTCGATTATTTCGAGCAGCACAAGATGGAATACCGCAAGAACGACGGCCTCGGCGGCCTGCAAACCACCATGTTCGAAGAAACAACTGAACATCTGTTATTCGACCCGACCTTCATCGTCGACTACCCGGCGGAGACCTCGCCCTTGGCGCGGCGCAGCGACAAGCACCCGGAAATCACCGAGCGCTTCGAGCTGTTCATCGCCGGCCGCGAACTTGCCAACGGCTTCTCCGAATTGAACGACCCGGAAGACCAGGCCGAGCGCTTCATGGAGCAAGTACGGCAAAAGGAAGCCGGTGACTTCGAGGCCATGCACTACGACGCGGATTACATCCGCGCCCTGGAATACGGCCTGCCGCCCACCGCCGGCGAAGGCATCGGCATCGACCGCTTCGTGATGCTGCTCACCGATACGCCGAATATCCGCGACGTGATTTTGTTCCCGCAT
The DNA here is from genome assembly GCA_021812385.1 of Pseudomonadota bacterium. Classification (GTDB taxonomy): domain Bacteria; phylum Pseudomonadota; class Gammaproteobacteria; order Burkholderiales; family Thiobacteraceae; genus RBG-16-58-11. The sequence continues at coordinate 98,162 of JAKANO010000001.1, read as the reverse complement.
ATGCGGCCGGAGAGCTGAGCCATATACAAGTTGTAAAAATAACTCCTGCGTGCAACGAAGGTCCTCTGTTGGCCTCGCGACGCCTTTGGGGCCCCTGCGAGCCGCCGAGTAGCACAGCCGCGCCGGGAGCAGTCGGCGGATTCATGTTTGAGCGCGTGGCCGCGCAGCGGATCGCGCGAGTTCGAATCCCCGTTTTTCTCTTGGGCCCGGCGTGGCGAGCAACGCAGGGGGGCGCCCAACGGGCGACCGGTGAACCGGGGTGTCCTTCTTTTTGGTGCCTTTTTCTTGGACAAGCAAGAAAAAGAACTGCCCTGCCGGGGCAGCCCGGCCCTAAAACATCCCGCGCACAGCGCGACTCCGAACTGGAATTTATACAACTTTCGACAATACCCCAATAGGGTATATTGACATCCCCCCTCCCCCGGCCTAGGATGAACGCATCCACCCCAAAGTCCGCGCCATGCAAACCGTCAACCGCCTCCGCATCGATCTGCCGATTTCCGGTATGACGTGCAGCGCCTGCGCCACGCGCATCGAAACCCGCCTCAACCAGCAAAGCGGCGTCAATGCGGTGGTGAACCTGACCGCAGAAAAAGCCCGCGTCGATTATGACCCGAGCCAAACCACGCCGGAGCAGATCGTGGCCTTGATTCAAAAGACCGGCTATCAAGTGCCGCAGCAGCAAATCACGCTGGCCTTGGAGGGCATGACCTGCGCCGCTTGCGCCACCCGCATCGAAAAGGCGCTGAACCAACTGCCCGGCGTTGAGGCGCGCGTGAATTTCGCCACAGAGCAGGCATTAGTGAAATATCAGCCGGGCCAGGTCTCTCTGGAACAGATCATCGATAGCGTGCGCAAGACCGGCTACAGCGCACGCGAACTAGCGGAGCAAGGACGCGAGGCGGAACGCGCGCGCAAGCAGGCGTTGTATCAAAAAGAATTCAAGCAATTCTGGATTGCCGCCGTGCTCACGCTGCCGCTGCTGGCGCAAATGGGCGGCATGCTGACGGGCGACCATCAGGACTGGATACCGCGCTGGTGGCAATTGGCGCTGGCGACACCGGTGCAGTTTTGGATCGGCAAGCGCTTTTATATCGGCGCCTACCATGCCTTGCGCGGCGGCGGCGCGAACATGGACGTGCTGGTGGCGCTCGGCACCACCATGGCTTATCTGTTGAGCCTGGTGGTCACGCTGCTGGGCCTGCATGAACAGCATGTGTACTTCGAGGCTTCCAGCGCCGTCATCACCTTAGTGCTGCTGGGCAAGCTGATGGAAGCGCGCGCCAAGGGCAAGACCTCGGCCGCCATCGAAGCGTTGATCAAGCTGCAACCGCGCACCGCGCGCGTCGAGCGCGACGGCCAAACGCTGGATATTCCCATCGAACAACTGCAAGCCGGCGATGTGTGCATCGTGCGCGCCGGCGAAAGCATGCCGGTGGATGGCGAGGTCATCGAAGGGACTTCCAGCGTGAACGAGGCCATGCTCACCGGCGAGAGCATGCCGCTGCACAAGCAATCCGGCAGCCATGTCTATGCCGCCACGCAAAATCTCGACGGCATGCTGAAGCTGCGCGCCACCGGCGTGGGCAACGCAACGCAGCTCGCGCATATCGTGCGCCTGGTGGAGGATGCGCAAGGCTCGAAAGCGCCGATCCAGCGCTTGGCCGATGTCATCTCCGGCATTTTCGTACCGATTGTGGTGAGCATTGCACTGCTTACTTTTGTACTGTGGTGGTGGCTCGGTGGGGATTTGTCCGTGGCCCTCATCAACGCCGTGGCGGTATTGGTCATCGCCTGCCCTTGCGCCTTGGGCTTGGCCACGCCGACCGCCATCATGGTCGGCACCGGGCGCGGCGCGCAAACCGGCATTTTGGTGCGCGATGCGCGCGCCCTGGAACAAGCGCACAAGATCACCACCTTGATCGTGGATAAGACCGGCACGTTGACCGCCGGCACGCCGACCGTGACCAATGTGCAGCCAGCCCCCGGCGTGAGCGAAAACGATTTACTCGCTGCCGCCACGGCGCTGGAACAAGGTTCGCAGCATCCCTTGGCGACGGCGATTGTGAAGCATGCTGCGAACCATGGCATCGCAGCGGCCGGCATCGGCGACTTCACCACGATTGCCGGCAAGGGCGTTTCCGCGCGCTACAACGATGAGACTGTTTATCTTGGCTCGCTGGCCTTTCTCATGGAATCCGGCGTGCCGAATATCGCCGATGCGCTAGCGCTATCGGCGCAAGGCAAAACGGTGATCGGACTGGGCAGTAAACAGCGCTTTCTCGGCCTGATCGCCATCGCCGACCCGATCCGCGACGACTCCGCCGCCGCCGTGGCGCGCTTGCAGGATATGGGCGTGGCAGTGGTCATGCTCACCGGCGACAACCCGCAAACCGCCGCCGCCATCGCGCAACAAGCCGGCATTCAGCGTTACATCGCCGAAGTGCTGCCGCAGGACAAGGCGCAAGAAGTCGCGCGGCAAAAAGCCCAAGGCCAAGTGGTCGGCATGGCGGGCGACGGCATCAACGACGCACCGGCGCTGTCGGCGGCGGACGTAGGCTTCGCCATCAGCAGCGGTTCCGACATCGCCATCGAAGCGGCGGATATCACACTCATGCGCAATAGCCTGATGAGCGTCGCCGATGCGATTTCGCTATCGCGCGCCACCCTGCGCAAGATTCGCCAGAATTTGTTTTTCGCTTTCATCTATAACGTGTTGGGCATTCCGCTGGCGGCGCTGGGTTTTTTAAATCCGGTGATCGCCGGCGGCGCGATGGCCATGAGCTCGGTGTCGGTGGTCAGCAATGCCTTGCTGCTGAAACGCTGGAAGGCTGGCGCATAAATTCGCGCCCCCTATTTTTAATTTCAATCAACAGGAGAACAGCATGGAAACCATTACTCTCGACGTCACCGGCATGACCTGCATGGGCTGTGTCGCCAGCGTTAAACGCGTCGTCGGCGCCGTGCCCGGCGTGAGCCAAGTCGATGTCGTGTTGGAGACCGGCAAGGTCAGCGTGGCCTACGATGCAGGCCAAGCGCAACCGGCACAATTCAAACAGGCGATCCAAGATGCCGGCTACCAAGTCGCCTAAACTAGTCGTACAGCCGGACAAGGCCGGCCTCACGCGGCGCATCAACCGCATCGCCGGGCAAGTCGGCGGCGTGGCCAAGATGATCGAGCAAGATCGATACTGCGTCGACATCCTGACGCAGATTTCCGCGATCCAGTCCGCCTTGGACGCGCTGGGCATGCAATTGTTGGAACAGCATACGCACGGCTGCGTACAAAATGCGATCCGCGCAGGTCAGGGAGAAGCGGCGATTGAGGAACTGCTGACGGTGGTGAAAAAATTTACCCGGTAAAATCAATTTGAACCGCCAAGACGCCAAGAGCGCCAAGAAAAACATTACAAGAATAAAAAACAACATCCCTTTGGCTCAGGTTGGTTCATTTTTTGAATTTACCTTGGCGCTCTTGGCGTCTTGGCGGTTCATGATCTATTTGGCGGTTCATGATCTATTTTAAATTTTTCACTCCCCAGTTAGACGCTTAGTTCGTCTTCCGGTAAAGTGGCACATTGCAGTTCACACCGGAATATACCCATGAGCACAGAAGAGTTAAGCAAAGAACAACGCATCCTGCGCCTGATGCGCAAGACGCTGGGCAACATCATCAAGGACGTCACACCGCATAGCAGCGGCCGAGATAACCCGCTGTCGGACGACACCATTCAAGATATAAAAGATTGTTTCAGCCTGATTTCGGCACGCGAGAAAGAGTTGGGCGAAGAGCTTGATTACGATCAAGCCAAGCCCTTCTATGTCGATGGCGAGCCACCGAAGGCGAAAGTAGTGAGCATCGTCAAACCTACTAAAGAGTAGTTGAGTACTGACCTTATTCTGCAATAGTCGCAAATGACCTGACAGCACATTTGCGTGTCAAGCATTGCCCTTGCGGCAATAGCAATAGACAAACTGTTGCACCGTTCCGGATGGCGTATGGTGCGCTTCCTTTTCATGCGCAACCAGCAGGAAGCTATCGCCGAATTCGGCATGCAGGGCATCCGGTTGGTAGCGCACCACCGGCAAGCCGCTGCACTTTTCTGGGCCATCTTCGCCAAAGGTGGCGACAATCACATGCCCACCCGGACGTACGGCGCGCATCACGCGCTCGACATAAGCTTGGCGGTCGGCCGGGTCGGTTAAAAAATGAAACACCGCACGATCATGCCAAATGTCGAAGCGGTGCACGGGAAAATTCGCTCGCGTGATGTCGCTTTCCATCCAATGCACGCTATCCGCATGCTGTCCTAAACGCTGTTTGGCGACAGCGATCGCTGCCGCCGACAGATCCAGCACCGTCACATCGCTATAACCTTCGGCCACGAGGTCATCCACCAGCTTGGAGGCCCCGCCACCCACGTCAATAATCGCCGCATCTTTTCCTAACCCGGTGTTGTGGATCATCTGTATCGATAGTGCGGCATGCTCCTGAAACCAGCTCACCGAATCCGATGCCTTGGTGCTATACACCTGCTCCCAATGCTGTTTACGGTCCATTGCTTTAACGCCTACGTATCATTACAAGCCGGCGCCTTCGCCGATCTCCACCAAGCGCGTATCCGTGACCCCGGCATGCTGCGCTGCAATCATCTCCTGCCCGGTTTTCAGCCAATGCTGTTGGCCGCGCTGCACGGCTTGCTGCAAGGGTTTTAAATCGCCATGCTGAACCCAGGCTTGATAGGCGGTAACCAGCAGCGGGAATAATTTCTTGCGCATGCCCTCGAAGTTGGCGAAATAAAAATGCAGCGATGGGTGCGATGCCTGCTCCATCAATGTCGGCAGCGTGACCAGGCAATCCGCCAAATTGTCGCGCACGGCGCGCGCATACAATTCCGGGCGATGACGACTACAGGTGACCAGCATTTCATTCCAGGCCGCGTCGTCCAGCGCGCGGCCGGCTTGCCCTTCGCCCAGCTCATGCAGGATCATGGCCTCGGATTCGGCATCGGTCATGCGTTCCAGCTCGGCATCCGGCTGCTGCTTGAAGTCGTAATAGGCCAGTGCGCGGCCGAGCGCGTTGTCCTGTTGCTTCCAGCCCCACTCCTCTACCTTGGTCCACAAAAAACTTTTCACCGCTTCACGGCGAATATAGATCGTGTTGCCAAGCAACGCCGCCGGCGGCGCGATCAAATCGCGCGCGTATTCGCAATCCGCGATCAGCACTTCGAAGCCATCGCGCTGTTGCGCCCGATGCAGGCGCCCGAGGAAAAAATGCGGCCGGCGAAAGCGGCCCAAGCCCGCGCTATACACATAGCCTTGCGGCACCAAATCTTGGTTAATGGCCGCAACCTCGAACGGGTCTTGCGGCCCGGAAGCCAAGCGCAAGGGCTGGTATGGCGAGTCTTCCAGCGTAGCCCACAACTTTTCACGCTCCACCATCCAACTGCCTAAATCATCTTTCGGCAGATTTTCGGCAAAGGGAATGGTGTATTCCCAACGGTAATACTCGCGCATCTCCAGCAGGAAAATGCACATGGTCATGTCTTGCGCGTGACGCGCGTCAGTAATGTGGCAATTGGTTTGCACCGTATCCACGATTTCATGGAAATTTTGCACGGGTAAACAAGTGTTCGCATTCATGTTTACATCCTAGCACTTTGGCTTGGATTTTTGGTGAAGGGGCGTAGCCGTTCATTACTGAGTCAGTTTGCGGCGGCGGAAGGTACGGCAGTTATATGCTTCGGTGGGGGTGCGGTGATTGATGGGATGGGTATCGCCGTGAAATATCAAACCTATATTTGTTACTCCGGCATAATAAACCCGAACAACATTAACAATACCGCTGCAACCAATGTTATGTAGAAAGCGAGACAATAAATCCGCAAAGGAACATCGGGTATCTTAAAAAATTCACCACGTAGTAGAAACCTTGCCATTGTTTGCGATGGATAATCTTGAGGACCTTGCTCAGTAAGCAATGGGCGGCCTAGCCGTGACCACTCAATCGGATGTTTTTCACGCAGCCTTGCGGTCGCTATTGCTCGTAACGCATAAGCAGCTATTCCGAAAATAAACGCAGCAAACTGATAGTTCATTACTGACGCCCAAAATAAAAACCAGAGTGGCCGAAAAATTATATTTCGGCTGCTGTATTAGCCCTGCACAGGCTCCGCGACCAGATCATGCTCGTCCGAGTCGGTGATTTCAACCTCAAGAAACTCGCCCACCTTGATCTCCCCCGCGCTCTGCACATACACCAGACCGTCGATCTCGGGCGCATCGGCGTAGGAACGCGCAAACGCGCCGCCTTCCGCCAGTTCATCCACCAGCACGGTTTGTCTCTGGCCGACTTTGCGCGCCAGGCGCTCGGCGCTGATGCCGGCTTGCAGTTCCATCAGGCGCGCTTTGCGTTCTTCTTTCAACTCTTCCGGCACGGGGGCGGCGATAGCGTTGGCCGTTGCGCCTTCGACCGCCGAGTAGGTGAAGCAGCCGACGCGATCCAGTTGCGCTTCTTGCAGGAAATCCAGCAGGCGCTGGAAGTCGTCTTCGGTTTCGCCGGGGAAGCCGGTGATGAAGGTGCTGCGAATCGCCAACTCGGGGCAGATTTCGCGCCAAGCTTGAATGCGCTTTAAATTATTTTCCGCTGCGGCGGGGCGTTTCATGGCCTTGAGGATGCGCGGGCTGGCGTGCTGGAACGGCACGTCGAGGTAGGGCAATATTTTGCCGTCAGCCATCAGCGGAATGACTTCGTCCACATGCGGATAGGGGTAGACGTAATGCAGCCGCACCCACACGCCGAACTCGGACAAGGCCGCCGCCAGTTCAGTCATGCGCGTCTTGATCGGCTTGCCGCTCCAGAATCCCGTGCGGTATTTCACATCCACGCCATAGGCGCTGGTGTCTTGCGATATCACCAGCAACTCTTTCACGCCGGCTTTGACCAGGCTCTCGGCTTCGTGCATCACTTCATGGATCGGACGGCTGAGCAAATCGCCGCGCAGCGACGGAATAATGCAAAAGGTGCAGCGATGATTGCAGCCTTCGGAAATTTTGATATAGGCAAAATGCCTGGGCGTGAGGCGGATGCCTTGCGGCGGCACCAGGTCGGTATACGGGTCGTGCAGTTTCGGCAAGTGCGCATGCACCGCGGCCATCACTTCTTCCGTGGCGTGCGGGCCGGTCACGGCCAGTACCTTGGGATGGGTGGCGGCGACGATATCGCCTTTCGCCCCCAGACAGCCGGTGACGACGACTTTGCCGTTTTCGCGCAACGCTTCGCCGATGGCATCTAAACTTTCCTCCACGGCGGAGTCGATAAAGCCGCAGGTGTTGACCACCACCAGATCGGCGTCCTGATAATTGCCGACGATGCCATAACCCTCGGCGCGCAGCCGCGTCAAAATGTGCTCGGAATCGACCGTGGCCTTGGGGCAGCCGAGCGAGACGAATCCGACTTGGGGCGTGGTGCGTTTCATGCCAGCCCTTCCAACAGCCAGCCGGTGTACCACACTGTACCCACGCCTAAGCCAATCAAAATCACTTGCTGCAAGGTGGCGTGCAGTTCGGCGCGCTTATGCAAGCCAGGTATCAAGTCCGCCACCGCGACATAGATCATGCTGGCGGCGGCGATGCCCAGGGTATACGGCACCGCGCCGCGCATGGTGTCCAGCGCATAGTAGGCCAGCACGCCGCCGACCACGGTGGCCAGGCTCGCCAGCAAATTGATCAGAAAGGCGCTGCGCTTGGAGTAGCCGGAATGCAGCAGGATCAGAAAATCGCCGACCTCTTGCGGTATCTCATGCGCGATGATGGCCAGCGCCGTGACCACGCCTAGTTGGAAATTGGTCATGAACGCGGCGGCGATGATCACGCCATCGACGAAGTTGTGGAAAGTGTCGCCCACCGTGATCATCAAGCCGCTGCGGCCATGATCGTGGCCATGGTCAGGTACGGGCGCATGCGCCTCGCAATGGTCGGTATGGCAGTGGCGCCACAACACCAGCTTCTCCAGCACGAAGAACATCAGAATGCCGACCAGGATGGTGCCGGTAATGTGGGCGATGCCGACACCGGCATTGTTGGCGGTTTCGAACGCATGCGGCAAGATTTCCAGGAACGCCGCGCCGAGCAATGCGCCGATGGCGTAGCTCACCAACAGCGGCACCCACGACAGCCGGGCGGAATAGGCGAACACCGCCGCAACGGCGAGGCTCAAGGCGCCGCCAAAGATGCTGGCGATGATAATAGCAAGTAGGGTATGCACGGTGAGGCTCAGGCAAAAGGCGCATTATACGTGAAGCGCTGCGCCTGGCGTGGGGCTATAACCCTGGAAAATGGCTTTCACCACAGAGACACAGAGGCACAGAGAAAATCGTCAGTTTAAGAAAAACCCTCAAACGATTCAGGGCACAGCATGCATTCAGTTCATCGCCCTTATTTTTCCTCTCCGTGCCTCTGTGTCTCTGTGGTAAACGCCTTTCCGGATTTAGCTTTCCAGCCAAATCATTGACGCCATGCGCCCGGTTGCGCCATCGCGGCGATACGAGAAGAAACGCTGCGCATCGGAATAAGTGCAGAAATCTCCGCCGTAAACGCGCGTCACCCCGACCCGCGCCAGTCGCTGCCGCGCCAGCAAATACAGGTCGGCCAGATATTTATCGCTGCCCGGCACCGGCTGAAACGCGGCGGCCGCTTGCGCATCGCTAGCCACGAATTCAGCGCGCACCTCGGGGCCGACTTCGAAGGCGCGCGGGCCGATGGCCGGGCCGAGATAGGCCAACATGCGCGCACCGGGCAAGCTCATGCGCTCAACCGTGCGCTCCAAGATGCCGGCCGCCAAGCCGCGCCAACCGGCATGCGCCGCGCCGATTTCCGAACCATCGTCGGCGCAAAACAGCACCGGCAAACAATCGGCGGTGAGCACCACGCACACTTGATTGGCTAGCGCGCTCACTGCGGCATCGGCCTCCGGCACAGAAAGCGCGTCGCCGCTAACGCGATGCACCAGTGCGCTATGCACTTGCTGCAGCCAGTGCGGATCATTCGGCAACGCGGTACGAATAATTTCACGATTGCGCCGCACTGCTTGCGGGTCGTCGTTCACATGATCCGCCGGGTTCAGGCTGGCATAGGGTCCGACGCTCACCCCGCCGGCGCGCGTGGTGATGAGCGCACGCACATGCGGCGGCGCCGGCCAATCCGGCACGATCCATTGTTTATCGTTCACGCTTGCGCCCTTAAAGCCGCAAGCAGTTCTTGGAAATCGCGCGGCAACGGCGCTTCCCAGGCCATCGCTTGCTGCGTACTCGGATGCAGTAATCCCAAGCGCCAGGCGTGCAGCGCTTGGCGCTTGAAGATGCGCTGTTTGTTTTTCGCGCCATACGCCGGATCGCCCACCAGGGGATAGCCGATGGATTGCATGTGCACGCGGATTTGGTGCGTGCGTCCGGTTTCCAATTGGCACTCCACCAGCGTGTGCTGCGCGAAGCGCTCCATTACTTTGAAATGCGTCACCGCCGGTTTGCCGCGACTCACCACCGCCATCTTGACGCGCGCCGTGGGGTGGCGGCCGATGGGCGCTTCGATGCGGCCCTCGGCTTGGGGCATGCGACCTTCGACCACCGCCAGATATTGGCGCTTCACCGTGCGCGCTTGCAGTTGCCGCACCAAGTCGGTTTGCGCCTCCAAGGTTTTCGCCACCACCAGCAAGCCGCTGGTTTCCTTATCCAGGCGATGCACGATGCCGGCGCGCGGCACGCTCTGCAATTGCGGCGCATGATGCAGCAGCGCATTCATCAAGGTGCCGGACCAATTGCCGCTGCCGGGGTGCACCACCAGCCCTGCCGGTTTGTCGATCACCAAGATCGCTGCATCTTCATAGACGATATTCAAGCCGATGTCTTCGGCTTGCGGCGCGGCTTCCGAGGGATGTGCGCTCGGCCGCACCTGGATTTGCTCGCCGCCCCACACGCGACGCTTGGGTGTGGCGATTTCACCCTCCAAGGTGATCAATCCTTCGCTGATCCAAGCTTGTAAACGACTGCGCGAATATTGCGGCAGCATTTCCGCCAGGGCCTGATCGAGCCGCACTCCGGCCAAGCGCGCGGGAATGGCCATCAGTTGTGGCTGCCCGCCCTGCGCGGATTGGGTATAATCGGAAGAATTCATTGGGAGTTTGGTCATGCGCGTAATTTTATCTTTATTCCTCGTTCTATGGCTGGGTGGCTGCGGCTTGCTGCCAAAAACCGTAGACGAATACAAAAATGCTTCTGCGCAAAAATTATACTCGGTCGCCAAGGACGCCATGGGCGAAGCGGACTATGAAAAGGCCGTCAAGTTTTTCGAACTACTGGAGGCGCGCTACCCTTACGGCCGTTATGCGCAGCAAGCACAGCTTGAAGTGGCCTACGCCTATTACAAGTCAAACGAACCGGCTTCCGCGATTGCCGCTTGCGATCGCTTTATCAAGCTCCATCCGAATCATCCGAACGTGGACTACGCTTACTATCTCAAGGGCCTGATCAACTTCAATGAGGATATCGGTTTTCTCGGTTATGTCGTAACCCAGGATTTGACCGACCGCGACCCGAGGGCGTCGCGCGATTCATTCGAGGCATTCAAGGATCTCACGACCAAATTCCCGCAAAGCAAGTACACGCCGGATGCGCTCAAACGCATGAGTTACTTGGTCAATGCGCTCGCTTCGCATGAGTCGTATGTAGCGCAATATTATTATCGGCGCGGCGCCTATGTGGCAGCGGTAAACCGTGCGCAAAACCTGCTGAAAACCTATCCGGAAACACCCGCCACGGAAGCCGGATTGGCGGTAATGGTAAGCGCCTACGACAAAATGGGTCTGCCCGATTTATCGAAAGATGCAAAACGCGTGCTGGAAAAGACCTTCCCGAATAGCGCCTACCTCAAAGGGGCGCCGATTGGACTGAAGAAACCGTGGTACCAGTTCTGGTAATTATTCGCCCAGCTTAAATCGCGGCGTCGTTGGTTTCCCCGGTGCGGATTCGCACCACTTGCTCGACGCTGGTGACAAAAATTTTGCCGTCGCCGATTTTTCCGGTGCGCGCGGCCTTGACGATCGCCTCGATCACGGCCTCCTGCTTATCGCTGGAGACCACCACTTCAATTTTGACCTTGGGCAGGAAATCCACCACGTATTCCGCGCCGCGATACAGTTCGGTATGGCCTTTCTGCCGCCCGAAGCCCTTGACCTCGGTCACGGTCAGGCCGGTGACGCCGACTTCCGCCAGCGCTTCGCGCACTTCATCCAACTTGAACGGCTTGATAATAGCCTCTATTTTTTTCATTTCCGCACTCCTTTTCCGTTCAAAATTTAGGCTGATACTTGGATGTTATCGGATAGCGCCTATCCTTGCCAAATCCGCGTTGCGTGACGCGCACGCCGATCGGCGCTTGGCGACGCTTGTATTCGTTGCGATCGATCAAGCTCACCACGCGCCGCACGTCTTTTTCCTGAAAGCCGAAAGCCATGATCTCGTTCGGACATAAATCATGCTCGACATACGCTTCCATGATGGCATCCAAAATCTCGTACGGCGGCAAGGAATCCTGATCGGTTTGGTTGGCGCGCAATTCGGCGCTTGGCGCGCGGGTGATAACCCGCTCCGGGATCACCGGGCTCAAGCTATTGCGGTATTTGACCAGCCGATACACCAAGGTCTTGGGGATGTCCTTCAACACGGCGAAACCGCCGGCCATATCCCCATACAGCGTGGCGTAACCCACGGCCATTTCGCTTTTATTGCCGGTGGTCAGCACCAGCGTGCCATATTTGTTGGACAAGGCCATCAGCAAGGTGCCGCGAATCCGCGCCTGGATATTTTCCTCGGTGGTATCGAAAGGCAGATTGTTGAACTCGTCCGCCAAGCTGCCAAGAAATGCATCGTAAATCGGCTTGATGGTGATTTCCGAGTAAGTGATCTGCAAATCGCGCGCCATCTGGCGCGCATCCTCCAGGCTAATGGTCGCGGTAAACTCGGACGGCATCATTACCGCGCGCACGCGCTCTTTACCCAAGGCATCCACGGCAATCGCCAAGGTCAGCGCCGAATCGATACCGCCCGACAAGCCAAGCTCCACGCTCTTGAAGCCGTTCTTGTCGGTGTAGTCCTTCACGCCCAGCGTCAGTGCTTGGTACACCGCGGCTTCCAGCGATAATTCCGGCGCAATGCTTGCCGTTGAAAATATCTGTCCATCAAACTCAACGATGCCGAGAGCTTCTTCAAATGCGGGCAATTGCAAGGCCAGCTGGCCGTCGCGATTCATGGCGAACGCCATGCCATCGAACACCAACTCATCTTGACCGCCGACCAAATTCGCATACAGCGCCGGCATGCCGGTTTCACCCATGCGCTCGGCAATCGCGGTGTGGCGCGTCGGCTGCTTTTGCATGTGGTAAGGCGAGGCATTCAAGGCCAACAGCACTTGCGCGCCGGCCTGCTTCGCCAGTTGCGCCGGCGCCGGTTCCCAAATATCGGCGCAGATGTTGATGCCGAAGCGCACGCCTTCATGTTCGAACACGCAAGGCTCGCTACCGGCCGAAAAATAACGCACCTCATCGAACACGGTGTGGTTCGGCAAGATGTGCTTGTGGTAAGTCGTCAGCACCCGCCCATCGCGCAATACCGAGGCGGCATTGAAGCGCTGGCCTTTGACTTCGTCGGGATGCCCCACCACCACGGTGATGCCGTGGATTTGCGCGGCCAGCGCGTACAAGTGTTCCAGGCAATTCGATAAGAATCCGGCGCGCAACAACAGATCTTCGGGCGGATAGCCGCAGAGCGCCAATTCCGGCGTGAGCATCAGGCTTGCGCCTTGGTCCTTGGCGCGATTGGCATAGTCGACGATTTTGGCGGCGTTGCCACTCAAGTCGCCGACGATGCAGTTGATTTGGGCAATGGCGATTTTCATTTAGCGCTTGATCGCCGTCTTCAAGGCTTCGCCGATTTCAGCGGGAGAGCGCGCCACCACGACACCGGCTTTTTCCAGCGCGCGGATTTTATCCTCGGCCAGGCCTTTGCCGCCGGCGATGATCGCGCCGGCATGGCCCATGCGCTTGCCTTTCGGCGCGGTCTGGCCGGCGATGTAGGCCGCCACCGGCTTGGTCACGTGCGATTGAATATATTCCGCCGCTTCTTCTTCGCGCGTGCCGCCGATCTCGCCCACCATCACGATGGCTTCGGTGGCCGGATCGTTCTGAAACATCTCCAGGCAATCGATGAAATCCAGGCCCTTGATCGGATCGCCGCCGATGCCCACGCAAGTGGTCTGGCCCAGATTGAGGCGCGTGGTTTGGTGCACCGCTTCGTAAGTCAGGGTGCCGGAGCGCGACACGATGCCGACTTTGCCGGGTTGATGAATGAAGCCGGGCATGATGCCGATCTTGCACTCGCCGGCGGTGATGATGCCGGGACAATTCGGGCCGATCAGTTTCGCGCCGTTGGCTTGCAGCGCCGCTTTGACCTTGAGCATATCCAGCACCGGAATGCCCTCGGTAATGCACACGATCACTTCGATGCCAGCGTCTGCCGCTTCCATGATGGAATCCGCCGCATAGGGCGAGGGCACATAGATCACGCTGGCATTGGCGCCGGTCGCTTGCACCGCATCGCGCATGGTGTTGAACACCGGCAGATTCAGATGCGTTTGCCCGCCCTTGCCGGGGGTGACGCCGCCCACCATCTGCGTGCCGTAGGCCAGCGCCTGTTCGGAGTGGAAAGTGCCCTGCTTGCCGGTAAAGCCTTGGCATAGAACTTTGGTGTTTTGATTGACCAGAATGCTCATGATGAGAATCGTTGGATGAAAACCTGCATTTTAACCGCTCTACGCCGAGAAGCCTATGCGCCTATTGCTTCCTGGAAACCGGGAATTTTGCTTAGGACTCTCGCCGGGGAAAAACCAAGCTGATCGCAGCGCCGCCCAAACGGCTGCGGCTGATTTCGATTTTTCCTTGATACGCTTCCACGATGTCGCGCACCACGGCCAAGCCGATGCCATGACCCGGCACCGCTTCATCGGCGCGCATGCCGCGCTGCAAAACGACATCGACCTGCGATGGGTCTATGCCCGGGCCATCGTCTTCTATCGTCAGCACGAGAAATCGCTCCCGCGTTTCTGCGCCGATCCGAATGCTTTTGCCGCACCACTTAAAGGCGTTCTCCAGCAAGTTGCCGAGTAATTCCATTAAGTCGCCTGCATCGCCAGCCAAACAAAAATTCCGATCCAAGGCCATATCCACGTGCACCGGCTTATCCGCATGCACTTTATGCAAGGCGCCAATAATTTTTTCGGCAAGCGGCAAAATGGCAATCGGCGTCGCAAACAGCTTGTGCATCCCGGTTGTGGATGCGCGTTGCAGTTGATACGCCACGATCGTATCCATGCGCGTCACCTGCTCATCAACCGTTTTGGCAAGCTGCGCTTTGTCGCCCGACATTGCGCCGCGCATCACCGCCAGCGGCGTCTTGAGGCTGTGCGCGAGATCGGCCAAGGCATTGCGATAACGCAGCCGCTGCTCGCGCTCATGTTCCAGCAACGAGTTTAGATTGTCGGTCAAGCGCTGAATTTCTTCGGGGTAGCGGCCTTGCAGGATTTCTTGACGGCCGGATTCGATGGCGTTCAGCTCGCCCGCCACGCTGCGCAAGGGACGCAAGCCCCAACGCAACACACCAGCTTGCGCCAGCACCAAGAACCCGGCCAGCGCGGCTAACCAGCCCCATAAGCTTTGCCGATAGCGGCGAATTTGCGCATCGAACTCGCTGCGATCCTCGCTCACGCTGAAGGTGAATGCAAAGTGCTGGCGCCCCACCGCCCATTTCACGCCCAGGCTTTGCACGAAATAATTCGCATCCGTGTCGAAGCGTTTGTCGCCTGGCGCCAACTTGGTTTGAAACGGTGCGGCGATATTCAGGGCAGACGCCGAACGCCACAGCAGCTTGCCGTTCTGATCGAAAATCGCCGCATACAAGCCCGAGCCAGGCAAGCTGAAGCGCGCTTCGGATAAAGTGTTCGGCAGACTGATATGCCCCTGCCCATCCACTTCGGCGGCGGCGATCAGCAAATAAAGTTGCCCCAGCAAGCGCTCTTGCCGCGCCGAGCGTGCGCTGTCAAAAAAAGCGCGATCCAAAGCCAGCGCCGTCAATACGATAAACACCGCCAACACCACGCTGGCGCTGAGGATCATGCGCCGGTTAAGCGACATCATGTGGATTCAGCCAGCGTGAAGCGGTAGCCGCGCCCGCGCAGCGTTTCAATCGGCATCAAGCTGCCATCCGGATCCAGTTTGCGGCGCAAGCGGCCCACCAAGACCTCCAAGACATTGCTGTCGCGGTCTTGGTCGTGCGGGTACAAATAATCGGCCAGCTCGGTTTTCGGCACCACCGCGCCGCGCTGTTTGACCAGATAAGCCAGCAAGCGATATTCGAAGCTGGTGAGCTCGACCGGCTTGCCGTGCAAAGACACAGATTGCGCGCTTAAATCCAAACTGATCGGGCCACAACGCAGGTGATTATTGGTGGCGCCGGAAGCGCGGCGCAGCAAGGCTTTCAAGCGCGCTTGCAGCTCTTCCATTTGGAACGGCTTGACCAGGTAATCGTCGGCGCCGGCTTCCAAGCCTTGGACTTTGTCTTGCCAGCTGCCGCGCGCGGTCAAAATGAGGATCGGCAGGCTCTTGCCCAGCGCGCGCAATTGCTTGATGACTTCGATGCCGGATAAACCGGGCAAGCCCAAGTCCACGATCGCAGCGTCCAAGGGATATTCACTCGCCTGGTATAGGCCCTCTTTGCCATCGCCGCTCACATCGACGGTATAGCCATCCGCTTGCAATTGCCGCTGCACCTGTTGCCGCAATTGCGCTTCGTCCTCGATCACCAGAATGCGCATGAGCGGGTTTATTCCATGCGCCCGGTTGCGGGGTCCACCAACACAATCCGCACCTCACCTTGGCGCGTCAGCACTTTGATGCGATACAGTTCCCGACCTTGCTCGCGCACTGCTTGCGCCGACAATACGCGCCCGCCGGTGCTGCGCTGCACCAGGTCGGCAGCATCGCTCAAGCTCAGCTGTCCCTGGCGCGCCGCAAGCTGCCACTTAACCTGGCTTGGCTCGAAATCGACGGCATGCGCCATGGGCTGGAACAGCATGATTACAAGCACCAACAGCATCCTAGGTTGCATCGCCCACCCCATTTCATTTACGGCTCAATAGTGTACCAAGCGCCCGCGCATCTGGCCGATTAGCGATAATAATTACTCGACAACTGCTCCACGGCCGGCGTAACTGATACCCGCACCGGAATTTGGCGGCCCGGATTTTGCGGCAATACCGCCGTATAGCTACGACCGGCATACTCGTAGACCACGCGATAGCCAGTCAAGCGATTATCCCAATTGTCTACCGTACGGCAGCGCTGCACTTCACGGGCTGGTTCTGCATACACATCGCCATAACGCGCATTTCGACCGCTCTCTTGCACATGATCGCCAATCACCGCACCGGCAATCGCGCCTGCCGCCGTTGCCGCGCGATTGCCGTTGCCCTTGCCCAGGCGGCTGCCGATCAAAGCACCGGCAATGCCGCCGACGATCGTTCCCGTATAAGAGTGCCCCGAATCCGCGCGCTCATTGCGGTAAGTCGTGCCGGGGATATATTCGCTCGAACACTCCTGACGCGGGTTGTTTACGCGCTCATACTCCGGCGTCACGCTGGTCACCCGCGCATAATCGCCATATCGTCCTCTGTTGTAGTCACCATCACGGTCGGCCAGCACTGCGGTCGAAGTGGTGGCTAAAACGCTCATCAAAATCACGCTTTTTTTGAAGGTAGAGATGCTCATGTTCAGACTCCTTAGTAGTAATGTAGAAGCACCAGGTTGGACCTGATGCAGCACACTGTAGGCCTGGCAAGCTGAACGCTAGCTGAACGAAACCGCCTGGAAACAAAATCAGTTTAAGCAATACCTTTGCTTTGGTCAGGGGCAAATGCACCGAATTTGACGCTGCTGAGCGGGATTTATAAGCAATTACAGCCAATTTCGCATTTATTTATGACATTGATGTTTGAATGGACCTGCGGAATATTAGATAATTAACAATTGTTGAAAAAATCGGTTGCTGCTGCATTTCCCTTACGGACATATCCAATGAATACACCGCTTGCATGCCCATTATGGCTGTATAAATTACTGCCCTTTCTCCGTTGGTGGCCGATGGTGGATCGCAGCACCCTGCGCGCCGACGGTATCGCCGGCATTACCGGCGCATTGATTGTGTTGCCGCAAGGCGTGGCGTTCGCCACCATTGCCGGTTTGCCGCCGGAGTACGGCTTGTATGCGGCCATGATCCCAGCCATCATCGCCGCCATGTTCGGCTCAAGTTGGCACTTGGTGTCCGGCCCGACAACCGCAATCTCGATTGCGCTATTCGCATCCGTCAGCCCATTTGCGGTACCCGGGACCCAGGACTTCATCGGTTTAGCGTTAACGCTGACCCTGCTCACCGGCGTGTTTCAGTTGCTCCTCGGCTTGGCGCGCATGGGCTCGCTGGTGAATTTTATTTCCCATACCGTTGTGATCGGCTTCACGGCCGGCGCGGCACTGCTGATCGCCGCCAGCCAAATGCGCAATTTCTTTGGCATTGATATCCCGCGCGGCACGCCTTTCTTCGAAATTTTGAAGTTATTCGTACTCAATCTGCACCACATCAACCCCTACGTCGCCGGTGTTGCCGGACTCACCTTGGTCACGGGGATTGCGTGTAAAAAATTGCTCCCCAAATTGCCTTACATGATCGTCGCCATGATTGTCGGCAGCTTGGCGGCCTTGGCCATCAAGCTGCATTTCGGCGGCGTAGAAGTGACTGGTATCAAGACCGTCGGCGCTCTGCCAGCGCAGTTGCCCCCAATCTCGCATCCCAACTTTTCGCTGGAAGCCATTCAACATATGGTCTTTCCGGCTTTGGTCGTCACCATGCTCGCGCTCACTGAAGCGGTCTCGATTGGGCGCTCCATCGCCGTCAAATCGGAACAGCGCATCGATGGCAATCAAGAATTTATCGGGCAAGGCCTATCCAACATTTTCGGCAGCTTCTTCTCCGGCTACGCCGCGAGCGGCTCTTTCAATCGCAGCGGCGTGAACTACGCGTCCGGCGCGCGCACACCGCTGGCCGCGGTGTTCGCCTCCATCAGCCTGGTGTTGGTGCTGTTGCTGGTGGCGCCGCTTGCGGCTTATCTGCCCAATGCGGCGATGGCGGGCATCTTATTCCTGGTCGCTTGGGGCCTGATCGATTTTCACCATATTTCATCCATCAGCAAAGCCAGTCGCGCGGAAACCGTGGTGCTGGCAGTGACCTTGATCGGCACCCTGATCGATCTCGAAAAGGGCATCTTTTTCGGTATTTTGCTTTCGCTGATGTTTTATCTGTACCGCACTTCGCGCCCGCAAGTGCAAGCGGTGGTGCCGGATCCCGAGCCGGACAGCTATCACTACATCGATGCGGCAGATCACCCAGAATGCCCGCAGATCAAAATGATTCGCGTCAATGGTTCTATTTTCTTCGGCGCCGTCGATCACATCCAGCAATCCCTGCAAGAAATCGACGCGCAAGAGCCGAACCAGAAGCATGTCGTATTGGTCGCTTCCGGCGTTAATTTCATCGATATCGCGGGCGCGGAAATGCTCACGCAAGAAGCACGGCGCCGTGAAAAAATTGGCGGCGGCTTATATTTCTACCGCGTCAAAGACTCGGTCTGCAGCACCTTGCGCAAAGGCCCATATATCGCTGATATTGGCCATGAAAATATCTTTCCGCCCAAAGCGCGCCCGATTGAAGCGATTTATCCACGGCTGGATTCCGAAATATGCCGCACCTGCCAAGCGCAGATATTCCCGCAATGCAAAATAGCGCTGCCGAACGGCCAAGCGCGCGTGGAAAACATGAGCCGGCTCGCGTGACGTTTCATCAGCGGCCAGTTCGGGGTAAAATTAAATTGTTTTTGACCTTCCAAACAGACTCAATATGATCCGTAGAAATCCTAGCGGCGACCTGCCCGTCATTGCCGAATCCGCCTTCGTCGACACCACCGCCATTATTTGCGGCAAAGTGATCGTTGGCGAAAACGTATTTATTGGCCCCTATGCCGTCATCCGCGCCGATGAAGTCAACGAAAAGGGCGAGATGGACCCGATCATCATCGGCGCCAACTCCAATATTCAAGACGGCGTGGTGATCCATTCCAAATCCGGCGGACTGGTCAAGATCGGGGAATTCACCTCCATCGCCCACCGCTCCATCGTGCATGGCCCCTGCGTGGTCGGCGATCATGTATTCATCGGCTTCAATACGGTGCTGTTCAACTGTGTGGTGGGCAAACGCTCCGTGGTGCGCCACAATTCGGTGATCGAAGGCTGCGAGGTCCCGGAGAATTTCTACATCCCCTCCACCACCAATATCCACTCCAACTCGGACTTGAGCCAGATCAAATCGGTACCGCCCGCCGCCATGGATTTCTCCGAAGACGTAGCGCGCACCAATATCGATCTGGTCAAGGGTTACAAAAAGCTGCAAAACGAATTCTAGGCTTGGGCTATACCCGAGCCTCGCATGCGTTGGCGCGCTAGCCCTCGCCGCACTCGAACTGCCTTCCATCTCCACCTTGAAAGGTGCAAATTTAATGGGATTTCGTTTGAGCAAAATTTATACGCGTACCGGCGACGACGGCACAACCGGCTTGGGCGATGGCGTACGGGTAGCGAAACACAGCCCACGCATCGAAGCGCTCGGCGCGATCGACGAACTGAATAGCCAGTTCGGCGTACTCCTGGCAGAACCCAATTTACCCGCCGAAACGCACGCCATGCTGACGCGCATTCAGCATGAGTTATTTGAACTGGGTGGCGAATTATCGATTCCAAATTACACGCGCATTACGAGCGATATGGTAACGCGCTTGGAGCAGGAATTGGATCTGCTGAATGACGCCATGCCGCCGCTCCAGGAGTTTATTTTGCCCGGCGGTTCGCGCCCTGCCGCCTTGTGCCACGTTGCGCGCGCGGTGTGCCGCCGCGCCGAGCGCCGCTTGGCGGCTTTGGCGCAACAAGAGCCGGTGTCCACGGCTGCGCTGATGTACCTCAATCGTTTGTCCGATTTATTGTTTGTATTATGCCGCGCCCTGAACCGCGCCTTGGGCGTGCCGGATGTGTTGTGGGCTCCGCGTAGCTAGCAATGCAGAATGCTTTTTTCATCACCGGCACGGATACCGGTGTCGGCAAAACGCTGATCTCTTGCGCCTTGCTGCATGCTTTCGCCCAAAGGGGAAAATCGGTGCTTGGCATGAAGCCCGTCGCCGCGGGTTGTGTGTCTTCTGCGCAAGGCATGCTGTGTGAGGATGTAGAAGCCCTACGTGCGGCGAGCTCCGTGGAAGCAGCGCGGGAGTGGATCAACCCCTATGCCCTGCCAGCGGCCGTCGCGCCGCATTTGGCGGCTCAGCAAGCCCATATTCAAATCGAGATGGCGCCCATATTGAACGCCTTTCGCCAATTGCAGACATTGGCTGATCTCGTCATCGTCGAAGGCGTGGGCGGCTGGATGGTGCCGTTCAACGCCACGCAGACCAGCGCCGACTTGGCGCAACAGCTCGACCTGCCGGTGATTATGGTCGTGGGCATGCGCCTCGGCTGTCTTAACCATGCCTTACTCACAGCACAAGCAATACAAGCGCAGGGCTTGCAGCTGCAAGGCTGGGTGGCGAATCGCATCGACCCGGCGATGCCCTTGTTCGATGAAAATGTGCAAACGCTGCAAGCGTGCCTTGCCGCACCGCTGCTGGGCGTCATCCCACACAACGCCGTACCCGAGGCGCGCAGCATTGCAAAGCGCATGGATATTTCTCTATTAACTTAAAAATTTAACTAGCAGGAGACGCCGTGCTGATTCAGGAAGATTTTGTCGATTTAAATACACCGCAAGGCGTGATGCGCACCTTCCTATTTCGCCCGGCCGCCGCAGGCCGTTTCCCGGGCATTGTGTTATTCGCGGAAATTTACCAAATGACCGGGCCGATTGCCCGCATGGCGCGTCTATTGGCCGGCCACGGATATGTGGTTGCCATGCCGGAGACTTATCATGATTTTGAAGCGCCCGGCAGCCCGTTCGAATACGATCAAGCAGGTACGGACAAAGGCAATCGCTACAAAATCGAGAAGACCCTCGCCTCCTACGATGACGATGCGCGCGCCTGCATCGAACACCTCATGGCGCGGGATGACTGCAACGGCCGCTTGGGGTGCGTCGGCATCTGTTTGGGCGGACATTTGAGCATACGCTGCGCCATGAACCCGGAGATTCTGGCGGCGGTGAGTTTCTATGCGACCGATGTGCATTCGCGCACCTTAGGCAAAGGCAAGCAGGACAACACCCTGGATCGCTTCGCCGAACTAAAAGCCGAAATGCTGATGGTATGGGGCAAACAAGATCCGCATATTCCCGCCGCCGGGCGTCAGCTTATTTATCAAGCGCTGACCGATGCCGCAGTCAATTTCACCTGGCATGAATTCAATGCGCAGCATGCCTTCATGCGCGACGAGGGCCATCGCTACAATCCCGCACTCGCTGAGATATGCCAGGCGATGATGTTCGAGTTGTTTGCGCGGCGATTGCAACTGGGGCTGAATACCCACACCGCCAGTCATCAGCAACAAAGTTGTTGAAGGCTGGCCGGCTTTAATACGTTAAAAATCTCAAATCGTTTCGCGCTCCGGCGTCGCCGATATTTTGTGAATCGACAAATCCGCACCGTTGTATTCAGACTCTTGATCGAGGCGGATGCCGATGGCCAGTTTTAAACCGCCATAAACCGCGAAGCCGCCGATCAGGGCGATGCCGACGCCCATCAGCGTGCCCACCACTTGCGACCCTAAGCTGACCCCGCCCAAGCCGCCCAGCGCTTTGGCGCCGAATATACCGGCAGCAATGCCGCCCCAGGCACCGCACAAGCCATGCAAGGGCCATACGCCGAGCACGTCGTCGATCTTCCATTTGTTTTGGGTGAGGGTAAACATGTAGACGAATAATCCGCCTGCCACGCCGCCCGTCACTAGGGCGCCCACGGGATGCATGATGTCGGAGCCGGCGCAAACTGCGACGAGACCCGCGAGCGGCCCGTTATGCACGAAGCCGGGGTCATTCTTGCCCGCCAACAGCGCAGCCAAGGTGCCGCCCACCATGGCCATGAGCGAATTCACCGCGACCAAGCCGCTGATCTTGTCGATCGATTGCGCCGACATGACGTTAAATCCGAACCAACCCACAGTGAGCACCCAGGCGCCGAGCGCCAAAAAAGGAATACTGGAGGGTGGATGTGCGGCCATCGCGCCATCTTTGCGATAGCGGCCATGGCGCGCGCCTAGCAATAACACCGCTGCCAAGCCGATCCAACCACCCACCGCGTGCACCACCACCGACCCGGCGAAGTCATGAAATTCAAATCCGAACTGGCTGTTTAGCCAAGCTTGCACGCCAAAATTTTGGTGCCAGGCGATGCCTTCGAAGAAGGGATAAACCAAGGCGACGAGCATGAAGGTGGCGATGAGTTGCGGATAAAACTTTGCGCGCTCGGCAATGCCGCCGGAGACGATGGCCGGAATCGCCGCCGCGAAGGTTAACAGGAAAAAGAATTTGACCAGTTCATAGCCGTTCTTTGCGGCCAACGTCTCTGCGCCGACCATGAAGTGCGTGCCGTACGCGACGCCATAGCCGATAAAGAAATAGGCGATGGTTGAGACACAAAAATCGACCAGTATTTTGACCAGCGCATTGACCTGATTTTTTTGGCGCACGGTCCCCAATTCGAGAAAGGCGAATCCGGCATGCATGGCCAGCACCATAATCGCGCCCAACAATACAAATAATGTATCTGTTCCAACCTTAAGTGTTTCCACTGATCACCTCAAGCCAAAATGCGCTAAATAAAGCAATTGTTGTTCCATAATAACTATTATATTGTTTTAATTAAGTTTAATTATTTAAATCATGAATAAATTTAAGCAATACGCACCTTTATAGTGCTTTTATATTTTTAAGGCACCATTTTGGTGTTCAACACATTAAATTAAAACGAATTAATTAAAGATTGGCTCTAATCAGGCGATACAGATGATTCCCGCATAAGAACGCTAACATAATTGAAAGCCGTCCAATCATGAAATGGGATCTGATTACTTCAGCTTTCCGCCGTGAATCGGAGAACAACGACGCTGGGCGCGAACCCACGATCGACCATTCGCCTTCGCTTGCGCCAGACACGCCTCAGGCGCCGGCTGACCAAAAGACTGTTTTCATTGCGCGGCAGCCAATTTTCGATGGAGCGGAAAATGTATGCGCCTATCAGCTATTCATTCGTCAGGCAGGCGATTTACCTGAAATAGCGCCCCATACGGTAGATCAAAGTGCGCGCCTCATTGTGGATACACTCAACAACTTTGGCGTCCAAGCTGTATTAGGCAGCCGCCAGGGATGGATTACCCTACCTGAGCGCATGCTGGATAGCGATATCGTTGATTTGCTACCATCTTCGAATATTGTGCTGGAGTATCCTGCGACTTTTCTGAATTCGCCTGAAGCCGAAGCGCGCTGCGCGCATTTGCTGAAGCAAGGACACCATTTGGCGCAAGCCTGCACCGATAAGGGCTTGGACTTGGCTCAACTACCGCGCGTTGCAAGCCATATCATCTATGATTTTGCGCATCTGGATCTAAAAGACATCGCTAAACTAGATCGCACAATCCAGCCCTATGGCTTAGTACGCCTGGCGCGAAACATTCATACACGGGCAGATTTCGAGGCCTGTAAAAAATTCGGGTTCGATGTGTATCAGGGCAATTTTTTTGCTAAAGCCGAAACCATCGCTTCAAATCGGATCGACCCTTCGCGCGCGCGCATTGTCGAAATTTTTAATTTGGTCATGAATAAAGCGGATATATCGGTCATTGAAGATGCCTTCAAGCACGATGTCGCACTGTGTTACAGCCTGTTGTGTTACATCAACTCCGTCGGTATCGGCATGCAATATAAAGTTGCCTCGATTAGAAACGCCATCATGCTGCTGGGTTATGAGTTTCTTTGGCGCTGGTTATCGCTGTTGGTTTATGCCGGCATCGATCTTTCTGCGGCACAACGGGTTCTCCTCAATACGGCCATCATTCGCGGCCGCCTTACCGAACTGCTGGGGCAAATCAATCTGCCGGACAAAGAAGCCAACGCGCTTTTCGTGGTGGGAAATTTCACACTGCTGGATGCGCTGCTCGGGATCCCGATGGAGCAAGCGCTAAAGCGCATCAACTTACCCAGGGATATTGCTAGCGCCATTCTCCAGCGCGAGGGTAGATATGCGCCTTATCTTGAGTTGGCGCTAGCCTTTGAAAGCAATCAACTGGCCAAGGCCGAGCTGCTCTGTGCACAACTCAATATTGACCCGAACGCCGCCAGCCGCGCACATCTTGCAGCCATCGAATGGGCGAACGTAGTCGCCAAATAATGCAAAAAAAACCGAAAAAAAAGCCCGGCGAGCCGGGCTTTTTGCATTCTGAGCAAAAAAATTACTCTGCTGGGCGAATGTTCGAAGCTTGTTTGCCTTTAGGGCCAGTGGTGACGTCGAAGCTCACCTTCTGGTTTTCCGCCAGGGTTTTGAAGCCATTGCCCTGAATTGCGGAAAAGTGCGCGAACAAGTCTTCGCCGCCGCCGTCCGGGGTAATAAAGCCAAAGCCTTTAGAATCGTTAAACCATTTAACAGTGCCTGTTGCCATGTCGAGAAAGTCCTATAAAAAGTTAAATAAATCGGGCATACGCCCATGTGCACGACTATCAAGACAGAGCGCTGGCGAGCTGAGGGACCAACGAGAAGGGGTTACAGCGACGAACATTACACACCACTTGAAAATCCTGCGGATTGCAAAATACCGCAGTCATCTTGATTATGCAAGCTTTATTTTGGCACGTGTGTGTCAAAATGCAACAAAGCAACAACCCCCGATTAGAGCCCTTGGCGATGCGTGCGATTAATGGTTTCCAGTAACACGCGAAATGGGATGGCGCGCCCAAACCGCTGCACCACCGGCATGAACGGCAGATCGGTATCGCTAGGAAATTGATAGCGGCCAGAAGTCATATCATCGAACAATTTCCGCAAATAAATATCCAACGGCTCGATGAATTGCGCATATAACTCAGCGTCTTCATCACCGGCATCTTCGTCGATACAGGCACGCATCTCATCGATCTCATACACGGCTTGATGCACCAGATCGAGGTATTCGTCCCAAGTGCTTGGATTTTTCATGGCCATTCCCTTTTACCAATAAGAAAGGGCGGTTGTTAAACCGCCCTATCCAGATTCAAGGAGAAGCAAGCTTCTCCCTTAAGCACACATTGATTTATTTCTTAGCGGCAAATGCTTCTAATTGTGTCGCCTTAATCAATTGCCCGTCTAAGCCTGCTTCTTTGGCGGAGCCGCCATAAGCAAGCGTCATGAGCTGACTGTAGTACAACACCGGGATGTTGAACTTGGTGCCATAACGCTTATTCACGTCGCCCTGATAAATCTCGACGTTGGCTTGGCACAACGGGCATGGCGTCACAATCATCTCAGCGCCGTGGTCATAGGCTGATTCGACGATGTCTTTGATTTGCTTCTGCGCCTTTTCCGGCTCGGAGAACGCCAGCGCGCCGCCGCAACAGGTTACTTTTTGATCGTAGGACACGGCCTCACCGCCCATGGTTTCGACCAGCTTATCGAGATACACCGGGTTTTCGAACGACTCGCCTTGGATGCCGAATGGACGATTGGTTTGGCAGCCAACGTAGCCAGCGAATTTCATGCCTTGCAGCGGCTTCACCACAGGTTTTTTCAGCGCGTCATAGCCAAAATCCTCGATCAGCACTTCCACCATGTGCTTCACTTCAGCTGTGCCGTTGTATTGCAAACCGGCTTCTTTCAGCGCTTCGTTCGCATCCGACTTGAGCGTGGCATCGTGATCCAGGCGCTCTTTGGTTTCGCGCGCGGAAAGCCAGCATGCGGCGCAAGTCGCCACCACCGGTTGGCCCGCCAGTTCTTTCTCGGCCAAGGCCAGATTGCGGGCGTTCATCGCATGACGCGGCAACTCGCCGCCTTCGGCGTAGCCGATCGAGGCGCCACAGCAATTCCAATCAGGAATTTCGTTTAATTTGATATCCAAAGTCTTGCACATCGAGTTGACCGATGTGAGGTAGTTGGATGCCGATGCGCCCGGCTGCGATGAGCAGCCCGGATAAAATGCGTATTCTTTTGTCGCCATAATTTTCTCCTTACGCGGCCGTGAAGCCCTTGCGTTTGGCTTCGATTTCCTGAGCCTTTTTTACCATCGCCTGGATGCCTTTGATGTCCTTGCAGCCATGACCCCCAAGTATTTCCATCGGGTTCAGGCGCTTCGCCTTCATCAAGCCCAGACCGACATTCTTCATCGCCATGCCGGTCTTGATGCCGCTGGCCAGGCCGTCCTTGAAGTACAAGCCGAGCGACAGTTTCAGTTCGTTGACGCGGCCGGTCTTGACGATGTTGTTCCAGAACAGCTTGGCGAACTGGCGCGTCGGCTGATTCTTCGGCGCGAGCCCCAAGCGGTGCGCGTAATTGGCCAGGCCGTGCATGATGTGGGTGATGGGCAGCTTGCGCGGACAGCGCACGATGCAGTTGTAGCAGGAGGTGCACATCCACATCGAGTCGGAGGTCAGGACTTCCTCGCGCTTGCCGGCGCGGATCATCATGAAGATTTCCTGGGGCGGATGCGCCCAGTGCGGGCCGAACGGGCAGGAACCCGAGCATACGCCGCATTGCATGCACATCTTGACCCAATCGCCCTCCTCTACGTTGGCCGCGACCTCCTTGAGGAAGTTGTTGTGGTATTTTTCTTTTGCTTGGGCGTTCAAATCGCTCATTGCCATCCTCCTAGAACTTGAACGGCGACAGGCCAATTTCTTGGATCTTCGCCGCGTAGTCGTTGATCAGCTGGGGCACGCGCTCGATGTCGGTGATCGCGACTTCGTAGTTTTGCACGCGCTCGGTTTCCAGGTTCAAGCTCTTCAGCGTCTCGTCCACCTTGGACAAGCGGATGCTGGCAATCTCGGAACCCTTGACGAAGTGGCACTGATAATTGTCGCCGTGCTTACAGCCCATCATCATCACGCCGTCGTAACCGCTGTTCAGCGCATCCGTCACCCAAATCAGGTTGACCGAGCCCAAACAGCGTACTGGAATGATCCGCACATAAGCACTGTATTCATTGTGATTCATGCCCGCCATATCGAGCGCTGGGTAGGCATCGTTCTCGCAAGCCAGAATCAGAATCCTGGGCTTCTCTTGGAACTCATCCGGAATATCCACGGCCTTGATCTGTGAGCCAACCGAATCCACCGAGTAGTTTTCAAACGAGATCACGCGTACCGGGCATGCGCCCATGCAAGTGCCGCAACGGCGGCAGCGCGCTTCGTTGAATACTGGATAACGCTTTTCGTCCTCGTCGATCGCACCAAACGGGCATTCCACGGTGCAGCGTTTGCACTGCGTGCAGCCTTCGGCACGGAACGATGGGAAGGATAGGTCGCCGGAACGCGGATGCGCCGCGCGGCCCACAGCGGCATTTTCGATCGCTTGCACCGCCTTCATGGTCGCGCCGGTGGCATCTTCCATGGCTTGCGCGATATCCATCGGACGGCGCACCGGGCCAGCAGGATAAATACCGGTACGGCGCGATTCGTAGGGGAAGCAGATGAAGTGCGAATCAACGAAGCCTTGCTTCAACTGCGGAACGTCCGGACCCTGACGATAGTTCAGGTTGAGGATGGAAATTTGCTTCACTTCCGCCGCTGCTTCGGTTTCTGCTTCCAACTTGCTTGGATCGATATTCACGCCCGAGTTCGGCACTTGGCCCGTGGCCAACACCACCAGATCAGCGTCGATGGTGGTGTTTTCATCGCCCAGGATCAGGTCGTTGAAGGTAACTTTGCAGCCATTGCCGGATGCCGTCACGCCAGCCACTTTACCCTTGGTGAAGGTCACGCCTTTTTTCTGCGCGCTGCGGTAAAAATCTTCGCCATTGCCCGGGGTGCGCAAGTCATCGAAAATCACGATGGTATCGACATCCGGGTTTTGATCTTTGAAGTACATCGCTTGCTTGATGCTGGTGTTGCAGCAAGTACCGGAGCAGTACGATAAATGCTTGCCGCTATCATCACGCTGGCCGGCGCACTGCACAAATACCACGCTGTTGACCACGCTGCCATCGGCACGCTTGATCGCGCCGCCATTCGCGGCTTTCGCCAGCGCTTCTAGCCCTGCTTGATCCACCACATGCGGATTTACACCGCCGCCCAGTTCCGGCAGCTTGGCAATGTCGTACAGCGTAAAGCCGGAAGCTTGCACGATTGCACCAACATGCTCTTGCGTCACGCTGCCGGATTCGGTGGCAATGTCGATATTGAAGCGGCCCGGCGCGCCATCGGTCTTGGCGATGGTGGCGTTCAGGTACAGTTTGATGTTCTTGTCGGCTTGAATCGCTGCGGCCATAGCTTCCACGCCGGTATCCGCGGGATTGGCAAACGGTTCTTTAAATGGCACGCGCTTCCACAGCTTGCCGGCCCATCCGCCGAGCTGGCCGGACTTCTCGACCAACACCACTTGATAACCCGTCTTGGAAGCTTCCAGCGCGGCAGTCATACCGGTGATACCGCCACCCACGACCAACACGGTGGTATTCCGTTCCGCCGTCGGGTTACCCGTCGGTTGAATTAATTTCTTGGCTTCGGCACAAGCCATGCGCACATAGTCTTGCGCCATTTCTTGCGTGGTTTCTTGATGCTCGTCGCCCTCGGGGCGAATCCAGATCACGCCTTCGCGCAGATTGGCGCGCGACATGGCCACGGTCGGGAAATAAAACGCTTCGGTCTTGGCGCGGCGCGAACAGGCGGCGATAGCGATATGCGTTACGCCTTCGTCGATATCCTTTTGGATGGTCGCCACACCGTCTGCATTGCACAGAAATTCATGCTCGCGAATCAGGTGCGCCTTGCCATCGGTCTTTGCAATTTGCGCCAGCGCTTTGGTGTCCAAGCGATCGCCTAGACCACAGCCCTGGCAAATGTATGCCGCTATTTTTTGATCTGCCATGTTATTAAGCCTCCGCCCGTGCTACTTGGTTCACGACTTGGATCGCGCGCAGCGCGCTCGCCGTTGCCGACTGCACCGCACGGTTCACGTCCAAAGCATTGGTCGCGCAACCCGCGCCGAACAGGCCGCCGTTTGCCTCGTCCAATTGAATAAAGCCACTCGAATCGGCCACGATTTCCGTTGGAATCATGCCGGCCGGTACCGAGGGCGCCATGCCGACCGCCAGCACCACCAGATCATGCTCAGTGGCGTAACGGTTATAGCCTTCGGTATCGACGCCGTGCAACACCGGGTTGCCGGATTTTTCATCCTGCACAATTTTGGCGACTTTGGATTTCACGAACTTGACGTTCGGGTTCGCTTGAACCTTTTGGTAGAAATCCTCGAAGCGGTCGATAGCGCGAATGTCGATGTAGTAAATGGTGGACTTGCCGTCGTCGCCGAATTTCTCGGTGACGTAATTGGTTTGCTTGAGCGATGCCATGCAGCAGATGCGCGAGCAATGACGCAGATGGTTCTCGTCACGCGATCCGGCGCATTGAATAAACGCCACGTTCTTCGCTTCCTTGCCATCGCCGGGACGCAAAATCTTGCCGCCGGTGGGGCCATGCGGATCGGCCAAGCGCTCGAACTCCACGCTGGTGATGACATTCGAAAAGCGGTCATAGCCGTAAGGCTGAATCTTCGCCGCATCATAAGGCTGCCAGCCGGTCGCCCAAACGACTGCGCCAGCTTTGATCTGAATTGTCTCTTCTTTCATATCGAGATCGACGGCGCCGTATTTGCAAGCGGCTTTAGCCTTGTCCGCTTCCGGCGTTCCCATAATGGAAGGGTCGAGCACATAGCGCTGCGGGTAAGCCATGGCGCTCGGGATGTAAGCCGCCTTGACCTTGCCCAGGTTGTAGTTGAAAGCGTCCGGCACTTCCGCCGTGACGGCTTTGGCGCATTCGCCGCAGGCCGTGCAATTCTCGTTCACAAAGCGCGGCTTGATTTTAACGTTGACGGTGTAATCGCCTTTTTGGCCGCTAATGCTCGTCACTTCCGCCATGGTTAAGGTGCGAATGCGACGACTGCCTTTAAGGCGGCGCAAGTTGATTTCCAAGCCGCAGGTCGGATGACACAGTTTGGGGAAATATCGGTAGAGCTGCGATACACGTCCACCGAGGGCGGGATTTTTTTCGAGCAGAACGACATCTTTGCCGCATTCAGCTGCCTCTAGGGCCGCCGTCATGCCGCTAATACCGCCGCCGACCACCAGAATGGTCTGGTTGGTTGCCACTACTTCCGTCA
The DNA here is from genome assembly GCA_021812385.1 of Pseudomonadota bacterium. Taxonomy (GTDB): domain Bacteria; phylum Pseudomonadota; class Gammaproteobacteria; order Burkholderiales; family Thiobacteraceae; genus RBG-16-58-11. The sequence continues at coordinate 67,649 of JAKANO010000001.1, read as the reverse complement.
TGAGGTCTCCTCCAACATCAGGATAATTAGCGATTGGGCGGCACAGTTACCGCCAACCATTGAAAATCTCTAGTATTTTTACTCGCGCCCTGCGCTGCATGGGCGCAATCAAAGACCCAGAATATTACTCTTAAAACAGCGCCCAAGCCACCCGCGCTCTCGCAAAACACAATTGAAAATACTTATGCAGTAATAGAAGCGCTAAATTTGAGCGGAATCAAAGGGCAACTTGATGCGGTCAATGCGGCGACACGCGCGGCATATTGCAAATCTCCCCTGGATCCGCAGGGACATTGATCACCTCAAATAGCATGCTGACCAGATCACCCATGATATAAGTCGGCGGCGATCCTACCCCCCCAACCGTGCCGGGATTAATCAGCAAAGTTTGACTGTCTTTGACGTTTTTGACCCAGGTCATCTCGGTGCGATGCTCGTGCCCACAGCACACGATGTCCCAGTCGCCGGTCGTCGCCATGCCGCGTGCGTAATGCGGGTAATGCACCATAAAGATTTTTTTGCCGGCAAATTCCAGCGTCGCGTCCGGGCCGTGATATTGCACCACGCTGGACGGCTCGCAACTCAGCTTGCCCAAGCTATACAAGTCGCCGGTATTGTTGCCGTGAATCACGTGCACCGGCAATCCATGCTTTTGCAGCACGCGCAGCGTGGTCGGCGCCACCACATCGCCGCAATGCAGCACCGCTTCGGCGCCGCGCGCCTTGGCGTCTTCCACGGCATGATCAAGCAAGCGGCGGTTGTCGTGACTATCGGAGAGGATACAAAGTTTCATGGGGTACCTTGGAGCGGCCCTCTCTCCTAACTCTCTCCCGTTGGCGGGAGAAAGGGGCTTAGGCTCGCTGCGCGAGTGTTATTTGATTGGCGCGCATGCTAACACAACCTTTAATCCCGCATGCTCGCGCGCTTGCAGAAACTTATTCTACCTGCGGCTTGGCGAAGTAATATCCCTGCGCCCAATCGACACCCAGATCGCACAGCACTTGCGCGGTTTCGGAGTCCTCCACGCATTCCGCCACGGTCAGAATCTCGAACTTTTGTGCGGTGTTGACCAGCGTTTCCACCAATTGCCGGATGCGCTTATCTTTGTTGATGCGCCCCACCATCCAGCCTTCGATTTTGATGAAATTGACCGGCAATTCGGCTAAATACAGGAACGAAGAATAGCCGCTGCCGAAGTCGTCGAGCGCCAGCCGGAAGCCGAAGTCGGTCAAGGGTTTCAAGTGCTTCTTCAACAACATGATATCGCCCAACTGACGTTCGGTGATTTCGATCACCAAAGGCTTTACCGCCAAGTCCTCTATACCGCAACTATGGCATTGCGCATGCGCGTACTGCAGCAAGCCAGCCACCGACTCGGGGTTAGCGAGAAATTGTGGCGATAGATTAATAAAATGCGCGAGTTCACCTTCACCATTGATTTTGGGTTTTTGCATGGACAGCGCGCAGCGTTCGATGGCATTGGTCGAAATGCTCTTGTCGATGGCAGAAATCAAATGCAACGCCTCTGCCGCCTGGATAAAGTTGATCGCCGGCACCAAGCTATCGTCTTTAGCGCGAATCCGCGCCAGCGCTTCTTCCGCGACGATATTGCCGGTGCGCAAATTAACGATGGGCTGGTAGGCGGGCAGCAGACGTCCCTCATGCAAGGCGCTTTGGACTTGCGAGCCTTCCCATATCACGCTGCCCTTGCGGCTGCTCTCCTTGCCGGCGCACATCACGCGGTCGCGGCCGGCGTGTTTGGCTTCATATAACAGCGCATCGGCTTGGGCCAGCATGCTCTCGATATTTTCATGCTCGCTGCCATACAGCGATACGCCCATGCTCACGGTCGTCGACAGCTCGCCTTGCGGCAGCGCCAGCGGCTTCGCCTTGACGTGCTTGCGCAAGCGCTCTGCCGCGGTCATCGCACCGCGCCGATCCAGGTCGTGGAAGCACACGATAAACTCTTCTCCACCCCAGCGCGCGATCCAGTCGCCGCCGCGCAGGTTGGTTTCCATGTTGGCGGAGACATGTTGCAGCACCTGATCGCCGACCTGGTGGCCATATTGGTCATTCACCAATTTAAAGCGGTCGATATCGACAATAGCGACGGCGAAACTGCCGTGATCGCGCCGCGCCCGGCCCCATTCCAATTCCAAGCGATCTTCCGCCGCGCGCCGATTGGCTAGCCCAGTCAAATGGTCTTCCATGGCGATGCGCGCGATTTCGTGCTCGGCTTGTTTGCGCTCGGTGATATCAACTTGAATCGCCACATAGTGCGTCACTTCGGCTTCGTCGTCGCGCACCGGCACAATCGACAAATCCAGCCAATAAGGCTTGCCGCTCTTGTGGTAATTCAAAATCTCGGCGCGCACCGGCTTGTTGGCCGCCAAGGCCTCGCGGATTGCGACGCGCGTCGCCTCGCTGGTCTCCGGGCCTTGCAGCATGCACGGCGTTTTTCCCAACACCTCGTCCTCGTCATAGCCGGTCATGTGGCAAAACGCCGGGTTGACGTACACAATCTCCTGCTTGGCATTGGTGATCATAATGGCTTGGCTCGAAGCCTCGATCGCCGTCGACAACAAGCGCCGATGCTGCGCCTCGCTCTCGGTTTGCGTCACATTGACGGCGAAGCCATGCAGCAACTCGCCCTGGCTGTCCGCGTCGGTATACGCAATGACGTCGAGCGCAATCTGACGCCCATTCGCATGCCTGGCCTTGACCGCGATGCGCTCGGTTTTTCCATTGCTGCGCGCGCCATTGATCAAGCGTGACAGCGCCTGCTTGTTGAATAAAGTGCTGATCGGCTGGCCGATCAAGTCCTCGCGCGTATAGCCGCAAAAATCCAGGAAACTGTCGTCCGCCTCCATGATCAGGCTATCGGCAAGACGGCAGGAGAAGCGACCCATATGCGTCGCTTCGAGGAAGTCGCGCTCGTAGCGCGTCGCCAGCACCTGCCCGTGCGACTGAATCACCGTCAGCAACTCGGCGATACTGCCGCCCACCAACAATCCGGTGAGTTCGTTGGAATTTGCGAAAACTTCGTTGAGCTGCACCCGCGCGCGCGCGAATTCACCCTTGGCGGCGAGATTGGCAGCGGATTCCGCGGACTTTAAAAATTGCTTGTGCACCCGCCCCATGCGCACCCAGGCTTCGCGCAAATCGTCGCCGGGCAATTGCTTGATGAGGCGTGGGTCGGCTGCGTCATAGCTATGCCAATACTCCGGCGCAGGCAAGCCCTCGCTGACGACGCCATCGCTCAACACGCGATCGACGACGTTTTTTACATAGATCAGATGATGCTGTAACTCGATTAACAGCGGCGGGAAAACGGTCTTAAACGTCGCGATGGCGCGGCTCCTCTTATTACCAGCTTAATATATGCATCTTAAGCCGCACCGGAGAAGTGGGCAATGGTGAAGATATGCCGAAAGGCTGGAGTTAAGCACGGCGCCAGGTCGTGCCCTGCGCACCGTCTTCGAGAATGACGCCAGCCTCCGTCAGTTCCTTGCGGATGGCGTCGGCGCGGGCGAAGTCCTTGGCCTGGCGCGCGGCGAGACGTTCGGCGATGAGGTGCTCGATGCGCTCGGCACTGTAGTTGCCGCTGTCGCCACCCCGTAAATGCGCGGCGGGATCCGCTTGCAGCAAGCCCAGCATCGCGCCTAGCGCTTTCAGCAACCCCGACAGCTTGCCCGACTTGGTTTTATTCGCCTCGCGCGACAACTCGAACAACACCGTGATCGCGCCATGGCTATCGAAATCGTCGTTCATCGCCTGCTGGAATTTTGCGGCGTAGGGATCATTCCAATCGACACGCACCTGCTCCGGCGGCACGTCGCGCAAGGTGAGATACAAACCATCCAGGGACTGCTTCGCATCCTGCAAATGTTGGTCGGAATAATTCAGCGGGCTGCGGTAATGCGCGCGCAGAATGAAGAAGCGCACGGTCTCGGCATCGAACTTTTCCAGCACTTCGCGAATGCTGAAAAAATTGCCCAAGGACTTGGACATCTTTTCGTTGTCCACGCGCACGAAGCCGTTGTGCATCCAATAATTCACGAAGGCATGGCCATGCGCGCCCTCGGATTGTGCGATTTCGTTCTCATGGTGCGGGAACTGCAAATCCTGGCCGCCGCCGTGGATGTCGAACTGCTCGCCCAAATAATGTTCGCTCATCACCGAGCACTCGATATGCCAGCCGGGGCGGCCCTTGCCCCAAGGCGCATCCCACGCCGGCTCGCCCGGCTTGGCGGCCTTCCATAATACGAAATCGAGCGCTTCGCGCTTATGCGGATCGACATCGACGCGCTCGCCGGCGCGCAAATCGTCCAGCGATTTGCCGGACAGCTTGCCGTAGCCGGGAAATTGATGCACCGCGTAATACACATCGCCATTCGAGGCCGGATACGCCAAGCCCTTGTCGATCAGGGTCTGGATCATCTGCACCATGCCCGGCACGAACTGCGTGGCGCGCGGCTCGTGGGTCGGCGGCAAGATGCCGAGCTTGGCTTCGTCCTCGTGCATGAAGTCGATAAAGCGCCCGGTGAGCTGATCGATGTTCTCGTTATTTTCCGCCGCACGCTTAATGATCTTGTCGTCGATATCGGTGATGTTGCGCACATAGTTCACCTCGAAACCGCTGGCCCGCAGCCAGCGATACACCATGTCGAACACCACCATCACGCGCGCATGCCCGAGATGGCAATAGTCGTACACCGTCATGCCGCACACATACATGCGCACCTGCCCCGGCGTCATGGGTTGAAAGGTTTGTTTTTCGCGCGCGAGAGAGTTGTAGATCAGCATTGCAGTGGTTCTATTCCTAAAGGTTGTGGCCATGACTTTATGCCTGCCCTCTCTCCTAGCTCTCTCCCGCAAGCGGGAGAGAGGGACGCAGGCTCGCTTTGCGAGTTACATCAATCGATTTCACTCGACAAAACATGCTGCATCAAACGGTGTCGCGCGCGTGCATAGCCCATCAGACTAAACAGCGCCGGCATTTCCGGGCCGAAGGTCTGTCCGGTGAGCGCTGCGCGCAGCGGCAAAAACAAGCCCTTGCCGGAGGCGCCGCTCGCCTGCTTCACGCGCTGGGTAAAGGCCTTGAAATCCATGTCTTCGCTCAAGGCGTCGACCGCGGTGCGGAACAAATTACTGGGCGCCGCTTCCAGCACCGCGCGCGCATCATCCGACACCGGCAACGCATCCGCATATACCGCCTCCGCCCACAGCTTGGCATCGTGCGGGAAAATCACATTCTGCCGCGCCGCGCGGGCGAAAGCCGCCATCTCCGCTTGCGGAACCAGCCCTTTCAGCGCCGGCGCCAGCCAAGCCAGCAACGCGTCATCATCCGCCTTCTGCACCGCCTGCGCCTGCCAATAATCCAATTGACCGCGGTCATAACGCGCCGGAGCGCGCCCCAAATGCGATTGGTCGAACGCCTGCGACAAGGCATCCAGGTCCATCAATTCGGTTTCGACAAAGTGATGGCCGAGGCGCGCCAGGTAGTTATTCACTGCAATTGGGAAATAACCCATTTCGCGCAATTCCTGCACCGACAGGCTGCCGCTGCGCTTCGATAGCGGCGCGCCATGCGCATCGACGATCAAGGAAATATGACCATAAGTCGGCACCGGCAATTTCAACGCCTGCAACAAGGCAATCTGGCGCGGCGTATTGGTCAGATGATCCTCGCCGCGCAATACATGCGTCACGCCCATCAAGGCGTCGTCCACGGCATTAACGAAGAAGAAGGCGAAGCTGCCATCGGAGCGGCGAATAATAAAATCGCCGATATCTTCGGAAGGAAATTTCTGCTGCCCGCGCACCACGTCGTCAAACATCAAGGCGGTATTTTTCGGCATGCGAAAACGCAAGGTATAAGGCAATCCATCTGCCTTTTTCTGCGCCACCTCCTCCGCCTTCAAATGCGCGCATTTGCCGGAATAGCGCGGCGGCTTGCCGGCGGAAGCTTGCACCTTGCGCGAAACTTCCAATTCCACCGCGCTGCAAAAGCACGGATAAACGTCGTCCTGGGTTTGCAATTGATCGAGATACTTGTCATACGCTGCGCTGCGCTGCGACTGCCGATAAGGCGCGGCCGCACCGCCGGCGGCTTCGCCCTCTTGCCAGTCCAGCTCCAGCCAGCGCAGGTCTTCCTGCAAAGCCTGAATATATTCTTCGCGGCTACGCTCAAAATCTGTGTCTTCTATCCGTAATAGAAATAAACCGGCTGACTTTTTGGCCAATAGGACATTAAAAAGGGCCGTGCGCACATTGCCGAAATGGATCAATCCGGTTGGGCTTGGCGCGAAACGAGTTTTGACTTGGGTCATGGAATTAGGGAAAAACGATTGTCGCCGAGGCGTGGTTGTTGTTAAAATCTGAAAGTTAGAACAAGGGCTTAACTGGACGAAAGTATAACATAATGACTTTAACACGCATTGTCTCCGCCCTCGCCGTCGTAGCGCTCTTTAGCACCGCGGCAAGCTTACCGGTTCACGCCGACGAACTGCAAAATATTCAAGCCCTGCTGAAGCAAGGCAACCAGAGCCAAGCCCTGGATCGCGCCAATACTTACCTCGCGAGCCACCCCAAGGATGCGCAAGTCCGCTTTATCAAGGGCGTGATCCTCACCGAGCAGAACAAAACCGCCGAAGCGATCAAAGTCTTTACCGCCCTCACCGAAGACTTTCCCGAGCTACCCGAGCCCTACAACAACCTCGCGGTGCTCTACGCATCGCAACAGCAATACGATAAAGCGCGTGTAGCCCTAGAGATGGCGATCCAAACCCATCCCTCCTACGCCACCGCGCATGAGAACCTGGGCGACATCTACGCCAAAATGGCCAGCGAAGCCTATGACCGCGCCTTGAAATTGGATAAGTCCAATACCGCGGCACAGACCAAGCTATCCATGATTAAAGAAATTTTCCCGGTGAATGGTCGCCTGCAGCGGCCCGCGGCCAAACCGACGGTCGTCGCTGCCGCACCTGCTGCACCGGTCAAAACCGCGCCCCCGGTAGCCCCAGCCGCGCCAGCAGCCAAAGCGCCGGAAAAAGTCGTGGAAAAAGCACCTGAGAAACCCGTCGAAAAAGCCGAGAAGCCGAAGCAAGACGCGACGCACGCCATTGACGCCATGCTCAATTCCTGGGCGCAGGCCTGGTCGAACAAAAACGTCGGCGCTTATTTCAGTCACTATGCGGCAGACTTCAAGACGCCCAAAGGCGAATCGCGCGCTGCATGGGAAAAATTCCGCCGCGAGCGCATTGCTGCGCCAAAACACATTCAGGTGAGCGTGTCGGCGATCAAAGTCAGCATCAAAGACGACACCCATGCGCAAGTCACTTTCCGCCAGCACTATAAAGCGGACACACTCAACACCTCAGCCACCAAAACCTTGGTGCTGATCAAATCCGGGGATAAATGGCTTATTCAGCAAGAGCGCGTAGGATCTTAAGCGCCCCCATCCAGCAGAGTCACAGCACCCGCTTGGCGCGCTCTTTGGCTTTTTTGCGCCAGCACCGCGGTAAACTCCTAGCGCTTTGCACCACCCTGGCGCTGTTGCCGCTCAGCGAACCCCCCGCCACCGCCATGGGTAGCCGGCCGATCTCGGCTGCCGCCATCCATCAAAGCAACACCCCCGAAGCCTTGCTGGTGCAAAGCCTGCTCGACATTCAAAGCAATCGCCTGGATGTAGCGCTAAAGCGCATCGATAAGTTGATTGCGATCGAGCCGCATTTCCGCCTTGCGCATTTGATCAAGGGCGACTTGCTCATGGCGCATACACGCCCGCTCGCCACCATCGGCAACGCACCGGGTGTGGCGGCAAACCGCCTGGCCGACTTGCGCGATGAGGCGCGTGTGCGGCTGCAACAGCATTTCGACCCCGCCCCCCTCGATCTGGTGCCGGAATACCTGTTGCAACTCGACCAAAATCAACGCTACGCCTTGGTGGCGGACACCAACAAGTCCCGCATCTATCTATATAAAAACGACAGCGGCCAACCGCGTTATGTGTCGGACTTCTATATCTCCAGCGGCCTCAAGGGCTCGGAAAAACTCAAAGAAGGCGACCAACGCACCCCGGTCGGCGTGTACTTTGTGATCGACAACCTGCCCAAAGCCAAACTGGCCGACCTCTACGGCGATGCCGCCTATCCCCTCAGTTACCCCAACGAATGGGACAAGCGCCTGGGTAAAAACGGCCACGGCATTTGGTTGCATGGCGTACCCAAAGACACCTACAGTCGTCCGCCGCGCGCCAGCAATGGCTGCGTGGTACTGACCAACGAAGATTTGCGCGAAGTGGAAAAATTTTTACAGGTAGGCCATACCCCAGTGATTATCAGCAACGATATCGCCTGGATCGACCGCAAGGCCTGGAACAGCCAGCGCGAATCCATCCTGCATGAAGTAGAAGCTTGGCGTAAAGATTGGGAAAGCATCAACACCGAACGCTATCTGAATCATTATTCAGGGCAGTTTTCCAATGGCGCGCAAAATTTCGCCGCTTGGTCTGCCCAAAAACGCGCGGTCAACGCCAGCAAAACATCGGTCGATATCAAGCTCTCCAATGTCAGCATATTTCGCTATCCCGGCAAGGACAACATGGTGGTTGTGACCTTCGACCAAAATTACCGCAGCAACAATCTCAGCAATCAAATGCGTAAACGCCAGTATTGGATACAGGACGGCAATGCCTGGAAAATCGTATTCGAAGGCGCCGCATAAATTCAGCGTAATGTGCCCAACGGCCAAACCTGTTTAACCTAGGCTTTTCGATCAAACCTTGGGAGGCAACATGAAACTGTTCATATCCTCAATTCTGCTGGCGCTTGCAGCCAGCACCGCGTTTGCCGCCAATCCGCGCGTGGAAATGCAAACCAATGTCGGCAATATCATAGTCGAGCTATATCCGGACAAAGCCCCGAAGACCGTGGAAAACTTTCTCAGCTATGTGAAGAGCGGCTTCTATGAGGGCACGGTATTCCACCGCGTGATCAAAAATTTCATGGTTCAAGGCGGCGCCTTCGATAAAGCCCTGCACTGGCACAAGCCGCTAGCTGACCCCATCCCGAACGAAGCCAAGAACGGCCTCACCAACGAGCCGGGCACGCTCGCCATGGCGCATGATCGCGACCCCAACTCCGCCACCACGCAATTCTTCATCAACCTGGAAAGCAACAAGCACCTGAATCACTACCGCGACGATCCCGGCTACTACGGCAGCTGCGTCTTCGGCAAAGTCGTCGAAGGCATGGATGTGATGAAAAAAATCGCGGAAATTCCAACCGGCGCCGAAGGCCCATTCGCTGCGGATGTGCCGCTGGAACCCATCGTGATCGAAAAAGTTGCGCTCCTGGAAGAACCTATCGAACCACCACCAGTTAAATCAAAATCCAAACGGAAAGGAAAATCAAATGGTAAAACTAAAAACGAGCCACGGCGACATCTTGCTGGACCTTAATGCAGAGAAAGCCCCGCTCACCGTCGAGAATTTTCTGCAATACGTGAAAGATGGTTTTTTCAACAACACCATCTTCCATCGCGTGATCGATGGCTTCATGATCCAGGGCGGCGGCATGGACCCGGACATGAACCAAAAGACCACCCGCGCCCCGGTCAAAAATGAAGCCGACAACGGCCTGAAGAACGAAGCCTACACCGTCGCCATGGCGCGCACTTCCGATCCGCACTCCGCCACCGCGCAATTTTTCATCAACGTCGCCAACAACGATTTCCTCAACCACAGCGCACCCACGCCGAACGGCTGGGGCTACTGCGTGTTCGGCAAAGTGGTCGAAGGCCAGGACGTCGTGGACAAAATCAAAAAAATCCGCACCGGCAATCGCGCCGGTCATCAAGACGTGCCAACCGAAAACATCATCATCGAGAGCGCGGAAATCATTTAAAGATAGGCGACAGGCGTCGGAAAATAACCACCGCCAAGCTGACGCCTGACGCCCGACGCCCGTTATGAAACACACCCTCTTCATCTCCGACCTGCACCTCTGCCACACGCGCCCCGCCATCAACGCGCTGTTCGAGCGCTTCCTCCGCGACATCGCGCCACCAGCCGAGGCGCTGTACATCCTCGGCGATTTTTTTGAGTACTGGGCCGGCGACGACGATCTGAGCGAACCGTTCCACACTGCCATCGCGCAACAACTCAGCGCCCTCGCCGACAGCGGCACGCGCTTATACCTCATGCACGGCAATCGCGATTTCTTGATCGGCGCAGCGTTCCAACGCGCCGCGCACATCACGCTCTTGCCCGACCCCACCCTGATCGATCTCTACGGCCAGCCCACCCTGCTCATGCACGGCGACACCCTGTGCAGCGACGATGTCGAGTACCAAGCCTTCCGCACCCAAGTGCGCGACCCGCAGTGGCAACAAGGCTTCCTCGCGACACCGCTAGCCACGCGCAAGGCGCAAATCGAAGCCCTGCGGCAACGCAGCGAACAAGAAAAATCCAGCAAGGCGGCGGAGATCATGGACGTCAACGCCGACACCGTCGCCGCCACCCTGCGCGCCTTCAACTACCCGCGCCTGATCCACGGCCACACCCACCGCCCGGCCAAGCATGTGCACACGGTGGATGGCAAAACTTGCGAACGCTGGGTGCTGAAGGACTGGTATGCCTCGGGCGGCTATTTGCGCTGCGACGCGGCGGGATGTGTCGCGCATAGCCTGGAAATTCCCGCCAGCTAAGATCTATGCGCAGCCCTTGGCGCATGCATAAGCCGGGTACAATAGCAGTCAACTTAATCACCCCAGGAGACGCCATGATCCTCATCCTGACCCCTAATTCCGATCCCCAAGGCGCCGAGTACCAGCAGCTCGTCGGCTTTCTCGATCAACTGCCCAACATCCAATACCGCATGCACGTCGAGCAAGGCGTGCTGCAACGGCTAACCGAGGTGTACTTGATCGGCGACACGGCTGCGCTGTCGCTGGATTACATGAAGAGCCTGCCGTGCGTAGAGCGCGTGGTGCGGGTATCGGAAGAGTATCGCGTGCTGGGGCGGCACAAGGACGATACGCGCACTTCCGAATTCGAATACAACGGCGTGACGTTTTCGCAGGACCATCTGCACATCTTCGCCGGCTTGTGCGCGGTGGATACGCCGGAGCATGTAGAGCGCATGATGCAAGCGCTGCAAGCACACGGCCAAGTCTGCACGCGCATGGGCGCCTACAAGCCGCGCACCAGTCCCTACTCCTTCCAGGGCCACGGCAAGAATTGCCTGCCCTATGTGTTCGAGCTGGCCGGCAAATACGGCATCAAAGTCATCGCCATGGAGATCACCCACGAATCGCACGTCGAAGAAATCCGCGCCGCCTTGCACGCCACCGGCAATCCCACCGGCGTCATGCTGCAAATCGGCACGCGCAACACGCAAAATTTCGAGTTGCTCAAAATCGTGGGGCGGCAGCAAGAATTTCCGGTGCTGATCAAGCGCGGCTTCGGCATCACCCTCGACGAATCGCTCAACGCCGCGGAATATCTGGCATCAGAGGGCAACCGCAAAGTAGTGTTCGGCCTGCGCGGAATGAAAACCAATATGGGCGATCCGCATCGCAACTTCGTCGATTTCGCCCATGTGCCGGTGGTCAAGCGCCTCACGCGCATGCCCGTGTGCATCGACCCGTCGCACTCGGTCGGCACGCGCGCGGCGGGGCCGGACGGCATTCTCGACATCATGCAAGTAGTGGCGCAAGGCGTGGTCGCCGGGGCCAACATGATCCTGGTCGACTTCCACCCGGCCCCATCCAAGGCGCTGGTGGATGGGCCGCAAGCCCTGACCCTGGCGGAGTTGCCGCATTTTCTGGAAGACGTGGCGCTGGCGCGCGAGACGTATTTGCAGCGTGTGGCTTTGGCAAAGCAGTATGTGAAGGGCTGACACAAACTCTTAATATTGTTTGCGTATCCTTGCAATTCCCCTCTCGTCCCTTGCCAGTCATAAAAAACATGAAAAGACTTATTTATGAGCTTTTATTGACCTTCCTTGCGACCGGGTGCAATGCAAAAGATGATGTATTCAATATCGAAGAAGGGGATTTGCACCCGATATCAAAAGCAGTTGATTTCGCAATACGAAATACTGAGTCGCTTGAAGGCAACTGCAAATTTCTTGGCAAGGTGATTGACCTATCGGGTCAGGGCAAGAGTACCGATTTTATCGTCACCACTGCCGAAGCCTGCGATTGGGGTGCGAGTGCCGGCCCTATATGGGTATTAAGGGGGAACAAGGTTGTATTGAGTACAAGCTCTTCCATATTAAGCCTTGAACCAAATAGAAATAATGGGCTGCAAGATATTCGAACTTCTCACGCTTCCGCTGGTGTTGCATCGATTGAGTTCTGGTCATTAACAGGTCGACAATACAAAAAAATAAAATCATATGATTTTACTCCTGACGATATGGAATCCTGCAAAGCACACAAAGATATTTGCCCATATAAATAAAACTCACATGCAAATTACCAAGCTATTGCTATTCATTTTGTTTGCCAGTTCCGCATTTCCCACACAAGCTCGCGAATGTCTTGCACGCACATGGACAGGAGCAGTTGGCTCAGCGCCAGTCATGATCGAGTTTGATACGATTGGCGCCGACAATACCCTTGCTGGTCGCTACTACTATCGAAACAACATGGATGATCTTTTGTTGATCAGAGATCCTGCCAACTTTTCACGATGGAAGGAAATCGGTCCGAAAGGTCAAGTGACAGGCTATGTGACCATATCTTGCAGCGGTGAGTCTTTAACGGGTGAGTGGCGTTCGCCAGACGGATTGCGAACCCAACAATTGAACGCGCGCCCCGATCCCTCGCATGCTTATGCAAAAAATAGACTAGACGCCATCAAACCAATGGTTGTGGCGCGTAAATCACTAAGCACCTTCCGCTACGAACAGCTGGAGGCAAAGGGGCAGCAATCGATAACTGGCCTTCGCCTGGTTGGGGATGGCTCAGGCATTGCCAAGATCAATGAAAAATTGAAGCGGGAATTTCTCTCTGCAATTGACGAAGATATTACCTGCAGGAGTTACGGTCGCTTAAGCAGAGGTGAAAACCATGGTTTCGAGAATGAAGCTGAATGGGGCGTTGTCGCATGGAACAAGGCTTTTGTAGTGGTCAGCGCTAGTGCATCGGGCTACTGTGGCGGTGCACATCCAAACTTTGGCTCGGGCGCTTCAACCTATGACGTGACAACTGGAGATTCTGAGGACGTTTCCTCTTGGCTTGTCGAGGATTATCGGAAGGACATCTCTTCTGCCTCCCGCCTTGGAAAATTGCTTATACAATTGTTCCTTCAAGAGGGAAACGAGCCTCAATGTCGCGATGAAATTCAACTGTCAGGACAGGTAGTGTGGCCCACTCCGAAGGGAATGGTATTTCAAACTTGGGCACCCTACGCATCCAGTGCCTGCATCTCAGATATAGTAGTTCCGCACAGTAAAATCACCTCATACTTGTCTCCACGTGGAAAATCAAAAATACAAAATTTTCTGAATGCCGCAAGATAGCTTATAACTCATACCGATAGATATTGTATAACCTAACCTAATCCCATCCGCTGCGCCAAATTTTCCCACCGCACCTCGCGCAAACTTTGCGCCAAGGCATGCACACTACCATTCGTCACACGTGCCTTGCGCTCGGTCTCGGTCGGCACTTGATGATGACGCAACATCATCGCCAGCGCCTTATCTTTATGAAACTCCACCGGCGTCAGCACATCCTCGCGCCGCGTATGGAAAGCATCTTCGCCTTCCGCGCACACGCGATCGAACACATTGAAATGGCGGCAGGCCATGGGGCGCAGCGGATGAATGGCGCACGCCTCATCCACTAAAAATGGACAGGATGGATTCGCCTTGTGTTGCGCCAATTGCTGCCGCACCTTTTCGCGCAACGCGCCACTGAGTTGCTCGCTGGCAAACCACGCAATCCCCATCAACTCCAAGGGATAAACCGGGATATCGCTATGGCTGCGGCAACAGGAAGCGCAACCGCGCGCACAGGCCAATTTTCTTCCTTGCCGTTCGCCTTGGCGGATGCCTTGCGCCACGCCTTGGTTGGTGGTGTGATACATCTCCAACAACAAGCTCAGCCAGGGCAAGCGCGCTTCATCTGCGGCATAGCTTAGGCGTTGATCATCGGAATTGGATTGGGTCTTTTTACTCATCGCATCATGGTTCAGTTTAGTGCCGCGAACTGATGCATCTTGCATCATCTTACGCAGTATCAATGGCTATTTTAAAGCTTTTAAACATTTAGCCAGCGCCTATATTCGCAATCACAACACAAAATAAATTGGAAAATGTAGAATTCATAGCGATTTGAGCGGGAGCTCGGCCGACAACATTATTAAATAAGGCGTTCATGAAATTCTTGTTTGTTTTACTCTGCATTATTCCTCTTTTTGGCTGTGCCTCCATCACCGGCTCTAGCACCCAAGCCATTGCCGTCACCACGGTTTGCGAAGGAAAAATAATCACAAACATCCCTTGTACGCTGGTGAACGACAAGGGCCAGTGGACTCTGACAACACCCGGCTCAGCCCAAGTACACAAGTCATACGAAGATCTCACGATTAGTTGCAAAAAAGATACGAGCGAGGGAAGCGCCGTATTCCGATCCAAGAACAACACCGGCGCATGGGGCAACATATTGCTTGGTGGTGTGGTTGGCTACGCTGTCGATTCGGGCAACGGATCAGGATTTGATTATCGAAGTGAAGTCGCAGTAGTTTTAAATCCACCATGTCCACAGGGAGCAACACCATGAAAAAAAGAATTTCATCCATTTGCACGATCCTCTTGTGCGTAGCCACGCTTGCGGGTTGCGCCACCCCCGCTACGCATGAGGCGATGACGGTCCAGCCTCGTGCCGACGCCGTGGTTAATCCGAAGCTGAAGGGCGCAATACGGGTTGACGCCATTACCGGCGGCAAAGATACCAACCCGCTTTGGACCTCTCAGGTGGACAATGCTGGCTTCAAAAAAGCGCTGGAGAATAGCCTTGCCATCGCGGGCTATCTTGTTCCTGCCAATGGAACCGCGCCCTACACCTTATCGGCAGAACTCAAAGAACTGGAGCAGCCGCTATTTGGACTCACGTTCGATGTGAAATCTTCAGTGGTTTACAAATTAACGGGGAAAGACTCGACGAAGGAATACCCGGTCATGGTGACCGGTACTGCATCCGTTTCGGATGCCTTTATAGCGATTGAGCGGCTACGCATCGCGAATGAGAGATCCATTCAGGAAAATATCAAAGGCCTTCTAAAAGATCTCGAACGCTTCTGAGCATATTGAGCGTTTAGCTAACGCGACGATTCACTGGCATTGTCAGCGAATCGTCCGCGTTAGTTCCACAACCACGCCGCACCGCGCACCCCGCTCGAATCGCCATGGCGATTTTGCAGCAAGCGCGTATCCACCCGATCCGAAAACACATACTGGCCCCACAGCTTGGGGACATTGTCGTATAAGCGCGCAATATTCGACATGCCGCCGCCGAGTACGATGGCGTCGGGGTCGAGCACATTGATCACTTGCGCCAAGGCACGCGCCAGGCGGTCCTCATATTGCGCCAGGTGGTACTCGCAAGCGGCATCGCCATTCGCAGCTGCCGCAACAATACGCGGCGCATCCAAATGCTGAGCATGGTGCTGCGCCATACCGGGACCGGATATCCAAGTTTCGATGCAGCCGGATTTTCCGCAATAACACTTTGCACCCGGCAATTCGTGGGCTTGCGGCCACGGCAGCGGATTATGCCCCCACTCGCCGGCGATGGCGTTGGCGCCGGTCAGCACTTGGCCATCGACTACGATGCCGCCACCCACCCCGGTGCCGATAATCACGCCGAACACCACGCGCGCACCGGCGGCCGCGCCATCCACCGCTTCCGAGAGCGCAAAGCAATTCGCGTCGTTTTGGATGCGTATCGCACGCCCTAATAATTGTTCCAAATCGCGCAAGATCGGCTGGCCATTCAGACACACGGAATTGGAATTTTTGAGCAGCCCGGTTGCACGCGAGATCGCGCCCGGCGTGCCGATGCCGACCGTGCCTTGTTGTTGCAGCTCGGCCTCGACGCCCTGCACCAAGTCCACGATTGCGCGCAGCGTTGCCGCGTAATCGCCTTGCGGCGTTGCGACGCGGCGCCGTAGCAGCTCGGCGCCGGCGCTATCCATGGCGATGATTTCAATTTTGGTGCCGCCGAGATCGATGCCGAGTCGCATAGCGGGAAAAACAGAATGGCTCACAGCGCTTTGACCACCTGCTTGATCGCGGGGTCGTCTGCGCTGGTGTGGATGCTGAATCCCATGCTCGCCACGAGACCCAACATGGCTTGGTTGGTGCCGAGAATTTCGCCCTCCATCTGCGTCAAGCCCTTGGCGCGCGCCGCATCCATCAAGACCGACATCAGCTTGTGGCCGATGCCTTTGTGCTGCCATTGATCGGCCACCACCACCGCGAATTCGCACGACAGGCCATCGGGATTGGTCGCATAGCGCGCGATGGCCAATTCTTGCTCAACGCCATCCACCGTGGTGACCGCCATCAAGGCCATCTCCCGGTCGTAATCGATCTGGGTGAAGCGCACCAGCATGGTCGGGGTGAGCTCCTGCACCGTGTCCATGAAGCGATAATATTTGGTTTGCTCGGACAAGCCGCGCACAAACGTTTGCTCCAACTCCGCATCCTCCGGACGGATCGGGCGCAGCGTGACGTCCGTCCCATCCGGCAGTTGCCATTTCGTGACGAGATGCGTCGGGTAGGGATGAATCGCCATATGCGCGTAGCGCTGGGCGCTGCTGCTGCGAAAATCCACCACGATGCGCGCATCGACCGCGAGCGCGCCGTGCTCATCCAGCAACAGCGGGTTGATATCCATTTCCTTCAACCAAGGCAGCTCGCACACCATCTCGGAGACGCGCAGCAATACGCTCACCAGCGCCTCTTGATCGGCGGGCGGCATGTGGCGAAACGCGCCGAGCATTTTCGCGGCATGCGTGCGCGCAATCAAATTCGCCGCCAGGTATTGATTCAGCGGCGGCAACTCCACCGCGCGATCGCCCAATACCTCCACCGCAATGCCGCCCATGCCCAAGGTAATCACCGGGCCGAACACCGGATCGGTGGTCACGCCCACCATCAACTCGCGCGCATTGGGTTTGACTGCCATGGGCTGGATGGTCACGCCCTCAATGCGCGCCGTGGGACGGTTGCGCTGCACTTCACTGACGATCTCGTGGTACGCGGCGCGCACCGCCTGGGCATTGCCCAGATTCAGCCGCACGCCGCCCGCATCCGTTTTGTGCGTAATGTCCGGCGAATTGATTTTCATAGCCACGGGAAACTCGAATTGCTCCGCGAGCAACAGGGCTTCGTTGGGCGAATGCGCGACTACCGCCGTGGCGACCGGAATATGGAAGGCCGCCAGCAGCGCCTTGGATTCCATTTCGCTCAGCACCTTGCGCCGCTCCGCCAAGGCATTCTCGATCAACAGCGCGGCCCCTTCGACATCGGGTTCGATCAGGTGCGACAAGGGTCCCGGCGTTTGCAGCAAGAGTTGTTGATTGTGGAAATACGCGGAGAGATAGGAAAACACTTCCACCGCCGGCTCGGGAGTGCGAAAGTTCGGAATCCGCGCGCGGCTGAAGGCGGCACGCGCCGGGGCCACTTGTACTTCACCCATCCAACACGCCAACAGCGGTTTGGTGAATTGCTTGGCGGTTTCAATCACGGCATGGGCGACTTCCAGCGGCTGCGTCATGGCCTGCGGCGTTAGGATCACCAGCACCCCATCCACGGCATCGTCCTGCATGCAGGCCGTCAGCCCCAGCCGGTAGCGCTCCGCGGTCGCATCGCCGATGATGTCCACCGGGTTGCGCCGCGACCAAGTCGGCGGCAGCACCGGGTTCAGCGACTCAATCGTTTGCGGGGAAAGCATGGCGAGCGGGATGCCCAGATCGGCTGCGCGGTCTGCCGCCATCACGCCCGGCCCGCCGCCATTGGTGACGATCGCCAGGCGCTTGCCGCGCGGATGAAAGCCGGAGGACAGCGCCTGCGCCGCGGTGAACAACTGCGCCACGGTCATCACCCGCACCGCGCCGGCGCGGCGCAAGGTGGCGTCGAATACGTCGTCCGCCACGACGAGTGCGCCGGTATGCGAGAGCGCCGCTTGCGTGCCGGCTTCGTGCCGCCCGACTTTCACCACGATCACCGGCTTGATGCGCGCCGCCGCCCGCAGCGCGCTCATGAAACTGCGCGCATTGCGAATGCCTTCGATGTACAACAGAATGGCCTGGGTTTGCGGGTCGGAAACCAGGAAATCGAGAATTTCGCCGAAGTCCAAGTCGGCCGAATCGCCCAGCGACACCACGCTGGAAAATCCCACATCATTAGGTTGCGCCCAATCCAGGATTGCCGTGCACAGCGCACCCGATTGCGAAATCAAGGCCAGATGTCCCGGCTTGGCGCCGCCCTTGCCGCCACCCTTGCCAAACGTCGCGTTCAAGCCGAGCGCGGGACGCATGATGCCCAGGCAATTGGGGCCGACCAAGCGCACGCCATAGCGCTTGGCGTTCTCCACCACCGCGCGTTCCAGCGCGACGCCGTGCGCGCCGGTTTCATGAAATCCCGCCGACAGGATCACCGCCGCGTGCACGCCGTGCTTGCCGCAGGCTTCGATAATCTCCGGCACCGTCTCCGCTTGTGTGGCGATCACCGCGAGATCGATGTGCTCGCCGATTTGTTCGATGGAAGCAAATGCACGACAGCCTTGAATTTCGGCGTGCTTGGGATTGATGGGGTAAAGTTTGCCGTGGTAGGCGCCATCCTTCAGGTTGGCGAACACCAAGCCGCCCACGGAATTAGGGCGATCGCTGGCGCCGATCACCGCCACCGATTGCGGCGAGAAAAGCGGACTGAGGTAGTGTTGGCCCATGGCGAAATCGCTCTACGAAAAAACTGCGCGCGTAAATTAAACTACTATTGATGCATTGAGTATATAACGATTATTGTGACACAGATGACGATGCAAACCGCCTATATCACCCATCCCGCTTGCCTCCAGCATGTCATGGAGAGCTTTCATCCGGAAAGCCCGGCGCGGCTGCACGCGATCCAGGACCAACTGATCGCGAGCGGGCTGTATGACTTGTTGCAACAGCACGAAGCCCCGCGCGCCACGCGCGAACAATTGGCGCGCGTGCATAGCGTGGACTACTTGGATAGCGTCGAGGCCCGCGCACCAGCCCAAGGCCTGATCCATCTCGACCCGGATACCGCGATGAACCCGTTCACGCTCGAAGCCGCCCTGCGCGCCAGCGGCGCCATGGTGCTGGCAACCGATCTGGTGCTGAAGCGCCAAGTGGCCAACGCCTTCTGCGCGATTCGCCCGCCGGGGCATCACGCTACCCGCAACCAGTCCATGGGCTTCTGCATTTTCAATAATGTCGCGGTCGGCGTCGCGCATGCCATGGCCGCGCACAGCTTGGCGCGCGTCGCCATCGCCGATTTCGATGTGCACCACGGCAACGGTACCGAGGATATTTTCAAGGACGAGCCGCGCGTCATGCTGTGCTCGACGTTTCAGCACCCGTTCTATCCCTATTGCGGCGCGGACAGCGGCAGCGAACACATCATCAACGTGCCGCTGCCCGCCGGCACCACAGGCGCCGGTTTTCGCGAGGCAGTGCAGACGCAATGGCTGCCCGCGCTGGAAGCCTTCCAACCGGAAATGCTGTTCATCTCCGCCGGCTTCGATGCGCATCGGGAAGACGAAATGGCGGGCTTGGGCTTGGTCGAAGCGGATTACACCTGGGTGACGCAAGCGTTGAAAACGCTGGCGGAAAAACATGCACAGGGGCGCATCGTTTCGGTGTTGGAAGGCGGCTATGCGCTCTCGGCGCTGGGGCGCAGCGCCACAGCGCATATCAAGGTGTTGTGCAGTTAGCGCGACGCTAACGCCCCGGCGCACTCGCCATCGACCCCTCTTCCGGGTCCAACTCGCATTGCCCCGCCACGCAGGCGAATTCCTTCGCACCCATGGTGTTGTCTATTTTCTCGTAAGCCACGATATGCGAGAAATCCACGGTGGGGAAATTCGCCACGCGCTTGTGGTATTCCTCCTCGCTGATTTCCTCGTAGGGTGCGAGTTCATACACCGAATTGGAGCTCGGCAGGAAGGACAAACCGCCCACCAAATTCCAATTGTCGTACAGCCAATGCGCAGTGGAAATCCACTCGTCGTCCGCCACCGAGATGGTGACCGAGGGATTGTGCTCGGTGTAGTTAAGCTTCACTTGTTTCCAGAATTCCAATTGTTCGATGGCATCGAGATCGGCGCGCGTAGTGCCGCCGGGTGGCGCTGCAACGGGAAACTCCAGCACGAAGCTGGTGGCCGAGGATTCCAACTGCCCCACTTCCGGTTGATAGGGAAACTTCTGCTCCTTCAACATCGCAAACAGCGGATCGGTGGCGGAGATGCGGATGCGGCGCAGATAAAACTTGGCATAGCGCGGATGCATGCCGGAGGCCGAATCCACCAATTGCGACACGGTGCCCGAAGGCTTGACGCAGGTAATGGCGGTAGCGGCGTTGATGCCGAAGCGCGCTGCGTATTCGCGATTCACCGAGATCGCCTGCTCGCGCAATTCGCGCAACACCGCCACATCGCGCACCACGGCGCAATCCCACTGACCGGTGATGGAAACGCCGAGCAAGCGCTCTTCCTCGCAATTGCTTTTCCAATCCGCGCTGATATAGGGGAAGTCGGTCAAGGTCGATTGATAGGTGCCGAGCATGGTCGCCAGGCGCATTTTATTGCGCAAGGTATCCAGCGTATCGTCCGAGCGCGCGACCACTTCGGTCAGGTTGCAGAATTGCTTCGAGCGCAGAATGATTTCGCCACAGGGATTCACGCCGCTGCGCGCCCAATATGGCTGGAAAGTTTTCCAGCGCCGTTCCGGCAACTGCTCCGGCAGACCGCCGCGATTGAATATACCGCGCTCGCCGCTGCCGCTCTTGGCCAGCGCCAACCACTCGTCGAGAAAATCCACCGCGCGCGGCCGCGTTTCGTACACGGCGGAATTATTCGCCATGGAGCGCTGCGGATTGTTGATGTAGAAGTGCCCGCTCTTGGCCTGGCGCAAATCGTCGTCGTCGAAATCGGACAGCGAGATCAGCGCCGAGCGCCGCACGCCGCCCATTTCGACCACTTCGCCGATCTTGCAGATGATGTCGTGCACATCCAGGTTGGCTAGGCGCTTGCCTTGATTACCCAAAATTTTAGCGCGCGCGAATTCGAGCAAGGAGCGCAATGGCCCCGGCCCGGAACTGCGGCCGCCCATGGTATAGAGGCGCGCGCCGGCCGGCCGCACCTGGGCATAATCGAAGCGCACATCCTTGCCTTCGTACCATGCCGCCAGCCCCATTTTCACCGCCTCGCCCCAACCCTCTTTACTGTCGTCCACCCTATGCGCCGGCAGCATGTGGCCGGTCTGGCGCTTGATGATGGGCAGCAATTGCACGTTCTGGCTTTCCACCGAAAAGCCCACACCCACGCCGCACATCAGCAAGAACATGATCTCGGCAAAATCGTCGAGCTTGGTCGGCGCGATAAACGAGCAGTTGTAGGCCGCCACGCTGTTCTTGCGCGCCGCCGCGCCCGCCGACCACAGCAAGCGCATCGACGGCATGATTTGCTGCGTCAGAATTGCCGTGCGAATCTCGGCGTATTCGGCCTCGCTCAACTTATCGCCCAATCTTTCGCGCATGAAACTGAGATAACGATCCACGGTTTCGATCCAAGTCTCGCGCCGATTCTCGCTCTCGATCCAGCGCGAATAGGTGCGGTAATACACAAACTCCGCCAAGGGATTTTTAAAGTATTGCTTCGACTCGGCGGCAAGCTGCTTCACATGGGCCGGCACATCCTTCACCTTGTCGCGAATCTTGGCGCGCTCGTGGCGGTAGAGAATGTAAGCCTTCGCGGTCTTGGGGAAGTCCAGCAGGATCAGCGACTCTTCCACCAAGTCCTGAATCTCCTCCACCTGCGGCACATGGCCACTGGGCAAGCGCTGGCGCAGCGCGGCGATAGCCGCATCCGCAACGCGCTGCGGGTCGATCTCATAATTGCCTTCGCTACACGCTTCCATAGCGTGCCGCACCGCGTTGACGATGCGCGCTTGATCGAACGGAACAATCCGGCCATCGCGTTTGCGGGCCTGGGTGAATTGCGGGGTATCCATGGGCATGGTTGGCTTGTCCTGGGGGAAACGGTTAAATCGGCACCTCGATGGGCGTATCGATATTTTAGCTTAGCTTAAGCTGGTGGCGGGCTTTGATATTGCGCTCTCCGCTGAATGGGTTAGGCTATCGATTGAGGCGCAGGCTTTGTTAGGATAAATCGGATCACTAACCGCAAGGCCTGGCATATTTTCTTGGGGCTACCACGTGTCGCGAATTCCATTCTTCTCAGCAATGGCCCGCCAAACACTTGGGACAGCTTCAATTACACCAGCGACTTCGTTGAAGGTATATGCTCCGCTTCGAAACAACTCTTCCACAGCCCTGACATACTGCCCATAGTTACCGGCAACGATGTGAATCGTGTCGCACTCCATGTCGATTGCGATCAACTCGCCGGAATGCACATCGACACATAGCTGAACGTCTCCGTTCATGTCCAGCACAGGAAACCATGTGGGCATCCACTTAAAATCGGCGTACTCATCCTTAAACTCCTTGTAGTTTCGGTAAGTGGACAACGCGTCGGTCAGGGATGGAAAATGCAGAAACGCATTAAGATGGTAAATGCCGTTGTGCCATGCATATAGAGTTATCAATGGTTCCGGTGCTGCGATATCAATTTCTCGAAAGGCAGAAACGATCTCATCTCGCGCCAGACCAGGCTGCGGCATTGGCTCGGTGTTGACCTGACGCACCTGTTCGAAGAGCCAGCCCAGAGTTTCAATTGTGTCCACGCGTATCCTTAATAGGCTAACTAAGCTACATGCAAATGTTTAGTTTAAACGCTTCCCTAGCTCGTGTAAGGCGCAATAACCTAAGGGCATTGCGCCGTAATGCGTAGATGATGAATAAATAGCCTTGGGTACGAAGCCCATCACCTGGCGCAATAGCGATTACGCCCTACGCTGCTTGAAACTGAAAGCATAATGGTTTTCAGGCATTCCGTTTTATCGAAAGTCAAAAGTAAAGTCATATGAAACGTAGCCCAACTGCTGAGACCGCGACGCTTTTTGGGCCCCTGCGAGCCGCCAAGCGCAGCCGCGCCGGGAGCAGTCGGCGGATTCATGTTTGAGCGCGTGGCCGCGCAGCGGATCGCGCGAGTTCGAGGCTGATTTAAACTTGGCGCCCGGCGTGGCGAGCAACGCAGGGAAGTCGCCCAACGGGCGACCGGTGAACCGGGGCGCCCTTCTTTTTGGTTACATTTTTCTTGGGCAAGCAAGAAAAAGTAACCGCCCCGCCGGGGCGTGGCCGGCCCAAAAAAACGCGCGCAGCGCGACTCCAAACAGAGCCGCATTCGAGTCTCAATAATTCAACCCCTCCTCGCGACACCACTGCCCACGCTATATCCACAATGAAGAATTTTAGTTCAGCACCACTGGATAAGTCGTCACGAACCAGCGTAAGCTTCCCGAAAGGCGCGCTATAGGATACTGAAACGCATGACCACCGCTACAACCGACACACAACATCCATCCACCGGCCGCGCCATCGAGACGGTTCATCTGACCCGCCGCTTCGGCGCATTCACCGCCGTTGACCGGGTGAATCTTCTGGTTCCCTATGGCGGGATATTCGGCCTGCTCGGGCCCAACGGCGCGGGGAAAAGCACCGTCATCAAGATGCTCACGACGCTGCTCAAGCCCTCGGCGGGAACGGCGC
This sequence comes from Pseudomonadota bacterium, assembly GCA_021812385.1. Lineage (GTDB taxonomy): Bacteria > Pseudomonadota > Gammaproteobacteria > Burkholderiales > Thiobacteraceae > RBG-16-58-11. The sequence goes on along the minus strand of JAKANO010000001.1, from coordinate 43,710 downwards.
TGGTCGCCGGATTCGACATTGCGCAGGCGCCGGGCGCGGTGCGGAAAAGAATCGGCTATGTGCCGCAACTGCTTTCCGCGGACGGGGCGCTCACCGGGTATGAAAATCTCACGCTATCGGCCAAGCTGTACGGCATTCCGCGCGCGGAATTGAAGCCGCGTATCGAGGAGGCTCTGCATTACATGGGGCTGACGGATTCGGCGCAGCAGTTGGTGAAAAAATACTCGGGTGGGATGATTCGCCGGCTGGAGTTGGCGCAGGCGATGCTGCATCGACCGGCGATCCTGTTTCTGGATGAGCCGACCATCGGCCTCGATCCGATGGCTTGCCTGAGCGTGTGGGATCGGCTGCGCGCGCTCAATCGCGAGCACGGCATGACCATCCTGATGACGACGCATGTCATGGACGAGGTCGATGAACTGTGCGATGGCGTGGCCATCCTGCACCAAGGCAAGCTGGCGGCGAGCGGCAGCCCGGCGCAGCTCAAGGCGGCCGTGAGCGAGGGTGCGAGCATGACGGACGTGTTCGCGTATTTCAGCGGCGGCAGCATCGAAGCCGGGGGCAGCTACCGCGATGCACGGCAGGCGCGCATGACCGCGAAGCGCCTGGGATAAAGGCCCCGTGATGAGTGCATGGATGAATACGTTAATGGATTTTCTCGCCAAGAGCCTGGCGATCGCGGAGATGGAACTGCGCAAGCTGTTTCGCGATCCGATGGAATTGTTTTCGCGCGCGGTGCAACCGGTGTTGTGGCTGGCCATCTTCGGCCAGGTGTTCAGCCAAGTGCGCGGTATCCCCACCGGCAATGTTAGCTATCTCGCCTTCATGACGCCCGGCATTCTCGCGCAAAGCGTTTTATTCACCGCCATCTTCTACGGCATCGCGGTGATCTGGGAGCGCGACCTGGGCGTGATCCACAAATTGCTGGTGAGCCCGAGCCCGCGCGGCGCGCTGGTGTTCGGCAAGGCTATCGCCTCGGGCGCCCGAGGCTTAGTGCAGGCGGTGATCATTTACCTGATCGCGTTTGCGATGCATATTTCCATCCGCACCGACCCGCTCGCGATCGTGGGCGTGCTGGCCTGTGTGGTGCTGGGGTCGGCGGTTTTTTCCACGTTCTCGCTCATCATCGCCTGCATCGTCAAGACGCGCGAGCGCTTCATGGGCATCGGCCAAGTGCTCACCATGCCGCTGTTTTTTGCCAGCAACGCCATCTACCCGCTGACGCTGATGCCCGACTGGTTAAGAGCCGTGGCCCGGGCGAATCCGCTGACCTATCTCGTCGATGCCTTGCGCATGCTGATGATCGAAGGCGGGCAAGGCACACATAGCTTGGTCGTGAGCTTCTCGGTGCTGGGTGGGGTGTTCGTGGTGTTCGTCGTGGTGGCGGCGCGTCTTTATCCGACGTTGATCGAGTAAAGTCCAGATATAACGCAGTCATGCTACCGGCCCAGCGACGCCTTTGGGGCCCCTGCGAGCCGCCGAGTAGCACAGCCGCGCCGGGGGCAGTCGGCGGATTCATGTTTGAGCGCGTGGCCGCGCAGCGGATCGCGCGAGTTCGAATCCGCCGCCCGGCGTGGCGAGCAACGCAGGGGAGTCGCCCAACAGGGCGACCGGCGAACGGGGTGCCCTTTTCTTTGGTTACATTTCTTTTGGGCAAGCAAAAGAAAGTAACCGCGCTGCCGGGGCGCTACCGGCCCCAAAACACTCCGCGCACAGCGCGCCTCTTCACAAAAAATTATACGAATCCTAACAAACCTACCCATCACCCACTACAAGACTGCCCGCGCGACATGCGCGAAAAGAACGCCCCGCCCTCCGGCCCATAGCCCCGGGGTTGAATGCAGATGGTCAAAATCATCTTATCGGTCGCGTTTCGGATAGCTTCTGGAAATGCCGGAAACGGCGCGGCGCGCTCCACCACCGATTGGATATACGCAATCTCGGATTGCTGATCAGCGGCTTGCTGTATGGTAAAACTGCGCACCGAGCCATTCGGATTCAGCACCACGCGCACCACGGCAACACGCGAGCCGGATTCCTGCGATTTATTTTTCACCATGGCCGCGCTGCTATTCAGTTTGCGGAACAAGGCCTCGTAATACAGCTCGATGTTCAAGGGCTCGATCTTGGCGGCGCGCAAGCGCTGCGCGATTTCGATTGCCTCGTCGTCCCGATCGCCTTGCGCGCCGATGGCGCGCGCCATGGCCAGCGCCTTCTGCTGCAACGCTTGCCCAGCGGGTGGCTTTGCTTCGCTATTCAGGCCGTTGAGAAAGCGACTCATCTCGTCCTTTTCGGTCTTAGTCCAGGTTTTTTGCGCTTCGGTGCTGACCACTGGCGCCGGTTTTAATTCGGCGGACTGGCGCCGTGGTTTTACGGCGGCGCGCTTGGGAATTATTTCGGGTTGCGGCAAGGCTGGCGGCGCGGCAACTTGACTGGGGTGGCTGGGCATCTCCAATCGGACATCGAGCTGCGATGGTATGTGCTTGGATGCAGACTCGGCTACATCATGTGGTGCGGAGGATTTAATCAGCAGCAAGGCGAAGTGAAAAGCCAAAGACGCCACGAATGCGACTTGAAAGCGTTTGTCTTTGGATAAGGGTAAGTCCATTTAAAGTTTAAAAAAGTTTATCGCAGAGGACGAGAAGGACGCAGAGGAAAAAACGAGGGCTCAATGCTACAGGGTGTCGATGGGCTTGGGCATGAATTTTTGTATCGTTATTTATCAAACTGCAATTGGGTTTGCCGGTTTGCGCGAGAAAGCCGCTAACCCAAGCTAGGTGATCGCTGAAGTGCAACGCGCTACAAACGCCCGCTGAGTTTGATATCCAGGTAACGATTGACTAGCGCCACAGGCAATTGCGCCGGCTCGACATCCAACATCATCACGCCGAAATTTTTCAGCGCTTGGTGCGCCTGGCGCCGTTGTTCGAGGTAGATATCGGTGGACGCCAGCAGCAGCGCTTGGTCGAAGCCCTGTACCGGCTGCTGCGCGACTTGATTCAGCACGGCTTCTTGCAGGCTCGCCAGCACCACTAAATGGCGCTGCCGCAATAGCGTAATGGCCGGGCGCAGCTCTTCCGCATCTTCGTCGCGCAGGTTGGTGACGAGCACGACCAGGGAGCGTTTCTTGAGGCGCTTGAGGAGTTCGCTGGCGGCCGAGGCGTAATCGGATGCATGAGTGGTGGGCTGAAGGTCATAGACATTGTTGAGTACAGTATTGATGCTGAGCGCGCCTTTGCGCGGCGGCAAGAAGCGCTGCGGGCCGGCGAAGGCGAAGAAGCCCACGGCGTCGCCCTGGCGCAGCGCCACATAGGACAAGAGCAGCACCGCATTCAAGGCATGGTCGAAGTGCGATAGCGCATCGTCTTTCGCCAGCATGCGCCGGCCGCAGTCGATGAGGAACACGACTTGCTGGTCGCGCTCGTCTTGGTACTCGCGCGAGATCAGGCGTTGCAAGCGCGCGGTGGCCTTCCAGTCGATTTGGCGCAGGGCATCGCCGGCGCGGTAGTCGCGCAGCTGGTGAAACGATAAGCCCTCGCCGCGGCGCCGGTGTTTTTTGATGCCGATTTGGCTCAAGCGATTGTCGGTGGCGAATAAAGTATATTTCGCCACTTCGGCAAAATTGGGATAGACCTTCACCGCTTGCGCCGCACCCAGCATGCGGCTGCGCTGCCACAGCTTGAGCGGCGAATCGACCAACACTTGCACCTGGCCAAAGTTTTGGTCGCCGCGTTCCAGCGGACGCAGCCGATAGCTCAGTTCGGAAAAGCCGCCCGCCGCGATGCGTAGCGGCTGCGGCAAGCCTTCGGCTTCGCTCTGTTGCGGGTAATGATCGAATACCGTGACGCGCCAAGCGCGCTTGCCGGGATTGCCGATGCGCAATTGCACATGGCTCCACACGCCGACCGGCAAGCTGGAAGCCACGCGGCGCAGCGTATCGAATGTCGGCGCGCGCAGCAGCAGCGCCACATCGATCAGCAGCAGCGCCAGCAAGGCAGCGCCCGTGATGGCCCACGCCAATTCGAGCTCGGGCCATACCGCCGCGGCGATACCGAACAAGAACCAGGCGAAGGCCAGGGCCAGCAATAGGCGCGCGGGTTTCACTTGCGCGGCGCTTCCACTTTCTCTAGCAGCGCAGAGAGGATGTCATCGGCTTTGTGGCCTTCCATTTCCAGCTCCGGCGAGATGCTGATGCGATGGCGCAAGGCGGGGATGGCGACCGACTTCACGTCGTCCGGCGTGACGAAATCGCGGCCGCTGAACAGCGCCTTGGCGCGCGCCGCGCGAACCAGCGCGATGCCGCCGCGCGGCCCTGCGCCAATGCTGATGCCGGGCCACTCGCGCGTCTTGCGCGTGATGCGCACGGCGTAATCGTTGACGCGTTCATCGACGCGCATGGCGGAAACGATTTGCTGCACTTTTACGATGCTGCCGGCTTTGACCACGGTGCTCACCGCATCGACATTCAGCGTATCGCCGACTTGGCCGGTGGTGACACTCGCCACCAGCGATTTTTCTTCTTGCTCGCTGGGGTAGTCGATCAAAATCTTGAGCAGGAAGCGATCCAACTGCGCTTCCGGCAGGGGGTAGGTGCCTTCCTGCTCCAAGGGGTTTTGCGTGGCCAGGGTCATGAAGGGCATCGTCAGGGCCAGCGGCTGGCCTTCGATGGTGACTTGGTATTCCTGCATCACTTCCAGCAGCGCGGCTTGGGTCTTGGCAGGCGCGCGGTTGATTTCATCTGCCAGCAATAGATTGGTAAATACCGGGCCTTTGCGAATGCGGAACTGTTCGCTTTTCAGATCGTACATGGCATGGCCGGTGACGTCGGACGGCATGAGATCGGGCGTGAACTGGATGCGCGCGAAGTTGCCCTCGAAGGTCTTGGCCAGGGCGCGCACCAACAAGGTCTTGCCCAAGCCCGGCACGCCTTCGATCAGCACATGGCCGGCGGCGAACAGCGCGATCAATATCTGCTCCACCACTTGCTCTTGCCCGATCAGCGCCTTGCCGATCTCGCTGCGCATGCGGATGGCGATGGCGCTGGCTTGTGCGATACGTTCCTGGGTGTTTTGTTCAGATGCGTTCTCTTGTGGCTCGCTCATAGGGATTTCCTTATTCGTTCGAGTGTTTGGATGGCTTGGGTAAATTCGTGTTCGCTGCCGAGGTGGGTATAAAGCAAAGCGCCCTGTACTTCTTCATAGGACAAGCCGGACAGCGCAGCTAAGCGCTGATACAAATCCTGCGAGGCTAAACCGGCCCACGCCGGGTGACGCAATTCGAGTGCGCGATACAGAGCCCGGCGCACGCCTTTGAGCAGTTGTTCGCCCTGCCCCGCGCGCCACAGAAAGCGCCCGCTGGCTGCAATGTGATCCAGCAAGCGCCGCCGCGCCAAAGGTACGGTAGCGCGCAATGGGCCAAAGCGCCGGCTCGCGGCCCACAACCATAGCAGCAACAATACACCGCCGGAAATCAGCGCGGTCCACGCGTGCTGCATTAACCAGCGCTGCAGCGGCGGCATGCCGTCGCTGAATACCAGCCACACCGGGCGTTGCTCGTCGAGTTGCAGGACGCGCCACAAGTAAGCGGCGTGATCGTTTTTGTCCAAGTTGTAATTGGTCAGAAAATTGGCATCCGACAGCACCGTCACCTCGCCCTTGCCCAAGGCCAGGCGTATCAAATACGCGCCGTCCTCATCCGCCAGCGTGAGCAGAAGCTTGGCTTTGCTCTTACTCGCATCCAGGCGCACATAGGCATCGATTTTAATCGTGATGAAATCCGAAGTGCCGGGCCAGTCCACATCGACGATGCCGCCGGTTTCAGGTTCTTCGATCGGCTTGACTTCAATGCCCAGCGGATCGAGAAAACGATCCGCACGCTCGTACTCTTCGTCGAAAGCGGCGCTCGGCACCAACACCAGATGCCCGCCGGCTTCAACCCAGCGCCTTAAACGCTCGGCTTCGCCGCCGCCCATCTCGTAGCGCGCGCTGGGGATCAACAGCGTGGCCTTGTTTGGCGGCATGAGTGTCAGGCCTTCTTCGCTGTGCGCCGTTACGCCAAACGATTGAATGTAGCGCTGCGCCGCCAGCAGCGGGTTGTAGCGTGCCGCGCCCAAAAAACCGACGTCGATGTCTTTGCGTTCTTTTTCGAAATTGGAATAAAACCAATAGCCGATTGCGCCCGCCACAGCGAGCACCAGCGCGAAGATCAGGCCTTGGCGCAGGGTCATCGGGTAGCCCCAAAGTGCGCGGTGAATTCACGGCAGAGCGCTGCGCCATCCGCCGCTTGCGGTGCGCGTCCGGCATAGGCCACGCTTTGCCAGGCGCGGGTAAGTTGTGCGAAATAAGCGCTGGTGGATTCGGTTTGCGTGCGCTGCACCACCCGCAAGCAATCGCCTTCGGTATCGCTGGCTTTCAAGCTCACCTGCTCATGCTGCGCCAAGCGCGACAAAGCGCCGCGATACAGCAAGCTCAAGGCGCCGAGCGCGTCGCCGGCTTGCCATAGTTTCAGGGCGGCTTCGGCAATATTGTCCGGTAAGGATTCGGGCCGAATATCCAAGCCGAACAATTGCGCCGGCGGCTGGTAGCGTGGCGCGGGCTTGATGCCGCGCATCCAATTGAGCCAGCGCTGATGATTGATGATGAGCCACACCACCGTGCCAAACAGGACGAGATAAAACAAGCCTTTCACGATCCAGGCCAGGCCTTTGCCGAGCGCCAGCAGCGATTCCCAAAAAGCATTAGTGCTGCGCTTATCTTCTTTATCTTCCTTGCCGATGTAGCGCCAAGTCTCGATGGTTTTTTTAGTATTGAATTCCGGGCGACGCATCACATCATCGATGTGCTTTTGCGCTTCTGCATTGCGCGGTGGCGCTAACGCGGCGCTCGCATCGGGCGGTAAAGTGGCGGACAAACCCAGCACGCAAATCACCATCAGCGCCGCGCGCGCCAAGGTCTTGGATTGACCTAAGCGCTCCACCATACGCCGGAAGCCCAGCTCGATATCCCAGCCTTCCAACAAGGTGCGGCGATTGAGATACAGCGAAAAGCCGCTCGCGACATACAAGGGCCCGATCACCAGGTAGGAAAACACTGTGATGCCGTAGAGCATCCACGCATACCAATCGGGAAAGCCGCCGGTGAATATTTCTTTGATACCCAAATCGGCTTCCAGGGTGCGCGGTAAAAACAGATCAAACAGCGAATAGCTGGCGAACACCAATACCTGCTCCAGGTTTGCGCAAACGATGGTCAGCCACATCGCCGCACTCGCCATGCCTTTGAGTAAAATGCGGAAGCGCGCACGCCGTTCTTTGGCGCTCAAGCCTTCGAGCATGACCACCGGCAAGCAAGCGGAACGGCTTAGGCTAAAGCGCGTCAACAGCAAGCGCCACAGGGGTGCGATGCGCAATAAGCTCGGGATGGCGCGCAGCGCATCGGCAATGCGCGGCGTCTCGCCGAACACCAAGCGCGATAACACATACAGCGGCACGCGCTCCAATAGGGGCTTGACCCACCACACGGCAATCAAGGCAATCCACGGGTGATTCAGTTCGGCGCAGATCAGGGTGATGATGGCGATCACCGGCAGATACGCTGCAAGCCATGCGCCGTACACCGGTTTCCACCAGGTCAGCGCCATGCGCATGCCGAGGTCGATCGCTTCCCACGGGTTGCGCGGACGCACTACGACGGCTATCCGCTCAATCTGCATGGCCGCGCCCTACGAGCAGAAAATACATGGCCACCAGGCTCCACAAAACGCCCGCGACACTGTATTTCACGGTTGGGTTGATCAGCGTGGAGGCCGACCAAAACGCTTCGATGAATGCGGCTATCACCAGCATGCCGATGACGCCATAGACGATTTTGATGCTGATCTTGGCGGCTTCGCGCAGCGCTTCCAAGCGCGTGCGCCGGCCCGGAGCGAGGATGGAAAATCCGAGCTTGAGGCCGGCCATGCCCGACAGCACGATGGCGGTCAATTCAAACGAACCATGCGCCGACACAAACGGCCAGAAGGTGGAGGTATAGCCAACCTGGGTGAGGTGCCCGGCCACCGCACCGATATACAGGCCGTTAAACAGCAAGTAGAAAATACTGCCGACGCCGAAAAAAATGCCGCTGGCGAATGTTTGAAAGCCGATGCGGATATTGTTCCAAATGTAAACGCCGAACATATGCACATCGTTGTCGGCGCCGCGCTCGCGCCCGATATGCGGCGCATCCGGGCGATACATTTCCTCTATTTGCGACACCTGCGCCGGCTTCATCAGGGTGTAGCTCATTTCCGGGCGCTCGTACACGGCCCAACCCATGACGGCGAGGGGGCCGTAAAACAAAAAGAAGGCCAGCCAAAATAAGCGCCACTCGCGCCGAATCAAGGCCGGAAAAGCCGCGCCGATGAAATGCAGTATCGGGCTCAAGAAACCGGCGCGCGAACCATACAAATGCTGATGGCCGCGCAGCATGAGTTGATTTAAACGATCGATCAGATGGCTGGTGTATTGGCGCTCGCGCGCCAAGGCCAGATGCTGGCAAACTTGCCGATAGCGTTGCGGGAATTCTCCAGCCACGCTGAAATCCATGCGCTTGCGTTTAGCCAGGCTATCGATTAAGGCTTCGGTTTCTTGCCAGTAGGCCTCGTGTTGGCGCTCGAACTCATGTTGATTCATCGCTTGCCGACCAGCCAGTTGGCCATTTGGTATAAGCGTTGCATGCCGGCGCGACCGTGCATGCCGGTGAGCGGTGTCAGCAAATCCGCCAACTCTTCGGAACGCACTTCGGTCAAGCGTTGGGAACGTTCTGCGAAGGTAATCAGCGCGCGCTGCTCCGCCAGATTCAAGCCCAAGGGCGGCGCGATCGCGGGCACATCCGGTATGGCGATGTGGCGCAGGGCGGGTTCTTGATACACCACGATGGTGCCTGCGGCGAGATCGCCCAAGCGCTTGAAATCGCGATTGAGCAACATGCTCGCCAAACCAAAACCATAAAATGCCGGCATGAAATCCACCGCGCGCAATAGATTGCGCACCAGGGATGGCCCCCAGCTGACGGGGGTGCCGTTGTCATTCAGCACGCGCAAGCCAAACATGCGCTTTCCGGGCGTCTCACCATTGCGCAATACTTCGAACAGCACCGGATAAAACCATTCCATGAGAAAGACCACGATCAGGAATAGTCCCATGCCAAAGTTACCGATCAGCGACAAGCCGATGGACAAGACGAATAGGGCTACACCGCGCAACAGCAAATCGACGCTAAAGGCCAGCACGCGCGCCACTGGACCAGCGGCGCGCAGATGCAACTCAACACCCTCGGGTGTTTCAATTTCGCGATAAGTGTCGAGCATCAAGAAACGATCGCGCCAGGGTCAGGCCATAACCACCATGGTGTCGGCGATCAGATCGTGCACGCAGCGGCGCGATTCCTGGAAGATGAATAAAGGATCAACGATGGAAAAAATGGATCCGACGAATGGGATTCCACCGATGAGCCCAGGCACAAGCATGCGCAAAAAGAAAATCCGCGTCAGGCCGGCGCGGTCGCCGTCGGTGCGGACGATTTTAATGTTTAACAGGCGCTTGCCGATGGTCTGCCCGGTACGATGCAACATCACCAAATCGACCACGAATATGGCCAAGAAGCCCAACACGCCAACCACGATGGCGATGATGGCGCCGGCGCCCATGGCATCGGCTCCTACTTGTTTGGAAAAAATCATGATCGGGATGATCGCAAACAACAAGGGCACCATAAAAATCAAGGAATCGACTATCACCGCCCCGAGCCGGGTGCCCCGCCCGGCCAGTTCCATATCCTCTACATCATTCATATCTTCAACATGCGCGCTAGGTGCTTGGTACGGGTTGAAATCAGCCATTTTGTTCTCCCTTTTGTTTTATGAATAAACGACCTGACAAGATGTTAGGGGATTCCTATGGCATTGGCAAACGGCGCGTGACAAATAAAAAGGCCGGCTAAGCCGGCCTTTTATTCAGCTGCTTCCGTGCGCTAGATCACGGCTTCCGGTTCTTCTTCGAACACCAGTTTCACCTGGTTGTTTTCGTCCATATCCACGGTGACCTTGCCGCCCTGCGCCAAGCGTCCGAACAACAATTCGTCGGCCAGCGCTTTGCGTATCGTGTCCTGAATCAAACGTGCCATGGGGCGCGCGCCCATCAGCGGATCGAAGCCCTGCTTGGCCAGATAGTCCTTCAGCGCATCGGTGAAATTCGCTTCGACTTTCTTCTCGTGCAGCTGCTCTTCGAGCTGGATGAGGAATTTGTCCACCACGCGCATGATGACTTCCTTATCCAGGGGCCTGAATGAAATGCTGGCATCCAGGCGATTCCTGAATTCGGGCGAGAACAAGCGCTTGATGTCGGCCATTTCGTCGCCGGTTTTCTCCGGCGTAGTAAAGCCGATTTGCGTTTTGTTCAAGGACTCGGCGCCGGCATTGGTGGTCATGATGATGATCACGTTGCGAAAATCCGCCTTGCGTCCATTGTTGTCGGTGAGCGATCCATGATCCATCACTTGCAACAGAATATTGAAAATATCGGGATGCGCTTTTTCGATCTCGTCCAGCAACAAGACCGCGTACGGATGCTTGGTGATCGCTTCGGTCAGCAAGCCGCCTTGATCGAAACCCACATAGCCCGGGGGCGCGCCGATCAAGCGCGAAACGGCGTGGCGCTCCATGTATTCCGACATATCGAAACGCAGCAACTCAATGCCCATGGTGTAGGCCAGTTGGCGCGCGACTTCGGTCTTGCCCACACCGGTCGGGCCGGAGAACAAGAATGAGCCAATCGGTTTTTGCGCATTGCCCAAACCGCTGCGCGCCATTTTAATCGCGCTGGCCAAGGCATCGATGGCTTTGTCCTGGCCAAACACCACGGCTTTCAGATCGCGATCCAAATTCTTGAGCGCCGAGCGGTCGTCGGTCGAAACATTCTTGGGCGGGATGCGCGCAATTTTAGCCACGATCTCTTCGATCTCTTTCGGCGTAATGAGCTTTTTCTGCTTCGACTTGGGCAGGATGCGCTGCGCTGCGCCCGCCTCGTCGATGACGTCGATGGCTTTATCCGGCAGGTGGCGGTCGTTGATGTACTTGGCGGAAAGCTCCGCCGCCGTCGACAACGCGGCCACGGTGTATTTAATCCCGTGATGCGCTTCGAAGCGCGATTTCAAGCCGCGCAAGATTTCCACCGTCTCGGCGATGGAGGGCTCGAGTACGTCGATCTTCTGGAAGCGGCGCGACAAGGCGTGATCTTTTTCGAAGATGCCGCGATATTCATTATAAGTAGTGGCGCCGATGCACTTCAACTGGCCGGAGCTTAAGGCCGGCTTGAGCAGATTCGACGCATCCAGCGTGCCGCCCGAGGCCGCACCCGCGCCGATCAAAGTGTGAATCTCGTCGATGAACAGAATCGCCTTGCTGTTATCCAACAAGTGCTTCAACACGGCTTTTAAACGCTGCTCGAAATCGCCGCGATATTTGGTGCCGGCCAACAGCGCGCCCATGTCCAGGGAGTACACCGTGCTTTGCGCCAACACATCGGGGATATTGCCTTCTACAATGCGCCGCGCCAAACCTTCCGCGATGGCGGTCTTGCCGACGCCGGCTTCGCCCACCAACAAGGGATTGTTCTTGCGGCGGCGGCATAGCGTTTGAATCACGCGCTCCAATTCCAATTCGCGCCCGATGAGCGGGTCGATCTTGCCCAGCAGGGCTTGCGCATTCAGGTTTTGGGTGTAATTTTCGAGTGCGGTGGCCGGCTGTTGCTCTGCTTCGGCTTCCGGCTCGGCTTCATTGTTGCCGGCTTTTGCCGGGCCGACGCCGTCTTGTACTTTGCTGATGCCGTGGGAAATATAATTCACCACATCCAGGCGCGTCACGCCTTGCTGGTGTAAAAAATACACCGCATGCGAGTCTTTCTCGCCGAAGATCGCAACTAAAACATTGGCGCCGGTCACTTCTTTTTTGCCGGAAGATTGCACATGCAAAATCGCGCGCTGAATCACGCGCTGGAAACCGAGTGTGGGTTGGGTGTCGACTTCATCGGTGCCGCTGACCACCGGCGTGTGCTGCAGCACGAAATCCGCCAGCACTTTGCGCAGCTCTTCGATGTTTGCGGCGCAGGCGCGCAACACTTGGGCGGCGGAGGGATTATCCAGCATCGCCAGCAGCAAATGTTCCACCGTAATGAACTCGTGACGCTTCTGCCGCGCCTCGACGAACGCCATATGGAGAGAGACTTCAAGTTCCTGCGATATCATCTATGTTTCTTCCATTACGCACTGCAAAGGATGTTGGTGCTGCCTTGAAAAAGAGACTACCAGATCAACCTTTGTCGCTGCAATATCTTTTGGGAAAACCCCACAAACACCCATGCCTTCTTGATGCACTTTCAACATGATCTGCGTCGCTTGCTCACGATTCATATTAAAAAACTTTTGCAGAACTTCCACCACAAATTCCATGGGCGTAAAGTCATCGTTCAAGAGCAACACCTTATATAACGGCGGTGGTTTAGCTTTACTTACCTTTGGCTCCAAAATAGTGCCAAGTTGATCCTTTTGTGCCATGTCTTTATCCGTTTATTTACTTATTCTGGGGCCGCATACACTGCTTATCAACCCCATTCCCTTATTCCATGCAAAATACTTGACGAATCGCTAAAGCTGGGGGCAAACTGAACTCGGTCTTTGCTTTAGAACATGTCCTTTGGCAATAGGTTCGCCGGTTCATTTTCTGGCTAAATCGGGGTTCAATGACCAGCCCAGCTACAACGGAGTAAGCAACATGGCAATTGGCACCGTCAAGTGGTTTAACGACGCAAAAGGTTTTGGCTTTATTACACCGGAAGAAGGCGGCGAAGATGTTTTCGCGCACTTCTCCGCGATTGAAATGGCCGGATTCAAAACCTTAAAGGAAGGCCAGCGGGTTCAGTACGAACTCGTCGACGGCCCTAAAGGTAAGAAGCAAGCCGCCAATATCCGCGCGGCCTAAGCATTACCCCGCTACTCGGGGCACTGCAGCTAAATTTCCCTAGCCCCACATTCTGCCTCCACGTGCATCAACACGCGGTGGCTTTTGCTCGTCCCATGCCTTAAGAACACATCGCGAAAAAAAGGCCGGTATTAACCGGCCTTTTTTCAGGCACTGCATCGCTTCAATTACAGCAGCGGCACAATCAGCAAAGCCACAATATTAATAATTTTAATCAGCGGGTTAATGGCTGGGCCCGCAGTATCTTTGTAGGGGTCGCCGACGGTATCGCCGGTAACCGCCGCTTTGTGCGCATCGGAACCTTTGCCGCCGTGATTGCCCTCTTCGATATATTTCTTGGCATTATCCCAAGCACCGCCGCCGGTGGTCATCGAGATCGCCACGAAAATGCCGGTAATGATGGTGCCCATCAGCACACCACCGAGGGCCTGCGCGCCCAAAGTCAGGCCGACAATCACCGGCACCAGCACGGGCAGCAAGGAGGGAATCATCATTTCCTTGATCGCGGCTTTGGTCAGCATGTCCACCGCCTTGGAGTAATCCGGTTTGGCGGTGCCCGCCATAATGCCGGGGATTTCCTTGAACTGGCGCCGCACCTCCACCACCACCGAACCGGCAGCGCGACCGACCGCTTCCATGCCCATGGCGCCGAACAGATACGGCACCATGCCGCCAATGAACAGGCCGATAATCACCATGTGATTGGATAAATCGAACAGCGTTGCCACGCCGCCCATGTGCCCTTGCAGGGTATGGGTGTAGTCGGCGAACAGCACCAAAGAAGCCAGACCGGCGGAACCGATAGCGTAGCCTTTGGTTACCGCCTTGGTGGTGTTGCCTACGGCATCCAGCGGATCGGTAATGTTGCGCACTTCCTCTGGTAAATTCGCCATTTCCGCAATACCACCGGCGTTGTCCGTCACCGGGCCATAAGCGTCGAGTGCTACGATAATGCCGGTCATGCTCAACATCGAAGTCGCGGCAATCGCAATCCCGTATAAACCCGCCAAGGCAAACGAACCCCAAATGGCCGCACATACCGCTAACACCGGCAAGGCGGTAGAACGCATGGACACACCCAATCCGGCAATCACGTTGGTGCCGTGGCCGGTGGTGGAAGCTTGCGCAATATGGCGTACGGGCGCGTATTCAGTCGCGGTGTAGTACTCGGTGATGACGACCATCGCAGCGGTCAACACCAAGCCGATCAAGGCGGCGTAATACAACATCCGGGTGGAGATTTCATGGCCGTCCAAGGTCACGCTCGAACCCATGATGTAATTGGTGACGAAATAGAACGCGATGGCCGCCAGCACGCCGGATACCGCCAAGCCGCGATACAGCGCGTTCATGATTTTGCCGCCCGCACGCGCCTTCACGAAGAAGGTGCCGATGATGGAAGCGATGATCGATACGCCGCCCAGCACCAGGGGATACAGCAAGGCTTGCGTATTGCCATGCAGCACCAAGCCACCCAGCAACATGGTGGCGATGATGGTCACCGCATAGGTCTCAAACAGGTCGGCCGCCATGCCGGCGCAGTCGCCGACGTTATCGCCCACGTTATCGGCGATCACCGCCGGGTTGCGCGGATCATCCTCGGGAATGCCGGCTTCGACTTTACCCACGAGGTCGGCGCCGACGTCCGCACCCTTGGTGAAGATGCCGCCGCCCAGACGCGCAAAAATGGAAATCAAAGAACCGCCGAAGGCCAAGCCCACCAAGGGGCTGATGTTAACCTCGGCGCCAGGGGCCGTGGCGCTCACCAGGTAGGCGTAATAACCCGCCACGCCCAACAGGCCCAAGCCAACCACCAGCATGCCGGTAATGGCGCCGCTTTGGAACGCCACTTGCAGCGCGGCGTTCAAGCCGCTGCGCGCCGCCTCGGTGGTGCGCACATTGGCGCGCACCGAAATATTCATCCCGATGTAACCCGCCAGCCCGGATAGCACCGCACCCAGCGCAAAGCCGAAAGCGGTTAACGCACCCAGTTGCCAAAACATCAGCGCGAACAACACCACGCCAACCAAGCCGATCGTCCGATATTGCCGGTTTAGATAAGCTTGCGCGCCCTCCTGAATCGCCGCAGCGATTTCCCGCATGCGCTCATTGCCGGTGGGTTTTGCTAAGACCCATCGGCTTGCGAGAAAACCATACACAATTGCAAGACCAGCGCAGATCAGCGCGAAGTTAAGTGGTGCGGTCATGACTCCTCCAGTGGTTATATCGTTATTCTCAGCCGGAATGCTAGCTGCGTCTTTTGCCGTCATACCCGTTTGGGCTGAACGATTCTTTATACAACTTTGGAATACAACTTTGGCACTGCAAAAATTTTTTATTGCTTCTTAGGGTGGGAACGCAATCCCCTTCTCAAACCGTGTGCCCGGCTTAAAATCGAAAACCTGGTCCAGCGCGCACTCGATAATCAATCGATCTACCCAAGCTTGTCCATGCTCCTTTTGCACTTCCGACAATATGAGCTTGGCCGAATTGCCGTTGTAGAAACTACCGAACTCAGCTTGCTGAATCAGCAGTTCGCGCGCGCGTTCCGGGGTCATTGCCGCAGCAATCTAAACTTTGAACGTGCCCTTAAGCTTCTTCGGCACGGCCACATTCTTCAGGCGCACATAGCTCGGCAAGCCATCCTTATAGGGCGGATAGTCCTCGCCTTTGATCAAGCCGCTCAGATAGCTGCGGCATTTTTGCGTAATGCCGAAGCCGTCGGGCGTAATGAAATTGCGCGGCATCATTTTTTCCTTATTCGCCACGTCTTTCAGTTCCGCCACGCCGATTTTCCATTTGTACGGCTTATCGGAAACACGCACGATGGTCGGCATGACCGAGTTCTTGCCCTTCAATGCCAGATCAACCGCGGCCTTGCCCAAGGCATAAGCCTGCTCGACGTCGGATTTGGAGGCGATATGGCGCGCGGCGCGCTGCAAGTAATCCGCGACGGCCCAGTGATATTTGTAGCCGAGCTTTTCTTTGATCATGCCTGCCACCACCGGTGCGGCACCGCCCAATTGCGCGTGACCAAAGGAATCGCGCGTGCCGGCTTCGGCCAGGAACTTGCCGTCCGGATAATGCGTGCCTTCCGACACCACCACGGTGCAATAGCCGAACTTCTCGACCTTTTGCTTGACCAAGGCCAGGAATTTAGCCTGATTGAATTCCACTTCCGGGAACAAGATCACGGTAGGAATATTGTTCTCATTGTCCGCCGCCATGCCGCCCGCAGCGGCGATCCAACCCGCATGACGTCCCATCACTTCGAGCACGAATACTTTGGTCGAGGTTTTGCACATCGAAGCCACGTCGTAGCTGGCTTCGCGCGTGGAGATCGCAATGTATTTGGCCACTGAGCCAAAGCCTGGGCAGCAATCGGTAATCGGCAAATCGTTGTCCACGGTTTTGGGGACGTGGATGGCTTGCAGCGGATAGTCCATGGCTTCGGACAATTGCGATACTTTCCAGCAAGTGTCCGCGGAATCACCGCCGCCGTTGTAGAAGAAATAGCCGATGTTGTGCGCTTTGAAAACTTCGATCAGGCGCTCATATTCGCGCTTGTTCTGTTCCAGGCTCTTGAGCTTGTAGCGGCAGGAGCCGAAGGCGCCGGATGGCGTATAGCGCAAGGCGGCAATGGCTTTGGCCGATTCTTTGCTGGTATCGATCAGCTCTTCGGTGAGCGCGCCGATAATGCCGTTGCGGCCGGCGTACACCTTGCCGATTTTATCTTTATGCTTGCGCGCGGTTTCAATCACGCCGCAGGCGGAAGCATTGATCACTGCGGTCACACCGCCGGATTGCGCATAAAAAGCATTCATCTTGGCCATTCGTTATCTCCTTATCAAATATGTTCTCTATGGCTTCTCACGCGTTGAATCGTGATCCGCCTGCACCCGCAGCAAGGTCAATACGCAGTCGCCGATATCGTCGTATTCCTCGCGACCGGTGCCGAATTGATCCTTCACCGAATAAAAGAATTGGTTGCGGTAACGGTTATCCGCCACCTTGAAAATCACAAACTGGCAATCGCGTTCATGCCAGTACAACACCGGCACCTCGGTCAGTTCGCGATCCCCGCTATACAGACGAATCTCTGCATCGGCGATCTGTACTTCGACCGGCTTGCCGAAACGCTCCTTGACCGTGGTTTCCACCACGTGGCGTTCCGTGTCTGTGAAGTCGGGAATTTTGCTCATCGCTGTAGCGCGGGCGAGGCAAGCCTCGCCCCTACCGTTCGTGCTTAGCCTAAAGCCGCAAAAATTGCGTCGCGAATGGAATCGACGGAGCCGACGCCTTCTACTCTAACGTACTTCGGCGCACCGGCGGCGCCGCTGGCAGCCCACTGGTTGTAAAAATTAACCAGCGGTTTGGTTTGCGAATGATAGACCTCAAGACGCTTCAGCACGGTCTCTTCACTATCGTCGGCGCGTTGAATCAAATCTTCGCCGGTCACATCGTCCTTGCCGGCAACCTTGGGCGGATTAAACACCACATGGTAGGTGCGGCCGGAAGCCACGTGCACGCGACGACCGCTCATGCGCTTGACGATTTCCGAGTCGGGCACGTCCACTTCCACCACGTAATCGACATTGATGCCGAGATTTTTCATGGCTTCCGCTTGCGGAATGGTGCGCGGGAAACCGTCGAACAAATAACCGTTGGCGCAATCCGCTTGCGTCAGGCGCTCTTTGATCAAGCCCATGATGATGTCGTCGGAGACCAAGCCGCCCGCATCCATGATTTTCTTGGCTTCGATGCCCAGCGGGGTGCCCGCCTTGACGGCTGCGCGCAACATATCGCCGGTGGAGATTTGCGGAATGTTGTACTTGTCTTTGATGTAATTGGCTTGCGTACCTTTACCAGCGCCGGGCGCGCCGAGAAGAATCAATTTCATAATGCCTCCACTCGTTCAATGAGATTTTTTGCGTAAACAAAGGGCAACATCTTACCACTGTTCGACTAAGGGAAATGCCGGGGCGCCTGAATGCGGACTAAATGTTTTTTATCCCCGCATAAACCAGCTTTAAGTCTTGAATAAGGCCCTGACTTTTTGCAAATCTTCCGGCGTATCCACACCCACAGGCGGCGCGAGCTCGGTGATCGCGACCGCGATTTTGTGCCCGTGCCAGAGCGCGCGCAATTGCTCTAGCGCCTCGTATTGCTCGATGGCGGCCGGCGTGAGCTGTTGATAAATCTTCAAAAAAGCCGCGCGGTAGGCGTATATCCCAATATGCCGATATACCTGTAGATCGGGTGGCAAGCGGTTCGGCGCATCGCGGAAAGCATCGCGCGCATACGGGATCGGTGAACGCGAGAAATACAGCGCATAGCCCATGCGATCGAACACCACTTTCACGGTGTTCTGGCTAAACATGCTCGCCATATCGTGAATCGCGTGGCAGGCCGTCGCAATATCGGCGCTGTCGTGCTTGGCCAAACTAGTCGCGACATCGACAATCAGGCGCGGGTCGAGCAAAGGCTCATCGCCTTGCACATTCACCACGATGGTATCGTCGGCCCAGCCCAGTTGATTGACCACCTCCGCCAGGCGATCGGTGCCGGAGGCATGTTCCGGCGCCGTCATCAAGACATTGTGGCCGGCGGCAGTGACCGCTTCCGCGACCTGCGCATGATCGGTGGCGACCCACACCTCTTCCGCCCCGGACTGCAACGCCAATTCCAACACGCGCACCACCATCGGCTTGCCATGGATATCGGCCAAGGGCTTGCCGGGCAAGCGCGTGGAAGCAAAGCGCGCGGGGATAACGACTTTAAATTGCATGGCAGGCTTTACACTTCTTCATCGGCAGGCAATTTACGCGCTTCGTCTTCCAGCATCACCGGGATATCGTCGCGAATCGGGTAGGCCAAGCGATCCGGCTTGCAGATCAACTCTTGCTGTTCCTTGTGATAAACCAAGGGCCCTTTACACAAGGGGCAGACCAATATTTCCAGCAGTTTAATGTCCATGCAAATTCCTCAATTTTTCCAATACGGCATAACCGACGCCGGGATCGAGCTGCGCTTCCACCGGCAGCACCCAGGCATTATCACCCACGAAATCCACGCACTTTACCGCGTCTTTTTCCGTCATCACAATTGCTTCGGACTCATGCCACGGCAAATCCTGCGGCGCGTACGGATGGTGATCGGGAAAAGGATGCGCGGTAAATTGCATGCCGAGCTTTTTCAAATGCGCAAAAAAACGCTCGGGATGCCCGATACCCGCCACGGCATGCACGCGCTGCCCAACGAAGATTTCTGGCTGCGCTTTGAGTTGCGGATTGCGCAGATTGTAAAGGAGATCACCGGTCAGGCGCATGGTGAATTCACGCCGCTGCAACGGCGCGCCGGACAGCCAGCCGTTGATCACCACCACATCGGCGCTGCGCATGCGCCGCACCGGTTCGCGCAACGGTCCCGCCGGCAGCAACAGGCCATTGCCGAACCAACGCAACGCATCGATCACCACGATTTCCACATCGCGCGCCAAGTGGTAATGCTGCAAGCCATCGTCGCATAAGATGACATCCACTTCCGGGTGGTTGGCGATCAGCGCCTGCCCAACTTCCACGCGCCGGCGCCCCACCCAAACCGGGCAGCCGGCCTTGCGCGCCAGCAGCACCGGCTCGTCGCCGACCTCGCGCGGTTCACTGTCCGCAGTCACCCGACGCGGCAGCGTACTCTTGCCGCGATAGCCGCGACTGATGACGCCCGGCGTATAACCCGCCTCCTTCAACAGCGCGACCAAGGCTAGCACCAAGGGCGTTTTGCCGGTACCGCCTACCGATATATTGCCGATGACGATCACCGGCTTGGAAAGCTTCTCGCTGCGCTTCCAATCGGCGCGATACAAAGCGCGCCGCGTGGCCGTGACCACCCAAAACAGCAGCGAAAGCGGCAGCAATACTAGATGCCAGATCGACCAACGGTACCACTGCCGCTCGAGCCAGTTTCTCATAGGGATGCTGGGTTACGCTGCCGGGTGTTTGGAAGAGTGAAGTTGTTTGGGCGCACCCGCGTGCGCTATTTCGCGTTTTGCGCTTGGGTAGCGAAAGTGATGCGTGACAAACCGGCCTGGCGCGCGGCTTCCATCACATTCACCACGGCTTGATGCGTGGCATTCGCGTCAGCGCTGATAATCACCACAGGCTCCTTGCCGCTGTCACCGACCGCGCGCTTTAATTCCAGGCTCAAGTTTTCCACGTTCTGGCCAACGAAAGGCTTGCCATTCACCACATAGCGCCCTGTGGCATCCACCGCGACATTGATGGAGACGGGTTTGTCCTCCGGCTTATCCGCTTGCGCCGTCGGCAGATTGATTTGCAACTCGGCAAACTGCGAGAACGTGGTGGTGACCATCAAGAAAATCAAAATCACCAGCAACACATCGATCATCGGGATCAAATTGATCTCCGGCTCCTCGCGCTGCCTGCCGCGTTGAAAGTTCATGCTATTTGCGTTCGCCGTGCAGCACTTCGACCAATTTGATCGCTTGCTGCTCCATGTCCAAAACGATGGAATCCACACGGGCGCGGAAGTAGCGGTAAAAAATCAGCGACACAATGGCGACGATCAAACCCAGGGCGGTATTGTACAAAACCACGGAGATGCCATGCGCCAAATCGGCCGGATTGGCGCCCGCAGGACGCAAGGAACCGAACAATTCCACCATCCCCAGCACGCTACCAAACAAGCCCCACAACGGCGCGGCGGTGGCGATCGTACCCAGCGTGTTCAAAAATCGTTCCAATTCGTGGGCCACGGCACGGCCTTCTTCCTCGATCGCTTCCTTCATGATTTCGCGCGAGGTATTTGCATTGCGCAATGCCGCACTAAAAACGCGGCCTAAAGGCGAACTTTGCACCAAGCGATTCAGCATCTCTTGCGCGATGCCTTTGCTTTGCAGTTCCTGCAACAAGCCTTGCAATAAACCCTTGGGGGAAACCAGTTGGGTGCGGAGGGACCAAAAACGTTCGCCGATAATGGCCAAGGCGAGGATGGAAGCAAATATCAAGGGCCAGATCGACCAACCCGCTTTTTCTATAATGCTGAGCACTCGACATCTCCATCAAAAAGAGTGCGTCACTTTAGCTCGCCACGCGATTTTCGGCAAGGGAACACCGGCAATGCATCTTCAGCCGCGGGCAAAAAAATGCCCCGAACGGATGGCAGGTCGGGGCAAAACGGAGCAGAACAAAAAGGGGATACATGAATATGCAGCAGCAAAACTGCGCACACCGCATCAATGTCATTGTACTAACTGTTCGTCATAAGGCAAGTGAATTCAACATTACATTTTGGTTTTCTTCCTTTCTCCTGGATATAAATCCAAGCAATAAAACAACTACGCTATATTTTTCATGGCATTACGAATTCGACAACATATCCGACAAACTAAACTTACTGAGCCATAAGGGATTTTTTGTTTTGCCCACATATACTGTGGATAAACTTGTGTATAAGCTGTAAAAAAACGCCTTAAGTTGACATCTGTAAATGAATTTTTTATTTCGCTCAAGTTTTACCATTCGCCATTTCATAATTAAATCAATGCGTTAGTTTTTTATATTTGCGATTTTCAAAGTCCGGGTTCAGAAACATCGAAATTTCTCGGGGATTGTGGATAGCTGCTACAATCGCGCCATGACAAACCCCTTATTTAATAGGGTCGAAGAACAAGCGATCCCGATTTCAGAGCTTAATCGCCGTACTCGCGCGCTGCTCGAAAGTTCTTTTCCGCCGCTTTGGGTGAGCGGTGAAATCTCCAATCTCACCAAGCATGGCTCCGGCCATTGGTACTTCTCCTTGAAGGACGACAAGGCGCAAGTGCGCTGCGTCATGTTCCGGCATCGCAATCAGTATTTGGATTTCACGCCCAAGGAAGGCATGCAAGTCGAAGCGCGCGTGCTGGTCTCGCTGTATGAACCGCGCGGCGATTTCCAGTTGAATGTGGAAACCATGCGCCCCGGCGGACTGGGCGCCTTATACGAAGCCTTCGCCAAACTAAAAACAAAACTCGAAACCGAAGGCTTGTTCGATCCAGCACGCAAGCGCGCCCTTCCCGCCTTCCCGCGCCAAATTGGCATCATCACCTCACCGCAAGCCGCCGCGCTGCGCGATGTGCTGACCACCCTCAAGCGGCGCATGCCGGCTATTACCATCGTGCTCTACCCAACCCCGGTGCAGGGCAAGGGCGCGCATCTGCAAATCGCCCAAGCGATCCAGAGCGCGAATCAGCGCGATGAATGCCAAGTGCTCATTCTGTGCCGCGGTGGCGGCAGCATCGAAGATCTCTGGGAATTCAACGAGGAAACCGTCGCCCGCGCGATCGTCGCCAGCCAAATTCCCATCGTCTGCGGCGTCGGCCACGAGACCGATTTCACCATTGCCGACTTCGCCGCCGACCAACGCGCGCCGACGCCGACCGCCGCGGCCGAACTCGCCAGCCCGAATCGCGCCGACCTGATCCAGCGCATACAAGCCCTGGAGCAGCGCATGACGCACCACATGACGCGCATCCTGGAAACACGCATGCAGCACTTGGATCATCTTGCCAAGCGCTTGGCCCACCCCGGCGACCGCATCCAGCACCAGCGCCAGCAATTGGCGCATCTCGCACAGCGCTTGCTGCGCGCTAAGCAGCATCGCTTGGACACACAAAGCTGGTACGTAAAGCAACTCACCGAGCGACTTGCCAATGCGCAACCGAATCTGGCCCCGCTGCAACAGCGCTGCACACATCTCGGCACACGGCTCAATCTCAGCATCAAAAATCGCTTGGCTTTGGCACGCCAAGAACAGGCGCGCTTGAGCGCCAATCTGCAACACCTCAACCCGCAATCGATTTTGCAGCGCGGCTATAGCATCGTCCGTGATGCGCAAGGCAATATCGTGCGCGACAGCGGCGCTATCGAGGTGGGCAGCAGCGTCAACTTGAAGTTTGCGGTGGGTGCTGCAAGCGCCAGCATTACGTCTAAAAATTAGGTCTCAAGCCCTGACCTAGCAAGCATGTTAAAATGCGCGCCCTACTTTCATCACGCGCAGCGACATTCCCATGCTTTCCACCGCCAACATCACCATCCAATTCGGGGCCAAGCCCCTGTTTGAAAACGTTTCCGTCAAATTCGGCGACGGCAATCGCTATGGCCTGATCGGCGCCAACGGCTGCGGCAAATCCACGTTCATGAAGATTCTGGCCGGCGTGCTCGAACCCAGCGCGGGCAATGTCTCGCTGGATGCGCATGAACGCATGGCCTGGCTGCGCCAGGACCAATTCGCGTATGAAGACCAGCGCGTCCTAGATGTGGTGATGATGGGCCACGACGAAATGTGGCAGGTGATGCGCGAAAAAGACGCCATCTACGCCAACCCCGAGGCTACCGAAGACGATTACATGAAAGCGGCGGAGCTGGAGTCGCGCTTCGCCGAACTCGATGGCTACACTGCCGAAGCGCGCGCCGGCGAATTGTTGCTGGGCGTCGGTATTCCGTTGGCCAACCATACCGGCCCGATGAGCGAAATCGCGCCCGGTTTCAAACTGCGCGTACTGCTCACCCAGGCCTTGTTTTCCAACCCGGACATTCTGCTGCTGGACGAGCCCACCAACAACCTCGACATCAACACCATCCGCTGGCTGGAAGACGTCATCAACCAACGCAACAGCACCATGATCATCATCTCGCATGATCGGCATTTCCTGAACAGCGTGTGCACCCACATGGCGGATTTGGATTACAGCACCATTCGCGTCTACCCCGGCAATTACGACGACTACATGCTGGCCTCGACCCAGGCGCGGCAGCAAATGCTCGCCTCCAACACCAAGGCCAAGGAACGCGTTAACGATTTGCAGGATTTCGTCTCGCGCTTCTCCGCCAACAAATCCAAGGCGCGCCAAGCCACCTCGCGCTTGAAGCAAATCGAGAAGATCAAATCTGAAGTGGTGGAAGTCAAACCCTCCAGCCGCCAAGCGCCGTATATCCGCTTCGAAATGGACGACAAGGACAAGCTGCATCGCCAAGCGGTGGAGCTGCTCGACATCGCCAAGGGCTACGACCAAGTGCTATTTCACGGCATGAATATCATATTGGATGCGGGCGAACGCCTCGCCATCATCGGCCCCAACGGCGCCGGTAAAAGCACCCTGCTCAAAACCCTGATGGGCGAAATCGAGCCCGATCAAGGCAGCGTGAAATGGGCGGAAAAAGCCCGCATCGGCTACTTCGCGCAAGACCACGCGCATGACTTCGACAACGACTGGAACGTGTTCGACTGGATGAAGCAGTGGCGCCAAAAAAGCGAGGACGACCAGGCCATCCGCAGCATTCTGGGACGCCTGCTGTTCTCCGGCGACGACGTGAAAAAATCCGTGCGCGTGCTATCCGGCGGCGAAAAAGGCCGCATGCTCTACGGCAAGCTGATGCTGGAATATCCGAATGTGATGATCATGGACGAACCCACCAATCACATGGATATGGAAACCATCGAAGCGCTGAACATCGCCTTGGAAAAATACAAGGGCACGCTGATTTTCGTCAGCCACGACCGGCAATTCGTGTCTTCGCTCGCCACGCAAATTATCGAGCTCGATGGTAAAGGCGGCTACCAGCACTTCAGCGGGAATTACGAAGACTACCTGAGCAGCCAAGGCGTCCTCTCTTAACCCCGCCCCCAACCCCATCAACAGCGCCGCGCGCTTCTCTTTAATCAAGCGCGCAACGCTGCTACGCGCTTGCCCCACCCAAAATAATCTGAAGTTATTTCAAATCGCGCCGTACAATACATTCGACTAATAACCCACAGCAATACCATGATTTAAGTAGGGTTTTAAGCGAAGCGCCAGCATGCGATACCTACTTTTTATCAACGCTGGCCCAAGAAAAATATAATAAAAAATAACGCAGGGCGTTGCATGTACCACACTTACCGCTTACACACACTGCGCATACTGATCGCGTCCATGGCTGCGATCGCCATCATCGTTGGCGCCAGCGCTGTCACCCTGCTCTACCGCACCGCCTACGACGAAACCCTGCTTGAAATGCAACGCAGCGCCAACACCTTGGCCAACCTGCTCGAGGCCGTGGCGCAATTCGACAAACGTTACAGCGAGCACACCAACCCGCAGGGGCACTGGGGCGCCACCATGAGCCAGATCGAGGCGGGCATGCTCATGCAAAACCGCGCCAAACAAACCAGCGAAATCATTGTTGGCCGCCGTTTGGGCAGCACCATGCAACTATTGCGCGCCATCCCCGGCAAAGGCCTGCAAGAAGTCGCGCGCGTGCCCTTTGATGGCGTACTTGCGCGTCCGCTATTTCTGGCGCTACACGGCGAACGCGGCAGCGGCGAACTACCGGACTACAGCGGAACATCGGTATTGGCCGGTTACGCCCCGGTGCCAACCTTGGGCATCGGCATCGTCTATAAAATTGATACGGCGACGGTCAAGGCGCCATTTATTCGGGCCAGCCTTTGGGCTGGCTTAATCGGCGCGCTCCTGATCGCACTCGGCGCCTGGATATTCACCCGCGTCACGCGCCCCTTATTGCGGCGCGTGGAGCAAAGCGAACAACGCTTTTCCGCGCTGGTCACGGGCGCCCCAGTAGGCGTGTATGAAACCGACCTAAAAGGCCACTGCACTTTCGTCAATGCGCGCTGGTGCCAGCTCGCCGGACTTTCCGCGCAGCAAGCCATGGGCGAAGGCTGGGTAAAAGCATTGCACCCGGAAGACGCGCAACAGATCTTTAGCGCCTGGCAGGACTTTGTGGAACGCGACGCGCCGTTCGCCCTCGAATACCGTTTTCAGCGCCCGGACGGTTCCGCCTCCTGGCTGTTCGGCCAGGCATCGAAGCTAACGGATAAGGCCGGCAATTTGCGCGGCTACACCGGCACCGTCACCGACATCAGCGAACTCAAAAGCGCGCAACAGGAACTGGAACTCTACCGTTCGCATCTGGAACAACTCATTTCGCAGCGCACCGCCATGCTGGAAGACGCACAACGCATCTCCCATATGGGCAACTGGAACTGGGATGTCGCCAGCGGCAAACTTACCTGGTCCGATGAAATCTTCCGCATCTTCGGCCACCTACCCAAATCTTTCGAGCCGAGCTATGAACGCTTCATCGCGGCCCTGCATCCAGAGGATGTGGAACACATCAAGGAATCCGAACGACTGGCCTTCGCGCGCGGCGCGCGGCATAGCATAGACCATCGCATCGTGCTGCCCGATGGCGAAGTGCGCTGGGTACACGAAGAGGCGATTGCCACGGTCGACGCCAACGGCCAAGCGCTCAGCCTAACCGGAACCGTGCAGGACATCACCGAGCGCAAACATTCGGAAGCGCTCTTGTTACGCGCCAAAGAAGAGGCCGAGCGCGCCAACGCCGCCAAGAGCAAATTCCTATCGCGCATGTCGCACGAACTGCGCACGCCGATGAACGCCATCCTCGGTTTCGCCCAGGTACTGGAACTCGAAGCCCTGAACCCGGAGCAACAAAGCTTCGTCGCGGAAATTTATCAAGCGGGAAAACACCTCCTGGCACTCATCGACGAATTGCTCGACCTCTCGCGTATCGAAGCCGGCAAACTGGCCACCCGCATTGCGCCGGTGCATCTAGGCCCAGTGCTGCAAAACGCTTTGGGACTGGCCGAACCCATCATCAAAAAACAGCGCATCAGCGTCATCAACCAATGTCCCGCCGAAGTCGTGGTGCTTGCCGATGCCACCCGATTGCGCCAGATCATGTTCAATTTGATTTCCAATGCCGCCAAATACAACCGCGACGGCGGCAGCATCCACATTAACTGCCAAGCACACGGCGACCTGTATTGGCGCATCAGCGTCACCGATACCGGCCCAGGGATCGCCCCTGACAAGCTAGACAATATCTTCACGCCGTTCGAGCGTTTGGGTGCCGAATTGACCACCGTCGCCGGCACCGGCATCGGCTTAAGCCTGTGCCAAAAACTGGCCGAACTCATGGGCGCCGAACTCGGCGTCAACTCCACGCAAGGGAAAGGCTCCACCTTCTGGATCGACCTGCCGCGCGCCGCGACTATGCAGGCGGCACCCGAAACCACGCCCGCCGGCGCAGTCGACATGAAGCGCATCAAAGTACTCTACATCGAGGACAACGCCGCCAATCTGAAAGTCGTCGAGACCATGCTGCGGCGCCATCCGGATATCAGCCTGATCTCGGCCAGCAACGGCGAATATGGCCTGGAACTGGCGCGGCGTTATCGACCGGACGCCATACTGCTCGACATCCATCTGCCAGGCATGGATGGTTATGCCGTGCTGGCTGCGCTCAAAGCCGACAGCGCCATGCGCGACATCCCGGTGCTCGCGCTCTCGGCCGACGCCATGCCGATCGATATCGAAATTGGATTGAAGGCCGGGTTCGCGCGCTACCTCACCAAGCCCGTCAAGCTGGAAGAACTCCTGGAAGCGCTGCTAGCCGCTTTACTTGTGGACCAGATGAAACCCGCGTGCAGTTGAATCGCTAGCCGACACATTACGCATGACACTGAACATCGCGCAGGCACGAAAAATCATGCAGCATTTATAGGGTAGCGTTCCATGGCGGAAAATAGCGTTAAATTAGGCCTGATGCCACCACTCACCGGCTTGGTGGGAATCTACGGCTCGGAAATCGAGCGCGCCGGAAGAATCGCCTGCCAAGAGGTCAATGAAAACGGCGGCGTGCTGGGCCGACCGCTGGAGCTGGTGGTCGAAGACGATGGCAGCCTGCCCGAAAGCGCAGTTGCCGCCGCCGAAAAACTGGTGGATCACCATCGTTGCGTCAGCATCATCGGCAACCTGCTATCCAATTCACGCATTGCCGTCGCCTATCGCGTGGCGGAACCGCGCAAGATTCCATATCTAAATTTTTCCTTCTATGAGGGCAGCATCCTCAGCCGCTATTTTTTTCATTTCGCCGCGCTGCCCAATCAGCAAATCGACCGCATGATCCCCTACATGCTCAAGCAATATGGCCCGCGCATGTATTTCGCCGGCAACAACTACGAATGGCCACGCGGCTCTATCGATGCCGCCAAGCGCGCATTGGTGCGCGCCGGCGGTGCAATCGTCGGTGAAGAATATTGCCCGATTGGCGTCGACGCCGAGACCATCGAGCGTTTGCTGGATCATTTAGAGGCTGTGGCGCCCGATGTTTTCGTCCCGTATTTCGCTGGCGCGGATCAAGTGCATTTGCTCACGCGCTTTACCCAGCGCGGCCTGAAGAAATGCATCGCCGTGGTGATGGGGCACTACGACGAAATTATGGCGAGCATCCTGCCGCCCGAAGTGCGCGCCGGTTTCTACTCCAGCAACACCTACTTCATGGCCGTGGACAGCGATGCAAATCGCAATTATCTCGCGCGCTTGGCCGGCCAGCCGGGCGTCAGCGGAATTTGGCCGCAAGGAAATGGCATTCTCACCAACTTCGGCGAGGGTACCTACCTCTGCGTCAAGGCTTTCGCCAATGCGGCCAACCAGGCCGGCAGCCTCGATCACGAGGCGCTGATCGACACGCTAAAAACCATCCAAGTATCCGGCCCGCAAGGCATCGTGCGCATGGACCCAGCAACTCAACATGCGGCCATCAACGCCTATCTATCGCGCTGCGAGGCGAACGGCGTCTTCGCCATCGTCGAAAAATTCGGCGCCATTGACCCAGTCCTGCCCGAACGTTACAAGCACCAACGCATCAGTCATCAGGCCACGCTCGAAGATGACATCCGCCTTCAGGCCCGCATACTGGAACAGATGTCCGAAGCGGTGCTGCTGATCAACTCGGCGAACGCCAGCATCGTTTACAGCAATGCCGGCGCCGAACGCATGTTTGGTTACGGCAAGGGAGAATTGATCGACCAGCCCATTGCAATGCTCAATGGCCATTCCAAAAATAATCCGCGCGATACCGCTGGCGAAATCATCCGCATCCTGAACGAACATGGGGCATGGCAAGGCGATATCGAAAATATCAAAAAAGACGGCACTACCTTCTGGTGCTCCGCCTCCATTTCCACTTTCACCCACCCCACCCATGGCGAGGTCTGGCTGGCAGTGCATCGCGATATCACGCAAATCAAAACACTTCAGCAAGAACTCGAACAGCATCGCTTGCACCTCGAAGAACTGGTGCGGGAGCGCACCCATGCCTTGCAGACGGCCAAGAACGAGGCCGAGCGCGCCAACCGCGCCAAATCCGAATTTCTCTCGCGCATGTCGCATGAGCTGCGCACGCCGATGAACGCCATTCTCGGCTTCGCGCAAGTGCTGGAGACCGAAAACATCAATCCCGAACAGCTCGACTTTGTATCCGAAATTCACCGCGCCGGCGATCACCTGCTCGTGCTCATCGACGAACTCCTCGACCTGTCGCGCATCGACGCCGGAAAAATGCTGACCGTACTGCAATCGGTCAATGTCCGGTCAGCGGTATTCGACGCGTTGCAAATCACACAGCCGCTCATCAGCAGCAGGCAAATCGGATTGATCAATCAATGCGATGCGCACGCTACCGTACTGGCCGACCCGACGCGCTTGAAACAGATCTTGGTAAACCTGTTGTCGAATGCCGCCAAATACAATCACGAAGGCGGGCGCATCGTGCTCGAATGCCAGTGCCGCGACGACAAACTGCTGCGCATCGCCGTGACGGATAGCGGCCCAGGCATTGCGCCGGAAAAACAGGCCTACCTGTTTCAACCGTTCGAGCGCTTGGGCGCCGAATACACCGAAGTGGGCGGCACCGGCATCGGGCTCGCGCTTTCCAAACAACTGGCCGAGCTGATGGGCGGTACCCTTGGAATCGATAGCAGCCCCGGCATGGGCTCCACCTTCTGGCTCGATTTACCGACCGCTTCCGCGGTTGAAGAAACCTTAACGCCGGCACTGCCGGACATCCCGATCAATGCCGACAGTGCGCAGCACAAGGTGCTCTACATCGAGGATAACGCCGCCAACTTGCGCCTGGTCGAGGCCATGTTCCGGCATCAGCCACAGCTGATGCTGCTCTCGGCCAGCAACGGCGAATACGGCCTGGAACTGGCGCGCCGCTACCGCCCCGACGCCATCTTGCTCGACATTCATTTGCCGGGCATGAATGGCTACGCGGTGCTGGACGCACTCAAAGCCGACAGCAGCACGCGCGACATCCCGGTACTCGCGCTCTCGGCAGATGCCATGCCGATCGATATCGAAAAGGGGCTCAAGGCCGGATTTGTTGAATACCTGACTAAGCCCATCGGGATCGAAGACCTCATGCAAGCAATGCGACGGCAGCTGAAACTAAACATGGCATAATCGCTTTAAGCGATAGAGCAAGTGAAGCGTCGAAGCATACCTTGCTCGTCAATACGAAGGTTGAACGTAAAGCCACAGCGTGTCCCAATGACCACACCCGTCATAAGCACCCTAAGCGACCAGCAGCTGCGCCGCAGCATCACGATTGCGATACTCCTGACTACGCTCCTGCCGCCGTTTGTAGGCGGCTCCTTGATGGGCTTGGTGGGCTTCTATCCGATGCCCGAGTTCTATCTCATTTTTTTCAGCTACACCGGCCCGTATGTCCTTGCCGCCTTGCTTACAGGGCTAGCGCTGGCGCCGCGCGCCTACCGTTTCATCGTTCATCTCACGCAACTGGAGCGCGCATTAGCCGCCGCCACGGCGCAACGCGTGTTTGCCCGTCTGCCTTGGTACCTGCTTGGCGCGGTGACGCTTTACTCCATCGGCGGCGCCCTGAGCGCCGACTTCTCGCTCGACGCCTTGGGCATTCGCAGCTACAAGCTGCACCAACACCTGTACAACCAGTTCGGCCTGATTCCGGTGGTGCTGATAACGGTCTTTCCTATTTTCTTCTACTTTATCGACCGCCTCGGCCGCTATCTCGGGCCACGCGGAGTCAGCGTCACCGCTATTCCGCTATGGCTCAAGTTACTCATGCTGGGTATTGTCACGCCGCTGCTGATTGACAGCCTGCTGCTCGGCTATTACTTCAACCGCACCGGTTTTTTCCAATGGGAAACATTGGCCTTGTGGTTCTCGCTGCTGGCCTTGGCCGCTGGCGGCACTTGGCTTGCCTGGCGCAGCCTGCACCAAGGCTTGGCGCCACTGGAACGCTTCATTGCCGCACGTAATGGCTCAATTCCGGAGCGCGCCCGCGCCAATCTCTTGCCGCTCTCGCTGGATGAACTCGGCGTCCTTACCGCCCATTACGCCGATTTGCTTTCTACACAACAACAACTCAGCGGCGACCTGCAACGCACGCAATTGCTGGCCAATTCCGTCATCGACAATGCCGGCGCACTGGTGCTGGTGTTGGATCCAGAGGGGCGCATCGTGCGCTTCAACCACGCCTGCGAAAAACTGAGCGGCTATGCCTTCGCAGAGATCGAAGGCAAATTCCCTTGGGATACTTTTCTGCCGGCGGAAGATGCCGAGTCCATTCGCAAAAATGCCTTTGAGACGCTGGTGCACAACTCCCAGGCCATGGCCGGGCAATACACCAATGAATGGCTCAGCAAAAATGGCGAGCGCCACATGATCGAGTGGTCCAACACCCTGTTGCTGGACGCCGATGGCCAAATGAACTTCATGGTGTGCGTCGGCACCGATGTGACTGAAAAAAATAAAATTGCGCAGCGCCTGCAGGAACAGGCAACGATCATCGATCAAATTCACGATGCGGTGGTGTCCACCGATCTGGATGCCCTGGTCACCAGCTGGAATAAGGGCGCCGAGCGCATGTTCGGGTACGCGGCCAGCGAGATGCTAGGGCGCCCCATCGCCCAGCTCTACCCGCTGGATCAATTGTCAACCCTGCTGAATGAAGGCATTGCATCACTTCGCGCCGAGGAATCGCATGTCGCCGAAGTGACCATGCAACGCAAGAACGGCGAGCGTTTCTACGGGTATCTAACATTATCGATGCTGTATGACGCAAATCACCAGCCGCTTGGAATGATCAGCTACATGATGGATATCACCAAGCGTAAAGTCGCTGAAGAAGCGCTGCGCGCCAACAACCAGATCGTCGCCGCCGTGCTCGACACCACGCCAGTCATGATCGCCTATCTCGACCCCGACATGCACTTCGTGCGCGTCAACGCGGCCTATGCCGCAGCCGATCACAAACAACCGGAATTCTTCATCGGCAAGAACTATTTCGCGCTGTTTCCGAACCCTCAGCACGAAATCATTTTCCGCCGCGTGGCCGAAACGGGCGAGCCGCATGTCGCTCGGGCTAAACCCTTCGAGTACGCGAGCAATCCGGAACCTGGGCCCACACACTTGGATTGGACGCTGGTACCGGTGAAGAACGATGCTGGCCGTGTCACCGGGCTAGTGCTCTCACTTACCAACGTCACGGACCGTATCCAGGCGCTGGAAACAGCCGAACGCAGCGAACAAGAATTGATGCTCCTCACCGAATCACTCGAGACGCGCGTGCTGCAACGCACCGCCGAGGTTCAGCTGCAAAACCGCCGCAATGAAATCATCTTGAACACGACGCCCGATGGCTTTTTTTCAGCCGATGCCAAGGGCTGCATCCGCATCGCCAACCCCGCGTTCTGCGCCATGCTGGGCTATGACGAAGCCGAGATGCTGCAACTGTCGATCCCGGATATCGAGGCCAATGAAAGGCCGCAGGATGTGGCCGCGCATATGCAGCGGGTGATTGCGCACGGACATGACCGCTTCGATACCCGCCACCGGCGCAAAAATGGCAGCATGGTTGATGTCGAAATCAGCGTCAACCTGGTCGACATCGATGGCGAACAATTGTTCTACGCCTTCGTGCGCGACATCACGCTACGCAAGAGATCGGAAGCGGCACTGATGCACGCGCGCGATGAGGCCGAGCGCGCCAATAAAACCAAAAGTGAATTTCTCTCGCGCATGTCGCATGAGCTGCGTACGCCCATGAACGCCATTCTTGGCTTCGCCCAAGTACTGGAACTGGAATCGATCCAGCCGGAGCAAATGGATTTCGTGCATGAAATTCACCGCGCCGGCGATCATCTTTTAGAACTCATCAACGAACTGCTCGATTTATCGCGCATTGAGGCCGGCAAGCTCGCGCTTCAGGTGCAAGCGCTACCCCTGGATAAGGTGCTGGCACAAGCCTTGCAGATCACGCAATCCATGATGAGCGCGCGCCAAATCGTGCTGCGCAATCACTGCGATCCCACGCTTCAAGTGCAAGCCGATTCCACTCGGCTGTGCCAGATCCTGGTCAATTTGCTGTCAAACGCCGCCAAGTACAACCATGCCGGTGGACGCATCAGCATCACCTGCCACCCTGGCGCAGAAGGCAGGCTGCGCATCGCCGTTGCCGATACCGGTCCCGGTATCGCCCAGGACAAGCAAGCGCTGCTATTCCGGCCGTTTGAACGGCTCGGGGCGGAACTGGGAGAAGTGGAGGGCGCCGGCATTGGCTTGGCGCTTTCTAAACAACTGGCGGAACTCATGGGTGCAACACTCGGCGTCGAATCCAGCCCCGGCATCGGTTCGACCTTTTGGGTGGAATTGCCGCTAGCTCCCTCTAAACAAACGGCGGTCAGCAGCGCGGCCGCTCCATCGGCCAGTGCCGATACGCCTCGATACACAGTGCTCTACGTGGAGGACAACGCCGCTAATTTGAAAGTGGTGCAGGCCATGTTACGGCGCCAGCCCGATGTCGGCCTGATCTCGGCCACCAACGGCGAATATGGCCTGGAACTGGCGCGCCGCTACCGACCGGAGGTGATTCTGCTCGATATCAATCTGCCCGACATGAACGGCTATGCGGTGCTGTCGGCACTCAAGGCCGACGCCGCAACGCGCGCGATCCCGGTTCTTGCACTAACCGCCGACGCCATGCCGATCGATGTAGCGCGCGGACTAAAAGCCGGGTTTCATCGCTACTTAACCAAACCGATCAAGGCCAGTGAATTGATTGCGGCCATCAACAATGCCGCAAAGCTTCCACCGGGCACGGCATAGCCCGGTCACTGCGCCGCGCACCGAAGACCATTACAACCGCCAGCCTATTGCTTCACGTGCGCAGTTGTATTCGCTTGCCCCGTCAGGGCAGCCGCCCTGGCTGCTTCCAAGGCCTGACTCAACTGCCACGCCGCCATCGCGTAATGGAAACTGTGGTTGTAGCGCGTAATCACATAAAAATTTTCATACCCCAGCCAATACTCCGGGCCATCGACGCCGGCCAGTTCGAGCAACATCGCATCGGCATCCGTTTTCTGCGCATCGGTGCCGACCCCTACCCCCGCCCAGTCCTTGATGGGAATACGAAAACTCCAACCCCGATTGGCCAGCCCCTGGGCATGCTCCTCCACATGCTGCACTGGCGCCACCACCGGCGCGCCGCGCTTCCAGCCATAGCCTTGAAAATACTGCGCAACGCTACCGATGGCATCGTCGGCATTGTCCCAAAGATCGCGCAGCCCATCGCCATCGAAATCCACGCCGTACTGGCGATAGCTGGAAGGCATGAATTGCGAAATGCCCATCGCGCCTGCATACGAGCCCTTGATCGTGAGCGGATCGAATCCCGTTTCGCGCGACAACAACAAAAACTGCTCCAATTCACCGCGGAAATACGGCGCCCGTTTCGGGTAGGCGAAAGCCAGCGTCGCCAACGCATCGATGACGCGATACGAGCCGGTATTGCGCCCATAAAAAGTTTCCACGCCAATAATCGCCACGATCATCGAGGCGGGCACGCCGTACTGCGCTTCGGCGCGCGCCAACGTATCCGCATGCGCCGCCCAAAAACGCACGCCGCCGGCGATGCGTTTCGGCTCGACAAATAAGGGGCGATACACGCTCCAAGGCTTGGCCTCGGCGGGGCGGTCCATGGCATTGAGAATGCTTTGCTTCAAATGCACGTCACGGAACAAACGCGTTAATTCGTCTTGATTGAATTGGTGGCGCTGCACCATCTCGCCGATGAATGCCGCCGCATCCGGCGATTGCGCAAAGCTGGGTTCTTGCACCGTTGCACGCTGTTGCTTGGCCTGCGCCGAAGAGAGCACCATCAACATGCAACAAACTACGAGCAAATGCTTCATCCGACTAAACAACCTTTCACCACGGAGTACACAGAGTACGCGGAGTAAAAACAATAGCTGAAAATATTTATTGAAACTCCAGTTGTGCGCGTGCACTTATTTCGCCAAGCACTTGATTTACTCCGTGTACTCTGTGTACTCCGTGGTTCAATAGGTTTTTCTAGCATCATTTAGTCTCACGATCGGAAATATTGCCCAGGATGCGATCCAGCCACGCCGTCGGCAGCAGGCGCTTGGCATAGGCAAAAAAATACGCCGGCTTGGTCACCGGGTAGCGTGCGCGGGGACGCGGGCTTTCCAGCGCATGAATGAGTTTTTCCAACACCACCTCCGGCCCCAGCGTGAACGGCGCCGCCGGGCCTGGCTTTTGCAGGCGTCGCTGCATCGCCGCATATTGCGCGCGGTGCGCGCTGGCCTGGGCATTAATGTTGTGCTGATAGGCCGCGAACGCATTGGCGCGAAAGCGGCTCGCAATCGGTCCCGGCTCGATCAAGCTGACCTGGATGCCGCTGCCGCGCAGCTCCAAGCGCAGGGTATCGGTCAAGCCTTCGATGGCGAACTTGCTGGCGTTGTAGGCGCCGCGATAGGCCAGGGTGATGTAGCCCAAGATCGAGCTGTTCTGCACGATACGGCCGTGGCCTTGGCGCCGCATCACCGGAATCACCCGATTGGTCAACTCGATCATGCCGAATAAATTGGTTTCAAACTGCGCACGCAACACCGCGCGCGATAAATCTTCCACCGCGCCCGGCTGCCCATAGCCGGCGTTGTTGAACAGCGCATCCAGCGTGCCGCCGGTGCGCGCCAATATTTCGTCCAGCGCGCTTTGTATCGATACGGAATCGGCCAGGTCCAACTGCAAGGCCTCCAAGCCTTTGGCGGCCAGCATCTCCACATCCGCCGCCTTGCGCGCGCTGGCGAATACGCGATAGCCGCGCGCCTGCAAGCCCTCGGCGGCACACAGGCCGATGCCGCTGGAGCAACCGGTGATTAAAATCGAGCGCGTCATTTGGGGATTGCCGACAGCGGAATGAAAAACGCCGCCGCGACGTTTTGCACCATGCGCACAATGGTGCGATTGGTGCGGTTGGCGACGATTTTCGCCATCATGTCGTGCTCCGCCAGCAGCTTGCCGAACTCGCGTTCGAAGCTCAAGTTGCGCTCCTCGCCATTGATCTCGTTGCTCAACAAATACACTTGCCCCTGGCTGTCGCGATTGCTGGATAGCTTCCATATAGCGATTTCATAGTTGCGCGCGGCGTTGTAAAGTTTCTGCGGATCCAAGTCGTCCCAGGCATAAAAATCCGTTGTGTCGTTATAGGCGGCCAAGGTCATGGTCGTCAGGCCCCAACTCAAGGCCAGCACGCGATCGCCCTGAAAATCTTCTTGGAACGCCAGGTACAGCGCTTCGATGCCGCGCTTGTGGTCCAGCTCCGCGAAGCTTTGCTTAAATTCCCCATCGAAGATGCGCGCCACCGCCGCTTGCAAGGATGGCTGGCCAGTCTTTTTCCATTCGTGCGGATTGCGCCGATAAAGCTTTTCCGTCAACACGCGCAAATGCTCCAACGAAGCCTGCAAATGCAGGTCGGCAATTTGATCGACTTCGGTTTTGGCCAGCGAAGACAGCTTAAATTCGGCGGGAGCCGGGCCCTTGCCGGTGGTTGTTGCAGTATGCGCACAGGCTGAAAACAAGCAGGGGATAAGAATGAAACCGAACCACTTCATAGGTGCTGTGACTGTACCCGGTTTTCCTTGCGCTGAACAGTTGCGACTGCCGGCGCTCGCGATTTCCGCTGTGCCGGCGAACCTATCCCAAGGCTGTTATCGACGCCATCGACTTGCCGCTGCGCATTAGTTCGACGCAAGACTCCGGCGCCAAGGGGCGGCTAAACAGATAGCCCTGGAGTTGATGGCAGCGATTGTCGCGCAGATAGGCTAACTGCTCCTCGGTTTCGACGCCCTCCGCCACCACCACCAGCCCGAGGCTCTCGGCCAGCGCCAGCACAGTGCGCACGATCGCTACATCCTGGGCGTCGTGCGGCAGGTCGCGCACGAAGGAGCGGTCGATCTTGATGCAGTGGATGTCAAACGTCTTCAAGTAGCTCAATGAAGAATGGCCGGTGCCGAAGTCATCGATGGCGATGGTGATGCCAAGCCGGGACAACTCCGTCAGAGCAGCGGCGGCGGTCACTAGATTATCCATGATCGCCGACTCGGTGATTTCCAGTTCCAGGTGTTGCGAGGACAGGCCGGTTTCCCGCAACGCCGACTGAATGCGTTGCACCAGATCGTGCTGCCGGAATTGGCGCGTGGAGAGGTTCACCGCGACCTTGGTTTGCGGCAGGCCGGACGCATGCCAAGCCTGCACTTGCCGACAGGCTTCGCGCAGCACCCAATCGCCGATGCGCAGGATCAAGCCAGTTTGCTCGGCCACCGGGATGAATTCGACCGGACTCACGACGCCCATATCCGGCGAGTTCCAGCGCAGCAAGGCTTCCCAGCCGACGATGCGTCCGGATGCGATATCCACCTTGGGCTGATACACCAGCGAAAATTCACCGTGATCCAGCGCATGCTTCATGCGCGCCTCGATCAGCACGCGCCGCTGCATCTCCTCGGACAGGTCGCTGCTGAAAACCGTAATGCAGTTGCGGCCGTTGGCCTTGGCGCGGTGCAGCGCCAGATCGGCGTGCCGCATCAACACGCTGGCTGAATCGCCATCGGTCGGATACGTGACCAGCCCCAGACTGGCGCCGATCTCCAGCCGATCCACGCCGAGATCGAAGCTGGCGTTCATCGATTGCAGCAATGTCGCGGCCGCTTCCTTGGCGCGTTCCACCCCGGCGCCTTCGAACAGGATGACGAATTCGTCGCTGCTGAAGCGCGCGAGAAACGCCGATGGCGGCAACTGCGCGTGAATACGCCCCGCCACCGACACCAGCAGCAAATCCCCCAATTCATGTCCCAGGGTATCGTTGACGTTCTTGAATTGATCCAGATCCAGCAGAATCACCGCGCAGGGCGCATGGCTATGCTTGGACCACGCCAGCGCCAGGTTCAAGCGGTCGTTGAATGCAATGCGATTCGGCAATCCGGTGAGATCGTCATGCGTGAGCATTTTTTCCATTTGCCGAAACGGCTGTTGCACCGCCTCGCTGAAAATCGCCCGATACAGAAAGTAGTAGGCCAGCACCTTGTACACGTGGCCGATCAGGTTCGCCGTGTTCGTGACTTGCACATACAGCGTGAAGAACAGCTCGCCCGCCGCCATCAGCAACAGCGCGAGCAACAGGCTCTCGATATCGCAATTCGTCACCACTTTCCGGCGCAGATAGAGCAGCCCGGCGGTACTCAGATAGAACCCGAACATGCCCCACTCCAAGGCAATCTTGAGCGGCGTGAGGCCTTGTTCCGGCGCGAACATGAGCGGCGCTCTATGCGGGTGCTGTAGGAATGCATACGACAAGGCCATGGCCGTCACCACCACGACCATGGCCCAGGCGCGTCGTGCCGTATTGGAAATAGCCGGTTTTTCTGGAATCAGGATATAAGCCAGCAAGCCCGCCCCGGCGACGGCGCGCGCCAGCAGCCAGAACAGGATGGCCTTGTGCGGCGTATTCGCCGACAGCAAATCCGGCATGCCGATGTAGGATAAAAAATGAAACATGTCGAACAGCGCCACCGCCAGAAATGCGTAGCCCAGCACCAGCGAGCGCAGCGAACGCCGGGTTTCGTGCGCGCCAAAGCCGGTGAAAAAAATCAATGCCGCCACCACAATGGCGAAGGTTTCCATCATCGAGTGCAGCGCCACGAATTGCGGCGGCGCAATCGGCAGCTGATTGCCGGGCGTGGCCTGCCAGATCAGCAGCGGCACGCTCAAGGCAAGAAAAATAATGCCCACGATTTGTGGGAGGCGATATCTCATTTCGGACTGTGGAGTTGAGAACAGGGTAATACTATAACTCCAAATATAGGCGATTGGCTCGCGCCGGGGAAAGACTCAGCGCACGCCGCCGCGCCCGAATTGCTCGATATCGGCATGGATGCTGGTCAGCGCCACGCAGCGATCCACCCCGCCCAGTTTCAGCGCTTCCTTCGGCATGCCATACACAACGCATGTGGCTTCGTTCTGCGCCACGGTTGAAGCGCCGGCGTCCTTCATTTCTTTCAAGCCGCGCGCGCCGTCGTCGCCCATGCCGGTCATGATGATGCCCAGCGCGTTCTTGCCGGCGAATTTGGCCACCGAGCGGAACAGCACATCCACCGAAGGCCGGTGCCGGTTCACCACCGGGCCATCCACCACTTCCACGTGATATTGCGCGCCGTTGCGCTTCAACAGCATATGCTTGCCGCCGGGGGCGATCAGCGCCCGACCGGGAATCACGCGATCGTTGTTGGCAGCTTCCTTGACCTCGATCTGGCAAATGCCGTTGAGGCGCTCCGCGAACGAGGCGGTGAATTTTTCCGGCATGTGTTGCACGATCACGATGCCGGGCGAGACGCGCGGCAATGCGCTCAGCACCACTTCCAGCGCCTGCGTGCCGCCGGTCGAAGTGCCGATGGCGACCACCCGGTCGGTGGTTTCGCTCATGGCGTGGTTGGCGGCGGGCAAGATCACATCGGCGTTGAGTTTTTTTGCGACCGCCGCCGCGGCAGGCGCGGCGGAGCGCACATTGCGCATATTGGCGCGCGCTGCGGCCTTTACCGTATGCAACAAGTCTTCCGAGGCGTCCTGCAAAAAACTTTTCAGCCCGACGGTGGGCTTGGTGACGATGCTGACCGCGCCCGCCTCCAGCGCCTGCAGCGCGGTGGTCGTGCCCTTGCCGGTGAGCGTGGAGCAGATCACCACCGGCGTCGGATGTTCGGCCATGAGTTTCTTCAGAAAGGTGATGCCGTCCATGCGCGGCATTTCCACGTCGAGCACAATCACGTCCGGCCATTGCGCCTGCATGCGCTGCAGCGCGAACAAGGGATCGGATGCGGCGCCGATCACTGTAATTTCGTGATCGCGCCCCAGCACGTCCTGCAACACCTGGCGCACCACGGCCGAGTCGTCGACGATCATCACTTTTATTTTGTTCATTTCAAGATGCCTGCTTCATGATTTCCGTATGCTTCAGCCACACATGCCCGCTCCAGACATCGAACAAAATCTGCCGATGCCCGGTGCCGCCCACATGCGCAGCGGCGATCTTGAATCCTTCGCGCTCGAGAATGGCCTGGCCGATCATGCTGTTCTTGCACGATACGTTGTGGCAGCTGTCGATCACATCCTTGCACGGCTTGGTTTCGCACGGCAGATGCGCGCGATGTTTTGGGAACATATTGCCGCCGCCGAAAATCTTGACGATGTAATCCTTGGGGTCGGAGTTGTTTCGTATCGCTTCCAAGAAGAACAGCAGGATCGCATCCTCGCCGTACTTACCGTCGAGATGGTGTACTTTGCGCTGTGGACTCGACGCCAGCATGTAGTGGCACATGCCGCCGATCAGCAATGTGGGATGCCACATGGTGATCGAGACGCAAGAGCCTAACAGGGTGCGAATGCGCGTATCTCGATCGCCAAAATAAAATTCGCCCGGCTGCAAGAAAATATCGATGACATGCGGCGGCTTCTTCACGGCTTGCGGTAGATCGAGGGCTGAACGATCGACAGGTTGTCGATGATGCCGTTCAGGCTTTCCGAGTGACCGATGACCAAATGGCCGTTCTTGCGCAAGGTTCCGCACAGCCGCTCCACCACTTGGCGCTTGGTATCGCCATTAAAGTAGATCATCACATTGCGCAGAAAGATCACGTCGAACTCGCCCACATTGGGCAGGGCCTGATTGAGGTTGATCTGGCTGAATTTGATGCGGCTGCGCAAGGCGCGATCGACAATGAAAGTGCCTTCTTGCGCCCCCACGCCTTTCAGGCAATAGCGGTTGAGATAGTGTTTAGGGACTTTTTCCGCCTGCTCCAGCGCGTATTGGCCGGTGCGCGCGCGTTCGAGTACCCGCGTGCTGATGTCCGAGGCGAAAACTTCCCAGGGTGCTTCCCCCAGGCTTTCCGCCAGCACCATAGCGAGCGTATAGGGTTCCTGGCCCGAAGAGCAGGCCGCGCTCCACACGCGGAACGGGCGGCCTGGCCGGTAATGCGGCAATATCTGGTCGCGCAGGAAATCGAAATGCTTGTGCTCGCGAAAAAAATAAGTTTCGTTGGTGGTGAGCAAATCCACGGCGATTTGCAGTTCATTGTGCTGCCCGTCTTTTTGCAAAATGCGGAAATAGTCGCCGTAATTCTGCACGCCATGGTGCGCCAGCCGCTTGGCCAGCCGCCCGCTCACCAGCGGTTTCTTCGACGTTGACATGCTGATGCCCGCAATGTCGTAGATCAGCTTCTGAAATTGGGCGAATTCCTGGTCGTTGATGGTTCTGGCGTGCATGCTATTTCTTCCGCTCTTTTATGTCCCGCTTTAGTACAAATCCGCCGAGCCTGTCCGCACCTTGAAGAAACTCATCAGTTGTTGCAATTGCTCGGCCTGGCCGCTCATTTCTTCGGCAGTCGCGGCCAACTCCTCCGAGGATGAAGCATTCTGTTGCGTGATCTGATTGAGCTGATTCATGGACGTATTGATCTGCGCCACGCCGGAAGATTGTTCCTCGCTGGCGGCGGTAATCTCCTGCACCAAATCGGAGGTCTTCTTGATCGACGGCACCATTTGATCCAGCAGTTTGCCGGCTTTCTCCGCCAGGCCCACAGAGCCCTTGGCCACTTCGCCGATTTCCTGCGCCGCCACTTGGCTGCGCTCAGCCAGCTTGCGCACTTCCGCCGCCACCACCGCAAAACCCTTGCCATGCTCGCCGGCGCGCGCCGCTTCGATGGCCGCATTCAGCGCCAGCAGATTGGTTTGATAGGCGATGTCGTCGATGATGCCGATCTTGTCGGCGATGCTCTTCATCGCGGTCACGGTTTGATTCACCGCCTCGCCGCCTTCCACTGCTTCGGTGGAGGACTTGGTCGCCATGCCGTCGGTCACTTTGGCGTTCTCGGTGTTTTGGTTGATCGAAGCGCTCATCTGCTCCACCGAGGCGGAGGTCTCTTCCACGCTCGCGGCTTGCTCAGACGAGGCCTGGCTCAATGACTGCGCCGTGGCGGAGACTTCTTCCGAGGCAGAGGAGATTCCATCAGCAGCAGAACGCACCTGCGTAATTAATTGCGACAATCGCGCGATGGTCTCGCGCAGACCGCGTTGCATGGAAACCAATTCGTCTCGGCCCGGCGTATCTGGAATGTCGGACGTCAGATCGCCGGCGGCGAGTTTATCCATCCCTTCCGACATCAAGCGTGCCGCGCGGGTGACATTGCGCACGATGAGTATTGCCAATACCACGCACAGGGCGAACAAGGTGCTGACGGCGGCGAGTAGCATGTATTTTTTGCTAGTGAGGCGCTGCGCTTGCCCCTGCAGCGCGGTATCGAGTTGCGCGTTGGCAATATTGGAAAGCGCGAATAGGGCGTCGATCGCTTCCGTCAACGAAGCCGCATAATCTTGGGTTGAGTAAGTGAGCGCCTCGGATTGGATAACTTCCCGCTCCACCAGCGTGATGGCGCTGGTAGTACGGTGCTCTGCATCCAAGAAGGGTTTTTCAAGTTTATCTTTCAGGCTGGCGTCCACGGCATAGGCTTTGTCCAATGTTTCGCGGATCCCTGCCAATTCCCGCTGCGCCAAGCCAAGATAGGATGCCAGGCGGCTACGCTCGTCTGGCGTGGATTTATGCTGCGCCAGTATTCCCCCGCCTTGGGCGCGCACGCGGCCCATGTACTCAGTGATCATGGGCAGGCGGCTGGTGGCGAGAAAGCCGAGCTGGTAACCATCCACGGTCGGATCGTAAGTAATATTGGACTGATCCGAAATCGCTGTGATTAATTTCAACTCGAGGTCGATCAACGCGCTGTGGCGTTTGAAGCTCTCTGGCGGCGTGAGTCCGGCTACATCGTTTTTCACGGCCTGCCATCCCGACTTCACTTCCTGCCATTTGGCCGTCAACCCAAGTTCCGGATAGCGCTTGTCCATCTCGTCGATGGCCGCTGCGGATTTGTCCACGTCCTGACGCTCAGCTTCCCATTTCGGACGCAACTCCGCTTTGCCATTCAATACCAGGCCGGAGAGCCCGCGATGCTGCTGTGTATTTTGCAACAGCGTCATCACCGGTTTGAAATAGGCCGCGCCCGTGCTTTCGCGTGCGGCGAAGTCGATGCTTTCGTTCAAGCCGGAGACGAAGAGATAAGTCGGTACGCCGAATAGCGCAACGACCATGATTCCCAGTACA
This sequence comes from Pseudomonadota bacterium, assembly GCA_021812385.1. Lineage (GTDB taxonomy): Bacteria > Pseudomonadota > Gammaproteobacteria > Burkholderiales > Thiobacteraceae > RBG-16-58-11. The sequence continues at coordinate 292 of JAKANO010000001.1, read as the reverse complement.
GCAAATTTCTGGGTGAGTGAAAAACGATTCAGCAGTGCGTTCATATTTACCTCTGATTTCTTAACAATGTTGCTATTCGATTTAACTAACTTTGCGGTGCATCTGCCAACGCCGCATGCTCCAGCAGCGCCAGATCGTCCAGCGACAACACGTTGTTGACGCTGAGGATGATGACGAACTTGCCGTTTACCTTGCCCATGCCTTGAATGAAGTCGGCGCGGATCTTGGCGCCGAAGCTCGGCGCGGGCTCGATTTCGCCCGCCGGAATCTCCAGCACTTCCGACACCGAATC
>JAKANO010000011.1 GCA_021812385.1 Pseudomonadota bacterium | reverse complement strand
GCCGTTGGGGCCCCTGCGAGCCGCCGAGTAGCGCAGCCGCGCCGGGGGCTGTCGGCGGATTCATGTTTGAGCGCGTGGCCGCGCAGCGGATCGCGCGAGTTCGAATCCGACGCCCGGCGTGGCGAGCAACGCAGGGGAGTCGCCCAGCGGGCGACCGGCGAACCGGGGTGTCCTTCTTTTTGGTTCCTTTTTCTTGGACAAGCAAGAAAAAGAACTGGCATGCCGGGGCATCCCGGCCCTAAAACAATCCGCGCGCAGCGCATACCGAATAAACTCAGCAGATCAAATCTTCGATCCCACCCACGCCGCCACACTCTCCAACGCCTTCGGCAAATTATCCGGCAAGGTGCCGCCCGCCTGCGCCATATCCGGCCGCCCGCCACCCTTGCCGCCGCATTGCGAGGCGACATGGTTCACCAGCTCCCCGGCCTTCACTTTTGCAGTGAGGTCGGCAGTCACGCCGGCGATCAAGGTCACTTTATCGCCTTCACGCGCGCCGAGTACGATGGCGGCAGAGCCGAGCTTGTCTTTCAATTTATCCAGCGTCTCGCGCAAGGCCTTGGCATCGGCGCCGTCGATTTCGGCGGCGAGCACTTTCACGCCCTTCACATCCTCGGCGCTATTGGTCAGGTCATCCCCTTGCGCCGCCGCCAGCTTGGATTTCAGGCGCGCCAGTTCTTTCTCCAGCGTGCGCACGTTGTCCAACACTTGCGCGATTTTTTGCGTCACTTCTTGCGGCTGCGCTTTGAGTGCGCCGGCGGCTTCCATCAAGATATGTTGTTGCTTCTGGATGTAGTCTACCGCGCCATCGCCGGTGACGGCTTCGATGCGGCGAATGCCGGCCGCCACGCCGCCTTCGGAAACAATCTTGAATAAGCCAATATCGCCGCAACGCTTGACGTGCGTGCCGCCGCACAACTCGGTGGAGAAATCGCCCATGCCGATGACGCGCACTTCGTCGCCGTATTTCTCGCCGAACAAGGCCATCGCGCCATGCTTGATGGCTTGATCGTATTTCATGCGCCGCACTTCCACCGGCGGATTGGCGCGAATCGCATCATTCACCAAGGTTTCGATGATTTGCTGCTCTTCCGCCGTCACTGCATGCGGATGGGAGAAGTCGAAGCGGGTGCGCTGCGCATCTACCAATGAACCTTTTTGCGTGACGTGATTGCCTAACACTTTGCGCAATGCCGCATGCAGCAAGTGCGTCGCGGAATGGTTCCAGGCTGCGCGTTGGCGCGACACGGGATCGACATGCGCTTCTACTGTATCGCCCACCGCCAGCGCGCCGATTTTCAGCACGCCTTTATGGCCGAATACTTCCGCTTGGATTTTCTGCGTGTCTTCGACCATGAAGGTGCCTTCGGGCGAATTCAATTCGCCGCGATCGCCCACCTGCCCACCGGATTCGGCATAGAACGGCGTACCATCGAGCACCACCACGGCCGCATCGCCGGCTTGAATGCTGCTGACTTGCGTGCCTTCTTTATACAGCGCCAGCACGCGCCCGCTATAGTCGAGATTATCGTAGCCGTGGAATACCGTGGGCTGGCCTTCGAACTTGACGGTCTGGCCCATTTGGAATTTGTTGGCGGCGCGCGCGCGTTCGCGCTGCATTTGCATCGCATGCTCGAAGCCGGCGAAATCCACATTGAAGCCGCGCTCGCGCGCCACATCGGCGGTGAGATCGAGCGGGAATCCAAACGTATCGTATAAACGGAATACGGTTTCGCCATCCAGAATGCGATCGCCGCCGCTGCCGCGCATCGCGCTGTCCAGCACGCCCATGCCGTGCTCCAGGGTCTCGGCGAATTTTTCTTCTTCCTGTTTCAGCACCGCAGCCACTTTATCCTTCACCGCCACCAGCTCCGGATACGCGGCGCCCATGGCCTTGGCCAAGTCTTCCACCAGCAAATAGAAAAACGGCTCTTTTTGCTCCAATTTATGCCCGTGGCGCAGCGCGCGGCGAATGATGCGGCGCAGCACATAACCGCGCCCTTCGTTGCTCGGAATCACGCCGTCCACGATCAAGAACGAACAAGCGCGAATATGGTCGGCGATGACCTTGAGCGAGTTGTTGCTGAGGTCCTTGGCGCCGGTGGCTTTGGCCGCGGCCTCGATCAAGTCCTGAAACAGATCGATCTCGTAATTGCTGTGCACATGCTGCATCACCGCACTGATGCGCTCCAGGCCCATGCCGGTATCCACCGAAGGCTTGGGCAGGGAATGCATCACGCCGTTATCGTCGCGGTTGAACTGCATGAACACCAGGTTCCAGATTTCGATGTAGCGGTCGCCGTCCTGCTCCGGCGTGCCGGGCGGGCCACCGGCCACTGCCGGGCCGTGGTCGTAGAAAATCTCGGTGCACGGACCGCACGGGCCGGTATCGCCCATGGACCAGAAATTATCCGATTGATATTGGCCGGCACCCGGCTTGTCGCCGATGCGCGCCAGGCGCTCCGGCGGTACGCCGATTTCGTTCAGCCAGATATCCGCCGCTTCGTCGTCCTCGTGGTACACCGTGACCCATAATTTCTCTGCCGGGATTTGCATTTCAACGGTAAGAAATTCCCAGGCGTATTGAATCGCGTTGCGCTTGAAGTAATCGCCGAAGCTGAAGTTGCCGAGCATTTCGAAAAAAGTATGGTGGCGTGCGGTGTAGCCGACGTTTTCCAGGTCATTGTGCTTGCCGCCGGCGCGCACGCAGCGCTGCGAACTCGTGGCGCGCACATAAGGCCGGGTTTCACGGCCAAGGAATGCATCCTTGAACTGCACCATGCCGGCATTGGTGAAGAGCAGCGTCGGGTCATTGCCCGGCACCAATGAGCTGGATGCGACGATGGTATGCCCCTTGCTCGCGAAATAGTCAAGGAAGCGTTGGCGAATTTCACTGGATTTCATGGCGGGTTCCTAAAAGCGGGCTAATGTCTGGAAAAACATAATGATAGCGCGAATCTGTGCGGCGTTGGAAAACACGCCTTACGGAACCGCATAAATCAATTTTTAACTATGCTACCTATTAGCTTGCCGATTACGTCGAAGCTAAAGCCCCGGCTAAAAAAGCCGTTATATCCGCATATCTCCTAAATCTCCGGAATAAATTCAATGCTTGAGGTTTTTGCGTTGTGTAAGCCCGAAAGAAATAGCAAGACTGCTTTAATCTCCAGTCCATCCAGGAAAGTCAGATAGTGCAGAACAGTGGACTCACATTAACAAAGCTCACGACCCTTTTAAATCAGTTGCATGACGGTGTTTTTTCGGTTGAAGATGGTTTAATTGTCTATGCCAATGAAACCTTATCGATGCTGGTTGGCTATAGGCTGGATGAAATCCTGCAACAGCCCTTTACCCGCTTTATCTTCCCCGCGGATCTAGAAAAAGTCGTGCGCTATTATCAGGCACGCATGCAGGGCGAGGATGTCCCGAATGAATACGAGTTTCGCATGCTCTCTAAACAAGGCATCGCCATCGATATTCGGGTCACAGTTGGCGTGTCTGTCGCCGAGGACGGATTGCGCACCTCCATCGGCACGATTAAGGATCTGCGCGAAACCAAACGCACCATGCGCGATCTGGCCAACTCCCAGCGCGATATTGAATCGATTCTGAATAACATGCCGGATGTTTTTTATCGCACCGACTTGCAAGGCTTTATCACGCTAATGTCGCCTTCCTGCAAGGAAGTGCTGGGCTATGAAGCGGATGAAATGATCGGCCGGCCGCTGGCCAATTTTTATTGCACGCCTGATGAACGCGAAAAAATAGTGACCGCCATTCAAGAAGGCCAAGGAAAATCCAGGCAAGTTGAGGCCTGCCTGATACACAAAGATGGCTCCAAAGTTTGGATTTCAACCAATGCTTACACACGGCTCGACGAACATGGTCAAACCATCGGCGTCGAAGGCATTGCGCGCAATATCACCGAACGCAAGGCCATGGAAGACAAGCTCACCACCCTGGCGCGCATCGACGATCTGACGCAAGTCCACAATCGACGCTATTTCTATGAAGAAGCGGAAAAGCAGCTGATGCTCGCACAACGCTATCAGCGCCCCATGGCCTTGCTAATGCTGGACTTGGACCACTTCAAACAAGTGAACGACACCCATGGCCACCGCGCCGGCGACGACTTGCTCATCCACTTCGCGCAAATCTGCCGCAGCACCATCCGCGAGACCGACATCATCGGTCGCACCGGTGGCGAGGAATTTGCGATCCTGCTGCCTGAAACGGGACTCGATGCAGCTTCCCTGCTGGCCGAAAGAATCCGCTCCAATGTTGAATCCAGCAGCTTGGCGTTCAACCATGCAATCCTAACCTACACTGTCTCGGTCGGCGTCGCCGTGCGGGATACAGAAGATATGAATATTGAAAAAATGCTGTCCCAGGCAGACAAGGCGCTGTATGCGGCCAAGAAAGCCGGCAGAAATTGCGTCCGGATTTACGATGCCGAGAAATCCGAAGTAAAACTTCTCCAGACTTAATTAGTCGTACAAGCGATCCGCGATCCGCGAGCGGTACGTTTTGTTAGTACCAGCGGTCGTTGCCTGTCTTGTCCGCGCCGTCGAACAGGATCGCACCTTCGATTCAGGCCGCCTTCTTCCCTTTCAACTCCTCGCGGATTACTTTGCGTATCGTCGCTTCGATGTCGGCCTGCGCCAACGCGCTGGCTAGGGTTTCATTGATCAGGGTTTGGTAGCCCCGCTCACCCGCCAAGCGCTTGAAGTGCTCGATCACCGAAACATCCAGGTACAGCGTCACGCGCTTCTTCGGTTGGAGTACGCGGCCGGCCGCCCGCTTGCGCAGGATAAGTTTGCCGGAGTCGATATCCACCTGCGTGATGGGCGTATCTTCATCAAAGGTTGCGGTAGTAGATTTTCTCTTCATCGGGCTCTGCCTTTCGCATCGAAATCACGCGGATTTCGTCGTCTGTCTCGGCGGTAGCGATTGCCACCACCTTCCCGCGCAACATACCTAGCGTGACATATCGCTGCTCACCATAATCAAAGCGCTGGTCTTCGAATGTAACGGTCTTGTCGCTCTCAATCACCAGATGCGCATCATTAAAGTCGTAACCGTGCTTTTTCAGGTTCGCGGCTCTTTTTTTATGGTCGTAGGTATAGCGCATTTATAGTATATGTATATATATGCAGACATTCAACCCAAAAGATCGGGCACGCATAGCCTTTATGAATTGCCGCGCATGATCTTCCCGATAACATTCAAGCTGAAACCGCGGCTTTGCAAAAAACGCATCTGCTTGGCGCGGGCTTTGGCATCTTCGGGTAGGACACCAAATTTTGATTGCCACACCTGATGCGCGCGCTCAAGTTCGGATTCTTTTAATCCATCCAGCTGGTCGCGGATCACTGATTCCTCAACCCCCCGTTCGCGCAACTCATAGGCGAGCCGAGCGCTGCCAAATTTAGCCTGCTTGTCATGCACCAAGGCTTCGGCGAAGCGCGCGTCGGACAGCCAACCGCGCCGCGCAAGATCATCCAACAACGCAATCAATTCTTCCGCATCTTCAGCATGCGCAGCGAGTTTACGTTGCAGCTCGGCGCGCGAGTGTTCGCGCCGGGCCAGCAGGCCCAGGGCGCGATTGCGGAGAGACATGGCTTCTTGCGGCATGATTCAGCAACAGGAATATCGGGTGATCGGTAGCGCCGGCAAGCCTTCCAATTACGCCTCTTCCATCTCCAGCGACGGCAGCGCACCCGCGCCGTTCACGCCCACCGCAGCGCGAATCTTGGCCTCGATCTCCTGCGCGACCTCGGGATGCTCTTTCAGGTATTCGCGCGAGTTGTCCTTGCCTTGGCCGATTTTCTCGCCGTTGTAGGCATACCAAGCGCCGGATTTATCCACGATCTTGTGCATGACGCCCAGCTCGATAATTTCGCCTTCGCGCGAAATGCCTTCGCCGTACAGAATATCGAATTCCGCTTGCTTGAACGGCGGCGCGACTTTGTTTTTCACGACCTTGACGCGCGTCTCGGAGCCGACCACTTCCTCGCCGCGTTTGATGGCACCGATGCGGCGAATGTCGAGGCGTACCGAAGCATAAAACTTCAACGCGTTGCCGCCGGTGGTGGTTTCGGGGTTGCCGAACATGACGCCGATTTTCATGCGGATTTGGTTGATGAAAATCACCAGCGTGTTGGAGCGCTTGATATTGGCGGTGAGTTTGCGCAGCGCTTGCGACATCAGGCGCGCTTGCAAGCCCATGTGCGAATCGCCCATCTCGCCTTCAATCTCGGCTTTTGGCGTGAGCGCAGCGACGGAGTCCACCACCACCACATCGACCGAGCCGGAGCGCACCAGCATGTCGGCGATTTCCAGCGCTTGTTCGCCGGTGTCGGGTTGCGATACGAGCAACTCATTCACGTTCACGCCCAGCTTTTGGGCATACGCCGGGTCGAGCGCATGCTCGGCGTCGATGAAGGCGGCAGTGCCGCCCAGTTTTTGCATTTCGGCGATCACTTGCAGCGTCAGCGTGGTTTTGCCGGAGGATTCCGGGCCGTAGATCTCCACCACCCGACCGCGCGGCAAACCGCCAATGCCCAAGGCGATATCCAGGCCTAAAGAGCCGGTGGACACCACTTGAATATCTTGCGACGCGGCATGATCGCCCAGGCGCATCACGGAACCTTTGCCAAATTGCTTTTCAATTTGGCCCAGCGCTGCGGTTAAAGCCTTCAATTTGTCATCTGCGGATACGCTTGCCATGGTGTCTCTCCTAAATAGGGTTATTGGTAAATTTCTTGCCAGCCCTGCGGCTGTCCATGGCGTCAATTTAGGCTATACAATTACACATGTCAATACTTTTTATCATGTCGATAGTTTGTATTGCATAATATTTTGTATTCGACCTGTATTTAGATCGCCTATAATCCACGAAACGACTGCCTAGCTTGAGGTAAGCCATGGTTTCAAAAGAAAAAATGCTCCTGGATGTGAAATGGGCGACGCGCCAGCGGCTGCAATACATCGAGATCATGGCGTTCTACGCCGGGGTCGTCACCCGCAGCGACGTGGCCAAGGCTTTCGGCATCTCGGATGCGGCGGCCACCAAAGACCTCAAACTGTATAGCGATCTGGTTCCCAGTAATTTGCTCTACAACCACAGCGTATTTGGTTTCGTGCCCAATCCGGGTTTTAACCCAGCCTTTGCCAACCTCGCCCCAAGCGCTGTTTTACCCATCATCGCCGCCAATCTGGCGGTTTCCGGCGGGCCTTACGGCGCCGAATCCATCTACGGCCTGACCACGGCAGCGCTACCGCTACCCGCGCGCTTGCCCAGCCAAGAAGTGTTGGCGCAAATCACCCGCGCTATCCGCGGCCGCAAGAAACTGCGTGTTAGCTACCGCTCACTGTCAAACCGCGACAGCCAGGAAAGGCGCATCCTCGAACCCCACGCGCTGGTGGACACAGGCATCCGCTGGCATATCCGCGCCTACAACGAAGAGACCTACGACTTCCGCGATTTTGTGCTGTCGCGTTTCTCGCAAGCCGAATGCCTGGATCAAGCCGCCGAATCCAATGTGCAATACGACGACGATTGGGTGGAAATGGTCAGTCTGCAACTGGGGCCGCACGCCGATCTCGACGCACAAAAGCGCGAGAGTCTATTGCTGGATTATGGCGTCGGGGGCGCGAACGGCGAGGTCATCGAAATCAGCATCCGGCGCGCCCTGATCGGCTACGCGCTGCAACGCTTAAGCGTCGACACCACCAAGGATCACTCGCTGAATCCGAACGCCTATCAGCTCATGTTGCTGAATCGGGACGAGATCGAGCCGTTTGCGGCTTGGGCGTTTCGGTAAATCCACCGGCGCCACGCCCTTCGCCTTTTAAGCGCGGCTATTACGCAAGCCCTGCTCAAGTTCGCCCAAGCAATGCCGATAATCAAAAGATTGCGCTGCATCCGAAGTCATTTCAGGAAAAATTCACATGTCGAAAAGAACGATCCATGTATTGATGGCGAGCTCGGCTGAAACGAGCGCCGCCATCGAACAATCGCTACGCCGGCACGACGCCCACATTGTGGTGCGCCGCGCCGACAATAAAGCGGAGCTGCTCAATGCGCTCGATGCGCATACGCACCATTTGCTGTTTAGCGAACTGGAACTCACGGATTTTTCCGCAGCCGATATTCCATCCATGCTGGCCCTACTGGGCCAGAAAGCACTGAATATGCCCGTGGTTCTGATTAAAGGCAGCGGCGCGGAAGAGATTGCCATCGACTGCCTCGCATCCGGCGCATCGCAATTTATTAAATGCACCGACCAATACCTGACCCGCCTGCCTTCACTGATTGATAGCTTCATCGCACAAGCGGAAAACGAGAATGCGCGACGCTTGATTGAAAAAAGACTGCTGGAGAGCGAAGAACGCTATGTCGACATCTTCGACAACACCAGCGATTTGATTCAATGCATCAAGCCGGATGGCTCCTTTATCTATACCAACAAAACCTGGCGCGACACCATGGGTTATACCGAGCAAGAAGTGGCGTCGCTGAACCTGATGGATGTGTTGCATCCCGACAGCATGCTGTGCTGCCAGGATCGTTTCGCACGCCTACAGCGCGGCGAAGCGCTGACTTGCATCGACTTCAAGTTTCTCTCCAAGTCGGGGGAAACGATCTATTTGTCCGGGGATTGCGGCTCGATCATCAAAGACGGGGCGGCCATCTCGACGCGGGGTATTTTCAAGAATGTGACGGACACCGTAAAAACAGAAGACGCATTAAAACGCAGCGAGGCGCGCTACCAAACGCTGTACGAAAATGCGCCGGATATTTATACGACCGTCAATGCGGCGGGCGAAATCCTATCCATCAATCCTATCGGCGCCAGCATGCTGGGCTACGAAATCAACGAACTGATCGGCGAATCCGTGGCCAAGCTCATCCACCCGGAGGATCAGCGTGAGGTATTCGCCTACATAGAAAAACAGTTAAGCGGCGCCGGCAAAGATCATGGCATCGATTACCGCAATATCCGCAAAGACGGCTCGATATTTTGGGTGCACCAACGCGTCAGCCTGGAGCCCGGCGTGGAAGAGCCAAGACTCTTCGTGATCTGCCGCGACGTCACCGAAAAGCGCAACCTGGAAGCGCAGCTCGAACATCAAGCCTCGCACGACACGCTTACCAACCTGGTCAACCGCCGCGAATTCGAGCGTCGTCTGCAGCGCATCCTGTCGAGCGCGCCCGATGCGACCAGCCAGCATGCCTTGTGTTTTCTCGATCTCGATCAGTTCAAGATCATTAACGACACCTGCGGCCATATTGCCGGCGATGAGCTGCTGCGCCAAATCGCCGCGCTGCTGCAAGGGCAAATGCGCTCACGCGATACGCTGGCGCGCTTCGGCGGCGACGAGTTCGCGGTATTGATGGAACATTGCCCGATCGAGAGCGCCATACGCCTGGCTGAAACCTTGCGTGAAACCGTTGCGCGCTTTTTGTTTCACTGGCGTGCCCAACGCTTTACGCTCGGTGTCAGCATCGGCGTGATCGCTATTCAAGCCGGGCAAAACATCATCGACACGCTCACCCTGGCGGATGCGGCATGCTACACCGCGAAAAAAGAAGGCCGGAACCGCATCCACGTTGAGCGCCCAACCGATGCCGCTGCTGCCGACGCCAGCTGATCCATTTAGATGACCGGATGGTTCATTCGCTGACGACAATCGCTCCCGTCATATCTTCATGCCCACTGCCGCAAAAAATATCGCACACGAACACAAAGCGCCCGACCTTATCCGGCACGATGCGTAAACGCGTCACCATGCCCGGGATAATGTCGGTGCGCAGTTTCAAGTCCGGCACATAAAAACCCATCACCACATCCTCGGACGTGAATTCAAGCACCACCGGGACATTCTTTTTCAAGTGAATGACATTCGGCGTGTAATCGAATTTTTTGGCCACGACCTTGATGACCTGCTCGGCAGGTTGTGCGCTGACATACATCCCGATCGAGCCGGCACTCAACAGCATGACCAAACACAATACCTTCAGAAGGCGTGCATTTAATTTCATGTGCTTATGCTTTCAAGACCGGTAGTTCCTGAATGCGGTAGCCGATATTTCGCGTTTCCGCCGCGACTTCGCGATAGCCCAGGCCTTTGTACGGCTGCGCCGGATCCCAAGCAACAGGCAGGCGCTTCGGCTGCGAGCCGGGCGCGGGCAGCGGAAAGATCAGCGATGTTGCCGCGTGGTGCGCGATATGCCCGGTCATGTGGTGGTTCTCTTGATGAATGTGGCCATAGAACACGGTCACGTTGGAATACGGCATCAGCAGCGCCATCGCCTGCGCGCCGTCGCGCGTGGCCCAATCCCATTGCGGATAGAGATCGAACAAGGGGCGATGCGCAAACACCACAATTCTCGCGTCTTTCGGCAATTTTTTCAGCTCGTCCGACAGCCATGCGAGTTGCGCCTCGCCGATTTTGGCTGCCGGATCGGAAACATTATCCAGCGCGATAAAGTGCACGCCTTTGTGCTCGAAGGTGTAATGCGTCTTGCCGAAGAACTCCTGATACGCGGCGCCATGATCCAATGAGGCATCGTGCTCACCCGGCATGAAATGCACGGTTTTCACCTTGAGCTCGCTCACGATCTCGCGAAACTTGGCCATGCGGCTTCTGCGCTCTTTGGGGTCGTCGGTGGTATGGGTGAGATCGCCGGTGAAGATGAGAAAATCCGGTGCCTGCGCCAGGCTATTCACCGCGGCGACCGCTTTCTGCAAAGTGCCGGCCGCATCCGGATTGACCTTGGGTCCGTTAAACCCCCAGTGCGTATCCGATAATTGCACGAAATAAAACTCATCCGCGGCACCGCGGCTGGTGACGCCCGCGCAACCGGCGAGTCCCGATGCAAACACCACGCCGCCTAAACCGGCAAGTTTTAAAAAATCCCGACGATCTAAATTCTGTAGCATATTGCCTCCTGTTGTTTTTTGCCTGTTGAATTTTCATGCTGCCACCCTGCTAAACCACGATGAATTGCGTTTTATTCCCCAATTGGAAATAAATTCTTTCCGCAGCGCACCGCGACATTGGAATAAAATCGCCCGCTAACCGGTATATAAATTCAAAGAAATGGTTTGTAGTGTCTTCTGAAGCGATCAAAACCAAACGGTTCGAGGAAACCGTCATGCCGCATTTGCATGCGGCCTACAATTTGGCACGCTGGTTGGTGCGTAGCGACCAAGATGCGCAAGATATCGTGCAGGAGGCTTACCTGCGCGCATTTAAATTCTTCGACAGCTTTAAGGGCGATGACGCGCGCCCTTGGCTGCTGACGATCGTGCGCAACACCAGCTACAGCCATTTGGAAAAAAATCGTGCGCACGCTACCCAGCTCCTGCCCCTCGACGATGCGTTGGATGGAATACCCTTGGAAGGCTCGGCAACCCTGTTGAATCAAGCGGACAACAACCCCGAAGCGATTCTGGCGCGCATGGATGAGCAACGATTTTTTCACGCGGCACTGGAACAACTGCCACTGGAATTTCGCGAGGCGCTGGTCTTAAGAGAACTGGAGAATTTATCTTATAAAGAAATTTCAGTGATCGCGGGGATTCCCATCGGAACCGTGATGTCGCGTCTGGCCCGCGCACGCAAACTATTGTTGGAATGCCTCACGCGCATGCAACCAGGAGCCATAGGATGAACTGCGAACAAACCCAAGCGCTACTACCGGCGCACGTGGATGGGGAGCTGGGCATACCCGAGAGCATCGCACTCGAACAGCACCTGCAAAGCTGCCCCGACTGCCGCGCCGAACTGGCGAGCCAGCAAGCCTTGCGCGCCGCGATCCAGAAACACACGCCGTATTTCACTGCGCCGATGCAACTGGAAAATCGCATTCGCGCAGCCTTGCCCAGCGCATCCGCGCAGCCCACAGAAAAGCGACTGGCTTGGTGGCGCACCTGGAGTTGGCCGCAACTAGGCGCCGCATTCACTTCAGTCGCGGCCATCGTCCTGAGCGTCAGCTTGTATGTCGCCACACCCAGCGCGACGGATCTGTTGGCGCAAGAGGTTGTTGCCAACCACGTGCGCTCCTTAATGGTGGACCACCTCTCCGACGTGGCTTCCAGCGATCAACACACGGTCAAGCCCTGGTTCAACGGCAAGATCGACTTTGCGCCGACGGTGCAGGATTTTTCCGCGCAAGGTTTCCCCTTGGCCGGCGGCAGGCTGGATTATCTTGGCCGGCGCCCCGTTGCCGCCTTGGTTTATCATCATAAAAAACACATGATCAATGTGTATAGTTGGCCCATGGATAAACCACAAACGCGCGCCGTGAAAACCTTATCGCTGCAAGGCTACCATCTCGCGTATTGGAGTAAGGACGGCATGATGTATTGGGCTGTTTCCGACACGAGCCAGAAAAATTTGATGGGACTCGTGGCACTACTGCAACAGCCATCCTAAAGCAGCCGGCGCAACAAAAAAGGGGGCGCAAGCCCCCTTTTTTATTGCTTCGCCACCGTACGCTTAGTGCTTATCTTTTTTCAAAAAGGTCACCACATTCGCATTCGGCGCATTGCGCGAACCGCATCCGGCCCCCTCTTCGCCAAGCTCTATATTGGATTCCGCTTCGTGCAGCAAATTGATCACATCGATGTAATCTTTGTCTTTCACCATCATCAAGGCGGTGCGCCCACCTTCGTTGCGCGCCTTCGGGTCCACCCCGGCCTTGAGCAGCACTTGCACCACGCCGGCCTCGCCAGCGCCGGCGGCCAACATCAGCGGGCGAATGGCGTAGAAAATTTGGGTTTCGATATCGGCGCCCGCATCGATCAGGGTTTGCACCACTTCGGGAAAGCCGCGATCCAAATCCGCGTTGTAGACCGCGCACATCAAAGCGTTGTATTCGCGCTCGTCGCGCGCCGCCACATCGGCGCCGGCGCTGAGCAGCGCTTTAACTTGATCCAAGTGGCCCAAGCTCGCGGCCAGCATCAGCGGGGTCATGCCGCCTTCACCGGCAACATTCACATCGGCACCTTGCAGGGCGCTATTGAGTTGGGACAGATCACCACTTTTGACAGCATCGAATAGGGCTTGAGACATGACAACCTCCACGGTAAATCCATTCAATAAACAGGGGAATTTCCCCGTAATTTCATGATTTTAGCAAAGTCTAATAAAGCCTGCTTGGCAAGTTTCAGCAGCCGCCGGTGTGTACCTTAGGCCGGGGGCCGGGCTTGCAAAACCCGGCTTGAGGCCAAATATAGCTAAAGAGCCTTAAAGCCAGTGCTACGGGCTTTCGGGTATAATCTAGCCATCTGATTTTAGGAGTAAATCATGCCAATTTATGAATATCGCTGCGATGCGTGCGGTTTCCAAAAAGAGTTCTTGCAAAAAATGAGCGATGCCACGCTCACGACTTGCCCCGAGTGCAAAAAAGAAACTTTTTCCAAAATGCTCTCCGCCGCCGGCTTCCAATTAAAAGGCAGCGGCTGGTATGCAACTGATTTCAAAGGCGGCCCTAAGCCCAAGGAAGAAAAGAAGGCAGAGCCTGCCCCGGCCTGTGGCACGGGCGCCTGCGGCGCTTGCAGCTAGCCTGTTTCTCCGCTTAATGCTGCATGGCGGCTTCAAACCTAAGGGTTTTGCCGCCCATCTGGTTTTTCTCTCTGGGTTTCCATGAAAAAATACTTCCTCACCGGCTTACTGATTTGGGTGCCCCTGGTCGCAACGATCTGGGTACTCCATCTATTGATCGGCACGCTGGATCAATCGCTGTTGCTGCTGCCGGCGCAATATCGTCCGGAAGCCTTGTTCGGCATGCATATTCCGGGCTTGGGCGCGATCGTGACCCTGCTCGTCATCCTCATCACCGGCGTGCTCGCCGCCAATTACTTCGGGCGCCAATTATTGGTGCTGTGGGAACGGGTTTTGGCGCGGATTCCGGTGGTGAAGTCGATCTATACCAGCATCAAGCAAGTCAGCGATACGCTGTTCTCCGGCTCCGGCGAGGCTTTTCGCAAAGTACTGCTGGTGCGTTACCCGCACGCAGAAGCCTGGTCCATCGCTTTCCAAACCAATGTGCCGAATATTGTCAGCGATAGTCTGGGCGCGGATTATGTGGCGGTGTTCATCCCCACCACGCCTAGCCCAGTGAATGGCTTTTATTTCTTCGTGAAAAAGAGCGAAACCATCGAGCTCAATTTAAACGTCGATCAGGCGCTGAAATACATCGTCTCCATGGGTGTCGCGACCAGTGACAAGCCGCGCGGCCCATAGGCAATTCCAGGTATAATTCGCGTTTTTCCGCGTCCGCTCAGGACGATACACCAAGGATATTCAGCAATGCGTAGCCATCACTGCGGCGAGGTCCATCGCGACCATTTATCTCAAACTGTCACGCTATGCGGCTGGGTGCATCGCCGCCGCGACCATGGCGGCGTGATCTTCATCGACTTGCGCGACCGATCCGGCCTGGTGCAGGTGGTGTGCAATCCCGATCAAGCCGCCACCTTCGCCGCCGCCGAAAAAGTGCGCAACGAGTTCGTGTTGAAAATCACCGGCGTTGTTCGCGAGCGCCCGGCAGGCACGATCAACCCCAACCTGCCCACCGGCGAGATCGAAGTGGTGGCCGGCGACGTGGAAATCCTCAACACCGCCGCCGCCCTGCCGTTCCAGTTGGACGAAGAACCGACGGAAAACGTGCGCCTCACCTATCGCTACCTGGATCTGCGCCGCGAGCCGATGCAGAAGAACATGGCGCTGCGTTATCGCGTGGCCAAGACCATGCGCGACTATCTCGATACCCATCAGTTCATGGAAATCGAGACGCCCATGCTCACCCGCTCCACGCCGGAAGGCGCGCGCGATTACCTGGTGCCGTCGCGCGTGCATCCGAATATGTTCTACGCCCTGCCGCAGTCGCCGCAGCTGTTCAAGCAGCTGTTGATGGTGTCGGGCTACGAGCGCTATTTCCAGATCACCAAGTGTTTCCGCGACGAAGATTTGCGCGCCGACCGCCAGCCCGAATTCACCCAGGTGGACTTGGAGATGTCCTTCGTCGACGAAGAAGACGTGATGAATCTGGTGGAAGGCATGATCCGCGAAACCTTCCAGAAGGTGATGAACGTCGACCTGCCCAATCCCTTCCCGCGCATGAGCTGGCACGAGGCCATGAGCAAATACGGCTCGGACAAGCCGGACATGCGCGTCAGCCTGGAAATCACCGAACTGACCGACGCCATGAAGGATGTGGACTTCAAGGTATTCTCCGGCCCCGCCAACGCGCCGGGCGGCCGCGTTGCGGCGCTGCGCATTCCCGGCGGCGGCGAGAAGTTGTCGCGCGGCGAGATCGACGCCGCCACCGAGTTCGTGAAAATTTACGGCGCCAAGGGCCTGGCCTGGATCAAGGTGAATGAAAAAGCGAAAGGCCGCGACGGCCTGCAATCGCCCATCGTCAAGAACATTCACGATGCCGCGCTGAATACGATTTTAGAGCGCACCGGCGCACAAGACGGCGACGTACTGTTCTTCGGCGCCGACAAGGCCAAGATCGTGAACGACGCCCTAGGCGCGCTGCGCGCCAAGATCGGCCACGAAAAAGGCTATGCCGTGAACGAGTGGAAACCGCTGTGGGTGGTGGATTTCCCGGCCTTCGAATACGACGAAGACAACAAGCGCTGGGTGGCGCTGCACCATCCCTTCACCGCGCCCGCACTCGGCCATGAGGACAAGCTCGGCACCGATCCCGGCGCCTGCCTGTCGCGCGCCTACGACATGGTGCTCAACGGCTGGGAAGTGGGCGGCGGCTCGATCCGTATCCACCGCGAAGAGGTGCAAGCGAAAGTGTTCACCGCGCTCGGCATCAGCGAAGAAGAAGCGCGCAACAAATTCGGCTTCCTGCTCGACGCGCTGCAATTCGGCGCTCCACCGCATGGCGGCTTGGCGTTCGGCCTGGATCGACTGGTGGCGCTGATGGTGGGCGCGGAATCGATCCGCGACGTGATCGCCTTCCCCAAGACGCAGCGCGCCAACGATCTGATGACGCAAGCCCCGAACAGCGTGTCCGAAGCGCAGTTGAAGGAACTGCATATTCGGCTGCGGCAAGTAGAGACAAAACCCAATTGAACCGCGGAGACGCAGAGATCGCAGAGCTTTGCTTTTCTCCGCGCACTCTGCGCCTCTGCGGTGAGAAGCTTTAAACGGCATTTTCATGGAATGGCTTCTACTTTTCGCCGCCGGTATTTTTGAAATCGTCTGGGCCGTGAGCCAGAAGTATTCCGACGGCTTCACACGCCCGCTCCCCACCGCCATCACCCTGGTCGCCGCCACCATCAGCTTCGTGTTGCTCGGCTTGGCCATGAAGCACATTCACCTCGGCACTGCTTACGCCATTTGGACCGGCATCGGCATCGTCGGTACCGCGGCATTGGGCGTGCTGCTGTTCGCGGAGCCGGTCAATCTGATGCGGCTGTTCTTCCTGGGCTTGATCCTGATCGGCATCGTCGGCCTGAAACTCAGCTATTGAACATGGACAAGCCCTACAAAATCCCGGTGTCGGTGCTGGTGGTGATCTACACGCCGGACTTGCAGGTGCTGCTGCTGGAGCGCGCCGACCATCCGGGCTATTGGCAGTCCGTCACCGGCAGTCAAAATCCCGGCGAAACCCTGCGCGAAACCGCGCTGCGCGAAGTCGCGGAAGAAACCGGCCTGGCCGCCGGGCAATTCGAACTCAGCGACTGCCAACAACAAAATACCTACGAAATTTACCCGGAATGGCGCCATCGCTACGCACCGGGCGTGCATACCAATACCGAGCATGTGTGGCGCCTTCAGCTGCCCGCGCCCTTGCCGATAAAGTTGGCTGAGCGGGAGCACTTGCGCTATGCCTGGCATCCTTACCAAGAAGCGGCGCAACGCTGCTTCTCCCCCAGCAATGCGGCGGCGATTCTGCAATTGCCGCAATGGGCGGCGAACAAGGACTCGGGGCAGCAATAAACGCGATGGAACGCGCTATACTTTCAAGTATGTCTGACACTCTGCATATTGCAACCTACAACATCCACAAGGGCTTCTCGCAGTTCAATCAGCGCATGGTGCTGCACGCGCTGAAAGACCAGCTGCACCAGATGCGCCCGGATTTGGTGTTCCTGCAAGAAGTGCAGGGTGAGCATTTAGGCCATGCTGAACGCCATGAAGATTGGCCGGTAACGCCGCAATACGAATTTCTCGCCGATGAGTTGTGGCAGGATTTTGCGTATGGCAAAAATGCCGTTTACCCCGAGGGGCACCACGGCAATGCCGTGTTATCGCGCTACCCCATCGTCGCTTGGGAAAACATCAATATTTCGGCGCATACATTAGAGAGCCGCGGCCTGCTGCACTGCGAAGTTGAGGTTCCGGGCTGGCACGACAAACTGCACTGCGTAAATGTGCATCTCGGCCTGGGGGGGCGCGGGCGCATGAAGCAATTGCAGGCCATTCGCGACCGCATCCAACAAGTGGTGCCGCCGCACGCACCACTGATCATCGCCGGCGACTTCAACGATTGGCGCATCAAGGCCGGCGACTTCCTGGCGCGGTCGCTGCACGTGCATGAAGTGTTCGAGCAACTGCATGGCGCATCGGCCAAGAGCTATCCTTCCGCCATGCCCATGCTGCGCCTGGATCGTATTTATTTTCGCGGCCTGAAAGTGAAGACAGCGCATGTGCATCACGGCCGCCCCTGGTCGCGCATCTCCGATCACGCGGCGCTGTCGGCGACCATGTGCCGTGCTTGATTAAGGCATTCCTCATCCTTGATTAGCCCAGCATGATTAAATTCCTCGGCGGCAATCAACTCACCCTGTTACAAAACGGCGCCGACTATTTTCCAGCGCTGGAAGCGGCCATCGATGCAGCGCAACACCACGTCTATTTGGAGACTTACATTTTTGCCGACGATAGCGCGGGGCAGCGCATTGGCGCGGCCTTGACGCGCGCAGCGCAGCGCGGCGTCGCAACACATTTGCTGGTCGACGGCTTCGGCGCGCAAGATTATCCGCTTGCGGCACTGGAAGCGCTGCGCAAGGCAGGCGTAGCGGCGCTGGTGTATCGCCCGCACATTTCACCGTGGCGCTTTCCGCGCCAACATCTGCGGCGCCTGCATCGCAAGCTTGCAGTGGTTGATCACAGCCTTGCCTTTGTCGGCGGCATCAATATCGTGGACGATCAGCGCATCCCCGACACAGCGCCGCAATTCGATTACGCCGTGCGCGTAGAAGGCCCCCTGGTCAGGCCTATCCTGCACGAAATGCAAAGCCTGCATGCGCGCTTGACCTGGGCGCAACTGCGGCTGCCGCGCGAAACGCATCCCAAGGCATTGCCCGAGCCTGCATTCGCGGGCGCAATGCGCGCCGCCTTTGTGCTGCGTTCCAGCCTGCGTCACCGGCGCGACATCGAGCACGCTTACTTGCGCGCCATCGGCAAAGCACGAACAGAAATCGTACTGGCCAATCCCTATTTCTTGCCCGGGCGGCGTTTTCGCAGAGCGTTGCGCCTCGCCGCGGCGCGTGGCGTCAACATAAAACTGCTGCTGCAAGGGCGGGCGGAATTTCGTTTGGTGCAATACGCCAGCCGCGCGCTGTATAAGCAACTGCTCGCCGCCGGCATCGAGATTTTTGAATACCAGCCGGGTATTCTGCATGCCAAGGTCGCGGTGATCGATGGCCGCTGGGCGACGGTCGGTTCCTCCAACATCGACCCCACCAGCTTATTTCTTTCACGCGAAGCGAATATCGTGGTGTATGACCAAGGCTTCGCTGCCACGCTGCAGGCAAGCCTTAACGCCGCCATCGTCAACGATGCGCGCCAAATTACCGCCGATCACATGCGCAATGGGTTATGGATTCAGCGCGCCCTGCAATGGCTCTCCTATAGCGGCGTGCGCTTGTTGGCGGGCTGGGTGGGGTATGGGCGGGAAATGGAGTAAAAAACAAGCCGCAAGGGCGCAACAACGATTGCGCCCTACGCGCCTCTGAACTTAATGAGCGTCACCTGGCTGGCGCGCCAAGATCAAAATCGCCAGGAAATGTATTAACCCAATAATCAAGCCAAGCCACCCCGCAACCATCCACCAGGTATCCGGGCCAAAGGTGCGCGTAATGCCATCGCGCAAAAAGTAGCCCGCGCCCAATGCAACCCCCAACCACACCAAGAGCGCGATGCTGGAACGTTTCACTGCCGTTGCATTCATAGTAATCCTCCCCCTTTTATTATTTTATGCCTCAGCATTTTATGGACTGAGGCGGTTTTTTGCCAGCGCGTCAACTTAAAGAATTGGTACCCATACTCGGCTACAACTGTTTCTGATAGTCGGAAAAATTCTTTTGCAAGCGCGCCTGCACCTTTTGCCACGGATTGCGCCACGGCAGTTTTTCTTGCATCAGCGCGAGGCACAATTGGCGCTGCCCTTCCACGTCATCCATATGCACGAACTCGGGCGCCGGCCCGAGATGGCCGCGACAATCCGCTCCGCCTTCCAAGCCTTGATTGTGGTAATTGCCCAGCGGCACGGCCAGGGCGATGGTGGGAAAGCCATACGCCGTCGCCGCAGATCCCTCGCAGCTGCCGCCGTCCATGATGCGGCGTTGATGTCGCTGGGGCAGCACTTGCTCGGCGAGCTCGGTGAGCACTTGCGAATAACCGGCATCAAACGGCGTGCGCCGATCACCCAAGCGCACGATCGGCCCTTTGCCGACAAGCGCGCCGGGCAGGGTGCGCGATGCTTCCAGGCTGACGCAGACGATCGGCCTTTGCGCCGCTTGCAGCCAACCCAACTCGAAATGGCCGACCGCGCCGACCAAGCCCACTTCCTCGGCGCGCGTCAGCAGACCGATAAAGGGCGGGCGCTTTTTCCGGCCGCGCTTGCCAAAGACTTCCAGCGCGGTGGCGACAATGCAGAACACCCCGATTAAATCGTCCGCGGCTTTGGTATAGAGTTTCGCGCCGCTTTTCCACACCGGCTTGCGGAATTTGAAACCGCCGAAAAGGCTCTTGGCCCCGGGCCGCATGGCAGCGATTTGCGCCGCTGGCACATGCACCTCGGCCGTGCCGATCGCATAGCCCTTGGGATGCAGCGTGGCCTTGCGCAACACGCCCTCGCCCGCCCAACCGTCCGGCGTGGACAGCCAAACCCGCGCGCCGCTCAGCAGCTTGGTGGGCGAGCCGCCATGCCAGCGAATGCGCAGCACGTGGGGCGCTAACCAGCGCACGCCATGAAAGCCCGGATGATCCATGTGCGCAATGAATACGCGCACCGGCTCGGGGCTTGGCGCGCGCAGCAAGCGCTGATAATCGGTTTTCGAGCTTGCGCCGACCACGATATTGCCGATGGGGTCGACGAAATACGGGACGGCATGCTGATGCAGCAACTCCATCGCCCACTTGATGACGTGGCTCTCGCGGAACGGCGCCGTGGGCTGAGACAGCAAGGTGGTCAGTAATTTTTCGTGTGCTGGGTGCATCGCGACTTCCTGGCGCATGGCGTGGCTATCAAACTTAGCACAGTGGCTGCGTGAGCAACTGAAGTTGCCCTTATTTTTTTGCTTTAACTTCAGCGAAGATGACCTGATCGACGCCTTGATACAGATTGATCCGGTCGAGCAAGCGGATCGTGCGCATTTCCTCCCCGACAAGCATCGCGTAAATGCGATGCAGCTGATAGCTGGCGGATGCCAACAAGAGCGAATCTTCATTCTGGTAGGGCGACTCTTTGCGCATCAAAATGCCCGGCGTGTGATGATAGGTCTGGGTATCGGCAGCGGTTTCCCATACGCTCATTTCACTATCGGCCGGACGCAGCATGGCGGCGCGGGCAAGATTAGATAAGATCTGGATACCGACCTGCGTATGTTCTATCGACTCGCTCGCGACACGGCGAATAATGCCGATTTGCCACGGCCCGCCATCGGGTTGAATGCCGATGATGGTTTGGCTGCGCACCCAATCTTCTTTCAGGCCGGCGATGGTGACGCCATAACCCATGCGGCTGATATTCTCGACCACCCAGCTTTCCGTTTCGTCGCCGTCATCGTTGATGGCGAGCGCCGTGGACGGGATCAAGGCCTGCATGGTTTGCAGATGCTGCACCTTGTCGCGCGTCCTATCGGTGACGAAGCCGTAGATCTTCATATCCACTTGCTCTTGGTAAGCGATGTTTTCCTGCTGGGCGTCGAGCGCCTTGATGGCCGGGGGCGCACTCGGCACGGCTGATGCGCTCAGTTCAGCGCACAGGAAATTGAAGCTGTGCACCACGCTAATCCGGTAGAACACTTGTTTGCGCTCGGCATGGCGCTTGTCGAAATGCTGGTGCTCGTGCAGCGCGTCCATCTTGCACCAGCTATGGGATAAGTGCGCGACGACTTCCAGCAAGTCCTCACGCTTGTAGTTCGAAAAGTCGATCACGCCGAGGTCGCTGGGAACACCGCCGTGCTCCAGTTGTTTTAGGCCGACGACCAAGGCGCGGACGGCTGCGCCAGAGCCGAAACAGCGCGACATAAAGTGATGCTCGGACACCTTGGTCAAGCGCACGGGGGTTTTAGGCCGGGAAAAATCCACATGGAAAATCGTGCTGCCATTGGGGATCTGCTCCCAGGAAAAAGTCCGGGCCAAATTTTGCGTCAGCAAGTGCGCCAAATCGATTTGCGTCTTGGTCAGATGTTCCGGCGCGGACACGGACATCATCAATAATTTCAACATTTCCTGCGCAGCCGTTGTTTGCACATTCGCCGTGCTGTTGAGCGTGACCGGGATATGCAGCAGCGCGCGCTCCTCGGCGAATTTGATCACGGCAAAAATCCGTTCCCACAGCACGGAGGAAATCGGCCGGTAACGCAAATGCAACCAATGCGCCTGGAGATCCAGCCGGCGCATGACGCGCATGACGACGATCGCCAAATCCTGATCGTTGTGCTCGCTCTTTTGCGGCAGATTTTCGAGGCAGCGCAGGTGCGCATTGATGGTTGTTTCGAGGAAATCATAGCTCGCATTCCAAATGCGCTCTTCGATCGCCTTGTGCATGCGCGACGTGTCCGTATATTGGCGGCGCAAGGCGCGCTCATATTTCTGCGCGGATTGGTCGATGCGCGCCAAGCGCTTCACGCGCTCTTTCAGGCCGATGCCGTCCGCTTTGGATAAGGCGAGCAACCAGTGTGTGAGTTCTTCCAGCGCCATTGCCGGATTATCGGCAGGGAGCTCCTCGATAATTTGCGTAAGACCCGATTCTCGGGCTAGGGGGTGGTCATTTTTTTTGACTAAATTACTAAGAAATTCAAGCATGTCCAACTCTTAAGATAAGGCTTCAACCTCAAGAACGGAATGTCTAGACGGTCTTGCTGAAAGACATAGGCAAGATGTGTGCCCGGCCAATGCAAGGCCGGTTTTAGCTTGTTAGGGCCGGTGTTAAATACAGATGCCGGTGTTCAATACTGATGAAAGACCAGTGTTATGTAGGCTGTTAGCGGCGCTTGCCGCCACCCAGGATCGACCCCAATACGCCGCGAATGATCTGCCGACCCACTTCGCTGCCGATGGCGCGCGCAGCGCTTTTCGCCACAGCCTCGCCCACGCTTTGGCGCCGGCCGTTGCCGCCGCCAAAAATGCCGCCGAGCACATCGCCCCAACCGCCGCCTTCCTGCGCAGTGGCTTGCTTGGCTTCGGCCTCGGCTGCGGTGCGCTGCAGCGCGCGGGCTTTAAGAATCTCATAAGCGGATTCGCGATCCACGACCTTCTCGTAGACGCCGGCAAGCAGCGAACTTTGGATGATTTGACGGCGCGTCGCCGCGTCGATCGGCCCGATCTGGCCCTGCGGCGGCATGATCAATGCGCGCTCGGTGATGCTGGGGCGGCCCTTCTCGTCCAGCATGGAAACCAGCGCCTCGCCCACCCCCAATTCGGTAATAGCCTGCTCCGCATTGAATTTAGGATTCTCGCGCATGGTGGTGGCAGCGGCCTTGACCGCCTTTTGATCGCGCGGGGTAAAGGCGCGCAGCGCGTGCTGCACGCGATTGCCGAGCTGGCCCAGCACGCGGTCCGGAATATCGAGCGGATTTTGCGTCACGAAATACACGCCCACGCCTTTGGAGCGCACCAGGCGCACGACTTGCTCGATCTTCTCCAGCAACACGTCCGGCGCATCGGTGAATAGCAGATGCGCCTCATCGAAAAAGAATACCAGCTTGGGTTTTTCCGGGTCGCCCACTTCCGGCAACTGCTCAAATAATTCCGACAACAGCCACAGCAGAAACGTGGAATAAGCCTTGGGCGATTGCATCAGCTTGTCCGCGGCGAGAATATTCACCACCCCATGCCCCTGGGCATCGGTTTGGATGAAGTCTTCCAGATTGAGCGCCGGCTCGCCGAAAAAGCGATCGCCGTTCTGCGTTTCAATCTGCAGGAGGCCGCGCTGGATCGCGCCGATAGAGGCGGCCGAAATGTTGCCGTATTCGGTGGTGAACTGTTTTGCGTTTTCACCGACGTTTTGCAGCATGGCGCGCAGGTCTTTCAAGTCCAGCAGCAGCAAGCCGCTATCGTCGGCGATTTTGAATACCAGGTTGAGCACGCCCTCTTGCGTCTCGTTCAAGTTGAGCATGCGCGCCATCAACAGCGGCCCCATCTCCGACACGGTGCTGCGCACCGGATGCCCAAGCTCGCCGAATACGTCCCAAAACGTCACTGGGCAGCTGGCGAACACATGGTCCTGCACGCCCATCTTGGCCAGCCGCTCTTCAATCTTGGGGTTCATTTTGCCGGGCTGGCTAATGCCGGATAGGTCGCCCTTCACATCCGACATGAAGACCGGCACGCCTTGGCGGCTGAAATTTTCCGCCAACACCTGCAATGTGACGGTCTTGCCGGTGCCGGTGGCGCCGGTAATTACGCCGTGGCGGTTCGCCATCTTGGGCAATAAATAAACGTCTTGATCGGATTTGGCGATGCGCATGGGTTCGGACATGGTTTTTCCTTTAATCTTGTCAAAACTGCAAATGCACGCCACAGAGATCACGGAGTACACAGAGGGGTTTGTGGTTTCGCTTGCGCCAACGACCTGGCTTCCGGCTTCACATGCTCTTTCGGTTCGGTTTTTCTCTGTGGTCTCAGTACTCTCTGTGCTCTCTGTGGCAAAAAGGTTTTTCAGGTTTATTAAAGACTGGCCAAATGGTACCATTTGCTAGTTTTTTCACGGAAGTTTTAACATGGCCGGCCATTCCAAATGGGCAAATATTCAGCACCGCAAAGGGCGCCAAGACGCCAAGCGCGGTAAGATTTTCACCCGCCTCATCAAAGAAATCACCGTTGCCGCGCGCATGGGCGGCGGCGTCCTCGGCGACAATCCGCGGCTACGCCTCGCCGTCGAGAAGGCCAAGGCCGAGAACATGCCGGGCGACAACATCGAGCGCGCCATCAAGCGCGGCACCGGCGAATTGGAAGGTGTGACCTACGAAGAGGCGCGCTACGAAGGCTACGGCCTGGGCGGGGCGACCGTCATGGTGGACTGCCTGACCGACAATAAAGTACGCACGGTGGCGGATGTGCGCCACGCCTTCGCCAAGTACGGCGGCAATATGGGCACCGACGGCTGCGTGGCGTATTTGTTCAAGCACTGCGGCCAACTGCTGTACGCGCCGGGCACCTCCGAAGATAAAGTGATGGAAGCGGCGATCGAGGCCGGCGCGGAAGATGTCGTGACCAACGAAGACGGCAGCATCGAAGTCATTACCGCCCCCTATGATTTCGGCTCCGTGCAAGCCGCGCTGGAAAAAGCCGGGCTCAAGGCCGAGCTGGGCGAAGTCACCTACAAGCCGGCGATGGAAACCGAACTCACGGGCGACGACGCGCTCAAGATGCAGAAGTTGCTCGATGCCTTGGAAAATCTGGACGATGTGCAGAACGTCTACACTTCGGCCGTGTTCGACGAATAAAAGGATCTCCTACATTCACATTCCCACTCGCATACTGGGCATCGATCCTGGTTTACGCATTACCGGCTTTGGCATTCTGGACCAAAGCGGTAAGCAGCTGCGTTATGTCACCAGCGGCTGCATCAAGACGCCGGATGCTTCACTGCCGGAGCGCCTGAAGACCATCCTCAACAGCCTCACCGAAATCATCCAACAGCATCAACCGCAGCAAGTGGCGGTGGAACAAGTGTTCGTCAACGTCAACCCGAAGTCCACTTTGCTGCTCGGCCAAGCGCGCGGCGCAGCGATTTGCGCCGCCGTCGCCGCCAATTTGCCGGTGGCGGAATACACCGCCCTGCAAGTCAAACAAGCGGTGGTGGGCAATGGCCACGCCGCCAAGGAGCAAGTGCAAGAAATGGTCAAACGCCTGTTGCAACTTCCCGCCGCCCCTTCACCCGACGCCGCCGACGCGCTGGCTTGCGCCATCTGCCATGCGCACGGCGGCATGGGGCTGGGGGCGCTCGCCACCGCCGGCTTCCGCGTGCGCGGCGGGCGTTTGGTGGGAGGCGCGCGATGATCGGGCGCATCACCGGCACGCTGATCGAAAAACATCCGCCGCAAGTGATGGTGGATGTGGGCGGCGTGGGCTATGAAATCGACGTGCCAATGAGTACTTTCTACAATTTACCGGCGTGCGGCGAGCGCATTACGCTGTATACCCATCTCGCCATCCGCGAAGATGCGCATTTACTGTATGGCTTCGGCACCGAAGCCGAACGTCAAGCGTTTCGGCAATTACTCAAAGTCAGCGGCATCGGCGCCAAAACCGCGCTCTCGGTGCTGTCCGGCATGAGCGTCACTGATCTGGCCAACGCCATCGCCGCCCAGGAAACCGGGCGCATCACCAAAGTCCCCGGCATCGGCAAAAAAACCGCGGAGCGCTTGCTGCTGGAATTGCGCGACAAGTTTTCCGCGGCGACCGCCACCGTCACCACAGCAGGCGCGCAACCTTCGGGAGAATCGGACATCCTGAATGCGCTCAACGCGCTTGGGTATAATGACAAGGAAGCACTGTGGGCCGTCAAACAATTGCCAGCGGATTTGTCCGTATCCGACGGTATCCGGCAGGCTTTGAAACTCCTATCTAAAGGCTAGGCGACAGGCGTCAGGCTTCGGGCGTCAGGAAAAACGTATGACCAAAGTTGTTCAATACTCCGATTTGGGCGTCTGGCAAAAAGCCATGAACTTGGTTGAAGACATTTACCATTTAACACGGACTTTTCCCAAAGAAGAGCAGTTTGGCCTAGTTTCGCAAATGCGCCGTGCCGCCGTTTCCATCCCCTCGAACATCGCTGAGGGTTATGGTCGCAAGGCCACCAAAGCCTATATTAATTATCTATCCATTTCGTATGGTTCGCTTCTGGAATTGGAGACGCAAATTCAAATTGGCCACCGTTTACGGTTTCTGGATCAGCCCGCCCTGGATCAATTACTTGTACAAACTAACGAGGTAGGCCGTATGCTAAACGGCTTACAACAATCCCTAACGCGACAATCTGTCGCCTGACGCCCGACGCCTGACGCCTAAACCCAAATGATTGAAACTGACCGCCTAATCGCTGCCGCCCCAGAATCCAAGCAAGAGGAAGCATTGGAGCGCGCGCTGCGCCCCAAGCTGCTGGACGAATACGTCGGCCAGCACAAGGCGCGCGAGCAGTTGCAGATTTTTATCGAGGCGGCGCGCATGCGCAAGGAGGCGCTGGATCATGTGCTGCTGTTCGGCCCGCCGGGCTTGGGCAAGACCACCTTGGCGCACATCATCTCGCGCGAGATGGGGGTGAACCTGCGCCAGACATCCGGCCCGGTGCTGGAGCGCGCCGGCGATCTGGCGGCCTTGCTGACCAATCTGGAACCGAACGATGTGTTGTTCATCGACGAAATTCACCGCCTGTCGCCGGTGGTGGAGGAAATCCTCTACCCCGCGCTGGAAGATTACCAGATCGATATCATGATCGGCGAGGGCCCGTCGGCGCGCTCGGTGAAACTCGACCTGCCGCCGTTTACGCTGATCGGCGCCACCACCCGCGCCGGCATGCTCACCAATCCGCTGCGCGATCGTTTCGGCATCGTGGCGCGGCTGGAATTTTATTCCTCCGAGGAGTTGCAGCAAATCGTGTCGCGCTCATCCGGCCTGCTGAACGTGCAGATCACCGATGCAGGCGCCTTCGAGATTGCGCGCCGCTCGCGCGGCACCCCGCGCATCGCCAACCGCCTGCTGCGCCGCGTGCGCGACTTCGCCGAGGTCAAGGCCAGCGGCCACGTCACGCCGGATATTGCCGATGCCGCATTGATTATGCTGGATGTCGACCATGCCGGCCTGGACATGATGGATCGCAAACTGATCGAGGCGGTGCTGCATAAATTCGGCGGCGGCCCGGTCGGCCTGGACAATATCGCCGCCGCCATCGGCGAAGAGCGCGACACCATCGAAGACGTGCTGGAGCCGTTCCTGATCCAGCAGGGCTATTTGATGCGCACCCCGCGCGGACGCATCGCCACGCCGCTAGCCTACGAGCACTTCGGTCTGAGCGCGCCGGCCACGGGGGGCACGCGCGAGCTGTGGGACGGCAAGGCATGACGCAAAATTTGTCGTCAGCCAAACCCTTTTCGCTGACGGTGCGCGTTTATTACGAAGATACGGATGCCGGCGGCGTGGTGTACTACGCCAACTACCTGAAATTTTTGGAGCGCGCGCGCACCGAATGGCTGCGCGCCGCCGGTTTCGAGCAACCGGAACTTCTGCGTGACCATAATGTCATCTTTGTGGTGCGCTCGGTGGCGATAGAATACTTGCAACCCGCGCGCTTCAATGATGCGCTCAATGTCACGGTACGCATGGAAAATTTGGGGAGCTGCACCATCGATGTGTTTCAAACCGTGGAGCGCGATCTACGCTTGGTGGAAGCCCGGGTGCGGATCGTTTGCGTGGACAACCAAGCTGGCTTTAAACCGGTGCGCATACCGGCCTTTATACGACAACAACTCGAAAGTGCATCCAGCACATGAAAATCGAAACGACTCCTGACTTTTCGTTCCTCAGCATGGTGAGCGGCGCCAGCCTCATCGTGCAACTGGTCTTGCTCCTGCTGCTGCTCGCCTCCTTCATGTCGTGGTGGTTCATTTTTCAAAAACTGTTTGATTTGCGCAGCGCGATCAAGCAGGCCGATGCCTTCGAAACCGAATTTTGGAGCGGCGTGGACCTCAATCAACTGTTCCAGCGCCTCACCTCCGGTCACGCCAATGCAGCCGGCATGGAAAAAATCTTCGAGGCGGGTTTTCGCGAATTCACCAAACTCAAAAGACAGTCTAGCCTGGATATCAGCAGCGTCATGGACGGCACGCGCCGCGCCATGCGCGCCGCTTATCAGCGCGAGGTCGATAACTTGGAAAGCAAATTGGCCTTTCTTGCCACCGTCGGCTCGGTGAGCCCCTATATCGGCTTGTTCGGCACGGTGTGGGGCATCATGAACTCGTTTCGCGGCCTGGCGAATGTCGGGCAGGCCACGCTGGCGCACGTCGCGCCGGGCATCGCCGAGGCCCTGATCGCCACCGCCATGGGCTTGTTCGCGGCGATTCCCGCGGTGATTGCCTACAATCGTTTTACCCATGACATCGATCGCCTGGCCACGCGCTACGAAAGCTTCATGGAAGAGTTTTCGAATATCTTGCAGCGCCAGGGACGGTAACAGCGCATGCCGCGCCAACGCCGCCTGATGAACCAAATCAATGTCGTGCCCTTCATCGACGTGATGCTGGTGTTGCTCATCGTGTTCATGGTGGCGGCGCCGCTGATCAATCCGGGGCAGATCGAACTGCCCACCGTCGGTCAGCAATTGAAGCAACCCATCGCGCCCTTGGAAGTGATTCTGCACGCCGACAAAAAGTTGTTTTTGCGCGACCGCGAACGCTCTTCGTCTGAGATTGCCTTGAATCGTGCAGACTTAATCGAGGCAATTAAACAGAAACAAGCGCGCAATCCGGAGCAGGCGGTGGTGATTGCCGCCGATAAAAGCGTGCGCTACGAAGCGGTACTCGATGTCATGGATATTTTAAGTAAGAACCAAGTGAAAAAGGTAGGCTTGCTGGCCAAGCCGAATGCGAATTGATCGCACAAGCGCCGCAACCGCACCAATTCTCCGCCGGCGTGCTCGCACTCTTGGTGCATATCGGATTTTTTGCTTTTCTGATTTTCAGTATTAATTGGCGCGCTAACGAGCCGCCAGGCATGGTGGTGGACTTGTGGGCCAATTTACCGACGCAGCGGCCACCAACGCTTGCGCCGCCGCCCAAGCCAGAATCAGCACCGAAACCCGAGCCTGCGCCGGTAAAAAAAATTGAACCGAAACCCGCGCCACCCGCTCCAATGCCCAAAGCCGACATTGCGCTCAAGGATAAGAAACACAAGGCAGAAAAGCCAAAGCCGGAGCCGGCAAAGCCCACAAAACCAGATCCGCTCAAACAACAACAATTGAAACAAGAACAATTACGCCAAGAAGAAATCATCCGCCAGCAGCAAGCCCAGGCTGCATTGGCGCAACTGACGCAGGCCAGGCAAAACGCGGCGCAACAGTCTGTCGTCAATGATTATTCGGAACGTATTCGAGGTAAAATTCGGCAACGCCTGAATCGCGCGCTATGCGGCGATGGTAATCCGCTCTTGATATTCGATATCGCGGTATTGCCCACCGGCCAAATTCTCGGTAATCCGGTGTTGCGCAAGAGCAGCGGCATACCGGCTTGCGATAAAGCGGTGGAAAATGCGATTTTGCAATCCGATCCACTGCCGGTACCGACGCAACCGGAGATTTTTGCTTATTTCCGAGATCTGCACCTGAACTTCAAGCCGAATGAGTAAAGCCATGGCATCGACACGTTTAACATTTTTCAGCGTTGTACTCGCCCTGCTGCTGAGCGTCGCTGCATGGAACGCGCAGGCCGCACTCACCATTGAAATCACCGGCGGCGCCTCATTGCAAATACCCGTCGCCATCGCGCCCTTTGCAGGAGAAGAGGCTTACCCGGACAAGCTCAGCAAAATCGTGATGGACGATCTCGCGCGCAGCGGCTTATTTAAGCTGATCGACACCAGCGGCATGACGCCGCCGCGCATTCCGGCCGATGTCCGTGTCGGCGACTGGAAAGCGAAAGGCGCCACCGCCCTGGCCATGGCCAATGTGGTTGCGCAACCCGGCGGCCGCATCGACGTGCAATTTCGCCTGATCGATACGGTGCGCCAAGATGTCGCGCAAGCAGTGCAATTGGCGGGCTACAGCTTACCCACCAGCAAAGCGCAATTGCGCCTCACCGCGCATCAAATCGCCGATATCATTTTCGAGAAGCTCACCGGCAGCCCCGGCGCTTTCGCTTCGCGCATTGCCTACATCACCAAGCGCGGCAACACGCATGAACTGCAAGTTGCCGACTCCGATGGCTTTAACGCGCAAACCGTATTCACCTCGCGCGAGCCCATCATCTCGCCCGCTTGGTCGCCGGACGGCACCAAGCTGGCCTATGTCGCCTTCGATCAAAAGAAACCCATCGTCTACGTGCAAACCCTGGCCACCGGGAAGCGCCAAGCCGTCGCGAATTTCAAAGGCAATAACAGCGCACCCGCCTGGTCGCCGGATGGCCGCCAACTTGCCGTGGTGCTCTCCCGCGAGGGCTTTGCGCAAATTTACACCATGAATGCCGACGGTACCGGCCTCAAGCGCCTCACCAACACGTCCAACATCGACACCGAACCCAATTGGTCGCCGGATGGAAAATATCTGCTGTTCACTTCCGACCGTGGCGGCAGCCCGCAAATTTATCGCATGCCCTCTTACGGCGGCGAAGCGGTCCGGCTCACGTTCGAAGGCAGCTATAACGTAACGCCGCGCTACAGCCCGGATGGCAAGAGCTTCGTATTTATCCAGCGCGAAGGCGGAAAATTCCGCGTTGCGGTGCAAGATTTTGTCACCGGCCAGGTACAGGTGCTCACCGATAACGGCTTGGATGAGTCGCCATCCTGGGCGCCCAACGGCAAAATGATTTTGTATGCCACGGAAAGACTCGGGCGTGGCGTACTCGCGGCAGTTTCCAGCGATGGCCGGGTCAAACAAAAGCTCTCCGCTCAAGCAAGCGATGTACGCGAGCCAGCTTGGGGCCCTTTACTAAAAGCGAAACCTTAGATTTTTACTTGTCGGTTAAAAACAAAACTTTGAAAGGAGTTATTACATGAAACGCATTCCGCTTTATTTATTGATTACCGTCTTACTGGGTGCTTGCGCCAACGAACCCACCAAGACCCAAGCTGGCGCGCAGGTCGAAGATCGCACCGCGCAAAAGCAAGCAACAACACCCGGCGCGGATACCAAGCCTTTGCTGCCGCCGGCGGAGTCCTCGGTCAACCCGCTCAAGGATCCGAACAATATTCTTTCGCAACGCAGCGTGTTCTATGACTATGATAGTTTCGATGTCAAGCCGGAATACAAAGCGCTGGTGGAAGCGCATGGCAAATATCTCGCGAGCAATCCCAGCGCCAAGGTTTTCTTGCAAGGCAATGCCGATGAGCGCGGCAGCCGCGAATACAATCTGGCCTTAGGTCAAAAGCGCGCCGATGGCGTACGCAAAATCCTGTCCTTGCTGGGCGTGAAAGATGCGCAGATGGAAGCGGTCAGCCTCGGTGAAGAAAAGCCGCGCGCTGATTGTCACGAGGAATCCTGCTGGTCGCAAAATCGCCGCACTGATTTCCTGTATCAGGGTGAATGAAGATGAACCGTGCGTGGCCTATCGCGCTCTTACTCGCCGTGAGCCCGCTGGCCACGGCGGGTTTATTTTCCGATGATGAGGCGCAAAAGAAAATTACCGTGTTGCAGCAAGAAACCCAGCAACTGCAACAAAAACTCACGCAACAAGACGAGCGCCTGAACAAGCTGGACACGACGCTGCGCTCTCAAGGCTTGGTGGATCTGCTGCAAAGCGTGGAAGCGTTGAAGACCGAGATCGCCAAGCTGCGCGGCCAAATCGAGGTCAACACCAACCAAATCGAAACCACGCAAAAGCGCCAAAAAGATTTATATGTGGATCTCGATAATCGTTTGCGCAAATTGGAGCGGGTGGAAGCGCCTGGCGCCAGTACGCCGCCGACTGTCACGCCTTCGGGCACAGGCGCGTCTTCCGGGGTCGTTGCGCCACCTGCGCCTGGCGGCCAGACCGCCAGTGCTGCAACCGATCCAGGCGCCGAAAATCGCGCTTATGAGACCGCTTTCAACCTGTTTAAAATCGGCAACTATCCGGCCGCGATCGCCGGCTTCCTGAATTTTCAGAAAGCTTATCCCACCAGCCCGCTGGCCGCGAATGCGCAGTACTGGATCGGCAACTCTTACTCTGCGCTCAAGGACTACAAGACCGCCATCGCGCAGCAGCAAAAATTGCTCAGCGCTTATGCGAATAGTCCGAAAGTTCCGGATGGCATGCTGAATATCGCGAGCAGCCATCTTGAATTAGGGGAAAAGGAAGAGGCGAAAAGGACTTTGTCGGAAATTATCGCCAAGTATCCCTTGAGCCCTGCGGCGGAAAGCGCGAAGAAGCGTTTGGCGAATTTGAATTAATCGTATCGGGCGCGCGCCGTGGCTGGCGCGCAGCTTACAGCAACACCAAGCTATCGCGATGCAGCAACTCCGGCTCGTCGACATAACCCAGCAAGGCTTCGATTTCTGCAGAAGGTTTGCGCATGATCTTGCGCGTTTCTTGCGCGCTGTAATTCACCAGGCCGCGCGCGATCTCTGTGCCGCTCGCGTCAACGCAAGTCACCACCTCGCCGCGCTCGAACTCGCCCGACACTTCTTGCACGCCAATCGGCAGCAGGCTCTTGCCATCCGACTGCAAGGCCTTGACCGCGCCGGCATCGAGCACCAACTTGCCGCGCACTTGCAAATGATCCGCCAGCCATTTCTTGCGTGCGGCGATTTTATTCGCTTCATCCGCGATCAATTGCGTGCCGATCAATTCGCCTTGCGCCAAGCGCACCAAAACATCCGGCTCGCGTCCCCAGGCGATCAGGGTATGCGCGCCACTGCGCCCCGCGCGCTTGGCGGCGAGGATTTTGGTCAGCATGCCGCCGCGACCGATGGCGCTGCCCGCACCCCCGGCCATTTTTTCCAAGGATGGATCGCCGGCCCGCGCTTCCTGGATCAGCTGCGCGCTTGGGTCTTGGCGCGGGTCGGCGGAATACAGGCCTTTTTGGTCGGTCATAATCACCAGTGCATCGGCTTCGATCAAGTTCGTGACCAAGGCAGCCAGCGTATCGTTGTCGCCGAACTTGATTTCGTCGGTCACCACGGTGTCGTTCTCGTTGATGATCGGAATCACATTCAGCGCCAGCAAGGTGCGTAGGGTGGAGCGTGCATTCAGGTAACGCTTGCGATCGGCGAGGTCTTCGTGGGTCAGCAGAATCTGCGCGGTTTTTAGCTCGTGCTTGCGAAAGCAGGTCTCATACACCTGCACCAAGCCCATTTGCCCCACCGCAGCCGCGGCCTGCAATTCATGCAGCGCATGCGGGCGCTTTTTCCAACCGAGGCGTTGCAAGCCCTCGGCAATCGCGCCGCTGGAGACCAAGACCACCTCCTTACCCATGGCCTTGAGGCGCGCGATCTGGTCGGCCCAATGCGCGATGGCGACCGTGTCGAGGCCTTGGCCTTCGTTGGTAACGAGGCTGCTGCCGACTTTCACCACCAGGCATTTGGATTTACTGAGGATGGATTGCATGCTGTATTGCGCCGCACCTAAAAAAGATGGGGTATTTTAAGGCTTATTTTCCGCCGCGTCCTCGGGACTTGATTGCGCGGCGGCGCGCGCTTCATCCAGATGGTTCATGATGGCATGAACCAGGGCTGGGCAGCCTTCGCCATTGATCGCGGAAATGCTGAAGTAGGGGCCTTTCCATTTGTAGCGCTTGAGAAAATCCTTGACGCGTTTTTCGCGCTCGTCTTCCGGCACCATGTCGAGCTTATTCAGCACCACCCAACGCGGCTTCTCATACAAAGATTGGTCGTATTTCTTCAGCTCTTGCACGATGGCCTTGGCTTCATGCACCGGATCGACCGTCTCGTCAAATGGCGCCAAATCGATGATATGCAGCAACAAGTGGGTGCGTTGCAAATGGCGCAAGAATTGATGCCCCAAGCCCGCGCCCTCGGCCGCGCCTTCGATCAAGCCGGGAATGTCGGCGATCACAAAACTGCGATTATTATCGACGCGCACCACGCCCAGATTGGGGTGCAGCGTGGTAAAGGGGTAATCGGCGACTTTCGGCTTGGCCGCCGACACGGAGCGAATGAAAGTCGACTTTCCGGCGTTCGGCATGCCCAACAAGCCGACATCGGCCAGTACTTTCAGCTCCAGGCGCAGGGCGCGCTCTTCCACCACTTCGCCGCGCGTGAATTGGCGCGGCGCGCGGTTGGTGCTGGATTTGAAATGCAGATTGCCGATACCGTTTTGTCCGCCCTTGGCAATTAAGATACGCATGCCATCTTGCGCCAAGTCGGCAATGACTTCGCCGGTTTCAGCATCGCTGATCACGGTGCCCACCGGCATGCGCAGCGTCAAATCCTGTCCGCATGCGCCATATTGATCCGAACCGCGGCCATTCTCGCCATTTTGTGCGCGGTGGGTGCGCTGAAAGCGGTAATCGATCAAGGTGTTGATGTTGCGATCGGCTATAGCAAAGATACTGCCGCCGCGTCCGCCATCACCGCCGTCCGGCCCCCCTTTGGGAATGAATTTCTCGCGCCGGAACGAGGCGCAGCCGTCCCCGCCTTTGCCGGCTTGAACTTTAATCAGTGCCTCGTCAATGAATTTCATAGGGGAATTTCATAGGGGGAAATTTCAAACTGCGCTATACAAACAAAAAGGCCCTACCTCGCGATAGGGCCTCGTTTCGCGATACGCAACCGTTTAAGCCGATACCGGCTCGATGATTACCGTATGGCGCTGCATGGGGCCTTTGGTCGTAAAGCAAACTTTGCCTTCGATTTTGGCGAACAAGGTGTGATCCTTGCCCATGCCCACATTGTCGCCTGCATGGAACTGGGTTCCGCGCTGACGCACGATAATTTCACCGGCATTCACCAATTGGCCGCCATAACGCTTCACGCCGAGGCGTTTAGCATGTGAATCGCGACCGTTACGGGAACTACCGCCTGCTTTTTTATGTGCCATGAAGAGTCTCCTTTACTTGCCGATGCTCTGAATTTCGAGCTCGGTATAGTTTTGGCGATGTCCTTGGTGCTTTTGGTAATGTTTGCGACGACGCATTTTGAAAATCGTCACTTTCTTACCACGACCTTGGGACAAAACTTTGGCGGTTACGCTGGCGCCGGACACCAAAGGTGCGCCGACCGTCACGCTGTCGCCATCGGCGAGCATCAAGACTTGATCCAGGACGATTTCGCTGCCAATGTCTGCCGGTATCTGTTCTACTTTAAATTTTAGGCCGGGGGTCACGCGATATTGCTTGCCACCAGTTTTTACGACCGCATACATATTAGCGCTCCGTTATTCAACTCGGAAAACCGCGCATTATATTGGAAAACCTTGTCTTGGTCAAAACTTTACGGATTCCCCCTAAATCCGGCTTTTCTTCTTGACCGAATTGGCGTGGCTTTCTACCATTGTCGTTTTGCTTTTTTCGGTCTAATTCCGTGAATATTGAAGAAATTCGTGAGGTTATCGAACCCGACATGCGGCTGGTGGACGCCGTGATCCGGGAACGCCTGCATTCCGATGTGCTGCTGATCCGCCAAGTTTCGGAATACATCATCGGCAGCGGCGGAAAACGCCTGCGCCCGGCCTTGGTGCTGTTGTCCGCCGGCGTTTTCGGCTATCGCGGCGCGCATCACCACGAATTAGCCGCCGTGGTCGAATTCATTCATACCGCCACCTTGCTGCACGACGACGTGGTGGATGAATCCAATTTGCGCCGTGGGCGCGAAACCGCCAACGCCATATTCGGCAACGCCGCCAGCGTGCTGGTCGGGGATTTCCTGTATTCGCGCGCGTTTCAAATGATGGTGGGAGTGAACGATATGCGTGTGATGCAAGTGCTGGCCGACGCCACCAACACCATCGCCGAGGGCGAAGTGCTGCAATTGCTGAACTGCAACGATCCGGACATCGATGAGGAACGCTATCTACAGGTCATTCGTTTCAAAACCGCGAAGTTGTTTGAGGCGGCGACCCGGCTCGGCGCCATCATCAGCCAAGCCAGCGCGCGCGATGAAGAAGCCATGGCGCTGTACGGCATGCACCTCGGCACCGCCTTTCAACTGATCGACGATGTTTTGGATTACTCTGGCAATCACACCGACACCGGAAAAAACTTGGGCGACGACCTGGCCGAAGGCAAACCCACCTTGCCGCTGTTATATGCCATGAAACAGGGCACGCCGGCACAAGCGGCACTGATACGCAGCGCCATCGAGCAAGGCGGCTTGACCGACTTCACGCAAGTATTGGAAACCATCAACGCCACCGGCGCGCTGGCCTATGCCGCAAAACAGGCGCAACACGAAGTAGATATCGCCTGCGCCGCAATTTCACATTTGCCGGATTCTAATTACAAACAAACGCTGTTAGAATTAGCGGCTTTCTCGGTGACTAGAAATCACTGAAAATATTTTTTGGGGCAGTGGCCGTCGCGAGCGCCGCGAGTTTGAATCGAGAAGCGCAGCCGTACTAGTCGTACGGCGAGCATCGCAGATTCAAAATCGGGGCGCGCAGTAGGCCAATGACCCAAAAATTCGGGGTGTAGCTCAGCCTGGTAGAGTACTGCGTTCGGGACGCAGGAGTCGGAGGTTCGAATCCTCTCACCCCGACCAATTCTTGGTTTTTCCCGTTATTTTGCGTTATTTCACCATGTTAAGATGTGGTGTCTTTTAGCACTGGGGTAGGCACGATGCGTTTTCTGATTCTGCTGATCGGCATCTTCATTTTTTATCTGCTCCTGAAAAATTATTTCCGCAATCTGCAACGG
The DNA here is from genome assembly GCA_021812385.1 of Pseudomonadota bacterium. GTDB lineage: Bacteria > Pseudomonadota > Gammaproteobacteria > Burkholderiales > Thiobacteraceae > RBG-16-58-11. The sequence goes on along the minus strand of JAKANO010000011.1, from coordinate 78,269 downwards.
CAGGATCGCCCTATACGTCCGCCCGCTGCCGAGAACATGGTGCGCTGCGCCCAATGCGGGGTGAACGTGCCGCAAACCGAGGCCTTCTTCAGTCGTGGAGAATACTTCTGCAGCGACGAACACCGTAAACAGCACCAGCACTAGCCCGCAGGCATTGAGCGCGCTCAATCCCAGTTGGCCGGAATTGCCGGGGCAGTCTGGCGCGCAATTGGCCGCCGCCTATTGGCGCTCACTCCACTACTTCAATTTCTATCGCATCGCTTTAGCTAGCTTATTGCTGCTGGCGCATTTCCTATTTGCCGAACACAACCCGCTCGGCGCGCTGGCGCCCCCGATGTTTGTTTTGGCCAGCGTGCTGTATCTGCTGCTGGGCGGCCTGTTGATTGTGACGATCCAATCCCAATGGCCGCGCTTCGATATACAAGTATCCGGCCAAGTATTCGCCGATATTTTTCTGATCACGGTGCTGATGTATAGCAGCGGCGGCGTGGTCAGCGGCCTGGGTTTGTTGGTCTTGGTGACGTTGGCCGCATCCAGCCTGATTGCACGCGGCCGACTGGCCATGTTCCATGCGGCCATCGCCACCATTGCCGTGCTATTCGAAGAAACCTATTTAAGCTATTCCACAAGCATGAGCGGCAATTATTTGCAGGCCGCGCTGTTATCCACCACTTATTTTGCGGTCGCCGGGCTTGCGTATTACCTGGCAAAGCGCCTCAGCGTGAGCGAAGCCATCGCGCAACGCCAACGCGTCGACTTGGCCAATCTTGATACCGTCAATCGCTTGGTGATTCAAGACATGCAAGACGGCGTCATCGTGGTCGACGGCGACAACCGCGTACGGCAGATCAATGGCCAAGCGGAGCGTTTATTGGGTCCGCTGACGGGACGGCGCGGTGAAGTCACCATCGACGCCTATTCTGCAAGTCTCGCTGCGCGCATCGCCGAGTGGCGCGATTCCGGCGATATCAGCCTGATCCCCTTGCGCACGCCGGGCGGCACCCGCTCGTTCCGCGCCCGCATAACGCCCATCGGCACTAAACGCGCACTCGGCGCGGTTATTTTTCTCGAGGATTTGAGCCGGCTGCAAGCACAAGCGCAACAACTAAAACTCGCCGCCCTGGGACGCCTCACGGCTAACATCGCCCATGAAATTCGCAATCCCTTAAGCTCGATTGGGCATGCGACACAATTGCTGCAGGAAGACGAGGATTTTGACGCAACGCAAAAGCGCCTGCTGGAAATCATCAACGACAATACTTTCCGCCTCGACCGTATGGTGCAGGATATTTTGCAACTCAATCGCAAGGATCGCGGCCAATCCGAGACGCTGCAACTTGCCGCGTATTTGCAGTCGTTTAACCAAGAATTCAGCCATACCGAACATCTGCCGCCAAACTTATTTCAGATCGAGGTTGATCCCGCCATCGCCATTGAATTCGACCGCTACCATTTGCATCAAGTGTTGTGGAACGTGTGCCGCAATGCCGCGCGCCACTGCAAGCAGCAAGCTGGCAGTATTCGCCTGACAGCCACCCAAGCGCCTGCAGAGAATGTAATACAATTGGATATCATCGATGACGGTCCGGGCGTAGCGAGCGCAAACCAAGCGCAATTATTCGAGCCGTTTTTTACCACCGAAAGCACCGGCACCGGACTCGGCCTTTATATCGCGCGCCAATTGGCGGAAGCCAACAACGCGACACTGGACTACATCGACAACCCGCATGGCGGGCAATTTCGACTGTGCGCCAAAGGAGTCACGCATTGAAGCCTGCAACAGCAAACCAGAGCACGCCCAAAGTCCTCATCGTTGACGACGAAGCCGATATTTTAGAGTTGCTGGAACTCACCTTATTGCGCATGGGGCTCGAATCGCAGCGCGCGATGAAAGTCGCGGACGCCATCGCGCTGATTAAATCCAACCATTACGATCTCTGCCTCACCGATATGCGCTTGTCGGACGGCACCGGTATCGAGGTCGTGCAATATATCGGCCAACACTGCCCGGAACTGCCCGTAGCCGTGATTACCGCCTACGGCAGCACCGAAAACGCCGTCGCCGCGCTCAAAGCCGGCGCCTTCGATTACATCCCCAAACCGGTGTCCTTGGAGCAGTTGCGCGCCTTGGTCAAATCGGCCCTGAGCGTCTCGGAAAAAGTCGCGCCGGAAAATCAACAGCGCACCTTGCTCGGCAATTCGCCCGCGCTGCAATTGGCGCGCGACATGATCGGCAAGCTCGCGCGTAGCCAAGCGCCGGTGTATGTCACCGGCGAATCGGGTTGCGGCAAAGAGCTCGCGGCGCGACTGATACACGAGCATAGCGCGCGCCAAGAACAGCCTTTTATCGCGGTGAACTGCGGCGCGATCCCGGAAAACCTCATGGAGAGCGAGTTCTTCGGCTATAAAAAGGGCGCCTTCACCGGCGCCGATGCGGACCGCCATGGCTTCTTCCAGGCGGCCAATGGCGGCACGCTGTTTTTGGACGAAGTCGCCGATTTGCCGCTGCCGATGCAAGTGAAATTATTGCGCACCATCCAGGAAAAGAAGGTGCGCAAAGTGGGCGCGACGCAGGAAGAGCCGATCGACGTGCGCATCATCAGCGCCACGCATCAAGCCCTATCGAGCTTGGTCGAGAGCGGCAAGTTTCGCCAGGACTTGTATTACCGGCTGAACGTCATCGAGCTTAAAATGCCGCCGTTGCGCGAAATGCGCGAGGATATTCCGCTGATTGCGCAAGCGATTCTGGAGCGCCTGGCCAAGCAAAGCGGTGCCGCGTTACCGACCTTAAGCGCGGAGGCGATCGCCGCTTTGAGCGAATACAGCTTTCCCGGCAATGTGCGCGAATTGGAAAATATTCTGGAGCGCGCGCTCGCGCTGTGCAGCGGCAGCAAAATCGGTCGTGATGATTTATATCTCAGCGTGCCCGAAGCGGCGCTGGATGAGGGCAGCCGCGAACCAGGGGCGAAATGGCCGTTGCAGGATTATCTGGATCGCATCGAGCGCGAGGCGATCCAGGAAGCGCTGGAAAAAACCCGCTACAACAAAACCGCTGCCGCGAAATTATTGGGCATTACCTTCCGCGCCTTGCGCTATCGGCTGGAACGGCTGGGCATCGAATAATTCCCGAGCCTCCTTAAGTACGCGACTGCTTGCGCTTCGACACCACGGTACGGGCATTCCAAATCTGCTGCGAGTACTCGCGGATCGTCCGATCGGATGAAAACTTGCCCATGTGCGCCACGTTCAAAATCGCCTTGCGCATCCACGCCTCTTGATCCCGATACAAAGCCTCCACCTGCTGCTGCGCATCGATATAAGAAGCATAGTCGGCGAGCAGCATGTAGTGATCGCCGTGATAGGTGAGCGCATTAAACACCGACTTAAAGCGGTCATGGTCATCGGGCGAAAAGTAGCCGCTGTTGATCATGTCCAGCGCTTGCTTGAGCTCCGGATTGTGATCGTAGAAATACCAGGGGTTGTAACCCTCCGCCGCCAACTGCGCCACCTCGTGGGTGCGCATGCCGAATATAAAGATATTCTCCGCGCCGACTTCATCGTGAATCTCGACATTCGCGCCGTCCATGGTGCCGATGGTGAGCGCCCCATTCAAGGACATTTTCATGTTGCCGGTGCCGGAAGCTTCGGTTCCCGCCGTGGAGATCTGTTCCGACAAATCCGCTGCCGGGACGATGTCTTCCGCCGTGGAAACATCGTAGTTGGGAATGAACACCACCTTGAGCCGGTCGCCGATCAGCGGGTCGTTATTCACGATATCCGCCACGTCATTGATGAGCTTGATCACGCGCTTCGCCATCGCATAACCGGGCGCGGATTTGCCGCCTAAAATTACGGTGCGCGGCACGCTCGCGCCACCGGCGCGAATGCGGTTATACAGCGTGATGATATGCAGCACGTTCAACAGCTGCCGCTTGTATTCGTGGATGCGCTTGATCTGCACATCGAACAAGGAATCCGGGTTGACCTGGATATCCAGTCGCTGTTCGATCAAATTGGCCAGATGCACTTTATTGGCGCGTTTCACCTTGGCGAAATCGGCGCGGAACGCCGCATCTTCGGCTAAGCCGCTCAAGCGTTGCAACTGATCCAAGTCCTTCAGCCACTCTTTGCCAATGTGCCTGGAAATCAGTTTCGACAGGCCGGGATTCGCTTGATTCAGCCAGCGCCGCGGCGTAATGCCATTCGTCACGTTGACGATCTTGTCCGGCCATAGGCGGTGAAAATCGGCGAAGATGGTTTCCTTCATCAGTTGCGTATGAATCGCCGCCACGCCATTCACCTTATGGCTGCCGACGATGGCGAGATGCGCCATGCGCACGCGCTTATCGCCGGCATCGTCGATGATGGACATGCGGCGCAGCAGATCGGTGTCGCCCGGATAGCGGTGCATCACGTCGCGCAGGAAGCGCTGGTTGATCTCATAGATAATTTGCAAGTGGCGCGGCAACACGCGCTCGAACAACGGCACCGGCCAAGTCTCGAGCGCTTCCGGCATCAAGGTATGGTTGGTGTAGGCAAACACGCCGGTACAAATTTCCCACGAATGGTCCCATTCCAAATTGTGCACATCGACCAACACACGCATCAGTTCCGGGATGGCGATGGAAGGATGGGTGTCGTTCAGCTGCACCGCCACTTTGTTCGGCAAGGCATCGAAATTCTCGTGGTGCTTGCCATAGCGATAGAAAATATCCTGCAATGATGCGCACACGAAAAAGTATTGCTGCTTCAGGCGCAGCTCGCGCCCCATCTCGGTGGTGTCGTCGGGATACAGTACTTTGGACAAGTTCTCGGACTCGTTCTTGTCCTCGACCGCCTTGATGTAGTTGCCTTCGTTGAAATAGCCCAGATCGAAATCGCGCGTCGCCTTGGCCGCCCACAAGCGCATATTGTTCACGGTTTCCGAGCCATAGCCGGGGATCGGATAATCGTAGGCCATCGCCATCACATCGTCCGAATCCTCCCACCGATAGCGCATCGCGCCATTATCGTCGTGGTAGTGCACCACGCGGCCGTGAAACTTCACCTGGTACAGCACTTCCGAGCGCGGAAATTCCCATGGGTTGCCGTAACGCAGCCAGTTATCCGGATGCTCGACCTGCTGGCCGTTTTCAATGCGCTGATTGAACATCCCGTATTCGTAGCGAATGCCGTAGCCATAGCCGGGAATCCCCAGCGTCGCCATCGAATCCAAAAAGCACGCGGCCAAGCGACCCAAGCCGCCATTGCCCAGCGCCGCATCGCTCTCGATGTCGCGAATTTTTTCCAGCTCCAGGCCCATCTCTTGCATCGCACTGCGAAAGCCCTCATCGCAGCCGATGTTGAGCATGCTGTTCATCAGCGTGCGCCCCATCAAGAATTCCATGGAGAAGTAATAAACGCGCTTGGTGTCCTCGCGATAATAGCTGCGCATGGTTTCCATCCAGCGCTCAATCAAGCCTTCGCGCACCACGGCGGCGGAACTGTAGAACCAGTCACGTTCGGTTGCGGTGAGCGGGTCCTTGCCGATGGAGTACATCAAGCGATTGGCCAGCGAACGCTTGATCGATGGCGCATCCAGCGCGGGCTTATCTACCTCAAGCGGCCTCGTCAGCGGTTTTTTGGGCATCACAAACTCCAGTAAAGGGATCGTCAATGATTAACTTAAGCATTAACGACCCGCTAAACTTGTACTTTAGAACAGAGTTGGCGATGCCCCTAGCCAGGCATCCTGGATTACGCCAGCGCAATCCCCAAATAAGTGACATAGAGCATGCCATTCACCGCCAAGTGCCACACCCGCAGTTGTCCGCGCGAAAGCATGATGCGTATCCACAAGGTGGCGAGCAAAGTGATGACGATGCCGGCGAAAACCTCGCGCTGCGGAATCCAGGGAGTGAGCATGATGCCGATGGCCGGCAGCAAGGTGCCTTGGAACACCATCGCCCCGGTGATATTGCCGAAAGCCAGCGTGTCTTTGTGGCGCCGTATCCACAAAATGCTGTTCACCTTCTCCGGCAGTTCGGTGGCAATGGGAATAATCATCAAGGACAACAACAGCGGCGAGATGCCGAATAATTTCGATGCCTCTTCGATGCCATTGATGAAGCCCTTGGCGCCGCCCACCAGCAAGGCCAAGCCCAAGACCAGTTGAACCAAAATCAACAACAGGTTTTGCGTTAAGCCAAAGCGCGCCAGAAACATCTTTTCATGCGCTTCCGTACCATGACCTTCTTTCACCAAAGCCGCAGAGGCGCGCATGGTGATCAAAATATAAATAAAATAAATGAACACCATGGAAAACGCCAACAGGCCGCGATACAGCGGCGTGTCATGCGGCACAAACAGCGCCACGCCGGACAAGGTAAATGCGCCGAGGAAAAAATTCAGGTCGCGCGTAAACCCCGTACGCTCGGGATTGAAATGCCCCTGCAAGCCGCGCTTTTTCAGCACCGACGCGGCCATCAAAAAAATCGACAGCGTGGACAGCATCAATGGCGCACCCAGAATCGCGCCGACGCCGATTTCCTCGTTTAAGCCCTTATCTGCCGTCCCGGCAAAGATCGCCAATAAGGGCACCATGGTCTCCGGCAACGCCGTGCCCACGGCCGCGAAGATAGAGCCCGTCACGCCCTCGGAGATTTTCAAGCGCTCGCCCAAGTGCTCCAAGGCATTGGTGAACACCTCCGCCGCCACTAAAATAATTACCAACATCAGAATCAATTGCGCCACGACCATAAAATTATCCTTTTTTGAATTTGCGCGTGTTCACACCGCTAGCGGCCTTGTACAGAATGCGTAAGCTTACGCTAAACTCCGCCTATGCACATCGACCGCAATGGCTTGCTAAGCAGCGCACGCTACATCCCTTCGCCCAATTGCGATGCGCGTCCGGATACCGCGCCACCCTGCCTCATCGTCATTCACAACATCAGCCTGCCGCCCAATGAATACGGCGGCGAAGGCATCATTTCCTTATTCACCAACAGCCTGGATCCTGCGGCCCACCCCTACTTTGAGACCATCCAAAAACTCGAAGTCTCCAGCCATTTCCTGATCCGCCGCGACGGCGAGCTGATCCAATTCGTGCCCTGTAGCCAACGCGCCTGGCACGCCGGCGCGTCCAACTGGTGCGGACGCGAACGCTGCAACGATTTTTCCATCGGCATCGAACTCGAAGGCTCGGACTTCGAACCGTTCACCGAAACGCAATACCAGGTTTTATCGCTACTCACCCAAGCACTCCAAGCCGCATACCCTATTCAAGACATCGTCGGACACTCCGACATCGCTCCCGGCCGCAAGACCGACCCAGGCCCTTATTTCGATTGGGCGCGACTTTCGCGCACAACGCGCATCTAAAAACTCCCTAGCCGCGCATCGATTTACACGCATATTGCATTTCATAGAAACCTTATATATTATTGCGAATCATTCTCATTTGTAGCCGTAACAACGGGTAAAAAAATATGGAAACTTTGAACGCTAAATCGCCTATAGAAGCTGAAAACCGCAAATTCATCGTTTTGGATCGCAGCCAGCCGATCCGTAGCGATGCCCTGTTTTTACGCGGGGATGAAGTGCTAATCCAGCACCAAGGCGAGCAATACCGTCTGCGCCGCACCCGTAACGGCAAGCTGATACTGACGAAATAAGGATCGGAACACCCATGCATAAATTCGAACCCTGGTTTTGCGTCCCGGCGCTGATTCTGCCTGCAATGGTTTCTGCTCCAGCCTTCGCGGTGCAATACCTAAACCTGGAGCAAGCGCAAAAAGCCTTGTTTCCCAGCGCCGATCAATTCGTATCCGCCGCAGTCACATTAAGTCCAGAACAACGCCGCGCGATCGAAACGGCTTCCGGCGTCAAAGTGCGGGTGAATGAAGTAAAAGCCTGGCGCGCCAAACAAGGCGCTAAATTCGAAGGATGGTTTGTGCTGGACGAAGTAATCGGCAAGCACGAGCTCATCACCTACGCGGTCGCCATCGCGCCCGATGGCAGCGTCGAAGGCGTGGAAATATTGGACTACCGCGAAGGCCATGGCGGCGGCGTCAGAAACTCGAAATGGCGCGCGCAATTCAACGGCAAGAAAGCCGGCTCGCCATTACAGTTGGACGACGACATCAAGAACCTCAGCGGCGCCACCCTATCCTGCCGCCACCTCACCGAAGGCGTGCGCCGCGTACTCGCAACACAGGCGGTGGCGCTCAAATGAACGCCGTCGTCGAACAAAAAATCCGCGCACGGCCGCTGCTCGGCACCTTCGTGGAAATCGCCGCGAGCGGCACTTCCGGCAGCGTGCATGCCGCAATTTCCCAGGCTTTCGACGCGGTCGCCGAAGTACACGCCTTGATGAGCTACCAAGATCCCGCATCCGAACTCTCGCGCATCAATCAATTTGGGATTGATGGACCGGTGGCGGTGCACAGCCACACCTGGGAAGTGTTGCGCGCCGCGCGCGAACTGGCCGAGGCCAGCGCTGGCTTATTCGACATCACCATCGCCCCGACGTTGACGCGCCTGGGTTTCCTACCACCACACGCAAACTTTCCGCGCGCCTCGCGCCATGGCGATTGGCGTCATGTCGCCTTGCTGCCCGGCCAGCGCGTGCAGTTCCTGCGCCGCGTGCGCATCGACTTGTCCGGCATCGCCAAAGGCTATGCCGTAGATCTCGCGATTCGCGTATTGCAAGCCGCCGGCATGCAGTCCGGACGCGTGAATGCCGGCGGCGACTTGCGCGTCTTCGGCACGACAGCGCAAACCATCCACGTGCGCGCGCCGCATGCGCCGACGCAAGTCCTGCCGTTGCTAAATCTGACCGATGGCGCCGCAGCAACTTCCGCCGCCTATTTCGCGCAACGCCGCCACGCGCAGCGCATGGTCACGCCGCTGATTCACCCGCACACGCGCAGCGCAAGCAGCGCGGAGCGCAGCATCACCGTGCTGGCGCCGCATTGCATGCACGCCGACGCGCTGACCAAAGTCGTGCAAGCCGATCCAGCCCAAGCCGCAAAAATATTGGCGCGCTATCAAGCGCGCGCCGTGATCGTGGAACACGACCCCGTCAGCGGCGGCTTTCGGGTATTCGATAGCGCGCACACCAGTGGTTGCCCTCTCTCCGGCTCTCTCCCGCTTGCGGGAGAGAGGGACAATGTCTCGCTGCGCATGTTTAAGGACGCCCTCTCTCCTAGCTCTCTCCCGCAAGCGGGAGAGAGGGACAAAGTCTCGCTTCGCGAGAAGAGGTTTATAGCCGCATGAATCGCCTCTCGCATCTGCAAATTCGCTTTAGTCCGAATCACAAGCGCTTCATCTATAGCGTGTTTAGCTTGCTGTGGATCAGCGGCGCGTTGTGGCTAGGGTTCCATTATTTTTTGCGCACGCCGGGCGAATTCGGCGTCCAAGCGCACCCCTTGGAAAACTGGTGGTTGCGCTTGCACGGCTTAGCCGCATTCGCCGCCTTGGTCGTTATCGGCTCGGTGTTGCCGGTGCATGCGCGCCGCGCTTGGCAGCTGAAGAAAAATCGCAGCAGCGGCTTATCCATGAAAATTATTTTTTTCTGGTTGTCCGCCACCGGCTACGCCTTGTATTACTTCGCCAACGAGGGCAACGAGAACTGGCTGCCGCTGCTGCACTGGGTCGCCGGACTCGCCTTGCCCTTGATGCTGGTATTGCATATTCGCCGCGGTCGTTCCCGGCAAAACGTTTCACATAAACCGGCTGCTGCACACGCATAGCCATTTCATCCGTTCGCAAGCCAGCCCCACGCCTTTCAGCGTCGCCAGCCAGCAACTTAAAAACCTGAAAGGAAGTTTGATGTATTTACCAAACGTGAAACCCGTGCTGCTGGCGGCACTCATTAGCCTGGCATTCAACGCGCATGCGGAAACCTCCGCCGGCGCTTTGGAACCCAGCGCTTTGGAAAAAAGGCTGGATCAAATGCAAAAGGAAATCGAAAGCCTGAAGCAGCAATTGGCCGCAGAAAAAACCGCGCGCCAAGAGCAAGTCACTGCAGTGCAAACTGCGGCACAAGACACGCAAAGAGAAGCCTCAGCCACCAGCATCGGCGGCTACGGCGAAGTGGTGTACAACAACTATAAAGACAAGACGATCAAAGACGAGGCCGACTTGCAGCGCTTCGTATTGTTCTTCGGCCATCGCTTCAACGACAAGCTGCGCCTGTATTCCGAATTGGAAATCGAACATGCATTAGTGGAAAGCGGCCAAGGCGAACTCGGCTTAGAACAAGCCTATATCGAATATAACTTGCATCCCAAAATCAATTTGCGCGCTGGCCTGATGCTCATGCCGCTGGGTCTACTCAATGAAGTCCACGAACCGCCAACGTTCTATGGCGTAGAGCGCAATGAAGTCGAGTCGCGCATCATCCCCACCACTTGGCGCGAACTCGGTGTCGGACTGCAAGGCGAGGTGCTCGACGGCTTGGAATACAATGCCGGCATTGCCACCAGCTTGGACGCCAGCAAATTCAGCAATGCCTCAAGCGGCATCCGCAGCCTGCGTTCGGAAGGCTTCAAGGCCGCCGCCAGCGACTTGGCCTTGTATGCCGGCCTGAATTATCGCCAGCCCGGTTGGTTGCTTGGCGGCGGTTTATTCACGGGCAACACCGCGCAAAACGGCGTCGGCTCCACCAGCAGCGCCGCACTCGAAGGCAAAAATGCGCGCGTCACCCTGTGGGATGTGCACGGCAAATACAGCATCGGCAAGCTCGACCTGCAAGCACTCTACGCACGCGGCACGCTCAACGACACGCAGGCCATTAATCAAGCGGCCAGCATCGCGACCGGGTCCGGTAGCGCCGCGCCCAAATCCTTCTGGGGCGGCTATGGACAAGCGGCTTATGCGGTTTGGACGCAAGGCGACATGAAGCTCTCGCCCTTCGTACGCTACGAGCGCTACAACACCCAAGCCAGCGTGGATGACGGCTATGCCAAAGACCCGCTCAACAATGAGCGCGTGATCACCGCCGGCGCCAACTTCAACTTAAGCCGCGAGGTGGTGTTCAAGGCGGATTGGCAGAACTACCAAAAGGACAAGCGCAAAGACCGCTTCAATCTGGGCGTCGGCTATATGTTCTAACGGCACTGTCCTCCCGCTCGCGGGAGGACAGTGCCGCTAACTTGGTTTGCGCGCGCACAGCGCGAACAACGGGTCCATTTCCTTGAATTGCTCGGCATAGCGGTCGTTGGGATCGCGCTGCAAACCGCGCTCGACCAGCGTTTCAATCTCCGTAAAGCCCGCAGCCTGCAAACATTGCACCACCCAGGCCAAGCGTTCCACCGGATGCAAGCGCTTCCACAGCATGATGGCCTTGGGCGGGAAAAAACGGTTGGAGAAGGTGATCAATAATTTTCCTTGCGGCTTGAGGATGCGCCGCACCTCGCGCAACAGCGCCACCGGTTGCGTCAGGTATTCGAAGGACACGGTGTTCACCACGGCCGCGAAGGACGCGTCTTGATACGGCAATTGCGGATCGGCGTTGAGGTCGAGGCAATTCCAGGATTGCAATTGCGGATTGTCGCTCATCTCCTGCGGATTCATGCCCAAGCCCGTGACCGGCCCGACGAATTCCGGCAAATGCGAACGCCAGGCCGCCATCAAATCCAGCACCGGCTCGCCTGGCGCAAGATGATCGCCATAAAACGCCATGATGCGTTGCGCGCACACTTGATCCACATGCAGCAGCATGCGCGGCGTTTCATAGAACTCGCGGTCTTCCGCCTCGTCCTCGCGCGCGAACGCATCCGCATCCTGAAAATCCGTCGCGCCTCCACTTAACGGCAACTCCACCCCGCCCCAGCGCAGCAGTTCCGTCGCCGGCGTGGAGCCGGCGCGCGCGCCTTCGAGTTGCAGCAAGCCACTTTCCACGGCCGCCTGAGCCAGGGGATGATTGAAATCGGCGCGAAAGCCCAGCGCATCCAAGCCGATCACGCGAAACATATCGCCCGGCATGTCGGCGTATACCGTCAGCACGCGCGCCGGATAGAAACGCCCCAAATGCAGCGGCACCAGTTGTTGCTTGAAGGTCGCCAGCGGCAAGTCGATCAGCGCCAGCGGAGAAAAAGCCGGGATAGGCGGCGGCGTCCCCGCTGCGTCGCTCCACAGCACTTGGCGATGCCGCGCCGCCGCGGAACTATAAGAAAGCACGAAACCCTTAGCCATGGCTAGCGCGAGCCGCTCCGCTCAATCGAACACCACCGTCTTATTCGCATACACCAGCACCCGGTTCTCCACATGCCAGCGCACCGCGCGCGACAGCACGATCTTCTCCAGGTCGGCGCCCTTCTGCACCAGATCGTCGATTTGATCGCGGTGCGAAATGCGCGCCACGTCTTGCTCGATAATCGGGCCGTCGTCCAGGGTCTCGGTCACGTAGTGGCTGGTCGCGCCGATGAGTTTGACGCCGCGCTGAAACGCCCGGTGGTACGGCCGCGCGCCGTGGAAGGCGGGCAGGAAGGAATGGTGGATATTGATGATGCGGTTCGGGAAGTGGCGGATGAATTCCGGCGACAGCACCTGCATGTAGCGCGCCAGCACGATGAAATCGATATGGTGATGGCGCAGCAAGGCGAGTTGATCGCGCTCCGCTTCCAGCTTCACGTCTTTCAACACTTCCACATGCTGGAACGGGATGCCGTAGGCTTCGGCCATCCAGCGCGTATCCGCATGGTTGCTGACAATCAGCGGAATCTCGCAATGCAATTCGTTGGCTTGATGGCGGTACAGCAAATCCGCCAAACAATGATCGTATTTCGATACGAAGATCGCCAACTTGGGCCGGGTGGTGGAAAGCGCCAAGCGCCAATTCATCTGAAATTTTTCGGCGATGGGCTGAAATGCCGGATCGAAAGCGGCGGTATCCAGTTTAAATCCGGCCAGATCCCATTCCACGCGCATTAAGAATAGTTTTAATTCGGCGTCTTGATGCTGGTCGGCATGCAGGATATTGGCGTCGTGCTGCAATAAAAAGTCGGCAATCGCCGCCACCAGGCCTTTTTGGTCGGGACAGCTAATTAAGAGTGTGGCGGTTTGTTTCATTATTTTTATAAAGCCCTTGTTTAAAACTGCATCATAGGAAACACATTCGAGCATCCCCACGGCTGCCACCCGAGAGATGGGCCGCCCTTCATATTTATGCCATTCTCAGCCGCTAAAATGCCCCTCGATCTTACCCGATTTCGGCCCGATTCCAGCCCAATTCCGGACACCAACACCCGAATAAGGCGCCGCGAATTCCTTGTTTTAACGCTTTTTATCACCCCATAAAAAAACATGAAATATATGTTGCAACACCTCACCCAAGTTACTAGAATTAGTCCTCAAGCTACCCGGCAGACACAACATGTTGTGGTTTTTAGGGTCGGGCGGTAAACCCGTCATTTTACTCAATAAATCGAAAAAAACGATGGAGGAGCAACAGATATGCAGATTTCCAGCAGCACCCCAAAATCCTCACCGGACTCCGCCTCGCAAGGCCACTCATACGAATACAACGCAGTGCCCACTAACACCGATACCAGCTACCCCGAACACAGAGTCATCCGCCGCAACGGCAGCGTGGTGCTGTTCGAGCCGTCCAAAATTTCGATTGCGATGACCAAAGCCTTCATCGCGGTCCACGGTGGGCAAGCCGCGGCTTCGGCGCGCATTCGCGAGATGGTCGAAGGTTTGACGGAATTGGTGGTGAATGCGCTGATCCGGCGCCAGCCCAATGCCGGCACCTTCCATATCGAAGACATCCAAGATCAAGTCGAGCTAAGCTTGATGCGTTCCGGCGAGCACGATGTGGCCCGCGCCTATGTGTTGTACCGCGAGCGCCGCACCCAAGAGCGCGCGCAGCAGAAACAATCCCAGGCTGCCGACGAGCGCACCATTAGCGTCACCGAAAATGGCCAAACCCGCGCCCTCGATCTGGTCCGGCTCAGCGCCGTGATCGACGAAGCTTGCGTCGGCCTGGGCGATGTCGTTGCCAGCGCGCCGATTCTCGACGCCACCCTGCGCGACTTATATGACGGCGTGGCCATGGAAGAAGTGCGCAAGTGCACCATTCTGGCCGCACGTTCCATGATCGAAAAAGAACCGGCCTACGCGCAAGTCACCGCGCGCCTGCTGCTCAACACCATCCGCCTGGAAGTGCTGGGCGAAGAAGTGCTGCAAGCCGACATGGCCACGCGCTATGCCGAATACTTCCCGCGCTTCATCAAGCAAGGCGTGCAGGCGGAACTGCTCGACCCGCGCCTGGCGCAATATGATCTGGAAGTATTAGGCAAGGCCATGGTCGCCTCGCGCGATCTGCAATTCGGCTACCTCGGCCTGCAAACTTTATATGACCGCTACTTCCTGCACATCGAAGATCACCGCATCGAGCTGCCGCAAGCCTTCTTCATGCGCGTGGCCATGGGCCTGGCGCTGAACGAAATCCACCGCGAAGCGCGCGCCATCGAGTTCTACAACGTGCTCTCCAGCTTCGACTTCATGAGCTCGACGCCGACGCTGTTCAACTCCGGCACGCTGCACAGCCAGCTCTCCAGCTGCTACCTCACCACCGTGTCCGACGACCTGGACGGCATCTATCAGGCGATCAAGGAAAACGCCATGCTGCAAAAATTCGCCGGCGGCCTGGGCAACGACTGGACGCCGGTGCGCGCGCTGGGCTCCCACATCAAGGGCACCAACGGCAAATCGCAAGGCGTGATTCCTTTCTTAAAGGTCGTGAACGACACCGCCGTCGCCGTGAACCAAGGCGGCAAGCGCAAGGGCGCGGTATGCGCCTATCTGGAAACCTGGCACCTCGACATCGAAGAATTTTTAGAGCTGCGCAAGAACACCGGCGACGACCGCCGCCGCACCCACGACATGAACACCGCGAACTGGATTCCCGATCTGTTCATGAAGCGCGTCATGGAAAACGGCGAGTGGACCCTGTTCTCGCCCAACGAAGTGCCCGACCTGCACGACAAATTCGGCAAGGCCTTCGAGCGCGCTTACATCGGCTACGAAGAAAAAGCCGCACGCGGCGAAATGAAAGTGTTCAAGAAAACCTCCGCCACCCACATGTGGCGCAAAATGCTCTCGATGCTGTTCGAGACCGGCCATCCTTGGATCACCTTCAAAGACCCGTGCAACATCCGCAACCCGCAGCAGCACGTGGGCGTGGTGCACAGCTCCAATCTCTGCACCGAGATCACCCTCAACACCAACGACCAGGAAATTGCCGTGTGCAACCTGGGTTCGGTGAATCTGGTGAATCACCTGAAAGACGGCAAGCTGGATCACGAGAAACTGCAAATCACCGTGCGCACCGCGATGCGCATGCTGGACAACGTCGTCGACGTGAACTTCTACTCCGTGCCGAAAGCGCGCACCTCCAACCTCAAGCACCGTCCGGTGGGCATGGGCATCATGGGCTTCCAGGATTGCCTGTACGAATTGCGCGTGCCGTATTCCTCCGAGCAGGCCGTGGAATTCGCCGACCGCTCCATGGAAGCCGTGACCTATTACGCTTACTGGGCTTCGACCGAGCTGGCGGAAGAGCGCGGCCGTTATAGCAGCTTCACCGGCTCGCTGTGGGATCAAGGCATTCTGCCGCACGACTCCATCAAGCGCCTGGGCGAAGAGCGCGGCGGCTATTTGGAATACAACGACTCCGTCACGCTGGATTGGGATTCGCTGCGCGGCCGCATTCAACAAGTCGGCATGCGCAATTCCAACTGCATCGCCATTGCACCGACCGCGACCATCGCCAACATCGTCGGCGTTTCGGCTTCGATCGAACCCACCTACCAAAATATCTACGTGAAATCCAACCTCTCCGGCGAATTCACCGTGGCCAATAAATACCTGGTCAACGACCTGAAAGCCTTGGGCATGTGGGACGAAGTGATGGTGGGCGACCTGAAATACTTCGACGGCTCGCTGTCCAAGATCGACCGCATCCCGGCCGATCTGCGCGCGCTCTACGCCACCGCCTTCGAAGTCGAACCGGCATGGCTGGTGGAAGCCGCTGCGCGTCGCCAGAAGTGGATCGACCAAGCGCAATCGCTCAACATCTACATGGCCGGCGCATCGGGCAAGAAACTCGACGAGACCTACAAACTGGCCTGGTTGCGCGGCCTCAAAACCACCTACTACCTGCGCACCCTGGGCGCTACCTCGGCGGAGAAATCCACCGGCAAGGGCGGCGAGCTGAATGCCGTGCCCGCGCATGGCGGCATGGGCGGCCTCGGCGCCGTCGCCGCCGGAGCGCCCATGATGTCCGGGATGTCCGGCAGCGCCAACCTGCCCGAGCCGGAAATCGTCGGCAAAGCCTGCACCATGCGCCCCGGAGATCCCGGTTTCGACGAATGCGAGTCTTGCCAGTAGTAAATCAGGCGCCAGGCGTCGGGCTTCAGGCGTCAGTCAATTAGCCCCCTTCCGTCAGTTCCCTCTCCCCTCGTGGGAGAGGGCTAGGGAGAGGGAGAAAAACCAAGACACTCCCCCCAGACAACACAGGGGCGGAGGATGGAAGAGAAATAAAGGGCGTGTCATCCCGCCCACCTATAACAGCTTTATTTGTAGAGGAGTAATACCGATGCTGAATTTTGAAGAAGACCTCTCGCCCGTACCGCAACCGTTCCGCACCAGCAATCTGGCGCAACACAACCCGCAAAACGAAGAGATCATGCGCCAAGCCGCAGCTGCGCACCTCAAACTGAACCCCATGGCCGAAGAAGTCGAAGAACAGGCGAAAAGCCAGCGCGTGCGCGTCGAAGACAAGCGCATCATCAACGGCAGCGCCGACGTCAACCAACTGGTGCCCTTCAAATACAAATGGGCCTGGGAAAAATATCTGAACGGCTGCGCCAATCACTGGATGCCGCAAGAAGTGAACATGAGCCGCGACATCGCCACCTGGAAAGACCCGAACGGTCTGACCGAGGACGAGCGCCTGATCGTCAAGCGCAACCTCGGCTTCTTCGTCACCGCCGATTCCTTGGCCGCCAACAACATCGTGCTCGGCACTTACCGCCACATCACCGCGCCCGAGTGCCGCCAGTACCTGCTGCGCCAAGCCTTCGAAGAAGCGATCCACACCCACGCCTACCAATACATCGTGGAAAGCCTGGGCCTGGACGAAGGCGAAATCTTCAACGCCTATCACGAAGTGTCGAGCATCCGCAACAAAGACGAATTCCTCATGCCCTTCATCGACATCCTCACCAACCCGGAATTCAAAACCGGCACGCCGGAGAATGACCAGAAACTGCTGCGCAGCCTGATCGTGTTCGCCTGCATCATGGAAGGCATCTTCTTCTACGTCGGCTTCGTGCAAATCCTGGCGCTGGGCCGTCAAAACAAAATGACCGGCGCCGCCGAGCAATACCAATACATCCTGCGCGACGAGTCCATGCACTGCAACTTCGGCATCGACCTCATCAACACCATCAAAATGGAAAACCCGCACCTATGGACCGCCGACTTCCGCAAAGAAATCGCCGGCCTGATCAAAAAAGGCGTGGAACTGGAATACAAATACGCCGAAGACACCATGCCGCGCGGCGTGCTCGGCCTCAACGCCAGCCAGTTCAAGGAATACCTGCGCTTCATCGCCAACCGCCGCTGCCAACAGATCGGCCTCGACGAACTCTACGCCGGGGCGACCAACCCGTTCCCGTGGATGAGCGAGATGATGGACTTGAAGAAGGAGAAGAATTTCTTCGAGACGCGAGTGACGGAGTATCAGACGGGTGGGGCTTTGAGTTGGGATTGACCAGCGAAATTAAAGAAGGCGCGGGGAACTGCGCCTTCTTGTTGGTATATGACTACCGCGATATTTGAAATAAAGGTGCCGGCCTTGGTTAGTCGTCTTGAATCGCCCACCCAATATTTTTCTCGAGTTTGTGTTGCTAACTTTCGCTAAATCTACCCTTTGCTCTGAATTGCCACAGCTGGTAGCTGCGGACTTGAACGACCTCGTATTAGAAGGCGACACGTTTTATTTGTTTTCGCAACTTCCACATGACTCGATAGATTTGATCATCACAAGCCCTCCATACTGGGGGCATAGGGAATACGGGCTGAATCATAACTGGGATTTCTTTAACGACATCGCGACAGTGCGTGCATTCGGTGCGCAGACACCTGGCTATGAGTGGTATCGTTCAAACGGAGGTTTGCTCGGCTTAGAGCCCTACCCAGAGTGGTATGTGACACACCTCGCCGATATCTTCACACGCGCATATGACGTGCTGAAGCAAGATGGCAATCTGTGGATCAACATTGGTGACACGTATTTTGCTAGATGGGGCAGTATTCGTGACGGTGGCCGTCAGGGGCTTGGCGATGAACACCGGTATCGGCGTAAAACCCCGATGGGCGGTATTCGTCAGGAGAAGCAGCTACTGCTAATCCCTTCGCGGTTCGCCATTGCAATGCAAGAGCGAGGTTGGATCCTGCGCAACGATCTCATTTGGTACAAGCCAAATGCAACTCCTCGGCCTGAAGGCGACCGGCTCAAGCTAGCACATGAACACTTCTTCCATTTTGTAAAGAAGCCCAAGGAAGGCCGCGCGTCTTATTACTACCGGCCCGAATATGCCGAGGGTCGTAACAATGATGTAGTGAGCGTGAACGTGGCACCCGGTGAAGATGGGCACACGGCTACGTTCCCGCACGCCCTAATAGAACCCCGTATCCTCACTTCATCGCCTATGGGCGGGGTAGTTCTTGATCCTTTTTGTGGAACGGGCCGCGCTCTGGAGGTGGCAAAGCGACATGGCCGGATTGCCGTTGGATTCGACGCCCAGCATAAATTTGTCGAACTAACGCGGAAAAAAATAGGAGGGGTAATGAGCGCGAAGGAAAACAGCAGCGCAGGGGCGGTTAATTCAAAGGGGAATTTTGTCAGCGAGTGGTTTGGCCAGCGCATCTATCCGATGGTGCGTATGGACATTAGCGCGCTGACTGGCAAGAAGGCCGGTAAGTGTCCTTTCCTAACAGGAATACTAAAAACCGGAACAGATTGCGTGAAGAACGAGAATTCTCTCGGCGTGTGCACAATTAGTAGCAGCAGCAATGGGCCGCGGCAGGATTGGCTTGTGTGCCCATATCGGGTGATCGACTCAGAGATAGTGAAGCGTGGCTGCGCTTTGATCTTTGGCCTCAACAAAGATGTGCAACCGTTGCCAGTGTCGCTGCTCAAGCACGAGGGGGAGCTAGAGAAGTTCAAGGCGGATGTGAAGAAGACTGGTAGCGGTTACCTGTTCTTCCAAGACAAATTGGGAGGGGAAATCTCCGTGATTGCCACAGAGCGATCACCCGAGATGGCCTTCGATGTGACCCTTGTTGAGGTCTTATATGAGGATGGCGCATACAATGTTGCCCGCTATGGAATTCTGGAAATTCAGACAATGGACTTCCATGGATCGTACAAGCATGCAGTAACGAATCTTCGCGATGCCCTTCGCCTTCACGAGAAGGGCTTCCCCGAGGCACTACAAAATAAACCTGAATGGGCCGGCAAGAACGTTGAAGGACCTAACATCGCCAACGTGTTTAAGCGCACCTTCTATCAGATTATGCTGAAGTTCAAACTTTCAGGACAAGGAGCGGCAGCCGGCACTGTGCTTGCGCTTCCCCGTTCAGTATGGGATAGCTGGCAACCTTTCCTTGGGGCGCCTCAACTTGAGGATGAGGCTTCGAACATCAAGCGATTCAAAATTGCCGACGGACAAAAGCCACAGGCACTCAACTCTTTCATTTGCGTTTTTGACTTGGACAGCCATCACAGCGCCTCGATTTCCCCGGTCAGCATCACTCACTTCATCCGTGTATCTCCAGATCAACTTGCACATCATGCGTTTACTGAGGTGCCCAATCATATGCTTCACGCGATTCAGAGCAAAGATGCTGTGTTATCTCGGATCAAAACGCGTTTGGTTGAATGGTGGCCAGACCTTCAGGGTGTGGCGGTGGTCAAGAGGATAAGCCGCAGCAAAACAAAAGAACAATAGGGGCGAAGCGTGGGGGGTCCAGCCTTACATTTTACAATGTGTAATGAAACGAAAATATCAATGGTAAGACCCCACCCTTTCTCTTTTTGCGCCTACGGGGCGACACACAATAAATCAGGTTGAGGGAGCAAGATGAGGACTGCTTGTCGTGTAACAACCTGGCATCAGGCCTTACCTTTTACAATCTGTGATGAGACGAAAATGTCCATTGAAAGCCTGGCCCCGCCCTTTTTACCTACGCGTGGCGCCTTCGGTCACGAAATGTACTCGAGCAGCGCATTGCGCGCTTCCGTAATGCGAACGAACTGTTCGTTGCTGCCCCCGACGTCGGGATGCACCTTCTGGGCGAGCCGTCGAAAAGCAGCTTTGATCTGGGATGGCTCAAGCTTTCCGTCGACCGGTAGATTCAGTGCCTCCCGATGTTGCCGCTCTTCGAAGGGCTTGCGGTTGTCTTGATACCCGCTGTGGTCGCCGAAGAAGCGCGCAAATTCCTCGTTCATCCGTTCCTGCGCAGCACGGCGTTTTTCCAGGGACGCCTGCCGCAGTTCCACTTGGTCGTCTTGCCATCTCTGGCGCGACATGACGATACAGGCAGCGAAGGCGATTCGACCGTGCGCCTCGAGCTCGTCAAGGCTGAAGGGACCCGCCATGTCGTAGGGTTGATTCAGCCATGCAATTCTGCAGCCGGCACCGACCTCGACCCGGCCGATCGTCGCCATGGTGACGATGCCGTAAGCGCCATTCCAGATGACCCATTCTTCTTTATCCGCAGACCTCGGGGTATCATGCATGCGCTGTTTCCCGGGCTTCGTAGTCACGATGGCCAGAGGGCCGCGCGTTGACACAGGGGCTCCGCCGGTCCGATGGCGTTCCGGAACCTGCAACAATTGCGGGATGGATTGAAGGGAACACTACAAAATATTCCATCTGAAAAGGGTTTTGAACGGTATTCTTAATCGGCAAGCAAATTGCGCACCAATGAGATGGTCGCACCCAGATCCGGCGCTGAAGGGAATAAACAATGAATAAGTAACAAGTAACAAGCCTGGGTCAGGTCTAGCTTTGTAGCACGCTCACTTTAGTTATTGCAGCCACCACACTCTGCGCACTGAAAAAATCCCCGTCTGCACTACCCCAGCCGGCCATGCAAGCTGTGGCAATGATTGAGAAGAATCCGAGTGCCCGGCATTTTTATTTCGCAAGCGAACTCCACAAAAAGTAGAATAAGGCTTTCTTTTACTTGCTCAAGGAATGTTATGTCTCATTATCATGCAGTCGTATGGATCGATCACGCAGAAGCGCACGTCATGCACATCAGCCCGGATGATGTGGAGTCTTCCGTGCTGCATCCCGCCCACCCGCATCGCAAGTTGCATCACAAACGCGGCATGGATAAAGGCGGCGCCGTGGGCAGCGGACGTTCCCCTGAAGACCAGGCCTTTTATCACGAAGTGGTGGAGGCGCTGAAGGAGGCGCAGGAGATCCTGGTTGTCGGACCCGCCAATGCCAAGCTCAATCTGATCAAACATATCCACAGCCACGATCAGCAGATGAGCGACAAGGTCATCGGCGTCGAAACGGTCGATCATCCTTCGGATGCGCAACTCGTTGCCTATGCGCGTAAATATTTTGGAGCAGCAGATCGCATGCGTCCTTGATGCGCCGGCGGCCAGCAGCGCGCCGGGCGACGCTGCGGCCGAGTTTACTTAAGGATGCTCTGCAAAAGCCCCTCTGCCGTCATGCCCGCGCAGGCAGGGCATCCAGTCGAGTGCTAATTTACCGATGCTTTTGAAATCCTGGACCCCCTGCTTTCGCGGGGATGACGGACTTTTGCAGAGCTTCCTTAGGGCAATTAAAAGCGTATGGGGCGCGTCCGGCATTTCAACATTACGCGAGTCGCCAGACGCAAAAAAGCCCGCGCTGTCTTGCGACATGCGGGCTGGGTTAGGTGCAAAACGCGCTGCTTTTTAGTGGCGGTCAACCCGTTTAAACATATCGGACATCACCTGCACGTTGGCATCGCACGCATGGTTCAAGCAGGGCAAACCAAAGCCTGCTTCCAGGGTCTTGAGCAGCGAGAAGTGATTGTAGGCTTGGTTGCTCTGCACGCCCTTCACGCCGTAGTTGGTCTCGACGATGGTGACGACCTGATTCGGCAGGCCGCTGAAGTCGTTTTCATCCCACACCACGACGATGGCGTTGTTGCCTTCTTTCCAGGCTTTGGAGTGCTTGATTGTCGTCACCAACGCTTTCACCGACGCATCGCCCATTTGCACCAGCTCGGAATTCGGGCCAGAGCCGCAGAAAGGGCCGCCGTTGCCGATGCCGTGCATGTCATGGCATTGGTTAGGCGCGATGAAGGCAAGGTTCGGCACCTTGCCGGAACGCAGGTCGCCGTACAGCCCGTTCAGGCCGTCGAAGCCGACGATGTTGTTCAAGCCGTTGTTGGGATCGGTGTTCTCCTGCACATTGGCGAAGTACACGAAGGGGTTGTGCTTGACCGCGTACAGTTTCTGCACGTTGGCTTGGTTCACCGCGCTCTTGTTGGAGAAAATTCCGTCCGCGTAGTCGACCGCATCGACATCCGCTGCGGTGATGCTCTCCTGATAACTCTTCCACTTCAAGCCGGATTCGACCAGCTGGTCGGCGATGGTCTTGCCCACGGTCGGCGCCGCGGCCAGGGGGATGTTATAGATCGGATTGCTCGGCGTACCTTCGTTGCTGGTGTCCACGGCGGGCGTGGCTGCATCCGTACCGCTACCGGCGATGGGGCAAATCTTGTCCGGGCTGCTTTCGTCCGAGGGCGTGCCGGAAATCAGGTTCGGCGTGCACTGGGTGTTGTGCCAATCCGGGGCATGGTCGTTGATCACGCCGAAGTTGGAGCCGCCGACCACTTCCAGATAGTTGGTCAAGCTGGGATGGCCGACGCCGAAGTAGTTGGTGGCCAGGTTGGCCGAGGCGGCCATCTGGTTGATGAAGGGCGCATCGGCGTTATTGATGATCTGACCGTAGGCATGGTTTTCCATCATGATCAAAAACACATGGTCCAGGCGCGGCATCTTGGCATGATCGGCGTCATCATGCGCCAGGGCGGAACCTGCAAGGAGCGTGCTCGACAAAGCTAAGGCAAAGACGGTTTTCTGCATGGCTTAATTCCTTCTGTCATCGGGTTAAGGGGAAATGTGTGGGCTGCATGTCGCGGCAGCGCGACATAGATCAGCCTCGCCACTCTACGAAACCTTTATGACAGAGGCGTTTAATAAGCGGCTATTTTTTGTTACAGCAGTCGCTGCAATAAAATATGGGCGGTGCATTTTTCGCAGCAGGCGGCTCACGGCTCCCTGCGTTAAATAAACTTCTTTTCCCCTGAAGATTCCGCCGTTTTGTCCGATAACCCCGGAATGCCATCCGTAATCTCGCGGAGCGGCCTTGCATGGCCCTACTCACAGCAGCGCGCAGAATGATCCTAGCCAACCGAACCCTCTTATTTTCCCTCGTCATGATTAGCGGGCTGCTGGCCTTCAGCCTCGCCGTCGTTGCGCGCGGCGAGCGGCGCGACGGCTTGAGGGCCTGGGCCGGCGCGATGGGGCTGGAATCGCTCGCCTGGGTGCTGATCTCGGTGCGTGGCGCGGTGCCGGATGTGGCGTCCATTCTGCTCGCCAACCTCCTCATGGTGGCGGCGCAGGCGATGAAGCTCGTGGCGGTATATGAATTCCGGGGTCTGCCCTGCCCGCGCTGGCGCTGTCTGCTGCCCATGCTGTTGATGTTCGTCGTCATTGCCGGGCTCGATTACGACGATTTCAAACACCGGCTGATTTACGGCAGCCTGATCTACGCCGCCCAGATGGTGCTGCTCCTGGATATACTCCGCACCGACACGGAATCGCGAAAAGGCCGCGCCTGGTGGCTGCTGTTCGGGGCGACGGCCATTGTCATTCCGATTTTTGCTTTGCGTGCGCTGGCGGCGCTCTTCGGCGTGGAGCAGTTTGCCACGGTGGGCAGCGGCGTTTCACCCAATACGATCCAGGTGCTGGTTTTCGTCTGCGTGATCGCGCTGGATATCTTGGGCTCCCTGGGATTCATCTTGATGGAAAAGGAGCGCAGCGACTTCGAGCTGCGCACGCTGGCGATGACGGACTTTCTCACCAAGACCCTGAACCGGCGCGCCTTCACGGAGCGCGCCGAACAGGAAATCGCCATGGCGCAGCGAGTCGGAGCGCCGCTCGCCTTGTTGATGATCGACATCGACCATTTCAAACGGATCAACGATGAACATGGGCACGCGGCCGGGGATGCGGTGCTCACGGAGGTGGCGCGCATCATCGGCGCCGGCGTGCGCAAGCAAGACACGCTCGGACGCTATGGCGGCGAAGAGTTCGGCGTGCTCCTTCCCGCAACCGATCAGGCCGGCGCGCTGGTCTTGGCGGAGAAGCTGCGCAGCACGGTCGAAAACATGCAGCATCGCGTGGGCGCAAAAAACATTTCCGTCACGATCAGCACCGGCGTCACCGTCTGCCTAGCGAGCTGCGCCACCTGCCGCTCCGACTTGAACAAGCTCCTCGACGATGCCGACAAAGCGCTGTATCAAGCCAAACACGCTGGACGAAATCGCACGGTGGTTGCGCCTGCGGGATGCGCGATACCCACAAATTAACCAGTAGGCCCAGTGTCGATTTTTTTCCATATCGCCTTGACCCGCGACGTGGATTTCCTGGATTGCGCATTCGGCGCTGGCGGGCTACCCCGCGAGCAGCGCGGCAAAAGAAGCCTATCTTTCCTATACTTTATTGTATGAATACCTATCTTGGCTGGTGCGCGTTTGGGGTTCTGTTTTCTGTTGCAGCGTTGGCGGAACCGAATCAGCGCAGCGCAGAACCCGCCTCTGACCCATTAGGCATGGTGGGCACGGTGCATTTTGCTGTCTCCTGCTCGGCGCCGGCGCAGAAGACTTTCGCGAGCGGCGTGGCCATGCTGCATTCTTTCTGGTACGAGGAATCCGAGAAGGCGTTCGAACAGGCGGCCCAGGAAGATCCGCGCTGTGGCATGGCGCATTGGGGCCTCGCCATGAATTTGTGGCACCCGCTCTGGAGCCAGCCGAATGCCGCCACGCTCAAGCGCGGGTTGGCCGAAGCTGAGCAGGCAGAAGCGCTGCATCCTAAATCCCCACGCGAACGCGCGTATATCGCCGCGATCAAAGTTTTTTATTCGGACTACGCCAAGCGCAGCCACGAGGCGCGGGCCAGCGCCTACTCCCAAGCCATGGAAAAGTTGTACCGCGACTATCCGCAGGACCACGAGGCGGCGGCCTTCTATGCCTTGTCGCTGCTGGCCTCGGAACGCGACGATGACACCGCCTACACCAACCGCAAGAAAGCGGCCGCAATCCTGGAGAAACTGTTTGCCGAAGAGCCCGACCACCCCGGCGCGGCGCACTACCTGATTCACGCCTACGACATTCCCAGCATGGCGCGGCTCGGCCTTCCGGCGGCGCAGCGCTATGCGAAGATTGCGCCGACCGCCCCGCATGCCTTGCACATGCCGTCGCATATTTTTGCGCGCTTGGGCATGTGGCAGGAGGACATTGCCTCGAACCGCGCTTCCATCGCCGCCAGCCGCCGCGCCATTGCCCTGCACATGGGCGGCGGAAGCCATCAGTTCCATGCCATGCGATTTCTCTTCTACGCTTATCTGCAATGCAGGCAGGAAACGCAGGCACGGCAGCTTCTTGCCGAACTCAAGGCCATGCCGCCGATGAAGGGCCTGCACGGCGGCGGAATGGATCAGCGCCTGCCCGACCTCACCCTGTTCGAGGCGCTTTATCCGCTGGAACTGCATCGCTGGGCGGAAGCGGCGGCGCTCACCCCCGTAGCAGAAGCCGAACCAGGGTACAACGCGAGAATTTACTGGGCGCGCGCCATCGGCAAGGCCCGCACCGGCGATCTCGCCGGAGCGCGCCAGGACCTGGCCGAGCTTGCATCCATTCACCAGGGACTTTTGGCGCAGAAGAGAACTGGATTTGCCGAGGCGGTGGCGCAAAACATGCGCCAAGCCCAGGCCTGGATCTACCATGCGGAAGGCAAGCATGACGCAGCGCTTGCGCTCCTGCGCGGGCTGGCGCAGCAAGAAGAAACCGCTATCGATCCCGACCTGGGACTGACGGCGCGCGAAATGCTGGCGGATATGTTGCTCGAACTGCAACGCCCGCAGGAGGCCTTGGAAAATTACGAACGGGACCTGAAGTTCAACCCAAACCGCTATGACGCGCTCTACGGCGCAGCACGCGCTGCCGAATTGGCCGGCAAGCGCGAACAGGCCAAGGCTTACCGCGCCCAACTGGCGCAGGCCTGCGCCAGTTCAGGCTCAGGTTCAGGCTCCGCCGAATAAGTTGCTCTGCGCAACAAATCAAACGCAAGCAGAAAATTCGATCGCTACTTTTGGCAATGACTTCTTGTGGCTCTGTCCATGCCACAGCCGGCCTATCCCGCCGTTGTAAAGCGCGCTGCTTAGAAAGCTTAGCCCGCCCAGGGTGCAATGCGCCTTGCGCAAGCTGGCATCTTGCAACAGCAAGTAGCATAATTTATATGTTCGTCCGCTCAAAACAAACCTAATAAGGAGAGCTCATATGTCAGTAAAACCGAACGCCTTAAGCAGTACTACAGACCGCCGACTCTATACATGGGCAGCGATGGTGGCCATCGCCATCGTGTTTGCGGGATTCGCCCGCACTTACTTTCTGAAAACAAGCTTCGGGACGCCGGAACTGCCCACGCTGCTGCACGCCCACGGTTTTGTGATGTCGCTCTGGTTCGTGCTTTTCTTGGTGCAGGTACGCTTGGTGGCGACGCGCCGCACCGATCTGCATCGCCGCGTCGGTGTGTTCGGGGCGCTCGTCGCCGCTGCAGTGCTGATCGTGGGCACCGCGACCGCCATCACGGCGGCCAAGCTCGGCCACACGCCGGGGCCGCCACCGCTGATATTTTTGGCGATTCCCTTGGGCGATATGCTGGTATTCGCGCTCCTCGTGGGGACCGGACTTTACTTCCGCAGACGCAGCGATATACACCGGCGTTTGATGTTGCTTTCTTGTGTGGGCATGTTGACGGCGGCGATATCGCGCATCCCGCTGGATTTCATTCAAGCGGGCGGCTTGCCGATGTTTTTCGGCCTCACCGATTTGGTCGTGCTTTGTTGCGTGGTTTACGACACCGTTAAACAGCGCAGATTGCATCCGGCGTTCGGATGGGGCGCGCTGTTGATCGTGGCATCGCATCCCTTGCGCTTCCTGCTGGCTGGCACGCCTGCATGGCAGCAATTTGCAAGTTGGTTGGTGCGCTGATAACGCATAGTCTCAGCGTCGATGAATTGCGGAACGCTGAGGCGGTCATTGCAGGCGAACACAGCTTGGAAATTAAAACTATAAAAGGCATCGCATGAAGAAGCTCATCATCCTGGCCGTACTGATTTTCGGCGGCTACAAGCTCTATTCCGTCGGCGCCTTTGAACATTTGCCGTTCCTGAAAAAACCCGGCGCATTCGATGCCGATGGGAAGGCGATGGTGCGGCTGTTCGTCGGGCCAGGCTGTGAAGCGCCATGCGCTGAAATCGAAGCGCTGCTGCAAAACCGGAAAATCGATTATGCGCTGGTTGATATCGCCACGCCGGAAGGCGCGAAGTATGGGGTGCGGCGCTATCCGCTGATTCAAGTCGGCAATGACAGCGCGGCCGGCGACAAGTTTGCGATCATCGGGGCCTTGGCCAAAAATTTAGGGCCGGAGGTGTTGAGCCGCAGCGAGCGCTTGGCCATGCAAAATCATTTTGACGACAATGGACGCGCCATGGTGGTGATGTATGGCACGGAGTGGTGCGCTTTTTGCAAGAAACAAAGGGCTTATCTCAACAGCCACAACATCCCGTTCATCGAGCTCGACCCGGAGAAATCCGCGGCGGCGCAGACCGCTTACACCATTCTGCAAGGCAATGGCTATCCCTTGACGTATGTGGGGTATCAACGTTTCGACGGTTACAAAGAAGGCGAGATCAAGGATGCGGTGGCGGCGATTCGATAAGCACAATAAATGCATTCAAACTTGAAGCGCCGCTGATCGCCGGCGCTACGCTCAAGACCGCATCGCGCATGAAATAGCGGCCTTTATTCCGGTGATCCGCCCGGCGCCGCCGCATCCGCCAAGGCATGGCACAGCGGGTCCCAGGCCTGGGCTTTGCCATTGGACATTGCGTCCTCGCAACGCCAGCCTGCGCGGTTAAGGCCCAATACATATTCCAACCGCCGCCAAAACGTTGCATAGCGTACCGGGTAGGCTTTGGCGCGCGGCTTGAAGCCTTGGCCGGGTGCTTGCTCAATGCTGCTGGCCGGATAGATCACATGCGTCACCGGCTCCGCGCCGAACACGAAGGTATCGCTGAAGTATTGTCCTTGCACCCACACGCAAACCCGCGTCGCCTCGCCTTCGCTGCGCGTCGCCACCACCCAGCGGTCCCAGACGCTGGCTTGATGCGCGACCAGGAACGCATAAAACGTTCGTGTGCGATGAAATTCCGCGCGCAGATCGTGCGCCGTGCGCTCCACCTGCATGTCTTGCCCGCCGGAGAGGCGCAGCACTTGCTCCGCCGCGGATAGGATTTGCGCTGCGCCAAGTTGCGGATACATGCGCATGCGTTCCGGCGACTGTTCTTGCTTGCGCCAACAGGATTCCGGCGCAAGCGCTTGCGGCCGCGGCACACCGGCGCAACCGAACAAGAGCGGCAGCACGCACAGGGCATAAGCCAGCAGGCGTTTTGTCGCGTCAGTCATTTGCATGCGTTTTATTCCCCTGGCGCGAATAGGCTTCAAGGCGCCCGATACTGCGCTTCGCGCTCCGCGATCTCGCGCTGCTGCACCAGTTCGCGCGCTTCAATCGCCTTGGCTTCGAGCAGCGTGCGCGCGCCGACCTCGCGGCTGCCGGCAGAAGGAAACTGCAAATAGCCGCGCACTTCGCGCGCGGCGTGTTGGGCGCATTGCAAGGCTTGGGGCTTGGTATTCCAGCCCCAGTAATCGCTATGGCCGGCGCCGGGGTTTTCGGCTTGGCCCAGATTCAATGGCACGCTGGCATCCACCCAAAACGCGTGGCCGAGCGCGCTCGGCGTTGCGCCTTCCTCGCCCGCTGCGAGCGATTGGCCGGCGGGGAAGGCGGCCGCCAGCACCATATCCGCGCCGGAATACAGGCTGCGCGCGCCTTCGCGCAACACCCGGTCATAGGCCGGGCGTAAGCGGCGCGGCGGCTGGGCGTCGACCAGCATGAAAGTCGGCACCGCGCCCGCCATGCACACGATGCGCCCGATATTGAGCGTGGCCTGTTGCGTATCCAGCGCATACAACAACTCCAAGCCCACGCGGCAGCCCATGGAATGCGCCACGATATCGATGCGCGCGCCGCCCGCCTGGGTCAGCAGATAATGCGCCAGCACGGCGGCGCTTTCCTTGGCATGCGCGATGCTGCCCATGTAATACAGAAACGAGGCCACGCCCCAGTCGGCATCGCCCGGCCAATACACTTCGACGAAGGTGCGGCCCAGGCCGTAGCGCGCAGCGCTGTCCAGCTCTTTTTGGCGCGCATGAAAGCCGTTATAGGCATCGACCGCATCTTTGTAGCTGTTGTTGTAGCCGTGAATCAACAACACCAGATGCTGCGCGCTGCTCAGCAAGCCGGCATCGGATACCGCAGGATCGATGTTGACCTCCCCGCCCACATCTTGCAGGCGCAAGGAGAGCGTAATGCGTTGCACGTCGGCCATGGCTTAGGCCTTGGTGCGAATGCCGCTGACTGCCGTGACCACATCCTTGGCAAACGGCGCGAGCATGCCGGCCAGCAAGGACAGGCTGATCAGGATTAAATAACCATTCACGCCGTCCATCTTGGTTCCTTGGTTCAGGGCAAAGGCACTCACGCCGGCGCCGATCGCAACGGAGGCGGCTTGGTTATAGCGTGCCCACAAATACTGGGTGCGATTCTGGAAGGAATCTAGCCGGCGCGCAATCAAATTGCCGAGACGCACGCGCGCTTGCTGCGCGGCGCGGCTCATTTCTTCCTTGGCGTGGGCTTTCACGCCGCTCTTTGCCACGTCCTGCGCATAGGCCTCCCAGATCTTGCGGTCGCTCTTGTCGGCATCGGCTTCCGCGCCGATTTCCAGATTTTCTTCGGTGAAGAATTTATAGACATGCGGGTAGCGGTCGGGGTATTCCAGCGCTAAATTGGCCGCTGCCTGGATCTGCCCCATCATGCGCTCTATCGGCTGATCGAACAGCACATTGGCGTATTCTTCACCACCCGTCGCCAGCACCAACAGTTCATGACGGGCGCTGGCGCTGCAGATCCAGCGCTTGACCTGCTGCCGGTGAAATTGACGACGCAGGGCAAAGACCCCTTTCAACACTTCGATAAAAGCCATGGACAGCGTGCCGATAGCGGCCAACAACAAGGCATAATCCAGCGTATGCTGTGTGATCGCATCAATCACCGCTACGGCTTCATTGGTACCCAGCATTTCTTTCTCCTCTCATGAATCGTTCTTAATCTCGGTAGATAAAGCCCATCACGCGTCGATCTTTCCCACATCCGGTTTTCCCAGGATGCGGTGCACATCGGCATTCCACACCACTTCCGGGTCGTGCATCAAGCGGTATGCGGCCTGGTAGCCCAGTTCGCGATACGCCTCAAACTGTTGCTCATCGAAAAACTGATCCATGGTCGGCTCATCCGGGAATTCGTCATGGGCCTTGCGATAGGCATATAGGTCGGCCGACACATCCTTGAAAAATGCCGTCGTGAGATAGATCAGGGTCGCTTCTTCTTTGTGGTCCTTGTAAAGCACTCGCCCGATCAAATAACCGCGATCCGCGTAAGTCACTTTTTTCCCGGCGTTCTCGCCGGTCTCCAGCACGCTTTTGGGCGTGAGCGTTTCCATGTCCGCGCTGTCGAACAGCACCAAGGCGCCAAAATCCGCGCGCACTTTCTCGATGGCGTTGGCCAAATCCTCGAAGCCATAGCGTGGATCAGCCGAGCCATCGCAGACGACGATCAGCTTGAGCTTGCGCCGGACCAGTTCGTACAGGCCCAGATTTTCGAAATGTCCGCCGTCGCTCAACTGCACCATGCGGCTGTTTTCGTCGAGGTTCTTGCGCAGGAACATTTCAAAAATGCCGGGGTACAGCGCGTTGGGTTTGCTCGTGGTGGCGAGCAAGCTGATGCTCAACAAGCCTTGCAACGCCATCTTGATACTGCTGACCAAGCGGCACCAGATTTGAAACATGCCATTCCACAGGCTCAACAACACATGCGTCGCCGGATAGTCGCAGGTTTCATTCGTCTCGAACTGCCACTGCTCGGCCTGGGCAATGCGGCACAAGCGCTGCCATTTTGGCGTCGGGTTGTCCGCCCAATAGCCAAGCCGGATGTTGAAGAAGCCCATCAAAAACGACAGCCACGGCGTGCGCGTCAAGCCATTGCCGCCGCCGCTGACATTGGAATGCACCGCCGCGCCGGAAATCGCGATGGCTGTCGGCAGCGTCATATTGTCATAAGGCGAGTGCCGGGTTTCGCACCAGCCGGTGGCGTTGCTGCCGCAGAATTTCGGCGTCAGGATAAAGTTGTCGCCGCCGCGTCCGCGAAACTTGGGAATATCCGACGACACCAGCACGATGTTGGTGTTGATGATGGGATAAGGCGCCCACGGCCCGAGATTCGCTTCATTGAGCATTTCATGCAGCGGCGTCGAATCCGCGGACTTGGCGGCACCCGGCACCGGGCCATTCACGTGTATCGCATCCGGCAAATCCGGCGTGAAGGTTTCCATCAAGCGGTCGCGGTAATAGCGGTGGATGGAAAGATAGTTGAGATTGGGCGCGCGCAGAAAAAACACGAACAACACCCCCAGCGCCATCCACCAGCCCGGCTGAAGCGGCGACACGCTCTGCAGCAGGCCGGCAAAATGGTACGCCAGCAACAGCAGGCCAAAGATCACGCTGAACGATGCGATCGCCACATACACACCGGTGGGAATTTTTTTCTTGCGCTTGCCTTCCTGTATAAAAGCCAGGATGGAGGCAATGGCGCCGATCAGGGCGGAAAACGCGCCCACGAATGCCGCCTTGAAATTTTCAAAGCTCCATTTGGTGTTTTGCGTTGCAGCCTCGCCTGGTTTTTTGCAAGCGGCAGGCGCGACAACTGCGTGACGCTTGATCTCGCCCTTGAGAGACACTGCGCCGAGATTTTCTGCTTTGCCGCTCAAGCTGAGCTGGGATATTTCCGGCTTGCTGCGCCCAGCTTGATCGATCCAGCAATAGACCTGCGGAATAAAACCGATGAGGGTGAGGATCAACAACAACGCCAGCATGCGCCCCATCCAACGCTCGTAAAAATATCGCAGCCGATATCCGCTGCTCATTTTTCTGGGCAGCCAAGTCCGCACCACATACAACACGGCCGCGCCGAGCAGCACCACGGCCAGGAGCATGGCGGCGCCCTGCGCGCGATTGATGTCGCCGCGCAGCCCCGGCAAATAATCTTTGAACAAGCCGAAGGCCGCTAAACCATCGACCCGATCGAACGCATAAGGCCAAGCAATGGCGAACAGCACGACCAGCACGCCGCCATAGACGAACAGGCTGAACAAGGAATTGCGCAATACGACCGCCACGAGGGACAAGATGTTGATTCCGTCGCCTGGCGTCAGGTAGCGCGCATGTTGGCGCACGTAGCGCAGCATGCGCCCTTTGTAGACATTCCAGTCGGCTGCCCCTGCGTGTACCGGGTCTTCCATGCCGACCATGGGATAGCTGCCATACGGAAAATTTCTGCGCTCTAGGCCGTAAGGTATGTCCTCGCCATTGGCGCCCTGCCATTTCTTGTGCAGCAACCAAGTGAGCGAACCGCCGATGTAGCCGCCGCCCGATACCGTCGACAGATAATCCAGTTTTTTGAGCCAGCCGGCGTAGGACAAGGCTTGCAGCACGCCCAGGCAAAAACTCGCGGAGCGGATGCCGCCGCCCGACAGGGCAATACCGGACAGATCTTGCGGCGGCTTTTCGCGTGCAGGCTGGGGCGTGCCTTGTGGCTGAGCAGTTTGGCTCGCGCACAGG
Organism: Pseudomonadota bacterium; assembly: GCA_021812385.1. Classification (GTDB taxonomy): domain Bacteria; phylum Pseudomonadota; class Gammaproteobacteria; order Burkholderiales; family Thiobacteraceae; genus RBG-16-58-11. Next base: position 45,125 of record JAKANO010000011.1, on the reverse strand, counting down.
GACGCGATTTTCTTGCCGAATAAAATCGCGGCGATGCGCTCCCAGAAAGTGACAGCGCGCGCTCGTGTTTGCGCGTCACGCCCGGCGGGTTTGTCATGCGCGGCTTTGGGTGTCTTATTTGCACCAGCATCCTGGCGCGCGCGCCGTTTTAGGAGATACTCCCACTCCGCTTCCAGCACGCGGCGACAGCCAAAATAAGTTTCGTCTTGCGCATCGTAAGGAAGGTATTTGTATTTGCCTTGCGAAAACATCGATCTTTCCTCCCACTGCAAGCGCGTGTCTTATATGTTGTCCCTGTAGCCGCCGCGACCGGGCAGATGCCTGCGGAAGTTCAATGCGCCGCTTTGGGTGCAAGCTTGGGTGCAGGCCCCAGCATTTCCAATTGTTTGCGCCGCACCTGCAAGCGCCGCTCGACCGAGCGCACGTCCGGATGCGCGCTCGCATATTTCCCCAGTAAGTCGATGCGCTCGGCCTCCAGGGCTTGGATATCGTCTTCGATTTCTTCCCGACTCAGGGAGGTAGGCGGCGCGGTAATGGTCTCGCTATGCGCCATCGACCCCGCTGCTTGCGCCGGCTTTTGCTCAGGCTGATCGGGGAAGGTAGCTCCCGTCGCGGCGATAGGCTGCTGCATGCACGCGATCAGCAGCGCGCCGCAGATGCTTGCCAGTGCGCGCCGTTTTCTGGGCTTGCCGGGGCTTGCGTTTGGTCGGGGCATTGCTTGGTTTGGCATCATCTGGCGCTCCTTGCGCAATCGGTTAAGCACGTCGTCATCTCCCCGATGACTGAATTCAGTATAGTCCAGAAACTATTTTCTCCCGCCCCAACTCCCGTCCCATCTATAGTGAAGAGGCGCATCGCAAATACCAACAATATCAGTTCCATTGCAGCTCTGTTTCGCGGATTTTTCTGCGCTGTGAAGACAACACCGGCGCACCTTCCCGGCGCCCTAATCACACACGCATGCTGTAAACTCGCGCCTGCCTTCCATGGGGAACAAAACGGCCCCTTTTATGCGGCCCATCCCATCAACATGGCTGGCAATCTTTCGCAGATATCCGAGAACCCGTTTTTAGGAGAAATTATGAAACGACGTGACTTTCTGCGCTTGGCGGCAACCACCCCTTTGTTGACGGCGGCACCTCGCGTGCTGGCGGAGACGAGCGGGACTGCTTCCGATTGGCGCACTTTCGAACTGACCTACGCGGTCGATCTTTCCAAGCAACAAGGCGCGGGGCGGCTTTGGCTGCCTTTGCCGCAGCAGGCGGGCGACTATCAGCGGGTGTTGTCCGTCGCTTGCAATGACGAGGCCCAGGCCGCGCTGCAATGGGATGCGACGTATCAAGCACCCATCCTCACCGCCGCATGGGACGTAAACGATAGTCATCGCGTGGTGAACGTCACCACCCGGGTCGCCACCCGCGACCGGCACATGGCGGCTGCGGCACGCCGGCTGCACGATATGGACGAGGCCGCGCTGTATCTCAAGCCGACCGAGCACATGCCGCAAGATGGCATCGTGCACGATACCGCGCACAAGATCGTGAAAGGCCTGCGCGACCCCGACGCCAAGGCGCGCGCAATCTATGAATGGGTCGTGGACAACACTTTCCGCGATCCCAAGGTGCGTGGTTGCGGCTTGGGCAATATCAAGTTCATGCTGGAATCGGGCGATCTGGGCGGTAGGTGCGCCGATATCAATTCGCTGTTCGTGGGCCTGGCGCGTGCGGCTGGAATTCCGGCGCGCGAATTTTACGGCGTGCGCGTGGCGGATTCCACGCAATTCAAATCGCTCGGCAAGAGCGGCGACATCGCCAAGGCGCAACACTGCCGCGCGGAGTTTTTCTCGGCGCGCCATGGCTGGGTGGCGGTGGACCCGGCCGATGTGCGCAAGGCGGTGCTGGAAGAAAAACTCGCACTCAGCGATCCGAAAATCGTTGCGTTGAGAAAGCGACTGTTCGGTTACTGGGAGATGAATTGGGTCGGCTTCAACTATGGCCGCGACTTCGCCCTGCCCGGCGACCTAAAAGTATCGCTGCCCTATCTGATGTATCCCTACGCCGAATTCGGCGAAACCAAGCTGGATGGCCGTGACCCGGCCGATTTCCAGTTCAAGCTGAGCAGCCGACGCTTGGCGTAAGGCTTCGGGCAGCCGGCTCCGGCTGCCCATCGCAGCGCCCGACTTTGCAATATTTTCCTAGGAATGCTCTGCAAAAATCTTGGGCTTATTGCTGTTTGGCGGCTACAAGCTCTATTCCATCGGCGCATTTGACTCTGAGAAATCCGATGCAGCGAAGACGCTTACACCTTACTCCAAGGCAATGGCTACCCGCTGACATAGGTGGGGTATCAAGGTTTTGATGGCTACCACGCACCCGAAATCTAGAATGCGTTGGCGGCGAATCGATAAGGGCGCAATGCGCGGGGCAGCTTAAGCTAAGTAGCCTCAACGCAAATCTATCTGGCTAAGCCATCACCTAAGGAATTGAATCAGCCCTCTTACATCATTCCATTTTGGGTTTCCACATCGCGAAAGCGGCGCCGGTGGGGTCGATGATGACGCTGAGCCAGCCGTGGCCGCCTACCTCCATCACATCCTGCACGACGGTCGCGCCGAGTTCGCGCGCTTTGTTGGTCGATGCTTGGATGTCGTCCACGCCGACGTAGGCGAGCCAATGCGGCGGCACCGCCGGGTCGGGGTTGGTGAACATGCCGCCACCCGTGCCTTCGCCGACGTTGATCATGGTGTAAGTGCCGACGCCGCCCGACATGGGAATATCTTCGAGCTTCCAGTCGAATAGCTTGGAATAAAAATCCTTCGCTTTGGCGAGGTCTTTGGTCTGCAATTCAATATGCACGAATGGGTTGGCCATGCGATTCTCCCGAATGGTTGCGATGAAGTGCGTGGAAATACCTTGCCGGGAATCCATTCGTGGATCTACCACGCGGACCCAGCTTTTACTGTATAGGTCATCGACGACGCGAATTCAATCGTATGCAAAATCAAGCTAGGGATGGTGCTGAACGTGTTTTTTGCCGAGTCAAGCCAAATCACTTAACAACATCGATTACTTCGCAGATGGTCTGCGCGTTAAATCGGAGATTGTTGTTGCACGCGTATTTTTCAAATTTCAGGACCGCATCGCTTCCATTTGCGTCAACAAAACAATTGTTGGTCTGAATGTATGAACCATCACTAGTCTGGTAAAGGTCTTGCTCCACTTTCTTGACGTTTACTTTATTGATCTCCGCCTGTGCAAGCAGAGGGAAGAACATTGCGATACTGACAACAAGAATCGTACGAATTTTTTTCATCGCCTTTCTCCTTCAATTTCAATGATGCTGGGAGCGCGTTTTATGCGCCGATTTAGCGCGCATGCGCTACCTTGCCAACGCCCTTGAGAAAGGCATCGATCGCATCCACGGCATCGTCAGCGGAAAGATCGCGAAAGAGATGGTCGGATCCTTCGATCACTTTCATCTGCAGGTGCTTACCATCCACAAGCGGCGCCAGCTTCTTATCGAGACCGATGACCACCTCATCATTGCCCGCTACCACCACGAGTACGGGTTGCTCGATTTGGGGGAGCAGAGTGGGCGTGTCGAGACGAGATTCCTGCTGGTTTTGTGCGTAGTACGAGAGGAAGGTATCGGCAGTTGCCGAGGTATCGCTGCAAGTCAGCAGACCAATTTTATTGAGTACGGCACTGCCCTTTCCGCTATTGCGGAGCTTCTGCGCCTTTTCCAACAATGGTGCCAGCGGCTGCTTGAAATTATTGCGGTAAGTGGCGGCACTCGTATTGTCGCGCGTAGCGGGCGCCATGAGCGCCACCGCCTTCACCAACGCATTGCCGGGTCGCGCGGCATAGAGCGCCGTCTGGGCGCCGCCACGCGAATGTCCGAGCAGCACGACGCGCGTAGCGCCCTGCTGTTTCAGCCAACCGACCCAAGCGCCGATTTCATCCGCGGCATCATCATTGGTGTGGCGTTGTGTGAATGCGCAATCGTACATGCCGTGGCGATCGTTGAGCCCAAGACTGAGATTAATGGCAAGGGTGTTGTAGCCGCGTTCCTTGAGTAGCTTCTGCAGGTAGGCGATGGTTTCCATATCGCGGTGCGCGAGTGCGCCATGGGTGATGAGAATGACGCCGTCGCTGAGTTGCTTGCCCGTGGCGAATTCAAGATTAGCGTTAAGCGTTAATCCCTTGTGAGGCAAGGTGACCTCTTTAGCCTGAGCGAAACCGGCGGTAACCGCGATGGCAACAATGAGGCAGGCGATGCGGATCTTTATTAGATGCCGAGTAAGAGGGGATACCGAAGAACGAAGAAATAGCGGATTGCTCGCACTCGTCTGCATGTGATTCTTCCATGAGGTTTTTTATTACGAAGCAATTCTATGTTGATCGGAATGTATAGAAAAAGTACTATGTTCAAACATTGTTTGTAGGATTTGATTACATGATGAACATCACCTTGCAACAGATGTTGGCCTTGGATGCAGTGGTTAAGCAAGGCAGTATTCAAGCTGGGGCCAAGTTTCTGAACAAGACGCATCCCAGCGTGATTACGGTGTTAAAGAAGCTGGAAGATGCGCTTGGATTTGCGTTGTTTGATCGATCCGGTTACCGCTCGGTGCTCACCGATGAAGGGAAGAAATTCCATAAAAGCGTAAAGCAGATTCTGGGAGACATGGATGAACTGAAAAACCAAGCCATGCATCTGCGGGGCGGCGAGGAAGGCGAGCTGAATATCGTTGTGGGGGATATCACGCCTTTACCCGCTGCGCTGGCGGTACTGCGCACGTTTTCTAAGGCGCATCCTTATACCCGGCTCAATCTATTTTTTGGAAATCTGTTTGGCCCGAATGAGCTGCTGCTGGATGGCGACGCAGACTTGATCATTCATCATATCGACAAGGCGGATGCGCGCTATGAATATCGGGACTTTTGCAAGGTTCAGGTCGTGCCCGTCGCTGCGCCAGGATTTTTAAATAGCCCGGTTGGTAGCGCACTCCGTTACGACGATTTAAAAGGCCATACACAATGCATCATCAGAGACACTTCAACGCACAGCGAGAAGCTAAACCGTTTTGTGCTTAATGATGCACCGCACTTAACGGTCGGTGATCAATACACGAAGAAGGAAGTTATTGTGCAGGGCATGGGGTGGGGGCATATGCCTTTATTCCTGGTTGAAGAGGAGCTGAACAACGGCAAGCTTATTTCCATCGCGGGGAAACACATAAAAGGCATTAAACGTGAAATTGTGATTGCCCGTTTGAGCGCACCCGAAAAAGGCATTATGGCGCAACGTCTATGGCAATCCTTTTAAGGATTGGCGGCAGACGACGCAGGCTTAAGTGTAGGCGCTGTCACACCCGGGCAATCAGCATGCAGAAATTCATTTCGCTGGATTAGGTGCTTGCTTCAGCATCTCCAATTGTTGGCGGCGCGGTAACTGTCTCGCTTTGCGTCATCGACCCAGCTTATTGCGCCGGCTTTTGCTCGGGCTGATCGGGGATAGTAGATCCCGTCGCGGCGATCGGCTGCTGCATGCACGCGATCCGTTAAGCATACTGATGACGAGATTTAGTTTAGTCTAGAAACCATCACGTCCGCCTATCCCCAACTATAGTGAAACTGTTAGCGTCCATGGAGATTTTGATGCGCCCTCTCATCTGCGCAATACTCATCGCCGGCATGCCTTGCTTGGCGAGTTGCTCGCCTGTTGCGGAGCCCGCGGCGCCGGTGCCGACGCATGTGTTGACGCAAGCTAAAACCGGCGCGCTCACCCTGGCGGAACAGGGCGATTTCATCGAAGTGCGCTTGGAAGAATCGAAATCCGCCAGCGGGACTTGGCAGCTACTGCGGCAAACCGGCAGTGGGTATGTTGAGCCCTTGGGGCCGGCGACGCTGGTGCGCGACAAGACCGGAATCAAGCGCGTATTTCGCTTCCGCGCCGTGCGCATCGGCACGCTGGAGCTGGCCTTTGTATTTCAAGAACCCGACAAAACGCCACGAGCCGAAACGGTCGTGGCGTTCAATTTCACGATCAAGTGAGCAGCGCTTTGCTCAGTTCACGCGTATCGGGATATACGTCGCGTTGTTCGACTCGACCGCTTCCGGGATGGCGTTATTGTCGTCGATGATGACACCGAGCCAGTAGTTGGTGCCATGCGCCAGGTCGGACGGAATGACCAGATTGACCGTTGTGGTGTAGACATTGTCGCGGCTCAGGTTGAAGGTGCCGCTGCCGATTTTGCGATCGAAGGTGGTGATCAAGTCGTTGCTGGAAATGTAGTAGCCGACCTGGATGCCCGTCTTGGTGTTGGCGCCGTTGTTTTCGTAGGTGAACTCGGCACGCACCGTTTGCCCGCGATCAACGCGGTAACCGGTTTCGCCTGCCACGTTCACCGTCGGCAGCACTGCCCCGGATGAATTGTAGATGACGGTCTTGGTGTGGTCGCTGTACTCGCCGGAGGCGCCGCTGTATTTCCAGTGCACTACCGCCACATCTTCCCAGGCGGGCGAGCGCACACCATATAGGAATACAGCACCATCCGCGGCGTCCTCGCCGGTGTAGGCGGTCGCAGTGGCGCCGTTCACGTGGATGTGCTCGAAGTCGGCGCCCATGATGTTGTATTCGGTGTTGACGTGGTTGAGGATCAGGCCGTGGCCCAGCTCATGCGCGCCGGTGGTCTGGATCGCCCGCAGCGTGCCGGTGTAGCGAATCAGCGATGACTTGACGGTGTCCGCCGTCCATTGCCAGGGCGAGCCGTAATCGAAAATCACATCGACTTCGTCCATGTGCACATGGTCGCCAAAGAACCAGTAGCAAGTCCAGTTTTGATAGGCGATTGCCGGTGCGCCGGCGAGTATCGAGCCGGTGTCGCCCCAGATTTCGTTTTGGCCGTTGTTGCGCCCCACGCCGCCGGAATCCATGGCGACCGAATAGCGGAAATTGCTGGGGTTGCGGTTGAACTTGGTCACGGTGTCGCGAATGCCGTTCTCCCAGTAGCCGGCGGGAAAGCTCACCGTGTTGGGGCGCACGGTTTGGCTGCTGGAACCGAATTTGATGGCGTGGCCCAAACAATTCTTGTAGCTATAGGCCAGCGCCAAATCAGGTACGCACAAGCTGGCGCCGCAGGCGGCGATGGCAATCAACATCTTCATGGCAAATCTCCATTCAGTATTTTGGTGGCGGATTGTCTGTGTGCAGGCAACCGGCTATTTTCGAATGACGGGATTGAAGTCATTGCGCTCGTAAGCCTTGTATTCATCTTCCACGTCAGGCGGCGCGATCCGCTGCGGCGCAGTGGTCGTAAGTTTTGCCACGACGATTTCGGCCTTGGGATCGATGCTTTTCACTTCGAGAGGCTTGCGCTTGCTGCGTTTTACAAGGCGCTGCGTTTCCGCAAGGAAGGTGGATAGCGGCAAGGCCACGGCCTGCTTCTCACGTTGCGTGCTTGGCCGCTCTCCTTTTTGTGCATCGCCTAATTTTTCCGGGCTGGGAAATTCGTCGGCGAGCTCAATAAATTTCGGCGCCTCCGCTTCGTAGCGCCGGCGCGCTTCCTCGATGGGCATCGTCTGCGCCTTGAGCTGTTCCGCCACGGCGGGATTCTTCATCAGGGCATCGAACTTGGGCGTCGGAAAACGCACGGTGCGGAATTCCTTGGGCGGCAATCCGCGCGAAAGGACTTTGGCTTTGCTGATGGCGCGCACCGGAGAACCGTAGGTGTCATACACCCGCTCCTTCAGGATGCGAAAGCGGCCATGCTCGCAATAAACCAGCGGGCAAGTTGCATCGGCGGTATCGCCAATGAACAGCAGGTCTTGGTCTCCCTGTTGAATGATCGGAATACTGGAGGTAGTCAAGAAGCGGCCGCTCCCATCCGGGCCACCGAGGATGCGCAAGGTAATTTCGTCGCCCGGCGCCTTGCCGCGCAACACCTTGCCAATGCGGTACGTCACGATGGTGTAGGGGATGGGCCCTTCGCCTTTGTCGCCACGCGCGTTGCGGTACTCAATCTTGGCCGCCTTGCCCAGGAAAATGAGATTGGATTGATCCACCAAACTCGCCATGTCGCCAGCCTTGGAATTCTCCATCGGGCTATGCGCCTGCACATAAGAACTCATGCAAGCCAAGGCGATGGCCGCTGCGGTTAAAACAGATTTGCATCGCATATTGTTGTCTCCTCCCAGTCGTTGGTTAACGTAACGCACGCTTCACTGTTTGTTTGTAGCTCATGGCAATGTCTTTTCAATAGAAAATGCCTATGACGTAAGGCCTATTGACGATTGGAAAATGCACCTGTAACTCCCGCATCCAACAACTATATTGAAACAGTTGGCCGCGCTCATTCACGTTCAAGTTTTGCGGCCCAATTGTGATGGAGTACAGGATGCCCAAACGCAGATCGCTGCCCTTATCCAAAGTGTATGGTTTACTCGAAACCGGGCCGGTGGTGTTAGTCACCACCGCGCACAAGGGCCGCAGCAACATCATGACGCAGTCCTGGCACACCATGATGGAGTTCGAGCCGCCGCTGATCGGCTGCGTGATCAGCGCGCGCAATTACAGCTTCGATCTGCTCGACGCGTCGCGCCAATGCGTGTTCAATATTCCGACCGCAGAGCTGCTCAAGCAAGTCGTGGGCATCGGCAATTGCTCCGGCAAGAAAATCGACAAGTTCAAAAAATTCGGCCTGACGCCGCTTGCCGCAGAGTGTGTGCAAGCGCCGCTGATCGATGAGTGTTACGCCAACCTGGAATGCAAAGTCGTCGACCGCAAGCTCGTCAACAGCTACAACTTTTTTATTCTGGAAGTGGTGCAAGCGTGGATCGTGCCCGGGCTCAAAGAACCGCAGACCCTGCACCATCGCGGGAACGGCAACTTCATGATCGCCGGGCCGACTGTCAAAACGACTTCAAAAATGAAATAGCCGCATTCGCCGCCGCCATTCACTCAAACTGCCACCCGACATTGAACGAATAAAACACCTGCTTTCCGCCGCCGCCCTGCGCGGTGGAGAATTCCTCGCTGCGGTTGATGTGCGTCAGCGATAGGTTGAGTTGCCGATAGCGAAACGCGAAGCCGCCGGTGATGTCGTGCACCGCATTGCGATGATTCACATTTGGGCCTTCGTGGAATGCCGGGCCATCGAGAAAAATATTGCGCGCCACCAGGCGATAGTCGCCGCCGGCGAAGAAATACCACTCGCAGCAGGCCTGCATTCCCGGGCTGTCCTGATCGCGCGTGGGTTGCAGCATCGCGCCGCCGGGCTCGATGGAATCCGGACCAAAGCCGGTCATGCGGTTGCCGATGCGGACGATGGCGCCGGCGCGCGCCAGCGTCAACACGGTGCCGACGGTGAGGCCCGCGTGCGGCACAATCTGGATGGTGTCGTTACCGAAGCGGCGCTTTTGCAGGTAGGAAAGCATAAACGCCGGCTCGCTGGCGCTTTGATTCGCCCACCCCTTGGGCTGCCGCACGCCGATCAGGCTATGCCAGCCGGACTGCACCGGTTTACCCAGCGCTGCCGGGCCGACGACGCCGAGATCCAACTCGACGGTATCGAGCCGGTCGCCGCGCACGCGTTGCACCACGCTGCCCAGATAAAGCCAGGCGGCCCAAGGTCGATCGAAAGGCTGATTCTCGGCGATGCTGATATCTCGGGGGGTGTAAAGATTCTGGCCGATAAAAAATCCCAAATGGTTGATCGGCGTTTCGCCATACGGCCCGGCCCGGCCCAGCACATTGAGAACCGCTTCCGGGATTGGCTTGAGCAGGTTTCCCAGCAGCGGCAGTTCAGCACCCAAACCCAGCTTAAAGCCGTTGGTGTAATAGCGATCGGAGCCGGCGAAATTATCGTTCTCGATAAATAACTGGATCTGTGAACGCTTGAGCGCTTCTTTAATTTCGGCGGCTGGAGCAACCGCGGCCGGCGCATCCTCCGCGTACGCGGACACTGCCGCCATCATCATTGCCAGCGCAAAACCAGCACCGCTACGCAGTAACATTTTGATATTTATTTTCCAGTGGCAAAGATGAGGCGTGTTCAGAAGACAATCGCTTAGTAGGCCCACAAGTAACGTAAGCCGATGTGATCGATACCTTCGTTCTCGCCGCCGATGATTCCTTTATGCGACATGTGATCATAGAACAAGGAAACCTTCGCTTTGGCATCCAAACGATAGCCGATATCCAAGCCCAAGTGCGGCAATACGCGCGAGCCAAAGCCGCAATCACTATTCTGTAGGCAACTGCTGGAATCCTTGTGCAGCGGGCCGTTGTGCACGGCAGCGCCGATAGCGCCATCCAAAAACCAATGCGGCGATGTATAAAGCGGGAACGTCAGGCCGGCATAAACGGCGCTCGTGGCTCCATTGAAATTCAGCGTGGCGCCCAGGTGCGGGCTCGGTGAACCGAAAAAATTCAGGGGTGCAAACTGCATCTCCAGATTCAGGTCGATGCCATGTTCATGGTGATCGCTCGCCGGGCCTTGGTCATGCGCCAATACGCCTAGGGCCAGAATGGGCAAATCACTGGCGAACGGCTCGGCTTGCACAGGCGCGCGCGCCAGGCCAATCAAGGCAAAGCACAACAGCCAGCGGCTTGCCGCGCGAGCTTGCTTTCTGTTGTTTGTTTGTTGCCGGATCACGTCTTGCTCCTGGACTATTTACGGATGAAATCGTGGAGGGCTTACAGGCTTCAGAGCAACATCACCACTATGTTTTGATAATAGTTCACCGTACACATTAACGGCTATTAATTCTGTCGCCATTCCGCCTGCCACTCACGATGCAACACCACCACGATCACCCCGCAAACCATCCAAGTAAAACGCTTTAAAGGCAGTATTTACAGCATCTCAAATTACAATATGCCATTGCGTTAATTGGGCGCGTAAAATACAATGTCATCCCCCGTGCATCCCGCTTATTTTTCGGGAAAGGACTTTCATGGACTACGCCGCGCTCCTGGCCGCCTTCGCTTCCGCCTTTACTCAAGATGCCCGCCTGCTCACCCTGCGCTTCGCCGACGGCTCGGGCATCGCCGAGGATGCGCTGCTGCCGGATCGGCTCAGCGGCCGCGAACAACTCTCCGGCTGTTATCGCTATACCCTGACCTGCCTCTCCCCCGACACCCATTTAGAGCTCAAGCATTTCCAAGGCCAGATCGTCGAGATCGGCATCCTGCAAGCCGATGGTGCGCAGCGCCATATCAGCGGCATCGTCACCGACGCCAAACAACTCGGAGCCGACGGCGGCTTCGCCAACTACAGCCTGACGCTTGAGCCCGCGCTCGCGCTGCTGGCGCTGCGCACGAACAGCCGCGCCTTCCAAGACCTGAGCGTGCCGGAAATCGTCACCGCCATCCTCAACGAACACCGCGCCGCCAACCCGGTGATCCAAGCCAGCTTCAAGCTCGACACCCAGCTCGACAAAGAATATCCGCAGCGCTCTTACTGCCTGCAATACCGCGAGAGCGATCTGGCTTTTATCGAGCGCCTGCTGTGCGAAGAAGGCATCAGCTACACCTTCACCTTCAGCGACGACGACAACAGCCCGATGCACACGCTGGTGTTGTTCGATGATGTGTATCGCTTAAGTCCGCAAAGCCAGCAGAACATCCGCTTTCACCGCGATAGCAGCACCGAACAAAGCGACAGCCTGACCCAATGGCTGGGCGCGCGCCAGGTCTCCGCCGGCATGACTGGGCTGGCCAGCTACGACTACCAGCCCGTCACCACGCAAATGGCGCGCTCCATGACGCGCATTGCCAGCGGCGACGCCGCCAGCCAAGCCCAGCGCAGCCTGGAATGGTACGACCCGCAAACCGCCTACTACGGCGCCAACTGGGATGAAGTGCAACGCTATGCCGACCTGCGCCAAAGCGCGCGCGATCTGCAAGCCAAAAGTTTCATGGGCGAGAGCAATGTGCGCGGCCTGAGCAGCGGCGCTTGGTTCCAGCTCGACAATCATCCGGTGCACGATCAAGACGCCGCCGGCGAGCGCGAGTTCGTGGTGACCGAACTCGACTTCCAAGCGCAAAACAATCTGCCGGGCGAACTGGGCAGCCGCGCAATCACCGATCACCGATCGCCCAATCACGCTCCTTACCAAAACAGCTTCAAAGCCGTGCGCCGCGGCATCCCCATCGTCCCCGCATACACCGACGCACACGCCAAGCCAACCGCGTCCGGCCGGCAGAGCGCGACCGTAGTCGGCCCGCAGGACGAAGAAATCCACACCGACGAACACGGCCGCATCAAACTGCAATTCCACTGGCAACGCCCGCAAGATCATCCGCAAGACACCGCAAACCTGGATGAGCGTTGCTCCACCTGGGTGCGCGTGATGTACTCCTGGGCCGGGGCCAACTGGGGCTGCCAGCAAATCCCGCGGGTGGGCCAGGAAGTGCAAGTCGGCTTCATCGAAAACGACATCGACCGCCCCATGGTGATGGGCGTGACGCACAACGGCCGGCACCTGCCGCCGACCTTCAGCGGCGCCGGCACCCTCCCCGCCAACAAGACGCTATCGGGTATAAAAACCAAAGAATACCGCGGCAATTTTTACAACGAACTGTTGCTGGACGACAGCACCGGCGAGACGCGGATAAAACTGAGTTCTGAGCACGCCAAGACCCAACTCAATCAAGGCTACCTGATCCACCCAAGAGCCGAAGGCAAGGGCGAACCCCGAGGCGAAGGCTTCGAGCTCAGAACCGATGCCGCCGGCGCACTGCGCGCCGCCCAAGGCATGCTCATCAGCACCGATGCGCGCAGGAACGCCAGCGGCCGTCAACTCGACCGCCAAGAACTGCTAAGCAGCCTGCATGCCGCCAACGATCTGGCCAATACCCTGAGCGATAACGCCGTGCACCAGCTCGCGAACCAAACCGAGACCGGCAGGGGCAATCAACTCGTCAAGGACGACAAAGCGCCGGGTAATAAAAGCAACACCGGCCATCAGCAGCATTTGCTGGATGCGATTGCGAGCTTGGAGAAAGGCAGCAATACCGATAAAGAAAATAAGAGCGGCAACAAAGATCAACCCGGCGGCCAGCCCATCCTCGCCATGAGCGCACCCGCCGGCATCGCCATCGTCACCCCCAACGCCGCAACGCTTTCCACCGGCACCAACTTCGACCAAGTTGCGCAACGCGACACCAACCAAACCACTGCGCGGCGCTGGATTCACAACGTCGGCGAATCGATGAGTTTGTTCGTGGCCGGCAGCGACAAAATCAAAGAAACCCTGAAGCTGATCGCCGCTAAGGGCAAGATACAGATGCAAGCGCAAAGCGGCGAGATCGAAATCACCGCCGATCAAGCCATCAAAATGACCGCGATCAACAAAGACGTCACCATGCTTGCGCCCAAAGACATCACCATGACCTCGGGCGGCGGCTACGTGAAGCTGGGCGGCGGCAATATCGACATCCACGCGCCAGGGATGGTGTCGATCAAGTGCGCGAAGTTGGTGATTGAGGGGCCGGTGAGTTTGGGGGTTGCTGCACAAACCTTTCCGCAGTCGCAAATTGCATTCGATCAAGAGTTTGCACTGTTTCTCGATAACGGTGAGCCTGTTGCAAATCGTAAATTCATTCTAAATTTTGAAGATGGTGGAAAGATACAAGGCGTGACCGATGCACAAGGTAGAACTGGAATAAAAAAAGCTGCACTTTCTGGGCGGTACCAAATCAAGGTGCTCGGCCCGGATCAGTCGTAACAACTCAAGAATTGATTCGCGCATAGCTCGATAATTCACCACAAAGACACCCAAATGGAAAATCCAAAGAATCCTTTCGATACCTACCACATTGCGCCAGTCAGTTACGATGAAAAAGGTAGGCCAGTGGCAGATGCACCTTTTACCACGACCTCGGATACTAAGCGCTATGCGGTCATCGTGCCGCCGGAGAAAGTAGTACCCGTTATTTTTGTTCCTGGGATCATGGGTTCCAACCTTAAGCTGAAAAAATTGCCAGATGGATTTGAAGATAAGCAGTTTATAAAATCCATCACCCGCAAACTTAAACTTTTCGGCCCACCCGTAGATGTTGAAAAAGAGCCATGGGGCGACTTTGCCTGGAGGCCCGACGATAAATCATTTATGGGACTGAAATATTTTTCTCTCGAAGCATACGAACGGCGCCGTCTACTTGATCCTGCCAATACCGAAATCGACGATAGTGCCGATCTCGACGATGCGCTGGAGCTCTTTACGTTCGAGTCTCCCGCAGACATGCGCATGGCAAAGCAGCGCGGTGCAGAGCGCAAACAAAGCTTTGTGCGCGAAATGAAACGGCGCGGTTGGGGCACCGTCATGGTGAGCAGTTATGGGAAAGTACTTGGCTTTCTCGAAAAAAATCTCAATCAAATGTATTGGCGCGGCGATCTCAATGATTTCTGGAGCGACGTCATCATCAAGCGAAGTCGACAACTACCCACCAACCGGATGGGTAACCATTCCGAGTTTGTCGACTGGGGTATCACGCAAGGCGATAAACCACTGACCCCAGACGATGTCAAAAAAGCCGCACGCTATTGGTATCCTGTGCATGCCGTGGGCTATAACTGGCTGCAATCGAATATTGATAGCGGCAAGATGCTGGCGTCCAAGATCGATGAATTTATAGCGCATTACAAAAATCTTGGATACGACTGCGAAAAAGTCATCCTCGTCACGCACTCGATGGGCGGCCTGGCTGCGCGCGCGGCAGTACATCCAGAAATCGGCAAGGCAGCGGATAAAGTGGTCGGCGTGATTCATGGCGTGATGCCGACACATGGCGCGGCGGCAGCCTACCGGCGCTGCCACGCGGGCTTTGAGGGCAGTAGCTATCTCAGCAGAGATGGCATCACATCTAAAATCTTGGGCGCGGATGGGCCGGAAGTGGCTGCGGTTTTTAGTAATAGCCCGGGGGCGTTGCAACTACTCCCAAGCAAGCTGTATGGCATGGGGTGGCTGGAAGTTCGTGATAATTCTGAGAAATTGCTCAAGCGCCTGCCAGAGTCCGATCCCTATGAGGAAATTTATTCGGAAAAAGAGGCCTGGTGGCGATTGATGAATCCGGAATGGGTGGATCCAAAAAAAAATTCTGCCCCAGAGGACACGGCAAAGGCATGGGATCTTTACCTAGACAACTTGAATTTTGCCAAGGCATATCATAATAAAGTATCAGATAGCGCTCATTCCCATACACATATCCACTTCGGCGCTGACAACAAACAGTACCGTGCATATGGCACGATACACTGGCAACCCACTACACCAGGCTATTTAATGGCAAACCCGATTACTGGCCGCGCAAATGAAAACACCTCAGGGGTCGTGAGTATGCAAGATGTATGGATGCATGAAAGCAGAAGTTACCATCACGCACACTTCAAAATGGCCAATCAGGATGAAGCTGGCGATGGCACAGTTCCGAGGCACTCCGGCGCGGCTTTAGCGCAAAAGGCCGAATTGGTTGCGGCACACACGGGCTATGATCACCAAGGCAGTTATCAAGATCGGCGCACGCAGGAATTAGTTGCTTATGGCGTTGCACGCCTGGTAAGCGAAAACCTGACCTGAGACTGTTTATGAAACAACGTTATTTATTTATTGCTGCAACTGCATTGCTCGCAACTACATTTAGCACCTACGGCTGGCACCAATACAGCATCCACAATCCAAAACGAGAACATGCCATGACTGAACTCACCAAGAACATGAAAACCGTCTGCCTCGGGCGCTATTTGATCGATATACCTGCCAAAGCGGAATTTTCAATCGGTACCGCAGAGATGGACAGTATTAAAATTGAATATATTGGCACTTCTCCCAGCGAGATTGCTTTCAAAGAAAAAGTGAAAATGCGCGAGGCAGAACTACGTACAGCCAAGCATGAAACAGAAGGGACACGCTTGCGTGAGGTGATGGATATAAACGAAAGCAAACAGCGACTATTCGCTTACCGTGGAAATGAAACAACGACTCGTATAACTTGGGTGGAAACATCAGTTCGGTTAGGCAAAGATGAATGGAAAATCAGCAATGACGCCTCTGAAGAATATATTTCAAAAACCAAGAAATTAGTTGCCCGGCTTGCCCAACAATTAGTTTCACGGAATCTTGATGACATTCCCAAAGTTATGGGAGCTTGTATTAAAAATGGTCTCATTACAGGAAAATCTTACGAAAGGGAAAATTTCACCGGTGGCATCCACTTAGAAAGTCCCGATATCGTAATCTCCATCAAATCCGAAACCTCCGGCCCACGCGAACCCGGCCAAACCATGTGGGATCGCGTTGATCGTGCCAACACCATGGCAGGGGAAGTATTTGGGATTACCTTCAAACCCATAAGACGCGCAGAAGTCACTATCGATGGCCGCAAGGGTCAGGAATACGTCAGCGTCTTGCCGGATAAAAATATTGAAAACTTCAACGCCAAGGCGGAAGTCTATGGCGATGCGACGCCTAAATCACCGACCTTCAAAATCGAAATGGATATGCAGCGACCGCTTAAACCGAATGCAGATGACAAAACCAAAACGCTTACGAATGAAGAAGCCCTAGCCCTCTGGGATGCAGTTCTGAAAAGCATTCGTCCTAGGCCAGGTGCGTTCTAATTTGGAATTTAGTTTCCCGGATATCTGATGCCCTTGGTAAACAAAATTCGATATGTCGCAGCGATTCCATAGAAAGCAAACCTTATTCATGCTTGCCGTGCTTGCCGCGACAAGCCCAGCCGCATACTCACGGAGCAAAACACGCTTCAGCATCCCAAGCGGAATCATGGCGAGACCGAACTCACCAAGAACATGAAAACCTTCTGCCTCGGGCGCAATTTGCAATACTTCCATGAATACATCACTCCATCGAGCGCGTGAAAGCCATATGCTGCAACTCACAACAGTATTAAACGCCTGGGGCACCCCAGCGTTTGAAGAAACCCTAAAAAATTCGATTGTGCAAATGGATGCCGCCTTGCTGCCCTTGCAGCAGGGCTTATCGCAGAGCAGTTATACCGATGGCGCTGGCCGCAGTGTGATGATTTTGAGCATGACAGATTGGAAAAAAGCGAAAGCAAGTCCAGCACCAGCCGGCGTACAAGGTTTCATCGTCGCGCTACCGATCCAATGGACGGCAGGCGAAAATAACGATTCCAAACTCAGTCTCACCTTGCTGGCGGAGATTCAAGAAGGTTCCGACCGTCTTGGCCTAACCGCCGGCCAAGCGACAGCACAAGGCTAGACATGTCGATACGCCAGCTTTCCATTTTAGGAATATTCGGACTCTGCATGCTTGCGGCTTGTGGTAAAGCCACTACCGCCGAACCAGATCAATCTACCCCACCTGACCCCAAACTAGCTGGAAATCCAAACTATACAACGCCGGTTAATTACAAGACAGAATGCCTTGGCCGTCATCTGTTTGATGTGCCGGCCAATTTGCAATGGGCAATGGTCGACCCCAAAACACCCTACGACCCTGGTTCACAGTTTACTAAGAACATCGCCACGCAAAACGATATCTGGTTTTACGGGCGCCTTCAGGTCAACGCGACACCCCCTACGACAATAAAGACATTTGATGCAGCAAAGCTTGATTTAAGGCTAGGCGATAAATTATTCGTGGATAGTCTCAAAAAAGATGTGGAGACAGGTAAAGAGATGTCTCAAGAATTTAAAACTTACCTGCTTAATGATTCAAAAATTCAACAATGGAGACAAAATATACAGTTTGACCAAAGCAACCCCATGCCCGGTGCAAGCGATGATGACATCAAAAAAGCTGTAATCAAAAACATTATGGGAGCGATTGCAAGAAACGAAGAGGAGATAAATAAAACAAAAGCCTCCATCGCCGAATTCCGCGAAGTCGACCTGAAACTCCCCGACTCCTACGCCCGCACTCGCGGCGACAATCTAGTCGCCTACCTCTGGCGCGACAAACGCGTCTGGCGCTTCGCCACGCGCAAATATGAAGGTGAGACCTATGATCATATGGCGCAGGAATTCATGGACACGCTGCGCCATTTCCGTCCGCGCACACTGTATGAAATACCCACCGAGCCGGGTGTCTGCGTCCCTTATGGCTTTTTCAGCGACGATGGACATGCCTGGTATCAGATACAAAATACCTTACGGCTAGCGGATGCGCCCAATGTGACCTACACCATCGGCCTGGGCAAGAACGGCGACGATCCCAAACCCACAGGCTTCGATGTATGGGCCGCCAGCTTCATGCAAGGGAGCGGCGCTGCCGGCATGATTCTCAACCGCCAGGTCACGCAACGCATCAAGCCCAGAACAATCAAGATTGGCGCCATGCAAGGCATTCTGGGTGGTTTCATCATCAAACCCGATCTGCAAAAGGGCGACGACCAAGAACAAAGCTACCACCTGCAAGCGGGTTACAATGGTGAAGCAAATTCTGATTTTTTCCCTTTCGTCACTTTGCAGATGCGCAGCTATACCGAGGGCGCCGACCCTAGCTTGACACAGCCTGCACCACCCTTCCAGCAGAGCGAGTCGCGGTTATTAGCGCTCGCAAAGAGTGTGCGGTTGCGACCTGTGGTTAAATGATCGACCCGCGTCCCGCCGCGCTTGGGCCAGGAAATCATGAAGACTAGAGGCGAACAACAAGGTCAACCATGCTGCAACTCACCACAGTATTAAACGCTTGGGGCACCCCAGCGTTTGAAGAAACCCTAAAAAATTTGATTGTGCAAATGGATGCCGCCTTGCTGCCCTTGCAGCAGGGCTTATCACAGAGCAGTTATACCGATGGCGCTGGCCGCAGTGTGATGATTTTGAGCATGGCAGACGAGGCAGGATTTATTCGTGTAAAGACCGGTATTTTTTATACCGGCATTATTCCCGGTTGCAGTTGTGCCGACGATCCCACACCCATGAGTGAAATTGCCGAGCACTGCGAAGTGCAGTTCGATATCGATAAAATCACGGCGGAAACCACAATTACGCTGCTGACGGATTGACGCGCCTAGGGATGTGGGCGTCCCAAGATTATGCCGCATGGGATATCGCCCTTTTACGCAGATCGGAGTAATGTCTCGCCTTAATGCCGACCCTCTATAGACTCGCCTGGAGACGCGCCTGGCAAATACGTTGCAACTGCGAACCCCTTGCCACCCACCGGAGCCACCATCCATGCAAAGCGAAAAAATTACAGTCCGCATCACCCAAACCGGCCAGACCATGGAAGTGGCGGTGTATGACAAGCGCGCCGACCACATCCAGGTGGTGCTGGGCGAGGGGATCCACAGCGTGAAATGCGACCTAGTCCCCACCCGCAACGGCCAGGCTTTCGTCGGCGAGGTGATGGGCCGGGAGATCGTCTACGAGCGCAGCCGCGAGCAGGTGAAGGCGGATCTCGATAAGCTCAACCCGAATCTACGTAATTCTTCACGACGTTAAGTTTGAGATTTTTTCTTCTAACATAAAAGGAGTAAACGACATGAGCAAAGCCCAAGACACCAAGAAAGCCGTGAAAAAAGCACCGTTGAAAACCCCGAAAGAAAAAAAGGCCGCGAAGAAGATCAAGAAAGCGGAAAAAAGTACGCAGGGGCCATTCTGACCCCTGCACGCGAAAATCGGCACTTTTACGCATTCACTTAAAGGACTTTAATTTGCAACTATAGGAAGGAGCTTTACCATGAATAAGAAGAATCTGGTTTTATCGTTCGCCGCATTTGCACTAACCTTGGCCGCACATGCCGAAATGCCGAAGATCACCGGCAAACCTGTTATCGACACGCCCTTGGTTTTAGAGTGGCCGGTGGACGGCGGTATTGCAAAGCCCAATCTGCATAATCCCACATCGAACATGCTCTATGACCTGCATGGCAATGTCGATAGCTGCGACTTGGTGCTTTCCACCGAGGGCAACTATCACATGGCGCTGCATGACGTGTGGCCGCACCTGCTAGCTAAATTTAAAGACAGCCCGCTGCACAACGCGCTGTATACCACCAGCCCTCCGGTCGTCGTTCCGCAACTGGAAAAAGGCTTGGTTCAATTCGATAACCTAGACGTTTTTTGCCGACCCAGCGTTGCGGTTGGCAATAAAACCGTGATGGACAAACTCGCAGCGGCAAAACAGATCGATGGCGAGCCACATGCGCTGTATGAAGATCGCGGCGAGGTGATTCTGGTTAAAAAAGGCAATCCCAAAAAGATCAGCAGCGTCTGGGATCTCGGCAAGAAGGGCGTGCGGCTCGTGACCCCCAACCCGGATTTAGAGCCCGGCGCCTACCAGAACTACCGCAACCAGATTTACAACATCGCCAAAGCCGACCCCAATCCACCCAAGGGTTGGACTGCCGAGAAATTGATCGACACGATTTTCAATGGTGCTAGCGGCGACCCGCAAAAATGGCTGGCTGGCGCGCGCATCCATCATCGTGACGAACCCTGGTCGGTGGCCTATGGCCGCGCTGACGCGGCTGTCATTCTGTATCACCTCGGCCGTTACACGAAGGAGTCTTTCCCCAGCACGTTCGATATCGTGCCCTTGGGCGGAACCGTGGATAATCCTCAGCCCTTGGCTGGGACAAAGATCGGAACGCGTTATGTCGTCGCGCTCAAAGGCGATTGGACGCCTAAGCAAAAGGCTGCGCAGGCGGCTTTGATCGATATCCTGATGTCGGAAGACTTCAGCGCGGCGCTTGAGCGGCATGGCCTGAAACGACCGCAACTGGCGCAAGCGCCCAAGACACACTGAAACTGGGTGCAGTAACGACTGCCTATCGAGCGTGCAAAGCATCAGGGCGACCTTTTAAAGATCGCCCTCTTTTTTTATCCAGCGGCTTCTTTTAACGCAGCGCAAGCTATTGCAGCGGCGGCACCACGCCGGCGAATTTCAGCAGGTCGGTGATACGGAAGTCGCCAGGGGTTGCCGAGGGCAACACCGGCGTCCAATGCGGCTTGGCGGCGATGTAAGAAGTTTTATCCGCCTTCAACAAATCGGTAAACACTTTACCGACGATATAGCCCCCCACCGGCCCCAGGCGCAGGCCATTTTCCATGACCTCGGCCTCCTTCAATACGTAGTACCAAAGCGGGGTGCTGCTATCCATGCCGTAGGGTGCAAGCTCCGACAACTGCGTTTGGCTCAAGGCCGGCAGACCTAAACGCGCCGCAACCGCTTGACCGGAGGGGAGGCCAAAATTCACATGGCGCATCAGGTTGCGTGAAGCCAGCGATTGCACGCCGTCGCTAGGCAAGCCCGGCGCCGGGCCGCGCGAGCCCGGGAGTTGCATCAGCACGCTGGAGATTTTGGTATCGATGCGCTTATTGTTGCGCACACTCGTCGTATCCAACACGAAGAAGGTTTGCCAGTCGACAAAACGCCGCGCTGCGCGTTTGCCGCCGCGTAAATCCTTCGGGTCCGGATCCGTCGGGTCGATGTTGTCGTTAAACACAAACGCGAAGAAGGCCGGGCCGCCATCCGGCCCGAAATTCAAGCGATAGCTGGGCCGCACTTGCGAGTGGCCGAACCGATACGCCGCCACGGAAAATTCGATCGGGATGCGCGGATGTTGGATTTTCTTGCGATCATTGAGGAAGCTCGTCACGCGCTCCTGGCCGATGGTTAAGGGCAGAAACTCATGCACGATGATCCACTGGTAATGCCAGCGCACCATGCGTTGCGCCCTTTCAAACACCTCCTCGGACGACCAGTCCGCATGCGCCGCGCGAACCTGCGCGCTCACCGCATTATGAAAGCGCAACATCGCCAACTGGAATTGGCTGATGACGGTGTTTTCATCATTGCGCCCTTCGGCGATGATCGCCTGGCCGCTCTCCTCGCGCGGCACGTCATAGCGCGTCGCGCCCTTGCGCGACACCGCTTCCGAGCCGGGGATCGCTTCGATGCGGAACAAGATGTCGCCGGAACTGGTGTCATACAAATCCGGCGAGTTTTCCGGGCCGCCGCCATAAACGGAGTCCAGATCGAATGCCGGCGTACGGAAATTGGTCGTGGTGTTCGGATTGCTCACCGCGAATAAATTCGATTTCGGATCAAAGGTTATGTCGTGATCCAAAAACTGCCCGAAAAAAGTCACGCCGGCGGTCATGTTCGGGTTGTCCAGATTGTTCGGGCTAAATACCGCAGGATTGGTGACGGATTGAACCGGATCGCTCAGATTATCTTTCGCGTCCATGATGCCGCCGATCTCGCCCAGGCGTCGGGCTTGCTCGCGCACTGCATCGGTGGCCTCCGCAAAAGGCGGCAGCTCCGGGAACATGCGCGTGAAAGATGTTTGCGCCGAGCCCGGGCGAACCCGGCCCAGCATTTGCAAATTATCGGGCTGCGCGAAAGCGACCGCTGCGCTTAATTGGGCCGCGCCCAAAAACGCCGCCGCGATGCTGAGCGCTAAATATTTTTTATGCAATCTTTTGGATTTTTTCATGATTGATGCCTCCTTATATTGTTGGGTGAAGACATTCTGCTCGGTTAAACGCCCAATAAAATCTGCCATCCAGCTAGGTCGGATGGCCGGTATCCTGCGCACATAGCCCATTGGTTATAGGCCGATTTTTGTACGCGTTAAAGCAGCGGCAATGCAAACCCAGCGCCGGGATCAAGAACCCCATTCGGCTGAGTCAGCCATTATTTATTACGTTCAGCATAGGCAATCCGAAACATTGAATCCCTCCCCCGCTGGGTCTACGCTGACAACACGATGGAGCTTTTCCACGGGCAGCTTAAGTAGGAGGTGTCTCATGTCATTCTCAGATGTTGTCATCCATATCGATGAAAACTTAAACGCGTTGGAAATCAACGACGCAGAAAATGTGGCGAGCGCTTGCATCGGCGTGGTCAGCGCCCACATCAACAACAAACGGCCGCATCTCATGCTGGTCGCCTACGACCCACGCCGCGGTTGTTCCTCGCATATCCTGGGCGCCGTGCGCACGCTCGGGTTGCATGGGCAGCTGATTGGGCTATAAAAGCACAACGACCGCATGCAGAAAAACGCAGCGTTTTTTCTTGAAACAACATTAGCTGGTTAGGCGTTTCCAAGGACGGCATTTTTAAAAAATTGGCCCCGGCATACGCCTAACCGCCCAACTTCATCAAGCCCCATAAAACCAGACGCCCCGCTTGCAGCAAATTGTTCGAATTCTGGCGGCATCTCTACACCCCTTCCGCCGTACCTAGGCCCCGCCGAATAGCGTAAAGTTCACATCCCGTTTGTCCGACGGCGGGTTAAAATACTGCCTAGCGGTAAGTAATTTTGCTGATACCGCTTTACGCAGAACCCCGCTTTATGCAGAACCCGCAGAACCCATTGAAGACCTTTGTACCATTTCCCCTTTTGCGCTCATTGATCGTCTGCGCGCTCGCATTAATCGTTTTGGCGTTGCCTTCCACACTTTTCGCCCAAGAACGTCTGCGTGTGCTGGCTTGGCCCGGCTATGCGGATGCGGACTTGGTGCGTCAGTTCGAAAAGCGTTCTGGCGTTCAAGTCGAGGTCACCTTCATCGACTCGGACGACGCCTTGTGGGACAAGATCAACGCCCATAACGGCGGCGACTACGATGTGTTCGCCGTGAATACTGCGGAGTTGCAACGATATATCGATAAAGGCCTTGTGCTTCCCATCGACCTGGCGCGCATCCCCAACCACGCAAAACAGCTGCCGCGATTTCGCGCACTAGAGGCAATCCCGGGCTTGCTGCGCCAAGGTCGCGTTTATGCGATGCCCTACACATATTCCGAAATGGGCTTGATCTACAACCGCAAGACCGTCAAGTATGCCCCGCAATCCATGGCCGCCATGTGGGCGCCGGAGTATCGCGGCAAAGTGCTCGCCTACAACACCAGCAATCACAATTTCACCATCGCCGCGCTGCTGATGGGAACAAGCAACCCGTTTCGTTTGTCTGATCAAGATCTCGCCCAAGCCGCGAAGAAATTGGTGCAGCTGCGGCGTAATGTGCTCACGTTTTATACCACGCCGGAAGATGCGGCCAGGCTTTTCATGACAAACGATATCGCGCTGGTATTCGCCAACTATGGCACGCAGCAGGTTCAGGCTTTGCGCGCGGCAGGCGCGGATATCGGCTATATCATTCCGCGCGAGGGCGCCCTGGCCTGGCTGGATTGTTGGGCCGTCACGCGCGGCGCGAAAAATCCTGCATTGGCGGCGCAATGGATCAATTTCACACTGGAAAAAAACGTGAGCGATCGCCTGACCGCGAAGCAGGGGCTCGCCAACACCGTGACGCCCTTCCGCACCAACGAAAGCAAGGACAAGATCCTCTGGCTCGAACCGCTGGAAGACAACGCAAAGCGCAAAGCGCTGTGGGACAAAATTTTGTCCGGAGATAGACTGGATCGCTTTTGATCATGCGCCTGAGCGTCGGTCTTAAGCTGGGCCTGTGGTTGGCGGCCTTCAGTATTTTGTCCACCGGCTTGACCGGTTATTACGCCTATAGCAAAAGCCGCGACATGCTGATCGCGGCCGAAGAGGATAAGCTGCTCACGGCGACCGATGTCCTGGCGCGACGCTTCACCAACTCCATCGCGCAGATTTCCCAAGATGTTCAGTTCACCGCCTCCTTGCCGACGGTCAGCGCGATTGCCAATACAACGGCCGGGCAAAATCTGCCGCTGGAGAAACAGCGCTTAGCTGAAATATTTAGCCGCATGCTGGCCACGCATCCGGAGTATTTTCAAGTGCGGCTGATCGGCGCGGCGAATTTTGGCAAAGAGCTGGTGCGCGTCGACCGGGATCGCCAGGGCATCACCACCCTAGGCGATGCGGAGTTACAGGAGAAGGGGCATTTCCCCTATGTGTTCGAGGCCTTGCGCGTTCCCCCGGGCAAGTTTTATTTTTCCGCGATCAATATCAATCATGAGCAAGGCGCGCATGAGGGCTTGGACAAACCGACGCTGCGCATCGCTGCGCCAGTCTACGCCAGCACCGGAAAAGTGTTCGGTGTCGTGGTATTCAACGTCGATCTGAACGGACTGTTCGGCGCGATACGCGCCGATCTGCCACGCGATATCCAGGTGTTCCTGACCAATAGCAACGGCGACTATTTGGTGCACCCGGATAGCGCCAAAACATTCGGCTTCGATCAGGGCAAGAGCTTCCGGCTGCAAGATGATATTGCGGCGACGCAGCGCATCCTGAACCGGGAGATTGACCACATCGTTCTCGACACGACCGATCGCGACGCTTTCAAGGATGCTTCGGTCGCGGCGTTTGAGCGCGCCCCATTCGGCGCCGTGGCGGAGCATCAATTTCTGGTGCTCGGCTTGGCGACGCCGCTGCAAAACGTGTTGAGTGAAAGCCGCGTGCTGGGGCTGACGATTTTGCAGATCACTTTATTTTTTAGCGCCGCGGCGCTGTTGATTGCCTTGATGCTGTCGCGCTTGCTGGTTCGCCCGTTGAAGTCGATGACCACCGCCCTTGCGCAATTCTCCGCCGGCAAAATCATCGAGGGGCTGCCCACGCACCGTGCCGATGAAATCGGTGCATTGGCGCATAGCTTCCACGCGATGGCCGCCAAACTGAATGCCCAAGTCAGCGAACTCGAAGATAAAAAACTGCATCTGGACTACCTGGCGCACCACGATCAACTGACCGGCCTGCCGAATCGGCTGTTGTTCTTGGATCGCTTGAAACAAGCCATGCACAAGGCGGAGCGCAACAAGGAACGGCTGGCCTTGCTCTTTATTGATCTGGATCGTTTCAAGCATATCAATGACAGCCTCGGACATCTCGTGGGTGATGAGGTGTTGAAAATCGTCGCGCTGCGCCTGCAAGCGTATGTCCGAAAAGAGGATACGATCTCGCGCTTAGGCGGCGACGAGTTTACGATTTTGCTCGAAGAGTTGCATACGCCCACCGATGCCGCCGCCATTGCGCAGAAATTCATCGGCCTCTTCAAGCAGCCGTTCGTCGTCGGCGATAACGAGTTTTATTTGTCGAGCAGCATCGGCATCAGCATCTATCCCGACAATGGCGCGCAAGCGGAGGACTTGCTGCGCAACGCCGATGCCGCCATGTACAAGGCGAAGGAACAGGGGCGCAACAATTTCCAGTTCTACACCGAAGACATGACCGCCAAGGCCTTGCAGCATGTGTTGATGGAGAACAACCTGCGTCGCTCCATCGAACTGCATGAATTTCAGTTGCATTACCAACCGTTTGTGAACCTGCATACTTCCGAAATTGTTGGCCTGGAAGCCCTGGTGCGCTGGGATCATCCGACATTGGGCCTGATCCAGCCGAACGATTTCATCCCCTTGGCGGAAGAGACCGGGTTGATCGTGGCGCTGGGGGAATGGGTGTTGGCCAGCGCCTGCGCGCAAGTGGCCGCATGGTATGGCGCGGGGCTGAATCCCGGGCGCGTGGCGGTCAATCTCTCCGGAAACCAATTGCAGCATGCCGGGCTGGTGGAGGTGGTGACGCAAACGCTGAAGGACACGGGCTGCAAAGCGGAGTGGCTGGAGCTGGAGGTTTCCGAAGGCTTCTATATGCAAGAAGCCGAACGCTCCACGGCCGTGCTCAAACAACTGCAAGCATTGGGCATCGAATTGGCGATCGACGATTTCGGTACCGGATATTCGTCGCTGGCATATCTCAAAAAATTACCCATTTCGAAATTGAAAATTGATAAGTCTTTCGTGCGGGATCTGCCGCAGGATGCCGACGACGCGGCGATCGCACGCGCCGTCATCGCGCTCGCACGCAGCATGAAACTCAAGGTCATCGCCGAAGGCGTGGAAACCGAAGAGCAACTGGCTTTCCTGAAAAACGAAGGCTGCGACGAGATTCAAGGCTTTCTCTACGCGCGGCCCATGACGGCGGACAAGTTGACCCTGCTGTTACAGCAGGCCACGCACCCCCATGCGCGCGCACGGATGCGGCGATAGCGGCGACCGGTCTCAGTACTTAAGCTCGCGCGCCGTAAACAAGCGCTTGGGCGCCCCCCCTAAGATCCGCGTCATCACCGAGTTGAGGCTGTCCGGATCGTTGTCGAAACCGCCATGGGAACGGCTCGACGACTTGCTGCCCGCTGGCCCGCCTTGGCCCGACACCACGACTGCCGGAAGCCCGCCGACCTTGCCGGCAAATAACCGGGCCAACGCTGGATCGGCATCGAGGAATTTTTTCATGCCCAATATCGGCACGCCGCGCGCGCCCTCGAGTGCATTCGACACTAAATACAGCAGCGACTTGCCATACGGCCCGACGCTGTCGCCCAGCTCCAATTCGTCGGACAACAAAAATAAGCTGGGTAAGGGCAACGCGCCTGTCTGGATGCCATCCAACAAGGTATGCCCAAACAAATCGCAACGGATCGCCGGCGCCATGAAGTGCACGCTCTTCAGCGGCACGCCCAAACCGCTGAGAATCGGCATGGCGTAAGCCGCGAAGATGCTGCCGGCGGAATGCCCCACCACGTGCAACTCCCATGGCGGCCCGCCCTTCTTTAAGCCCTGTTTGGCCATCTCCACGTATTTCGCCACCAACTGCATGGCGCCGCGCCCAGCGCGGTGGTACGAGGCCAACTCGGCGTTCTCCTTCATCTCGCCCCACAGCGCGCCGACGGGTTTTGCCAGCGTCAACTCCAGCACGCGGTCGCGCGCCTCGCCCAAGTTATCCAAGAAACCGCCGCCGGCGCGCCGATCGGATTCGGTGAACTGGTCTTTGAAGATGTTCGTGGCGCTGCTTCGGAAGTCGCTCTCCCACATGATATGCAAGGGATAGATTTCGTTGGCCAACAGCACGTCGCGCATGGCCATAATGCGCTGCGCGGAATCGCGCTCCGAATTGAGCCCGCCGTGAATGTAGAGCAGCACGCGGCGTTTTTTCCAGCCCTGCGTAGAGTCCGGGATGGTTTTCGCGAACAGTCGCCCCAGGTCTTCCTCGGTGGTCCAATAGTCGCCCGAATTGGAGAGCTCGCCGTTGTTCTGCACATCGATCACATAAGGCCGAATTTCCTCCAGCGGTATCGCACGCGCAGCGCGCTGCAAGCCGGAAGTGACGTCGGCCTCGCCCTTGGCCCACAAGTCCATGCTGACCGGCACGCCCAACTGCGCGACCCAAACATCGGTGGCGTGCAACAGATAATCCTCGTACGGCAGCAAGGCGTAGCCGCCCGCACCCCAAGACTTGCCCCAGGAGTTTTGGACGATAAAGCCTTGCCGGGTGTAGCCAATAAAAGCCACCGCGTGACCGCCTTCCGCACGCCCCTGGCGCGCGATCACCGGCAACTTGAGGCGCGACTTTTTGCCGTTGCGATTAAAGTCGACGCTCACGCTCGTCGGCCCGGGCTTCATCCAGCCTTGATGCGCCATCAGGGTCACGTACAGAATGCCGGTCTCATTCAACGCAGCATGCATATCGCGCACCTGGCGGTGCTTCACCCGATAGTAGGTGCCGCCCGGGATCTGCAAGCTCTCCTCGGCGATGCGCGCATCGAAGTGGCCGGCGCCGAGCGCTGCGTCGGGCCAGGTCTTGCGGCGGCACACACCGTGCCGCACCCAGCCTTTCATCGCGCCGCGCGCAGACGATCCATCGTAATCTTCACCCGGCCATTCGTCGTAGCGCCGTGCCAGCTCGTACAGCATGCGCGGGCTAACCCCGGGCTTGCGCTTGTGATGGGCGAGCAAAAAATTAATCACGGCCCCCAGCGCAAAGCCGGTACACGCGCCCTCTTTGCCCTGGTCTAAAATCTCCGGCACCCGATGGCAATTCACCAGGATGTCGGGCAGCGGGTCCAAGGTGGGCTGATACAGCCAATCGCGGATATCGATGCGATCAGGCGCGGCGTCTAGCCGACGACCCATGGCGCGTTCCACGCCGGTCGTGTGTTGGGATTTGGGTTTGGCGGGCGATTTTTTAGCTTTGACCATGCTGCTTCTCCATTTTTTATGAAACGACTTCGGGTTTCAGGAAACGGCTATGCACCCAGCCTTCCGCCGCTTCGTCGCTCTGCGCATCGAGCACTTCCACCCGCCACCACAGCGCCTGCTTCTCCTCCACGGCCAAGCGGGTATGCGTGCGCAGCGGGCTGCCGGGAAGCGCGGCATAGCCGACGCCGGGGCCGCTGCGAATATTCAATGCGGTGGTGGCTTGGAAAACTTCCGCTTGATCATCGCGCCGCCCGAGCAAGCGTCCATGAAAACTGGCCATGGCAAAGGCCGGGCCGGGATCTGTCTTGCGGCCGGGCGCGATGTCTTCGTGCCCCAACACATCTTTGAGCTTGTAGCGCTGCATGAGCAGTTGCCCGACTTCCAACGCCGCTGCAATCTGCGGCTCGGTGTATTCCTGCCAGCCGCTGCTGGGCGTGCCGGGCCGGTCATGCTTGTGGTTGGCCACCAGCACATCGTCGCTTGGATAGGCGCGCTTGGTCGCGCTGGAAATCCAGCGGCTGCCCACCTGTTCCAGTTTTCCGGCATTGTCCAACTCGATGCCGATGGAAAAGCCATTAAGCCCAGAGCGGCCATCCCACTGTGATTTACCGGCGTGCCAAGCGATGCGATTGAAAGGCACCAACTGCGTGATAGCGCCATCGCGCCCGATCACCACATGCGCCGAGGCCTGGGCTTGCGGATTGCGCAGCCAGGCAATGGCACCCTCGGCGCTGCTGCCGGCGGTGTAATGCATGATCAAATATTCGGGCTGCAGCACGCCGCCCATATTGGGTGTGGCGAGAAAGCTGATGGGGCTGCCATCCGGATGCATCAGACGATGATTTTTTATCTTCATTTTCTTCTCCTATTTTCACTATAGGCGATGCTTGCGGCCGCACATTTATTCCGCTCAAAACTGCTTCATTTCACCTTAGCAAATATTCTGGTGGTATATCTTGCCAAGGTTTAGCCCGAATCGATGACTCGGCGCGTTTAATTGCAATAAAATGCACGCATGGATGATTTGCGACCCGATGAAGCGCTGATGCTGGCCTACCGCGATGGCGAAGCTGGGGCATTCGATATTTTGTACAGCCGCAATCGCGGCAAGTTGTTTCGTTATCTCGCGCGTCAAGTGCCGCATTGCGCGGACGAGTTGTTTCAAGATATTTGGATGCGGGTGATCGGCGCACGCGACAACTATGCCGTGACAGCGAAATTTTCGACTTGGCTGTTTCGCATTGCGCATAACCGCCTGATGGATCACTTTCGCGCCCAAGGGCGTAGCATGATCGAGTTCGCCGAGCCGCAGGGTGATGATGACGATTGCCCCACGCTCGATCCCCCTGCCCCTGCCTCCGCACAACCCGACGCCATGCTGGCGCGCAAAGCCTTGGCGCAGCAAATCCTGGTCGCGCTGGACGAACTGCCGGCGGCCCAACGCGAGGCCTTCTTGCTCGCGGAAGAAGGCGGCTTGTCGCTGGAGGAAATCGCCGTAGCGACCGGCGTGGGCAAGGAAACCGCCAAGAGCCGCCTGCGCTATGCGCTAGAGCGCTTGCGCCGAACTTTGGAGGATGCAGCATGACGAATGATGACAGCGTCCGACAGGCCTACCGCGCCGCAGCGCAGGCGAGCGGCGAGCCCTCGCGGCAGCTCGATGCGCGCATCCTGCAAGCGGCGCATGCAGCTCTGCAACAGCCGGCGCATAAGCCCGCGCGTTGGTCATGGCTGGTCTTGCCGTTCTCGGCGGCCGCGGTGGCGATTTTGGTCACGACCTTGGTGCTGCAATCGCGCCAAGCACCGCTGGCGCCTAGCGACGTTGCCAGCGCGCCAGTCACCACGCCAGTCACCACGCCAGTCACCACGCCTGGGCCCCAGGCCATCAAGCCTGAACAGCCAAACGCTTCAAAAGTCGCCGCTGCCAAACCAGCGCCCAAGGCCAAGCCTCGTGTCGACGCGCAGCAGCAACAAGCGCTGCAAATCGCTGCAGCAGAAGATGCGGCAAAGGCCGAGCGTCGTAGTGAGAGCGCGGCAAGCACGGCTGCCGCCGAGCAGGCCCGGCAGAAAATGCAAGAAGCGAAAATCGCAGCTGCGCCGGCGCCGGAACCTGCACCGGTTGCAGCCGCAGCGCCACCGCAAGTCGCATCCATCCCGCCCCCGCCTGCCGAGCCCTTGGCCGAAGCCCGCAGCGCTGATCAGCCGACCGAAAAACAGATTGCAGAAATTCGCAAACTGCTGCGCGAAGGCCGGCCGGATGCCGCGAGAAAATCCCTGGCCGAACTCCGCAAAAAATTTCCGCAATACAAAGTGCCGGAAGATTTACGCGCCCTGATCGAACCCGTTACGGAAGAAAATAAAGCCCGCCCATAATCCGTGCTCGGTGCGCGTTGCGGCTGAATAATTCTTTGATCGCAACGGCGCTTTTCCCACCATTTAGTGCGGCATATGCTAACTTGAATCATGGTCCTTACGGAGAACGCCATGCTTTGGAGATTATTGTTCGTCGCGCTATTCGCCGTGCTCGGCATTCCCGCACATGCCGCCACGCCGCCATTGCCCGCCGCCTCACGCGGCGAGTTGTTGTACTCCACGCATTGCATCGCCTGCCATACCACCCAAGTGCATTGGCGCGACAAGAAGCGCGCCCGGGACTGGGCCAGCCTCCAGGCCGAGGTGAATAACTGGCAGAAATTATCCGGACTGGGATGGAATGAAGACGATGTTGTTGCGGTGGCGCGCTACCTGAACGCCCGCTGCTACCACTATCCCGCACCAGAATAATTAAGCGACAAAACCCCGCATACCCCCCGCACATGGAAAGATCAACGCCGCGCGCTTGACACGCAGGCGCTGGCCGGCGAATAATCTAGTTAACCAACTAGTCCAGGAAACGGCGAAACGGCAATGGTCTCAAGCACAGATCCTCGCGAGCGCGTCACGCTGGCCGCAGCAAAATTGATCCACAAGCAGGGTTTCGCCCGCACCACGCTGGCGGAGATCGCCGTCGCGGCGAAAGTTGCGCTGGGCAGCCTCTACTACTACTTCCACACCAAGGATGAAATTGCCGCCGCGATCGTGGCCAAGCGCGTGGGCGACCTCGATCAGATGCTGCTCAAAAAAAACACCCTGCCCGACGCGCGCTCGCGCCTGGAGGCGCTGGTGCAGGTATGGGCCGACGATCGCAACATCGACGCGCGCTACGGCTGCCCCATCGGCAGCCTGTGCTATGAACTGGCGAAAGGACGCGGCCCATTGAGCGGCCATGCCGCGATGCCGATGCGCACCCTGCTCAATTGGTCCGAAGCGCAGTTTTGCGCGCTCGGTCACTCACAGGATGCCGCGACGCTTGCGCTGCATCTGGTGTCTGCGCTCCAAGGGATCAGCCTGGTCGCGAATAGCCTGGGCGACGCTGCGGCGATCACCCGGGAATCCAGCTATCTACAAGACTGGATACGACAACTCTAAGAAGACGCACTGTGGAGAATAGGGCCGGCAAGAGCCTCCTTCCGCAACACTGTTTCACCCACCCAAAACAACAGGAGATCACCATGAACATTCATCGCACGCTTTTCATTGCCGCCGCACTTGCAACGGCCCCGCTGCACGTCACTTTCGCCGCAAACGAATTAGCGCCCTACGGCACCGCGAAAGTGGACATGCACAAAATGCCCGCGACCAACACCGTGTTCGACGTCAACTACGACGATCCGCAAAAGCTGAACACGCTGTATTTCTTCGTGAAGAACACCAAGAAAGTCACCGGGGGCAAAGTCGTGGTCGTGACGCACGGACCGGAGTTGCGCGCCTTCGCCAAGGAAAACTACGAAAAATATCAGGGCATCGTCGACAAAATGGCCGAGCTTGCCAAGGACGGCGTCGAGTTCAAGATGTGCAACAACGCCATGAAGGCGGCCGGTTTCAGCGCCGAGGATATGCATGGCTTTATCACCGTCGTGCCGGCGGGCTTCCCGGAGATTGCCTACTGGGAAGGCAAGGGCTACCGCTACATCAACCCGCAGCCGCTACCGGTTAAAGACGTACGTTATCTCGACCATCCTGAACTCAAAAAATAAGACGAACAAGAAGCGCTGGCGCAGATGCAACTGCACCAGCGCTTCATCTGGTATTCGCATACACACCATGAACCACTATTTCTGCACTTTTGCGGCAGCAGCATTGTTGGCGCTGTGTCCTGCAAGCAGCGGCGCCAGTGAAGCCGCAGCGCCGTGGGGCACTGCAACGGAAATTGCACCCACTTACCATAATCAAAAGGTCGTGTTCGACGTCACCGCAGACAATCTTGGCGGGCTGAACAGCGTACTCGACCGCGCCGGCTATCTCAGCCAGATGAATGGCGACGACCCGTTCGCAGTGAAGATCGTTCTGGTCATCCACAACGACGCCATTCCTTTCTTCGCGATCAAGAATTACGCCAAGTACCAGAAGCTGATGCAGCGCGCCTATAGCGCTTCGCTCGGCAAGATCATCGAGTTCCGCATGTGCAAGGCCGCCGCGCGCCTGCGCGGCCTTGCACCGAAGGACATTCACGGCTTCATCACCATGGTGCCGATGGCCGAGGCCGAAATCGCGCGGCTACAACTGGAGCAAGGCTTTGCCTACATGCGCTGAAGCGGCTATGTCATTTTTTCAGATGCGAACGATGATGTCAGTCATTGATCGGGTGCGCCCAGCACCCCAAACTCGATCGGCGTCTTCACATAGAAGAGGTGCACGCCTTCCGCCTTCAGGCGATCCAACAGTTTGTCGGCCTCTTCAGTGGTGACGGCGATCATGACCTCCACAGGCTGATCGGCCAGTTCAAAGAAATGGGCGGAGTGGATACGCCGATGGTGGCCAAAGCTTTCACCACCTGTAAGCAAGGTGGCGCCGCCTAATCCCAACTCCTGGGCAAGATGCAGCAACCACTCTCCCACCTGTTTACCTTTGTGGCGTTTGTCCTGATGCGTGAAAAAGGTGATTTGATAGCCGTTCATGGAATGTCCTCCTCATGCGGATTTGAGTAGTTGCCAAGATGCGAGTCCAGCCAAGGTTGCCAGCAGCGAGCCCGTGACATGCACGGCGATGGCGCCCATTGCCAGGGCCAGACGGCCCTGTTGCAACAAGCTAACAACTTCCATAGAAAAGGTCGAGAAGGTCGTCAGTCCGCCGCAAAATCCGGTGATAATCAGCAGACGCCATTCCGGGGAAATGTCGGATGCTTGGGCAAAGTAGGCCACGGCGATGCCGATAATGTAACCGCCAATAATGTTGGCCGCCAAGGTGCCGGGCGGAAGCGCTGGAAAGAGGCTATTGAGCTTTGTGCCGAGTTGCCAGCGCAGCAGAGCACCGGCGGCGGCGCCGAGTGAAATGGCGAGTGCGGGTATCCACATAAACCGACCCTTTAATTTTTTTGTTGGACAGCTACGCCGTTTCCGTCGCCAACCGGGCGCGCGCCTCGTGGCTGTGATCCGCGGCCAGCAGCATGTACATGCCCGGCACCACAAACAGGGTGAACAGCGTGCCGATCGACAAGCCGCTGGCAATCACCAGACCCATGTTGAAACGGCTCACCGCACCCGCGCCGCTCGCGGTGATCAGCGGCACCACGCCCAGCACCATCGCGCCGGTGGTCATGAGGATGGGGCGCAGGCGCAGGCCGGCGGCTTTTTCGATGGCTTCGCGCTTGCTCGCACCGAGCCGTTGCAGGTTGTTGGCGAATTCCACGATCAGGATGCCGTGCTTGGACACCAGTCCGATCAGCGTGACCAGCCCCACTTCGGTGTAGATATTCAGCGTGGCGCGGCCGATGCCCAGATTGATGAAGATCAGCGCGCCGGCAATCGACATCGGCACCGATACCAGAATAATCACCGGGTCGCGGAAGCTCTCGAACTGCGCCGCCAGCGCCAGGAAAATAATCACGATGGCGAAGAAGAAGGTCAAAATCAGCCCGCCCGATTCCTGGATGAACTGCCGCGACGGGCCGGAATAATCATAGCTGTAGCCCGCCGGCAGCGTGTCCTGCGCCAGTTTTTTCAGGCGCTCCAAGCCCTGCCCCTGCGAGATGCCGGGGAACGCGACGCCTTGGATGGTCGCCATGTTCTGCTGCTGGAAGTGGTTGATCGTCTCCGGCCGGGTTTGCGTTTCCAGATGCGCCACGGTCGATAGCGGCACCATCTGCCCGCTCGCCGTCTTCAAATAATATTGCTTGAGCTGTTCGGCGTTGAGGCGGAATTTTTGCGATACCTGCGGTATGACCTTGTAGGAGCGTCCGCTGAATTCAAAGTAATTCACGTAACCGCCGCCCAGCATGGCGGACAGCGCCGAGCCGATGTCCTGCATGTTGAGTCCGATTTGCGCGGCCAGGTTGCGGTCGATCACCACCGTGGTTTGCGGCAAGTCGATGCGCAGATCGGATTGCACAAAAATGAAGTCGCCGGTTTTCTGCGCCTCTTGCAGGAATTTTTGCGATACCTCGTAGAGCTGGGAAAACGGCTCGGTGGTGGTAATCACAAACTGGATCGGCAGCCCGCGCGCACCCGGCAGCGGCGGCGGTTGGAAGATGGCGTTCTGTGTTCCGGCGATTTTTCCCAAGTCTTGCTGCACCAGCGGTTGCAGTTGATTGGAGGTTCGCACGCGCTCGTCCCACGGCTTGAGCACCATGCCGCTGATGACTTGCGTCGGCGTATTCAGCTGAAAAATGTGGCCGGTTTCCGGGTAGCTGCGAAACACGTCATGCACCTGATGGCCGTAGCCCTCGCGTTGCTGCAGCGTTGCCGTCGGCGCGTTGAACGAGGCCGAAATCAGCACGCCCTGGTCCTCTTGCGGCGCCAGTTCCGTCATCGAGGTGCTGTACAGAAAATAGATGCCGCCCAGCACCACCACCGCGAACACCGCCACCACGGCCTGGTAATTGAGTACGCCGCTCAGTCTGCGTTCATAACGCTTATGCAGGCGCTCGAACTGGCGGTCGAGCCAGATCACCAAATGATCCTGCCAGTTGCCGCCTTCGCGTTTGGGTGGGCGCAACAGGCGCGACGACATCATGGGCGACAGCGTCAGCGCCACCACGGCCGACATGGTCACGGCGGCGACCAGAGTAAACGCAAATTCGGTGAACAGCGCGCCGGTGAGCCCGCTCATGAAACCGATCGGCACGTATACCGCAATCAGCACGATGGTCATGGCGATGATGGGATTGGCCAGCTCGCGCGCCGCCTGAATCGCGGCGGCCTGCGGCGTCAGTCCTTCGTCCAGATGGCGGCTGACGTTTTCCACCACGATAATCGCGTCGTCCACCACCAGGCCGATGGCCAGCACCAGCGCCAGCAGCGTGAGCAGGTTGATCGAATAACCCAGCGCCAGCATCACGGTGAAGCTGCCGATCAGCGATAGCGGGATGGCGATAATCGGGATCATCACCGAGCGCAGCGAGCCGAGGAACACGAACACCACGACGGAGACGATGAGGATCGCTTCGAGCAGGGTTTTCTCCACCTCGTTGATCGAAGAATTCACAAAGCGCGTCGAGTCGTACACGATGTTGGCGTTCAAGCCTTTCGGCAATTGCTCCTGAATGCCCGGCATGACTGCGCGCACCCGCGCCACCACGTCGAGCAGATTCGCACCGGGCGCGACCTGGATCCCCACGTACACCGCCTTGGTGCCGTCAAACGACACGCTGGATTCATAATCATCCGCGCCCAAGCTCACGTTCGCCACATCCGACAGGCGCACGATCGCGCCGTTCTGCTGCTTGATGATCATCTGCTTGAAGGACGCAACAGAATTCAGCGCCGTCGAGGCATTCAGGTTGATCTGCACCATCTGGCCCTTGGACTGGCCGCTGGAGGACAAAAAGTTATTCGCGGACAGCGCGCTGTACACATCGGCCGCGGTGAGGCCGACCGCCGCCAGTTTCTGCGGGTCGAGCCAGGCGCGCAGCGCGAAGTTTTTAGCGCCCAGCAACTCGGCGGTCTGCACGCCGTCGATCGCTTGCAGCTTGGGCTGCACCGCGCGCACCAGATAATCCGTCACCTGATTGGGCTTGAGCACGTCGCTGTAAAAGCCGATGTACATGGCGTCGATGGTCTGGCCGATGCTCACCGACAGCGCGGGTTTTTGCGCCTGCGGCGGCAGCTGGTTGAGCACCGCATTGATCTTGGTATTAATTTCGGTGAGCGCTTTGTCCGGCTCATAATTCAGGCGCAGATTGGCGGTAATGGTGCTCACGCCCTGCACGCTGCTGGAGGTCATGTAGTCGATGCCATTGGCCTGCGCCACGGCATTTTCCAGGGGCGTGGTAATGAAGCTGGCGACCAGATTGGCGTCGGCGCCGGGATAGGCGGTGCTCACCGTGACCACGGCATTTTGGGTATAAGGAAATTGCAGCACCGGCAGCAGTCCCAGCGAACGCAGCCCCAGCACCAGGATGACTAGGCTGATGACCGTCGACAGTACCGGGCGCTCGACAAAAATATCGGTGAATTTGCGCAGCGTTGCGCTGGCCGCGGTGCTCATTCGTCTTGCACCACGGGGTTGGGATTATTCGCGGGCTGAATGCTGTTGTTGACGAACACCGGCGTATCGTTATGCAGCTTGAGCTGGCCCGCGGTGACCACGGTGTCGCCCGCCTGTATTCCGCTCAGCACAGCGACCTGATCGCCGCGCGTCAGCCCGGTGGTGATGAAGCGCTGCTGCACGGTCAATTTCGGCTTGCCATCCGCGCCCTTGCCCGCGTCCTTGACGATGAACACGGTGCTGCCATAGGGGTTGTAGGCCACCGCGCTATTCGGCAGCGTGATGTATTGCTGGGGGCCGCCATCGCCGACGCGCGCCGTGGCGAACAGACCCGGCAGCAACACGCCCTCATGATTGGAAAAACGCGCGCGCACCTTGAGGTTGCGCGTGGCGCTGTCGATCTGCGGTTCGATGGCCGCAATGCGGCCGGTAAAGGTTTTACCGGGCAGCGCGCTGGTGGAAGCGCTGATTTTTTCGCCCACCTTGATCAGGCTGATCTGCGTCTGCGGAATGGTGAAATCCAGGAACATCGGATCGAGTTTTTGCAGGTTGACCAAGGCAGTGCCGGCAGCGACATATTGCCCCAGGTCGACTTGGCGGATACCCAAACGGCCGGAAAACGGCGCGCGGATGGTCTTCTGCGCAATCAAGGCCTGCTGCGTGGCGACCTGCGCCTGCGCGCTTTTCAGGTTGGCCGCATCGGTATCGACCACGGCCTGGCTGATGGCCTGCACCTTGAGTTGCGCCAGATCGCGTTGATAATTTTGTTGCGCCAGTGCGGCGGCGGCCTTGAGCTGTTCCAGCTGGGCGATTTGCGGCGCGGCGTTGAGCTCGATCAGCACTTGCCCGGCTTGCACAGTTGCGCCGGATTCAAAGTGAATGGCGGACACGATGCCGCCGACTTCCGCCGCCAGATTGGCGCCGCTGGAGGCGCGCAAATTACCCACCACTTCGACGCTGGGCTGCCAGGTTTGCAGTTGCGCCACAATGGTGGACACGGCCTGCGGCGGCTGGCCATGGCCGCGAATGGCTTTCTGTATCATCGAATTACGGAATAGCTGAAAACCATAAATCGCGCCAAACACTAGCGCGGCAATCAGCAGCATGATGAGCATGCGCTTGCTTGTTCCCTTGGTCATGTAAATACTCCGTGTTCTTTGTTATTTGGAAGCGCTTGCGCTGTGCACGTTGGCCGTGTTTGACCAGCCGCCGCCCATCGCTTGATACAGCGCGGCGGTGTTGCTCAGGCGTTGCGTTTGCGCCGCAATCAAATTGACGCGCGTTTGCTGCGCCTGCTGCTGCGCCGTGAGCAATTGCAGATAGCTCACGCTGCCCAGCTGATATTGCTGCTGGATCAGATCCAGCGCCGTTTGCGCGGCGGCGTTGGCCGCGGCCTGCGCCTGCAAGGTCTGTGCGCCGTTATCCAGCGCGCGCAATACGTCGGCCACGTTGCGCAAGCCCTGCAACACGCTCTGCTGATAATTGGCGGCGGCCGCGTCGAAGCTCGCCTGCTTCGCATTCACCCCGGCTTGCAGCCCGCCGTTGAACAAGGGCTGCGCCACTTGTCCGACCAGACTCCAGATCAGCGAGCCCGGCCCGAACAGGCTGGACGTCGCCAGCGCCTGCGTGGCGAGCGAGGCGGAGAGATTGATTTGCGGATAGCTTTTTGAAATGGCCACGCCGTAGTCCGCATTGGCCGCGCGCAACAGCGCTTCCGAAGCTTGAATGTCCGGGCGCTGGCGCACCAGCTCGGAAGGCACCAGCAAAGGGATATCCGCCGGCAGCGTGAAATCGCTCAAGCTGAATTGCGGAATGTTAGCCGCACCCGGCGCCTCGCCCACCAACACGGCGAGCAAGTGCTTGGTCTGTTGCAGCTGATTGCGCAAGGGCGGCAGGCTGGCGCGCGTTTGCTCCAACTGGGTTTGCAATGACAGCTCATCGCCGCGCGCAATCGCGCCCAGCTCAAAGCGTTTGTGCGCGATATCCACCTGCGCCTGCTGCGCGGCCAGGATGGCTTCGGTGGCGTCGATTTGCGCGGCGTATTGCGCCTGCGCCATGGCCGTGGTCACGATATTGGCCGCCAGCGTCAGGCGCGCGCCTGCGAGCTGATACCGCTGATAATCGGCCTGCGCCGCCAAGGATTCCAGCGCGCGCCGGTTGCCGCCGAACACATCCAGGTTATAGCTTACTTTGATGCCTGCATTGTATAGGCTGAATGTGCGTTCACCGCCGCGCTGACCGAAGTTCGCATTGGTGGCATGCTGGCGCTGCGCGCCGAGATCAGCGTCGACCTGCGGATACTGACTGGCGCCCGCCTCCGCTGCATACGCTTGCTGCGCCTGGCGCAAGGTTGCCTGTGCCGCAGCCAAGCTCGGGCTGGCCTGCAAGGCTTGCTCGATCAGCGCGTTCAATTTGCTCGAACCGAAATTTTGCCACCACTGCGCGGGAACGCTTTGGCCCGGCACGAAACGCTGGCTATCCCCCAGCACGGTGCTCGGCGCCGCGGCTGTTTGCGGCGGCAGATCCTGCGCCGTATAGCCCGCCACCGTTGGCGGCGCGGGTTGTTTGAAATCCGGGCCGACCGTGGTGCACCCCATGAGCGACAGCACGGCTGCCAGCCACAAGCCAGTACGCCCTGAGCGTACAACGTGAACACGATTTACAGCGCATGAGCGATACGGCATTTGCGGACTTTCAGTTCTATTGTATCTACGTGTTGAATCTACCGGTACTACCAGCTTGATACCGTGACCGTAGCCCAAATATAAAAAACTTAGCAGAAAAATGGTTATTATCTATCCAGCAAGATATATAGTATTGCACGATTATCTTTCTTGCAAGATAATATTCCGGCGTTTATTTTCATTGAGCAGAAACCATTCCAACTATGTCTGACGACCTGACCAATCCGATCGCAATGCATTGCAAGTACTGGCCAGCCACCTTTGATGGCGCGCTGATGCCGCTGATGATCGCCTTGCATCGCGTCTACGCGGCCAAGACCGCGCGCTCCAGCGCCATCTTCAGCCGCCACGGCCTGTGCCCGGCTGAATTCGACGTGCTGGCCATCTTGCGCCGCAGCGCGCCGCCACACGAACTGACCCCATCCGACGTGCAACGTTCCGTCATCATCACCTCGGGCGGCTTGACCAAAATTTTACGCCAGTTGGAACAACGCGGACTGGTAACACGCTCGACCGATGCCGCGGATCGTCGCATCAAACCCATCCGCCTCAGCCCTGCTGCCATTCCCATCGTAGAGCAGACCATGCAGGAACTGATTGCCGACTCCAGCGCCTGGATCAAAAGCACGCTGTCCGAAAAGGAATTGGCCCAAGTTACCGCCTTGCTCAACAAGCTATTGGCAAGCTCCGCAGCGCCTTCCGAAGCATCCAAATAACGCCAACGGGCAACGCATTTTCAATCCGGGAAAGTACTGTCGCGGGCAATCCCGCCGAGTGGGGTGCGCGTGTGTGATGGGTGGATGACGTAGCAGCGCAAGCGCAGTGGTGCAGTTTATTTCGCCGCCCGCTCTTTAGCGCAATGCAGGATTGGGACGCGCGCTATCCCTAGATGGCCTACGCTATAAGCGCACCAAAATTTTCTGCATCAAAGGCGCCATTCGCAAGGAAAATTTCGACTTTCTCCGGCGACATCGGCGGGCTATACAGGAACCCCTGCACTTCCTCGCAACCGCTCTCTCGCAAAACGCTCGCCTGAATATCGGTTTCCACACCCTCCGCAATAATGCCGAGGTTCAGGTTATGCGCCAGGGAGATGATCGCCTTGGCGATGGAACATTCCTGCTTCACATCCGTAATATCCTTGACGAAGGCACGATCAATTTTAAGCTTCTGCACCGGGAATCGATTCAGATAACTCAGAGAAGAGTACCCCGTACCAAAATCGTCAATCGCGAGGTTTACGCCGATAGCGCGCAACTCAGTCAGGGTGGCGATGATCAGCTCCTCGTTGTGCATGGCAATATTTTCAGTGATTTCCAATTCCAGGAAGCGGGCTGGCAAGCCAGTCTCGTTCAATATCCGCCGCACCATAGGGATCAGGTCGGTCTGCTGGAATTGAATTGCAGACAGGTTAACCGCCACGGGTACCGGTAGTAACCCGGCGTCCTGCCAAGCTTTGTTCTGCTCGCATGCCTTTCTCATCACCCACTCTCCCACCGGCAGAAT
Source organism: Pseudomonadota bacterium (assembly GCA_021812385.1). Classification (GTDB taxonomy): domain Bacteria; phylum Pseudomonadota; class Gammaproteobacteria; order Burkholderiales; family Thiobacteraceae; genus RBG-16-58-11. Next base: position 3,514 of record JAKANO010000011.1, on the reverse strand, counting down.
GAGCCGTGTTTCCTCCAGCAAGGGGATGAACTTGGCGGGAGGGATCAATCCGGCTGGGGAATTCCAACGCAACAAGGCCTCCACGCCAACCAGCTTCCCGCTTCGCAGATCGAATTGCGGCTGATAGTGGAGCAGAAACTCCTCTTCCTGGATAGCGCGGTGCAGGCCATGCTCCAGCATGAGATGCTCCTTATCTACGCTATTCATGCTGGAGTCGAAGAAAAGATAGTTGCACCTTTTTTCCGTGCGCGCCGTGCGCATGGCGGTTTCGGCATTGACGAACAGCTCATGGAAGTCACGGCCGTCCCTCGGGTAAACACTGATGCCGATATTGCAGTTCAGAAATAACTCATGACCACTAATCATCAATGGCTGCACCGAGTTCTGTTTTATCGCCCGGATTTTTTCGATGATCGCGCCATTATTCAGGTTCCCGGGCAACATAACGGCAAATCGGTCGCCCCCGAGACGGGCCGTCAAACCGGAATCACCAATACAATTCTGGATGCGCTCCGCGATCATTTGCAAGGTTATGTTCGCGGCTTCTATTCCAAGCGCCCCTTGAATCTGCAGGAAGCGGCTGATATTGATCGCCAGCACCACCAGATTCGGCGGCGGCGCGGCGCCATTGAGCAGCGCGTTGACTTGCATGGCAAGAAATTCCCTGTTGGGAAGCCCGGTCAATTGGTCGCGGTATGCAATGCGGTTGATCTTTTCGCGCGCATCGCTTAACTGGTGAATGGCTGATTTATTGTGCAGTTCGCGCCGGATGGCTGGCACCAAGCGGGCGATCCTGGCCTTGCTGATCGTGTCGGAAGCCCCGTTCATCATGACCGATGCCGCCAATTCTTCGCTGATCAGGCCTGAGACGATGATGAAAGGGATATCCTCACAGCGCTCCTGACAGATGCGCAGCGCGGACGTGGCATCGAGATCCGGCAAGTTGTGATCGCAGATAATGACATCCCATTTTTCTCGCGCCAATGCTTCGCCCAAGGTGCGCGCGGAATCCACGCGATCATGAAAAATATTCGGATATTCTGTGTGCAGAGCCTCAAGCAGGAGCAGCGCATCGTCCTCCGAGTCCTCCACGAAGAGCACTTTCAATAGATTATGCGTCATGCGAACACTTCCACTGCGTTCACGCTATTCACGCGCGCGGCATCCTCTCCAGGGAATGCACGCTTGCGCAGATCAACTAATATCTGCCTGGATGGCACGACCGGCCGTTGCCTGACCCAAGCGTCACCGCTCCATACATCGAACAGCACTTGACGGTGCACCGCGCCACCCATTTGCGCCGACATGACCCTGAGGCCATATTGATCCATGAGCTGATGGGCGATCCTACGATTGCGCAATGGCAAGTCGCTACGCATCGCCTGCGGCCGATCCCGGCAGCTGCCGGGAAACATCTCGCCCCCGCCAAACACCTTCACTTGATAGTCCTTGGGAAATGTTCGGGCGGCGCGGATCTGTTGCATGAACAAGCCCATGGCTTCATCGGCATAGCGTCCGTCGAGAGTTCCATCTCCGGTGTCGATGCGGCCAGGCAACATGTAATGACACATCCCGCCAATCAAGCGTTGCGGGTGCCACATGATGACCGACACGCATGACCCCAGGATGGTGCGTATGCGCGTATCCCTGCCGCCAAAATAAAAATCACCTGGCTGCAAAAATATTTCGGTTATGTGGTGCGGCTTTTTCATGGGTATGCGTCAGGATTTACACCTGCTCCGCCATTACCGGCATATCCGAACCGGTCGCCTGTTCCAACATAGCCAGGTCATCCAGCGACAACACGTTGTTGACGCTGAGGATGATCACGAACTTGCCGTTCACCTTGCCCATGCCTTGAATGAAGTCGGCGCGGATCTTGGCGCCGAAGCTCGGCGCAGGCTCGATTTCGCCCGCCGGAATCTCCAGCACTTCCGACACGGCGTCCACCACCACGCCCACGTCGTGTTTCTCGCCGTCGGTGTCGACTTCGATGATCACGATACAGGTGCGCCGGGTGATCTCGGCGCGCTTCCGACCAAACCGTGCCAACAAGTCCACCACCGGCACCACCGCGCCCCTGAGGTTGATCACGCCGCGGATGAAATCCGGCATCATCGGCACCTCGGTCAAGCTGCCGTGCTCGATGATTTCCTTGATGTTGAGGATGCCGATGGCGAACATCTCGCCGCCCAGCAGAAAGGTCAGGTACTGGCGCGCCTGCTCCTCCTCCACCAGGATGGCGATGTCCTGTTTGCTTGCTTTTACGAGTGCGCCCATGCTGGCTGCTCCTTAGAAGCGAACAAAATCGGCTGCGTTGTGGGAGGCTTCCGCCGCGTGCGGCACCGGCTTGGCCGCTGCTTTGCGCATGCTCGATGCCGCAGCCTTGCGTGCACTGCCAGCGCCACCACTTGCCTGGACCGTGTCAAGCTTGAAAAAGCTCATGGTCTGCTGCAACTGCTCGGCTTGGCCGCTCATCTCCTCGGCGGTCGCGGCCAGCTCTTCGCTGGATGAGGCATTTTGTTGCGTGATCTGGCTCAACTGGCTCATGGCGGTATTGATCTGCGCTACGCCGGAAGACTGCTCTTCCGAAGCGGCGGTAATCTCCTGCACCAGGTCGGAAGTCTTCTTGATCGACGGCACCATTTCATCCAACAGCTTGCCGGCTTTCTCAGCCAGGCCCACAGAACCCTTGGCCACTTCGCCGATTTCCTGCGCCGCCACTTGCGAACGTTCCGCCAGCTTGCGCACTTCCGCCGCGACGACCGCGAAGCCCTTGCCGTGCTCGCCGGCGCGCGCCGCTTCGATCGCCGCATTCAGCGCCAGCAGATTGGTTTGGTAGGCGATGTCGTCGATGATGCCGATCTTGTCGGCGATGGATTTCATCGCGGATACGGTTTCCTTCACCGCGTCGCCGCCTTCCACCGCTTCGGTGGAAGATTTGGTCGCCATGCCGTCGGTGACCTTGGCGTTTTCGGTGTTCTGGTTGATCGAAGCGCTCATCTGCTCCACCGAAGCCGAGGTTTCTTCCACGCTGGAGGCCTGCTCGGACGAGGCTTGGCTCAATGACTGCGCCGTGGCGGAAACCTCTTCCGAGGCGGAGGAGAGATTGTCGGCGGCGGAACGCACTTCGCTGATGATCTGCGACAGTTTCTCCACCATATTCTTCATGGCGCCGAGCAGCATGCCGGTCTCGTCCTTGGAAGTCACTTCGATGCGCGCATTCAAGTCGCCTTGCGCCAGCTGATTGGCGACGTTCACAGCTTCGTTGATGGGACGCGTAATCGAACGTACGATCCAGAATCCAAGCGCACTCGATAACAGCACGGAGATCACGGAAAGCAGGAGCATGAAATTACGCGATGCGGTGTAGGGTTCCTTGGACTCGTTTCCGCCCTCTTCCACCAACTTGCCTTGAAGCTTGATTAAATCGTTGATGGCAGCGAGGTATGCAGCATTGACGGGGCGAATATCCTTGACCAGGTAATCCGTGGCCGCCGCCGCATCGCTTTGC
>JAKANO010000026.1 GCA_021812385.1 Pseudomonadota bacterium | reverse complement strand
TCGACACCAGCAGCGCTGGTGCTAAGAGCGGCAGCGCGACCATTGCACTGGCTTCCGACGGCACCGGAACCAGCGGGCTGGGGATCACTCCCCTGCCTTCGCAGACGGTCAACGTTAGCGGCAATGTGTATCGTCTAGCACAAGCCAGCGCGCACACTCCCGAGCCAGTGGTACTTGGAAATCAGCGCGTGGGCGGCACTGCAACCCAAGCTCTGAGCCTCACCAACACAGCAGCCAATGACGGCTTTAGTGAGCGGCTTAACGCCAGCTTCAGCGGTACCAGCGGTGCCGCCACCGCCAGTGGCAGCTTCAACCTGCTCGGTGCGGGCGCTACCGACAACGCTAGCCTGAACGTCGGCGTGGATACTTCCAGCGCCGGAGCCAAGAGCGGCACTGCCACCATCGCCCTGCAATCGGACGGCGCCGGCACCAGCGGCTTAGCTGCGATTGGCGCGGGCACACAGACCGTCAATGTAACCGGCAATGTATATCGCCTAGCACAAGGCGCAGCCACCCCGACCCCGATCACCTTCAGCAATCGTCATGTGGGCGATGCCGCAAGCCAAGTCTTGACGGTACAGAACACCGCCACTAACGATAACTTCTCCGAAAAACTCAACGCCAGCTTCGGCGCCAATACCGGTGCGGTTACCAACAACGGCGGCAGCATCAGCCTGCTAGCTGCGGGTGGCAGCAACAACAGCGCCTTGGCTGTGAGCCTGGACACCAGCAGCGCCGGCGCCAAGAGCGGCAGCGCCACGCTCAATTATGTTTCCGACGGCACGGGTACCAGTGGCCTAGCGGCGATTGCGGCGGGCAACCAGACCATCAACGTCACCGGCAATGTCTATCGCCTAGCCGCTGCCAACTCCCTGGGCGCCGTCAGCTTCGGCAACGTCCATGTTGGCGACACCGTGCAACAAGCGCTGAATATCACCAACACCGCCGCCAACGATGGCTTCTCCGAGAAGCTCAACGCCAGCTTCGGCGCAAGTTCGGATGCGCGCATCATCACCAGCGGCAGCATCAGCCAACTGGCCGCTGGCGCGAGCAACAACAGCAGCATGATCGTAGGCCTCAACACCAGCGCCGCCGGCACGGTCAACGGCACGCAGACAGTCAACTTCGCATCCGACGGCACCGGCACCAGCGGCCTCGGCATTACGGGACTGGCTGCGCAGACCATCGGCGTAAGCGGCGACATCACCACCAGCGGCAGCGTGTTCCGTCTGGCCAGCGCCAGCCCGGCGACACCCAACCCGGTCAACTTCGGCAACGTGCGTGTCGGCACCGCCACCGACCAGGCTTTGAGCATTACCAATACAGCTATCAATGACGGCTTCTCCGAGAAACTCAACGCCAGCATCAGCAGTAACGGTGCCCCAGTCACGGCCAGTGGTTCATTCAATCTACTAGGACCGCAGGCCACCGACAGCACCAGTTTGCATGTCGGTATCGACACCAGCAGCGCTGGTGCTAAGAGCGGCAGCGCGACCATTGCACTGGCTTCCGACGGCACCGGAACCAGCGGGCTGGGGATCACTCCCCTGCCTTCGCAGACGGTCAACGTTAGCGGCAATGTATATCGTCTGGCCAACCCAACGCTTAACACGCCAAGCGTCAATCTTGTCGCGCGTGTTGGTGATGCTGCGCCAAGTGCCAACGTGAGTGTGACGAACAGCTCACCCGATAGTTTTACCGAGGGACTGAAAGCCAGTATCGGCGGCACGGCCTCAGCTTTCACCAGCAGCGGTTCTATTGCCAATTTGGCTGCGCAAGGGACCGATGCTTCGAGCCTGAAAGTGGGTTTGAATACAGCTACGGCTGGTGCGTCAGCAGGAACCGCTACGGTTAACTTTACCTCGACCGGTGCGGGCACAACGGGTGCCGCTGATCTCTCCGTCGGCAGCGCCGTCGTCAACCTGGTCGGCAAGGTCTATCAACAGGCCGTCGCTCAGGCCAACACGCTGGCGGTGGATTTTGGCATCGTGCACCGTGGTGACAGCGTCGCCCCGGTGGCCGTAAGTGTCACCAACGCAGCGCCGGTAGCAGGGCTGAACGATGTGTTGCAAGCCACGCTCAGCGGCGCAAGTGGCCCCTTCACAAGCTCCGGCAATCTAGGCGCTGGCTTGGCGGCAGGTGTAACAAACAGCAGCAGTCTGAAAGTTGGTCTGGATACCAGTGCAACGGGTTTATTTACTGGTTCGGCTAATGCAGCATTTGTGAGCCACGATGCCGATCAAGCAGATTTGGTGCTCGGAGGGATTCCCGTTGCGCTTGGCGCCCAGGTTAACGACTTTGCGATGGCGGATTTGCTTAAATCGGGTGGAGAGGGCAGCTTGTTGCGCACGGGACAGCAAATTGTGCTGGATTTTGGCACCCTGATCCAAGGTTCTGGGGTACACAGTGCCAGCCTGAAAGTGCTGAATAATGTTTCTGGATATGCTGACTTGCTCGATGGCATGTTTAGTTTTATGGATACCAATGACTTTGCGTTCAGCGGCTTCAACCCTTTTGTGGATTTAGTGGCGGGCGGTGAGCAAGGCGGCTTGGGTGTGGCTTTGAATACCGCTAGCATCGGCAGTTTCAGCGACAGCATCTTGCTGTCTTCATTGGGGCATAACGCCAGCGGTTATTCTGGCGTTTTGGCAGACATTAGCTTTCTGGTTCGGGCAAATGTAATTACACAGGGCGGGAGCGTTCCTGAGCCAGAAAGCCTGTTGTTGATGGCAATTGGTTTGGCTGCACTGGTGGCTACGCGCCGTCGAATCAAACGCAACTGAGGATGTCCGCCTTATTGCATCATCGGCTGTATTGAGCGCTCCACTGTTGTGGTTTTAATGTCCTAGAATTAAAAAGAATGAAAATAATGGAGGGATTATGCAGGGGAAGATAAAAGTCTTATTTGTGGGCGGCGTTATTTTTTTGCTGCTAGTGATCGGCAATATCGGCCTTTTTATAAGCAATCGAACGCTTCAGGATCAAGTTGGAGAGCGCGCTCAGTACATTCAGCAAAGTTTACAGTTGGAGAAAATTTATCAGCCATTGGTGCGTGCGCTAGCCGACCTGGCTGCCAACCATCACGATGCGCAGATTAACGCCTTGTTGAACGCACAGGGTATTAGTTTTACGGTTTCGCCCCCACCACAACCTGCTTCCACAAAATAATGACAAGGATAAGCATGGAACCTGACATGAGCCACAAAGAGCGCGCATCTTTGGAGTTACCCGTGCTGTTGCTGACCGCTGCGCTGATTATATGGGCGGTATTTCAGACGGTTCAGCTTTACAAGGAGCGGCAAAATCTAACGCAGGCTTTTGATAACCAGGAACAACTCGTCGTCAATGGTAAGAAAATGCGCACCCAGCTTGATGCGCTTGCGAGTGGGACCAAGCGTCTGGCGGATCAGGGTAACGCCAATGCGCAATTGATTGTGCAGCAACTGGCAAAGAACGGTATCAGCATCAACCCCAATCAGCAGGCTACCACTGCGCCCAAGTAAGCGTTCATCGCTTTCCACGACAATCCGCGCGCCGGGGTCTCGCTCAGTTGGCTGGATAGGTAACGACCAACTGATATTAAGTTTGAGTGGAAGCGCTGTTGTATTTCTTGCTGGTTTCTTCATGGACAGATACTACTTGGGCTACCCGTCTGTCAATTCTTCGAACAGGAGGTGACATGCGCAAATGGACTTTGCTGGGGATGCTCTATCTGTGCCTGATGAGCGCGGCAGTGGCGCAGGAGGTGCATATGGTGAAATTACCTCCGCCGGATATGCACGGCGGAAAGCCTTTGATGCAGGCCTTGCAGGCGCGGCATTCGACGCGGGAGTTCAGCGTCAAGGCCTTGCCGCAGCAGGAGTTGTCGAACCTGCTGTGGGCGGCGGCGGGGGTGAATCGGCCGCAGAGCGGGCAGCGCACCGCACCCTCAGCCCGCGATTGGCGCGAGATCGATGTGTATGTGGCAATGGCGGATGGCGTCTATTTGTACGAGCCGGTGGGGCATGCGCTGCGGCGGGTGGTTGCTGGCGATTTGCGCGCGCGCACCGGCGTGCAGGATTTCGTCGCGACGGCGGCGCTGAATCTGATCTACGTGGCGAACCTGGATCGCATGAGCGGCGCGGATGCGGAGCAGCGGGACTTTTACAGCGCGACCGACAGCGGTTTCATCGCGCAGAATGTTTATCTCTACTGCGCTTCGGCGGGGCTGGGCACGGTGGTGCGCGGCTCGGTCGATCGCGAGGCGCTGGCCGCGGCCTTGGGACTCAAGCCGCAGCAGAAGATCATCCTGGCGCAGTCGGTGGGTTATCCGAAGTAGCCGCTACGGCGACGCATTTTGCTCGGCGTTGCGCCGCTCTTGTTCGAATTCCTGCATTTGTTGCGCCTGTTCGCGCTGGTACTGCTGCAAGCGCAACTCCAGCGGCAATTGATGTTGCGCCGACGGCTCGTTTTTGGGCGCTTGTTCGAGTTCCAGAAACTGCTGCGTCTGTCTTTGATGCAGCTCATGCTGGCGTAGCCGCTGATCCTGTTGCAGCATTTCCAATTTTTGTTTCTGTGCGGGACTGAGATGCGGGTCGAGCGACTCCGCGTGCTGCTGCTGTTTCAGCGCTTGCTCCTGCTGCTGTTGCTGGCGTTCCAGCAGCAGGCGCTGGATCTGTTCATTTTGGGCTTGGTCATTTTGGGCTTGCGACGGCACTGCCGCGCAGGCGAGACAGCCGGCGAAGAATAGCCGTTGCAAGGTGTTAGTGAGCATGACGTTCCACAGAGTTCCTTTTATAGCGTGGCGGCCGTTGTTGCGGCCATTTCGATGGCCAAGTGAATGTCGCCACATCCACATGGGAATTGGCTGATTCACACAGCGCCCAGTCCACGCTAATGCTGGGTTTGCAGCTTCGAGAAGTGGCAGTGCGGGACTTCTCTCAGCATCTCGCGCAGATATTTCGTTTCCACGTGGATGAGGCGTTCGTGGTCGCCCGCTTCCAAGTAGAGATCGGGCTGTTCCAGCAAATCGTCTTCCCACACCATGTCCACCTCCCACGCAATCGGCAGGCCAGGCGCGGCGCCCGGGTCGCAACCATCGAACAAGAGGCGCACGGCATCCTCGCTGGCCAGGCTGAACTGTTGGCCGTAATCCTGACTCAACATGCCCAGCCGCACTTTTTCGTCAGCCGGGATCATCGCCGCCAAAAAACACTCGGGTGACTCCAGCAACACAGCCTTGACCATGCGGTGTCTATCTACACCCGCAGCGCTGGCCGTCTGGCGGCTGGTTCCGGTGTGCGGGTGGGCGATCATTTCAAATGGAATATGGTGCTCATTCAGGTAGCTCGTCATGCGATCGATGGCATTCATAGGAATCTCCTTTTCCATGAGATGAGGCAGCGCGAACAGCGGTGCCTTATGTATGATTTATAGCACTTCGGTAGCCATTTACTGCCAGCGATCATCCGCTACCTGCACCATGCCCTGTTCCACTCGGAGGGGAAATACATGCAGGGCTTCGTAGGCGGGCGGCGCCAGTACTGCACCGGTCTTTACCGAGAAACGCGCGCCATGGCGTGGGCAGGTAATGGTATCGCCGGCCAATTCGCCGCTCGCGAGTTGGCCGCCGTCGTGGGTGCACACGTCCTCTATGGCGTACAACGCGCCATCGATGTTGAACACAGCCACTGCTGCGCCGTCCACATCCGCTACCCGCCGCGTTCCCGGCGGCAGATTTTCCAGCGGGCAGACGTCAACCCAGGCGGACATCAAACCAAGCCCAGTTCAATGCGCGCGCTTTCACTCATGCGGCTTTGATCCCAATGCGGTTCCCAGACGATCTCCACGTGCGCGTCGCTGACGCCAGGCACGGTGCGTACCCGCTGTTCCACCAGGGCGGGAAACGTCTGCGCCACCGGGCAGCCCGGCGCGGTCAGCGTCATCGCGATAGCTACCTTCCGGTCTTCGCCGATGTCGAGGCGGTAGATCAATCCTAGGTCGTAGATGTTCACCGGCAGCTCCGGATCATAGACGCTGCGTAGCGCTGCGATCACCGCCGCTTCCAGGCCGCTGCTTTGCGTGCGCTGCTCTGCGGCGAGTTTGAGCAGGTCAAGCATGATGCGGCTGCGCGCATTGCGGCGCCGGGTCTTCGGTGCTGACGGTATCGGCGCGATTGTCCAGTGCGGCGATAAAAGTGTGCCAGGGCAGCGAGGCGCATTTGACGCGCATGGGAAACGCCTTCACCCCGGCCAGCACTTGCAGCTTGCCCATTTCGCCCGGCGGCGCACCTTCGCTTTCACCTTCGCCGGTGAGCAGCTGCCGCATGTTGGCGAACAGGGTGCGCGCTTCGTCCACGCGCTTGCCCTTGACGGCCTCGGTCAGCAGCGAGGCGGAAGCCGTAGAGATGGCGCAGCCGGCCCCCTCGAAGCCCGCATCCGCGATGACGTCGTGGTCGAGGCGCAGATGCAGGGTGAATTCGTCGCCGCACAAGGGATTGTAGCCATGCGCATGATGCGTCGCACCCGGCGGAATTTTCGGATAATTGCGCGGGTTGCGGTTGTGATCGAGGATCACGTCCTCGTACAAGGATCGCAGGTCGTCAGGCAGCATGGTGGGTCTCCAGTTTGGCGTGCAGCCAGCTCGCGAGGATGGGGCGCAAGGATGCGTCGATGCCGTTCAATACTTCGGCGGCGAAGGCTTCCACCAGCAGCGCCCGTGCCTCGGCCTGGTCCAGCCCGCGCGCACGCAGATAGAACAGTTGGGCGTCATCCAAGCCGCCGGTGGCCGAGCCGTGGCTGCACTTCACGTCGTCGGCGAATATTTCCAATTGCGGCTTGCTGTCGGCTTCCGCGTCTTGCGACAGCAGCAAATTGCGATTCGCTTGGCGTGCATCGGTTTTGGTGGCGCCGGGGGCCACGCGCACGCGGCCGTTGAACACGCAGCGCGCACGCTCCCACAGCACGCTCTTGTAGAGCTGCCGGCTGGTGCCGCCCGGCAGCGCGTGATCGACGAAAATGTGCTGGTCGGTGTGGCTGCGGCCGCCTCCCAGGGTCAAGCCATGCAGCCGACATTCAGCGCCCTGACCGCCGAGGCGCAGGGTGAGATCGTTGCGCGTGAGCGCGCCGCCGGCGCTAAGGGCAAGGTGCGCGTAGCGGCTGTCGGCGCCGAGTTGCGCGAGGTTGCGGGTGAATAGCAGGGCCTGCGGGTTTTGTTCCTGCACCTCGATATGGGTGAGGCGCGCAGCGCGGCCCAGCACGCATTCGTTCACGCTGTTGCTGAAATGCGCAGCGCCATCGCCGGAGAGGCTGTGCTGAATCAGCGTCGCTTGGCTGTTCTCCCCGAGCACCAGCAGATGCCGTAATGGCGTTGTAATGCCTGCACCAGCGACCTGCTGCAGATATAACGGCTGCGTGAGCGTCACGTTGGGCGCGAGCTCCAGATACAGCCCGTCACCCCACAGGGCGCTGTTGAATTCGGCGAACGCTTCTTCCCCGCTCAAGCTGCCAAAGTATTGCATCGCGGCGGGTCGAGACTCCGCCAATGCCTGCGCCAGCGGCATAAGCGTGACACCAGCTGGAACATCGGCCAGGGTGTCCAGCGGGGGGGCCGGCAAGGAGCGTCCTGCTGCAAACACCACGCGCCATGGGGTGAGTGCGTCGAACCCGCTAGCGGGGATTCTGACTTCACCCATTTCCTGCGCCGCCAAGGGCGCGCGCTCCAGCGCGGCTAGCGAAGTGTATTTCCAGTCTTCGTCGCACGCGCTCGGCAAGCCTTGATGCTGGAAGCGCGCGTAACTCTGGCGGCGGCGTGCGCTCAGCCATGCCGGTTGCGGCAGCGCCGCCACCCGGGCGAAGTCCGCGTCGAAGCGATGCGTAAAGGAAATGGGTGTGCTCATGGCCGCGTTTCCTCGCCCGGGATGGTCTGTTGCAGATCATCGTCCAACCAGCCATAACCCTGCGCTTCCAGCTTCTGCGCCAACTCCGGGCCGCCTGAGCGCACGATGCGCCCATGGTCGAGGACATGCACGTGGTCCGGGCGGATGTAATCGAGCAGGCGCTGATAATGGGTGATGAGCAGGATCGCGCGTTGCGGGTCGCGCAGCCGGTTCACTCCAGCGGCGACGATCTTGAGCGCATCGATGTCCAAGCCAGAGTCGGTTTCGTCGAGGATGGCGAGCGCGGGCGCTAGTATCAGCATTTGCAGAATTTCGTTGCGCTTTTTCTCGCCGCCGGAGAAGCCTTCATTCACCGAGCGATACAGCAGGCTTTCATCCAGGCCCAGTTGCAGCAGCTGCTCCTTCACCAGGGCGAGAAAATCCATCGCGTCGAGCTCCGGCAAGCCCTGATGCACGCGCCGTGCGTTGAGCGCGCTTTTCAGGAATTGCACATTGGCCACGCCGGGAACTTCCACCGGGTACTGGAACGCCAAAAATAAACCCTCGCGCGCGCGTTGCTCCGGCGCCATCGTCAACAGATTCAATCCCATGAAATTGACGCTGCCTTCGGTCACGTCGTAGCCCTCGCGCCCGGCCAGCGCCAGCGCCAGGGTGCTTTTGCCGGAACCGTTGGGCCCCATGATGGCGTGCACCTCGCCGCCGCGCAGGTACAGATCGATGCCGTGCAGGATGGGTTTTCCTTCGACTGCCACGTGCAGATTTTTGATATACAGCATGATGCTCTCCTAACAATTTGTGGAAAAACTACTGCGCTCGGTATCTTGGGCGCGGTCGATGCTCGAAATCCTCATGTACGCCCATGTACATTCCGGTTTCTGCGCGTCGTCCGCGCCCAAGCTCCCGTCGCTCGCGACGTTTTTCAATAAACTGTCAGCCGATTGCGCCTTCCAGGCTGACGCTGAGCAACTTTTGCGCTTCCACTGCGAATTCCATCGGCAGGTTCTTGAACACTTCCTTGCAGAAGCCGTTGACGATCATGTTGAGCGCGTCCTCGCCCGATAGGCCGCGGCTCTTCAGGTAGAACAGTTGATCCTCGCCGATCTTGCCGGTGCTGGCCTCGTGCTCCACCTGCGCCGTGGGATTGCGCACCTCGATATAGGGGAAGGTGTGGGCGGCGCATTCGGCGCCCATCAGCAGCGAGTCGCATTGGGTGTAGTTGCGCGCGTGGTCGGCGCCCGGCAGCACCTTGATCAGGCCGCGATAGGCATTCGAGCCATGCCCGGCGGAGATGCCCTTGGAGATCACGGTGGAGCGCGTGTTCTTGCCGATATGGATCATCTTGGTACCGGTGTCGGCCTGTTGCACATTGCGCGTCACCGCCACCGAATAGAACTCGCCGACGGAGTTGTCGCCGCGCAAAATGCAGCTCGGATACTTCCAGGTGATGGCCGAGCCGGTCTCGACCTGGGTCCAGGAAATATGCGCGTTGTCGCCGCGGCACTCACCGCGTTTGGTGACGAAGTTGTAGATGCCGCCGCGGCCTTGCTTGTCGCCCGGATACCAGTTTTGCACCGTCGAATATTTGATGCTGGCGTCCTTCAGCGCGATCAACTCCACCACCGCTGCATGCAGCTGGTTTTCGTCGCGCATCGGTGCGGTGCAGCCTTCGAGGTAGGACACGTGCGCGCCCTCGTCGGCGATGATGAGGGTGCGCTCGAACTGCCCGGTGGAGCGCGCATTGATGCGGAAATACGTCGACAGCTCCATCGGGCAGCGCACGCCCTTGGGCACGTAGACGAACGAGCCATCGGAGAACACCGCCGAATTCAGGCTGGCGAAAAAGTTGTCGGTGTGGGGCACAACCGAACCAAGATATTGCCGCACCAGCTCAGGGTGTTCGCGCAGCGCCTCGGAGAAAGAACAGAAGATGATGCCGAGGCTGGCGAGCTTGTCCTTGAAGGTGGTGGCGACCGACACCGAATCGAACACCGCATCCACCGCCACGCCGGCCAGCGCTTCGCGCTCGGCCAGCGGGATTCCGAGTTTTTCGTAGGTGCGCAGCAGTTCCGGGTCGACCTCGGACAAATCCTTGAGCGCTTTCTTGGGCGCGGAGAAATAGCTCATGTCCTGATAATCGATGGGCGGATGATGCACGCTGGCCCAGTTCGGTTCGGTTTGCTTGAGCCAGTGGCGCAGGGCGGCGAGCCGCCATTCCAGCATGAAGTCCGGCTCCTGCTTCTTGGCCGAAATCATGCGCACGACCTCCTCCGACAGGCCCTTGGAAAAAGTGTCCTGCTCAATGGGCGTGACAAAGCCCCAACGGTATTCCTGTTCGACTGCGTCGCGCACTGTGGTGTTCTCGTTCATGCTTCACCTCCTGCTAGCTCCTTCTTTCCGCTGGTCTATCCGCTGCGGCGGCTTGATGACGATAGCCCTGGCACTGCCGAGTTGGGCCAAGCTCACACCGCTCAATACGCTGCTGACGGCATGGTTGATTGCCGCCCAGTGGCCGCGCGTTTCGCAGTTGAGCTCAATGGCGCAACTGCCGGGCGTGTTGACGCATTGCGTCAGCGCGGGCGCCCCGTCCACGGCGCTGATAACATCCACCAGCGAGATCGATGCCGCGCTGCGCGCCAGCCGGTAACCGCCATTGCCGCCGCGCTCCGAACTCAGCAGCTGCGCGCGCGTCAGGCGCTTGAGCAGCTTTGCCACCGTGGGCAGCGGCAAGCCGAGGGCCTGCGCCAACTGTGCGGCCGACAGCGCCGCTTCCGGTTCCCGGGTCATGCGGCACATCAGCAGCGTCGCGTAGTCGGCCAATCGAGATAGCTTGAGCATGCATGCTTCCTTTGCAATATAGGACTTATATAGTCCTATATTAGTTCAAAAGAAACATCCGTCAAGAAAAAATGCGATCAGGAAATAGTCAATACGCTGGCGCCGCCTACTTCTTGCACCAACACCCAGGGCGCTACGACCACGGCCCAGAAGCTCGGTTGGCGTCGATTCCAGTCTAGTGCATCTTCGGTGGAGGCGCGATTGATGCGACCACCGTGCATCCAAGCTTCGATGGTGGGTTTGTCGTCCTGCGCGATGCGCGCCGCGACCTCGACCAGATCAAGCCCCGGCGCAACACGGATCACCGCGCCGCGCGCAAAATGGCGCTCGAGTTCTTTCCACGTGAGTTTTCCGGTTTCGCCGTTCAGCTGGGCGCGCAGCAGTTCGAGGGGTTCTGTCATGCCATGGTTCCTGAAACGAAGGGCAATTATATTACCGAAGCGCCCCATGCAAGCATGTCGGCGTATTGCCTTATCCGCGCAATACGGCTATTTTCCTTGGAACGCCGAATCTGCCCGCCGTGCAATGGCAGCAATATCAAAGAACCTCGATTGAACACCCTGCAAGAAAAATATAATTGGCGCGAGGCTTTCAAGGCCTACACCCACCCGCGCGTGATCGGCATGCTGTTCCTCGGCTTCTCCGCCGGGCTGCCCTTGTTGTTGGTATTGGGCACGCTGTCGTTCTGGTTGTCGGAGGCGGGCATTGCGCGCGCCACGATCGGCCATTTGAGTTGGGTGGGCTTGGCCTATGGCGTGAAGTTTCTCTGGTCGCCGCTGGTGGATCGCTTGCATCTGCCGATTCTGACTGCGCATTTTGGGCGGCGCCGCGCCTGGCTGCTGCTGTCGCAAGTGTGCATCGCGGCTGCTTTGTTCGGCATGGCGAACACCGATCCGGCGCTAAATTTAATGCATACCGTGTGGTGCGCGCTGGCGGTGGCGTTTGCCTCGGCCACGCAAGATATCGCGCTCGATGCTTACCGTATCGAAGCGGTGGAGATGGAGAAACAGGGCGCGATGGCGGCGACCTACCAGACCGGCTATCGCATCGCGATGATCACGGCGGGCGCGGGCGCGCTGTGGATTGCGGCCAGCGTCACCACGACTTCAGGCGCGCACTATGATTTCCATCAATGGCAAGTGGCGTACAGCGTGATGGCGGGCTTGATGTGCGTCGGTATTCTCACCACGCTGATCATTCGCGAACCGGTGCAAAAGATCTCCCGGCTCACCGCCGAGAACGAAGCGCATGCGCGGGAAAAACTAGCGGCGTTTGGATTTTCTGGAGCCTTGTTGGACATCACCACCTGGCTCTACGCGGCGGTGCTGTCGCCGTTCATCGATTTCATTCGGCGCTTTAAATGGCAAGCCGCGCTGATTCTCGCCTTGATCGCGGTGTATCGTATTTCCGATGTGGTGATGGGCGTGATGAGCAATCCGTTCTATCAGGAGATGGGCTTCACCAAGGATGAGGTTGCCACCGTGTCCAAGGTCTATGGCGTGGTGATGACCATCGCCGGCGCGGGGATGGGCGGTTTGCTGGTCATCCGCATCGGCATGATGCGCACCTTGATGTTGGGTGCGGTGCTATCCGCTGCGACCAATTTGTTATTTGTGTGGTTGGCCGGGCATGGGCACGATGTCGGTGCGCTGGTGTTTACTATTTCGGCCGACAATCTGGCGGGCGGCATCGCCTCCAGCGCGTTTGTCGCCTATCTCTCCAGCCTGACCAACCAGGCTTATTCCGCCACGCAGTACGCGCTATTCACTTCGGTCATGCTGCTGTTGCCGAAGTTCATCGCCGGGTTCTCGGGAGAGTTCGTCGACGCCTATGGCTGGGCCAATTTTTTCACCGCCACCGCTTTGCTCGGCGCCCCGGTGCTGCTGTTGGTATGGCTGGCGACGCGCATGCAAAAAAGCCAGTAACTTTATTCCAAGCGCTCCAAGCGATACACCGCCAAGCTGCCCAGCAGGTTGGGCAGCGCATGCACCGCCGCGCCGCGGTGCATCACGATGCGCTCTAAAATGCGCACACCGTGGGTGGCGCAGAAGGCCTCGAAGTCCTTGAGCGTGCACAAGTGGATGTTGGGCGTGTCGTACCACTGATAGGGCAGGTCGGAGGAGACCGGCATGTGGCCGCCGAACACTTGCAGCCGGTGCCGCCAGTAGCCGAAATTGGGGAAGGTGACGATGGCCTGATGCCCGACGCGCAGCATTTCGCGCACGATGGCCTCGGTGTGCTTCATCGCTTGCAGGGTTTGCGACAGCACCACGAAGTCGAAGGAATGCGATTCGAATCCGGATAGCCCGGACTCCAGGTCGGTCTGGATCACGTTCACGCCATTCTGGATGCAGGCCAGGATTTTCTCGTCGGAAATCTCCACGCCATAGCCCTTGGCATCGCGCGTCTCCTGGAGATAGCGCAGCAGGCTGCCGTCGCCGCAACCCAGGTCGAGCACCTTGGCTCCGGACGGTATCCAGTGCGCGATAGTCTCGAAATCGGAGCGCTTGCCGCTGGGGAGTGCTTGCGTCGGATTCATCGTCCGCCCTCCTGCGCCACGCGCTGCATATAGGCGCGCACCAGTTCGTGGTAATGCGGCTCCAGCATCAGGAAGGCGTCGTGGCCGTGGCTGGAAGTGATCTCGGCGTAGGCCACGTCGCGCTCGTTGTCGAGCAGGGCCTTGACGATTTCGCGCGAGCGATCCGGTGCAAAGCGCCAATCGGTGGTGAAGGCGATCACCAGGAATTTCGCGCTGGCGGGCTTCAAGGCCAGCGACAGCGATTTGTCTTCCTGGTGGTGTGTGGGATCGAAATAATCCAGCGCCTTGGTCATCAGCAAATAAGTGTTGGCGTCGAAGCTCTCGGAAAACTTGTCGCCCTGATAGCGCAGATAGGACTCGATCTCGAACTCGACATCGTAGCTGTACTGGAACGCGCCGGAGCGCAGCAGGCGGCCGAATTTGCTGCCCATCACGTCGTCCGACAGATAGGTGATGTGGCCCAGCATGCGCGCCAGGCGCAAGCCGCGCTTGGGGATTACGCCGTGTTCGTAAAAATTCCCGCCGTGAAAATCCGGGTCGGTGAGGATGGCCTGGCGCGCCACGTCGTTGAAGGCGATGTTCTGCGCCGTCAGCTTGGGCGCGGCGGCGATCACCAGGGCGTGGCGCAGGCGCTGCGGGTAGGTGATGCTCCATTGCAGCACCTGCATGCCGCCGAGACTGCCGCCGACGATGGCCGCGAATTGCTGGATGCCGAGCTGGTCGGCCAGGCGCGCCTGGGTCTCCACCCAATCGTCCACCGTGACCACCGGAAAGGATGCGCCATACGGTTTGCCGCTCGCCGGATCGATGCTGGAAGGCCCGGTCGAGCCGTGGCAACCGCCGAGATTGTTGAGGCCGATGACGCAGAAATGCTCGGTATCGATGGGCTTGCCCGGCCCGATCATGTTGTCCCACCAGCCGGGGCGCTTGTCCTGATCAGAGTAATAGCCGGCGACATGGTGATTGCCGGACAGCGCATGGCACACCAGCACCGCGTTGCTTTTATCGGCATTGAGTTGGCCGTAGGTTTCGTACACCAATTCGTAGCTGGCTAGGGTTGCGCCGCTGCGCAGCGTAATGGGCTGATCGAAGCGCGCGGTTTGCGGCGCAACAATGCCAACGGAGGTGAGGTCGGGAGAATGCACGTGTGGTGGCTTATCAAAAAGGCTTATCTGAATCGCATTATATCGCCTATTGCGGGCGCCCTGTAGCGCCGGCTTCTAGCCGGCAACACCTAAAATTAGGGGCCGCGCTGTGCGCGGATTGTTTTGGGCCGGCCATGCCCCGGCAGGGCAGTTACTTTTTCTTGCTTGCCCAAGAAAAGAGTAACCAAAAAGAAGGGCACCCCCTGCACCGTCCCCTGCGGGGATTCCCTGCGTTGCTCGCCAACCCGGGCGGCTGCGCAACTCGCGCGATCCGCTGCGCGGCTACGCACTCAGACAGTGCTCGCCGACTACCCCCGGTTTGGCTGCGCTACTCGGCGCCGCAGAAGGGGCCCTAAAAACCAAAACGTCGCTGGTGATACTGCGGTGCTATGCAAATTGCCCTTGGCTTTACAAAGATTATGAGGGTGATATTTAAGTTAGCAGTGTGTGCCGCCGCTAACATACTTAGAGCCGATTGCAGGAGGTGCTTATGAATACGCCATGCCATATTCCGTTAGCCAACAGTGAATCCATCTACAACGTTGCCGATGTCGACCGCGCCTTGGAAGGGGCCGCGCCGAGCCAGAACGAGCCGCTGCGCAGCCTGTACGAAAAAATGCGCGAGCGCGGCGGCGAGCGTTTCTTGGTGCGTCCGTCCTCGACCGATGGTTTCGATGCCTTGCATGACGCCTGCCCCAATTTCAAGCCGGTGATCGACGATGTCCGCAAGCACACTGCCTTGGCGATTTCCGGCAACGAGGCGGTGCAGTTCATGCCGATTTTATTGTTGGGCGAACCGGGCGTGGGCAAGACGCATTTCGCCAAGTGCCTGGCGCAAGTGCTCGGCACGGGCTTCGAATTCGTTTCCATGAGTTCGCTCACCGCCGGCTGGATTTTGTCCGGCGCTTCTTCGCAATGGATGAACGCCAAGCCGGGCAAAGTGGCGCAATCCTTGGTGCAAGGCGAATTCGCCAATCCGCTGATCGCACTGGACGAAGTCGACAAGGCCGGCGGCGATGCGCGCTACGATCCGATGGGCGCGCTATACACCTTGCTGGAGCACGATACCGCGCTGCATTTCAAGGATGAGTTCATCGAAGTGGCGGTGAACGCCAGCCATATTTTGTGGGTGGCGACGGCCAACGACGAGTCTGCGATCCCAGAACCGATCCTGAATCGCATGAATGTCTACGCCATCGAGCGCCCGGATCAGGACGGCGCGATGCGCATCGCGCGTGCTTTATACGGCGAGATCCTGGCTGCGCATAACTGGGGCTTCGACCCCGAAGCGCTGGATGACGAGGTGCTGGAAAAGTTGGCGGATATTCCGCCGCGCGATATGCGCAAGATTTTGTTGGACGCCTTCGGCAATGCCAAGATGGAAGGCCGCAGCTATCTCATGCTGAAGGATTTAAATCTGGAGCGGCTGGCGAAACGTAAAGGCAAGATCGGGTTTTACAGCTAAGCGCCGCCGGGTTTTAAGCGTTTGGACCTTTGCCCGAATAGCGCCGATCGCTGGCTTTTTCGCGCGGACGGGAATTTTGGTCGCGCCGGTCATTCTTGGTGCGCCGATTCAACTCCGGCGGGAAGTCGGCCAAAATTTCAGCCAAGTATTCGCGCGCGCGGCTTTGCAGCAGCAATTGACCTTCGCTGGTTTCCAATAATGTGCGGATTTCGTCCGGGCCGCTGGAGGATTTGTTAATCGCGTCCTGCCAGGCTTGCATGATATAGCGCTGGACAGTGATTTTCTGCTCCGGCGTGCCGTCGAATTCCATCTCGTCGTCGAGGCCGTCGACCATCGAAAATTCAATGCCTTGCGGCCCAACCCGGTAGTTATATTCCAGTTTCATAATGCCCCAAACTTGAACTGCGCTGCAAAAGTAAAATCCGAACCGAATCATAGCACTGGCCGGCCTGTTGCAGTCAAGGGGAAACACGGAGTGAAGTACGGAGTTGGGGACTCTCCCACAAGGGGGGAGAGGGGGTCTAGGGATCGCTTAATGTAAGCGCAAGGGAAGGTGCATCAAGGCTTCATAGCCGCCAATCAAATCATCCACATCTTCCTCGGTGGGTTGATGTTCGGACAAGTCTTGCAAAGAGGCACGAAACCCGGCTGCCAGGGCGCCTTGAATGAGCGTTCCGGTCGCGCGCGCATTGTCCACCAATTCAATCGCATCCAGTTCGGGATACTCGAATACTTGGTAGTGCTGGCTGCTAAAAACCACGTTCATAGTCATCGTATTGCCTCTTAATCAGGGGCGCAAAGCGTGCGCCGTTAATTTCAGGATGGGTGCGTTTATTACAGATTCAAGTAGCGCTAAATTTTTCGGGATTCTGGCCGTAAAGCTAAAAATGAAGAATAAGTCCCGTTCGGCGCAGACGGTATTGCGCCTCAACCAGCAGAACGCGCATTCGGTGTCGGTGCTCACTGAAACAGGCAATGCCTTGATGTTGCAAGGTGAGCACAAGCAGGCGCAGGAATGCTTCCAAGCTGCGCTGGATTTATTGCTGGCCGCCAAAGTCACTCAGGATAAACGCACCGCGATTGCCTACTACAATCTGGCGCGCGCCAATGCCGCGAACGAAGCGCATGAAGTCGCGGTCAGGAACTATCGCAATGCCATCGAGATCCGCCCGCGCTTCCCGGAAGCGCACAACAACCTGGGCATGCTGCTGAATCAAGAGGAGCTGTTTGAGCAGGCCATCGAGCATTTTAAAATCGTGGTGAACGTCGAACCGCTCAGCGCCTCGGCGCAATATGGCATGGGCGTGGCCTATCAAAGTTTGGGCGATACCACGTCCGCAGCGCTTTGCTATCAGCGCGCCATTACCTTAAACCCGGATTTCTTCGCCTCGTGGGTCAACCTGGGCCTGATTTGCTATCAAATCGGCAGCGCCGATGTCGCGGTGCACTGCTATAACGAAGCGATTGGCCTGTCCCCGGGCAATGCCGAACTGTATTTCCAATTGGGCATGGCGTACATGATGCTGAAGCGTTTTGCCGATGCCTCGCGCGCCTTTACCAAGGCCTTGGAACTCGAGCCTTGGCACAAGGAAGCCAAAGACGCGCTGGAAGAAGCGATGCTGTTTGCGATTTCCACGCCCAGCGTGGCAGCGCCGCAACCCGCCTAAGGTTTTTGACGTTCGAGTTGCAGCAGGCCGGTCACCTCTTCGCGATCATGGTAGAGATGCTTGAGCCGAAGCCGGTAATTTTTCCCATGCATCACTTCGTCGATGACCGCGCGGCAGTGATTGATTTCATCCCAGCGTTTTTTCATCGGTAACTTCAAGTTGAAAATGGCGCGCTGGCATTTGCCCGCAGCCACCCAGCGCGCCACCAATTGCGCGATGCGCGCAGGCTTCTCGACCATGTCGCACACCAGCCATTCCACGTTGCGCTTGGGCCAGTAATGAAAGCCATCCTCGCGCACGTGCTCGACCAAGTTGGAAGCCAGGAGTTTCTGGTCGATCGCGCCATTATCGACCGCCGCCACATTCAGGCCGCGCTGCACCAATTGCCAAGTCCAGCCGCCGGGCGCGGCGCCCAGGTCGACTGCGCTCAAGCCCTCATGCAGCAAAGTTTGTTCTTCTTCCTCGCTTAAAAACGCCATGAATGCTTCGGATAATTTGAGTGAGGAGCGGCTCGGCGCGCCGCGCGCCAGCTTCAAGCGCGGGATGCCCATGGGCCAGGGCGAGGCATTGCTGGGATAAGAGAGGCCGAGATAGACCGTGCTGGAATTCAACCAAAACAGGTGCAGGCGCGGGCGGTAGCTGGAGTCTTCGAGTAGGCCCGCCTGTTTTAAGCCATGCTTCAAGGGCGGGGAGAAGCGGCGGAAAAAAGACGATAGTTCTTTCGCTTCGTTGGTGTCCGCCGTTTCCAGCCAGACATCGGAGAATGCAGTGTCGCGCTCGCGGATTGCCGCGATCAGCGGCGTTACGCGATCGTGCAGCGGCAAATCCTCGATCAATTGCACGTCGAAAATCAGCTGGCGCGCGAACACCAGCCCGTCGAAGCGCAAGCGCTTGCCCAGGGCTTTGCACAATGCAGGATCGTGCGGCACAAACAGCACATAGCCGGCATCCGGTTTGGTCTTGGCGTAGCCCGATACGCCGAATTCGGCGCAGCGCTCGACGATTTCCGTCGCGCATTCTTTCTCGAAACCGGCGCGGCAATAGAGTAGAAGATTCATGGAATTTTAATTAATCGCCGTGGCTAATTGAGATGGTGCAACGCCGCGCTGCAACAAGGCGGCGCGCGCTTGGCTGACAAAAGACGCCGGTCCGGAGACGTATACATCGAATTGTGTCATGTCGAGATGATCCCTGCTTATTTGCGCTAATACCAGATCGGGGTTGGGGGCCTGCAAGGACTCCGCGGACAGTTCGTGATAATGGAAATTATCCAGGGCGTCGGACCAGGAGCGGCACCAATTGGCCATATAGTGCCCGCCCTTCACCGTGGCCAGCCAATACAGATGCACGTCCTCGGCGATATCCAGGGAAAACGCGTGCTCGACCAAGCTCTTGATCGGCGCGAACCCGCTATTGCAGGCCAGCATGAGCAAGGGCCGCGATGGTGTTGGGCGCAACACGAATTCGCCGGCCGGCCCATACACATTCACCGTTTCACCCGCGCGCAGGCCGTGGAACACGCGCTGCGCGAACGGATTATCGGGAATGTCCCGAATATGAAATTGCAGGTTGCGGTCATCGCAGGGGCAGCTGGCGATGGCGTAGCTGCCGCTGTCGTCGTCGATACCGAGCGCTACGCTTTGCCCGGCTAAAAAGCGTAAACGATTGGTGCGCGGCGTTTGCAGATGCAGCAGCCAGACCTTGTCGGTCAGGGGCTGGATGGTTTTGACGCGCGCCTGGATTTCCTGAAACTGGATATCCGCCGGGCGGTTCGCCACTTCGGCCTCGATTTCCATAGCGCTGGCAGCGGTATGGGAACACAGCAAGAGATAGCCCTGATTTTTTTCGGCGTCGGATAAAACATAATCCTGGTGGCGGATTTTTACGGCTGTGCCGGAAACGATGCGCGCCTTGCATAAGCCGCAGTTGCCGTTGCTGCAGCCATAGTTGATCGCCAGCCCCGCGCGCAGCGCCGCCTCCAGCAGGGTATCGCTGGCATTGACTTCGAAATCATCGCGGGACGGCAGAATAAGGACTTTGTTGGGCATGCGTTTGCAAGGAAGTTAAGACTTGTGCATGGTACACCGCGCTTCAGAAATCTGTCGGCGTAGCGCCGCTTTATAAATGTTTAGTCGAGTGGTTCGAGTGCGCTGGTTTTTGCTACCCCCGACTGACCATCTACAACCCATTGTTTCTATTTAATATAAACTAAAGCCGGTGCGCGGATGGTAATTAAAGACTGGCTGCCGGGCGCCGTTAAATAGCTTGTTATTCATAAATTTAACGGGATCGGACGCGCACGCGATGCTCGCGAAGCAGGGTATACAAGAAAAATCTGGAATCGGTAAACCGATTACCATCGGCTTCGTAATCATTCTAGGCATGATGATTGCAATGACGGCTATCGCCCTGCACTTTGGCGCCAAGGCGAACACGCGCTTGCATATGGTCGTCGAAAATCAAAACGTCAAAACACATCTGGCAACCACCATACAAACGGCGCTGGAGCAGCGCGCCTTGAGCATGCATGCCGCCTCCATCATGACGAACAGTGTGGAGAAAACCGCCGAAAAACGGCGCTTTGATGAATATGATGCGGCTTATATGCGCGCGCGCGATCGCCTCGAGCAAATGCCGCTCAGCGCAGAGGAAAAATCCATCTTAGCGGATATGCGGCAGCTGACAAAAAGCGCCCGCCCCGACTTGGAAGCCGTCATGGACCTGGCTTTAAGCGGTCAACAAGAAGCCATGCTGAACAAATTGCGCGCCAGCGTCATGCCCAAACAACGGCGCGTCGTCGAACAGGCCGACGCGTTTATTCGCCTGCAGCAAATGCAAGCGGATGCGGCCTTGCATAATGCCGATGCCACTTATGCGAGAATTAAAAAGCTGATGCTGACGTTGACCGTGTTCACGGTTTCGCTGGGACTGCTCATCACCTACATTGTGAGCCGCCGCGTCAGCAAGCAAGGCCGCCAATTAACCTTACAGGCCAAGTACGACGCGCTTACCAGTCTGCCCAACCGCCTGATGTTGGTGGAAGGTCTGGCGCAAAAAATTGCTGATACCAAATGCAATGATGCTGCATTCGCGGTCGTGCTCATGGATCTCGACCGTTTTAAGGACGTCAACGATACCCTGGGGCATGAGTTTGGCGATGTGTTGCTGAAGGAAGTGGGTCGGCGCTTGGCGGAAACGGTGCGGCCCGACGATATCATCGCGCGCCTGGGGGGCGATGAATTCGTGGTCGTGCTCAACGGCATGACGCAGCAGGGCGTCGCGCAAATCGCCGAAAAGATGATCGTCGCATTAGAACAGCCGTTCCGCATCGAGCAGCAGAGCATTGATGTCAGCGCCAGCCTGGGCATTACCCTTTTTCCCGATCATGGACAAACGCCGAGCACCTTGCTGCGTGAAGCCGACATTGCGATGTATGTCGCGAAGCGCAGCGGCGGCGGCTATACGATTTATGCGCCGGAGCAGGAAAAGATGTCGCGGGAAGACCTCTCCCTAAAAAGCGAGCTGCGCGAAGCAATCCACGACAACCAGCTGGTCTTGTACTTCCAGCCCAAAATCGACCATCAACGGCATTGCGTCATGGGTGTCGAGGCGTTGGTGCGCTGGATGCACCCGCAGCGCGGTTTCATGGCGCCGGATCTGTTCATTCCGTTGGCCGAGCAAGCCGGCTTGATTGGCGCGCTGACGCGCTGGGTGCTCAAAACGGCATTGCAGCAATTGGCCGATTTCCACGCCCAAGGGCAACGCCTGAGCATGGCGGTTAATTTGTCCGCCTGCAACCTGCACGACGCAGAGTTGATCGACAGCATCATTAGCCTGCTGCAAGAGACGCATGTGCCGCCGCAATACCTGGTGCTGGAGATCACCGAAGGCGCGGTGATGTCGAGCCCGAAGGATGGCATACGCAACCTGCATCGATTGGACGCAGCCGGCATCACGCTGGCGATTGATGATTTCGGCACGGGCTATTCTTCGCTGGCTTACCTCAAACAGCTGCCGGTGGACGAGCTGAAGATCGATAAATCATTCGTGATGAACATGTACAACGACGACAACGATGCGGTGATCGTGCGCTCCACCATCGATCTGGCGCACAACCTGGGACTCAAGGTCACCGCCGAAGGGGTGGAGAACCGGGATACCTGGGAAATTCTCACGCTGCTCGGCTGCGATACATCGCAAGGCTACTTCATGAGCAAGCCGCAACCCGCCGAGAGTTTGGCGCGCTGGCTTGCCGAATCGCCGTGGTCAATCGGCAAACCTTCGGCTTATCCCGATCAGGTTTTCTGGCTTAGCGTGCAATCAGCTTAGTGCCTCTTGGGCGATTTCGCGTACTTCCTGATCCGCATCATCCAGGTAATTTCGTAATACGCGCAGCGCCGCCGGATGCGCGATCAAGGATAGATAATGCGCCGCATCGGCGCGATTGCGCGGCTCCGGTTGCTTGAGGATTTGCTCCAGTTTCGGCACCAAGGCATCGAGCAAGCCGCTGCCCTGCAACTCTTCCAGCACGGCGCCGATGCCGATGCGCACCGCCATGCTCGCCTCGGGATCCAGCAACAATGCGCCAAGCACGGCCGAAGATTCGGGATGGCTGCGAATGATTTGTTCCACTTTCGCGCGCTTGCCGGATTTCAGCATCTCGAAAAAATACGCCTGCATGCCATCGCTGCTCGCCGCACGCTCGGCCCAGAGCCGCAGTTCGCCCAAAGGCAGCGCGCCATCGAACTGCAATTCGCCCAAGCTGAACCAGGGCACGCTCTTCACACCCAGCGCTTGCGCGCGCGCAGCGTCAACCGAGGCATCGACGATTTCAAGCGCCGCGATCACGCCCTCTTGCAGCAAGGTGTTGAGATTGGCATTTACGCTGGCGCAGTGCGGGCAACCGGGCGCGGTAAACAGCAGGGCGTCGATGGGCATGTTTGCACGCAAGGCCTAGGCCAAATTCGGCGCCAGCCAGCGCTCGGCGGTTTCGATGTCCCAGCCCTTGCGCTGCGCATAGTCTTCCAACTGATCGCGCCCGATTTTGCCCACGGCAAAATAGCTGGATTCCGGATGCGAAAAATACAAGCCCGATACCGCCGCGGTGGGCAGCATAGCGAAGCTGTCGGTGAGCATGATGCCGGCATTTTCCGGGGCATGCAGCAATTCGAACAGCGGCGCCTTTTCGCTGTGCTCGGGGCAGGCGGGGTAGCCGGGCGCGGGCCGGATGCCGCGATATTTTTCCGCGATCATGTCGTCGTTGCTGAGCGCCTCATCCGCGGCATAGCCCCAGAATTCGCGCCGCACGCGCTCGTGCAGCAGTTCGGCGAAGGCTTCGGCCAAACGGTCGGCCAAAGCTTTCAAAAGGATCGCGTTGTAGTCGTCGTGATTTTTTTCGTACTCGGCCACGCGCGCGTCGATGTTGATGCCGGCGGTGACGGCGAAGCCGCCGATGTAATCCTGAATGCCTTTAGGCGCGATGAAATCCGCCAGCGCAAGATTGGGGCGGCCGGGCGGCTTCTCCGCTTGCTGGCGCAGGCTGTGATAAGTCATGGCGATTTGGCTGCGCGATTCGTCGCTATAAATTTCGATATCGTCGCCCACGCTATTCGCGGGGAACAGGCCGATCACGCCATTGGCGGTGAGCCACTTCTGCGCAATGATGCCGGCCAGCATGCCTTGGGCGTCCTGGTATAGCTTGCGCGCTTCGACGCCGACCACTTCGTCGTCGAGAATTTTCGGGAACTTGCCGTGTAATTCCCAGGCGGCGAAAAACGGCGTCCAGTCGATGCGCTGGGCGATTTCTTCCAAGGGGTATTCACGCAAGGCTTTTACGCCCAGGAAATTCGGCTTGGGCGGGGTGTAGGCGGCCCAGTCGGTCTTCAGCGCATTGGCGCGCGCTTGCGTCAAGCTCAGCTGCTTGATATTGGATTGCTTGTTTTTGTGGCGTTCGCGCACTTGCGCGTAATCCTCGCGCACCTTGCGCGCATATTCGTCGCGCAATTCCGGCGAGAGCAAGCTGGTGCACACGCCGACCGCGCGCGAGGCATCTTTCACATGCACCGTGGGGCCGCTGTAGTTGGGCTCGATCTTGACCGAGGTATGCGCGAGCGAGGTGGTGGCGCCGCCGATCATGAGCGGAATCTTGAAGCCCAAGCGCTCCATTTCTTTGGCCACATGCGCCATTTCTTCCAGCGAGGGCGTGATCAAGCCGGACAGGCCGATGATGTCGGCCTTCTCGTCGATGGCGGTCTGCAAAATCTTGGCGGCCGGCACCATCACGCCGAGATCCACCACGTCGTAGTTGTTGCACTGCAACACCACGCCGACGATGTTCTTGCCGATGTCGTGCACATCGCCCTTGACCGTGGCCATGACGATCTTGCCCTTGGCCTGGATTGCTTCGCCGCTGCGGGTTTTTTCTTCTTCGATATACGGCACCAGATGCGCCACGGCTTGCTTCATCACGCGCGCCGATTTCACCACTTGCGGCAGGAACATTTTGCCCGCGCCGAACAAATCGCCGACCACGTTCATGCCATCCATCAGCGGGCCTTCGATCACGTGAATCGGGCGCTCGGCTTGTTGCCGAGCGGCTTCCGTGTCTTCGACGATGTAAGTGGTGATACCCTTCACCAGCGCGTGACTCAGGCGCTCGGCGACCGGCGCATCGCGCCAGGATAAATCCTCCACCTGCTCCTTGGTCTGGCCCTTGAAGCGCCCAGCGAATTCCACCAAACGCTCGGTGGCGTCGGGGCGGCGATTCAGCAGCACGTCCTCGACGCGCTCCAGCAAGTCCTTGGGAATTTCCTCATACACGCCCAGCTGCCCGGCGTTGACGATGCCCATGTCCATGCCGGCATTGATCGCGTGATACAAAAACGCGGTGTGGATCGCCTCGCGTACCGGGTCGTTGCCGCGGAACGAGAACGACACATTGGACACGCCGCCGCTGACCTTGGCATAGGGCAGGTTTTGTTTGATCCAGCGCGTGGCCTCGATGAAATCCACCGCGTAGTTGTTGTGCTCTTCGATGCCGGTGGCGACCGCGAAAATATTCGGGTCGAAAATAATGTCTTCCGGCGGGAAGCCCACCTGCTCGGTGAGGATCTTGTACGAACGCGCGCAAATGTCGATCTTGCGCTGGTAAGTGTCGGCCTGGCCGGTTTCGTCGAAGGCCATCACCACCGCCGCTGCGCCGTAGCGCCGGCACAGTTGTGCGCGCGCGATGAACTCGGCCTCGCCTTCCTTCATCGAAATCGAATTGACGATGCCCTTGCCTTGGATGCATTTCAGGCCGGCTTCGATCACGCTCCATTTACTCGAATCGATCATTACCGGCACTTTCGAAATATCCGGCTCGGACGCGATCAGGTTCAAAAACTTCACCATCGCCGCTTCCGAATCCAACATCGCCTCGTCCATATTGATGTCGATGATCTGCGCGCCGGCCTCCACTTGGGTGCGCGCCACCGCCAGCGCCTGGTCGTAATCGCCGTTCAAGATCAGGCGCGCGAACAGCTTGGAGCCTGTGACATTGGTGCGCTCGCCGACGTTGACGAACAGCGAATCGCGGCCGATGTTGAACGGCTCCAGACCCGACAGCCGCATCTGCGGTTCGATTTGCGGAATCTTGCGCGGCGGGTAGGGTGCGACCGCATTCGCAATCGCTTGAATATGCGCCGGGCTGGTGCCGCAGCAGCCGCCGATGATGTTCAGATAACCGGCGGCGGCCCAACTGCCGATTTCAGCCGCCATGGCTTCGGGCGATTCGTCGTACTCGCCGAATTGATTTGGCAGTCCGGCGTTGGGGTGGGCGGAGATGAACACGTCGGCCTTGTTGGAGAGTTCCTCTACATACTGGCGCAACTCCTTCGCGCCCAGCGCGCAGTTGAGGCCGAAGGACAGCGGGCGCACATGCGACAGGGCATTCCAAAACGCCTCGGCGGTTTGGCCCGAGAGCGTGCGCCCCGAGGCGTCGGTAATGGTGCCGGAAATCATGATCGGCAGGCGAAAGCCGTGGGTATCGAAATAGCGTTCGATGGCGAACAGCGCAGCCTTGGCGTTCAGCGTGTCGAAAATGGTTTCGACCATCAGGATATTCGCGCCGCCATCCACCAAGCCGTTGACTGCCTCGGTATAAGCCGCCACCAACTGATCGAAGCTGACATTGCGATAACTCGGGTCGTTCACCTGCGGCGAAATGCTGGCGGTGCGATTGGTCGGCCCGAGCACGCCGGCGACGAAGCGCAGCTTGTTCGGTATCTTGGCCTCGAATTCGTCCGCCACGCCGCGCGCGAGCTTGGCCGCCTCGAAATTCAATTCATACACCAGCGCTTCCATTTGGTAGTCCGCCATGGCGATGGCAGTGGCGTTGAAGGTGTTGGTTTCTAAGATATCCGCGCCCGCATCGAGATAAGCCGACTGGATGTCGCGGATGATCTTGGGCTGGGTCAGGGTCAGCAGGTCGTTGTTGCCCTTCAGGTCGGAAGCCCAGTCCTTGAAGCGCTCGCCGCGATAATCCGCCTCCGACAACTTATAGCGCTGGATCATGGTGCCCATCGCGCCATCCAGAATCAGGATGCGTTGTTGGAGCAAGTTCTTGAGTTGTTCGGTGCAGTCGCGGGTCATGGGAAATCACAAAAAATCGAGTGAAAATGGGCGCTTATGATAGCACAGGGGGTGGCAGGTATCACGGGAGGTCAAGGGCTTGAACCGCAAAGGACGCAAAGGTACGCGAAGTAAAACGCTTAATGGTTTCCTTTGCTTACCTTTGCGTCCTTCGCGGTGAAAAGGTTTTTTTAATGACAACCAACACCTATACTAAGCACATGAAACACCTCACCCCCAAAGAAGCCCACGATTTCCTACACGAGCACAAAGATGCCGTGTTCATCGATTGCCGCTCGGAATTCGAATTTCTATTCGTCGGCCACCCGGTCGGCGCGATCATCATCCCCTGGTACGACGGCATCGATTGGGACTTGAATCCGCATTTCATCGGCCAGGTGCGCATGGCCGCCTCGCACGACCGCCCGGTGATCCTGATCTGCCGCAGCGGCAACCGCTCGCGCGAAGCCGGCAAGGCGCTGGAGGAGGCCGGCTTCACCCACGTCTGCAATGTGCTGCACGGCTTTGAAGGCGAGTTGGACGACCAGCATCGGCGCGGCACGGTGAGCGGCTGGCGGCATGATGGGTTGCCGTGGGAGCAGTGTTGACGGGGTCTATGCGTTAAGACAATTGAACGCGTTAAGACAATTGAACCGCCAAGACGCCAAGAGCGCCAAGCGAAGCAAAGGCAAACCAAAGCGATTTTGCTTCAGGTCTTCTTGGCGTCTTGGCGGTTAAGATTTTTCTGCGCCAGCGAACCGTCACCTATCCCAACGTCACGCCCAACGCTTTCCCGATAACAAAAGTTCCTGCTCCCGCCGCGCTGCCGATGGCCAGCATGCGCAGCGCGCCCAGCCAAGCATTCCGTCCGGTGAACAGCGACAGCGCTGCGCCCACGGCGAATAAGGCGGTGGCCGTCAGGCCGATACAGGCGATCAGCGCATTCTTTCCGGACATGAATAAATACGGCAGCAAAGGAATGATCGCGCCGGCCGCAAACGCGCCGAACGACGAGATCGCCGCCCCCCAGGGCGAGCCGAGTTCGTCCGGGTTCAAGCCCAATTCTTCGCGCGCCAAGGTGTCCAGCGCGTGGTCGGGGTCGGCGATGAGTTTGTCCGCAAGCTGGCGTGCTTCCTCTTTACTCATCCCTTTCGCGGCGAAGATCAGCGCCAATTCGGCGGCTTCTTCTTGCGGATATTGTTCCAGCTCTGCGCGTTCCATGCCGATCTGATACTCGAACATCTCGCGCTGCGAGCGCATGGAAATATATTCGCCGGCCGCCATGGAAAATGCGCCGGCGAGCAAGCCTGCCACACCGGTGAGCAGAATCACGCCGGGTTCGCTGGTTGCCCCCACCACACCCAATATCAGGCTCGCATTCGACACCAAGCCATCATTCACGCCGAACACGGCGGCACGCAGCGTGCCGCTCGCGCCGACATTCTGATGGCGGCGCCCGACCTCGGAGAGTTGGGTGGGGATGGCATGCCCTACCGCTGTTTTGGTATACAGCGACATGCCGCGCACTTTCATGGCCGCCAGTACTGGACGCATGCGGCGCGGGCCAAGCCATTTCACCAAGCGCCCCACGACGCGGGTGCGCAGATCCGGGGTGTAAGGGCCCGGCAACGCGATGCTGATTTTTTTTATTTCCGCTACCCACAACTCGGCTTGCTTGTCGGCTGCTTTCGCCAACTCCAAAAAAAGAATTTGCCGCGACGTGCCCGATTCCGCATCGGACACGATGCGGTACAAGTAAGCCGATTGTTTTTCTTCGCGCCAACTCTCTAGCTCATGGGTCGTCAATTGCGCTCCTTTCAAATCCAAACGGCACGGATGTGGTGCGGCCATCGGTTTCCTCGCACACAACTAGCGCAGAAAAAAATTGCCGCCGGGTTGCGCGTCGCGCCGAATTAAATCCGCTTTCTTCAATTTAAACAAATCCATAAACATAAAAATTTAAGCATGGCACGCGGCTTGCTAATTGTGACATGTCATTACAAGTTATGGAGTCCCGCAGCATCATGGCTAAAACCGATAACGTCCTCGCGCTCTCGCC
The DNA here is from genome assembly GCA_021812385.1 of Pseudomonadota bacterium. GTDB lineage: Bacteria > Pseudomonadota > Gammaproteobacteria > Burkholderiales > Thiobacteraceae > RBG-16-58-11. The sequence goes on along the minus strand of JAKANO010000026.1, from coordinate 778 downwards.
AACGCCATTGTATTCGCAAATCCGCGAGATTTTGCGCCAGCGCATTCTCGACGGCACTTATCAGCCGCATCAGCAGATGCCGTCCGAAAGCGAGTTGATCAAGGCCTTCAGCGTGTCGCGTATTACCGTGCGCCAGGCGCTGGGCGATCTGCAGCGCGCGGGTTTGGTTTTCAAGATTCATGGCAAGGGCACGTATGTCTCCAAGCCCAAGGCCTTCCAGAACATCGGCCAGCTGCAAGGCTTCGGCGAAGCCATGTCGCGCATGGGTTACGAGACTTTCTCGCAAGTGGTCAGCATCAAAACCCTGGCCGCAGGCAAAACCGTCGGCGCGAAATTGCAGGTAAAAGAGCGCGAACAGATCACCGAGCTGCGGCGCTTGCGCTACCTCAACCGCGCGCCGATTTCGCTCGACGTGACCTATGTGCCCAAAGCCATCGGCGAGCGCTTGGCCAAAGAAGATCTCGAACACCGCGACATTTTTTTGATACTCGAAAACGACTACGGCCTGTCGCTCGGCCAGGCCGAAATGCAGATCGAAGCCATGCTGGCGGATGAGCCTCTGGCACGCTTGTTGAAGGTCGAAGAAGGCTCGCCGGTGCTGCGCATCGAACGCCTCACGTTTACCCATGACGGGCAACCCCTGGATTACGAACACCTGTACTACCGCGGAGATGCCTTCCAATACCGGTTGCGCATCGAGCGCGGCCACCTTTGATTACGGAGAAATCACATGAGCAACATTATTGCTGAAGTAGACGTTCTGGTGATCGGCGGCGGT
>JAKANO010000025.1 GCA_021812385.1 Pseudomonadota bacterium | reverse complement strand
TTCTGAGGTAAGCTGTGCATAGGGCATAGCGGGATCCTTCTGGTAGGTGGGTGGGTCGCACTTCCCACACTATCAGCTTCCCCGCCGTGCCCGCCTCAATTCCTACTGGCGCGCTTGTTATGAGAATACACCCTGCTGCTTGGAGTTGCCGCACTTGCGATTTGGTTGATTTTGCAATTGCGTTCCGAAGAAAAACGGAGCACACAAGAAGCAACGCAAGGGCAGCAACAATTTCGGCAATGGCGCAACCGAATGGCTGAAGAAGTGATGGTTCAAAGGTTGAAGGAACTAGGGTGGCCAAAAGTTGCGAAAAGAATGCCAGCAGAAGAAGTAGCGCACCAACTATGTAATCGGCTCGCTGATCGGCTATGGAATCGCCCCAATGTTGATTAGCGTCCCAATAGGTAGCGGCGACCTTCTGAATTTTGGCGGGCGTCATTGTCAATGCGCCGATGGCAAAGAAGACGGCAGACACGAAACCGAGGCACAGACCGATGACATTTAGAAACGCGGCGAGCGTCATACTTGAAACCCCCAACGTTGAAAGTAACCGGCGCCGGAGCGCAGCGGAGGGAACCCAAAAGCGCAGCTTTTGGGCGTCCGGTTGACTGCGGGGTTGGGCATCACTTTACCACTCCGACCAGGCCATTTTCGAGAGAGACCACCGTATCTACTGGCATGAGCCAATAAGGTAGCATCCGTCTATCAGCAATGGAAAGCTCGTAGAGCGATATTGAAATATAGGAATTTACATTTTCAATATCCAATGTATCGTCGAGCACACCTACATACCAACCAGAATCTATATCTTTGGCAACGGTGTCTCTTTTAATGTATGCCTTTGGGTGCCCCGGAGAGTAACTTTTTGAAACGACCGCTGTGTGTCTTAGGGTGCAAGGCTCTCCCTCTACCGAATGTTTATGGAGCATATTGGACTGCATCTCAAAGATTTTTTCAGCTTCACGTAAGTCCTGCGTGAAAGAAGCGACCTTCTGGAAGTCTAGGCTTTCTAGTACCACAGGGGGGCCTTCATTTGCGATTCGGAAGACAAGCCAACCTGCATTAACAATTTGTCCAGCAGCAATGGGGCGGCCAGACAGATACTGCTGGATAGTTTGCTCGATCATTGTGATGCCCAACGTTGGAGCTCAGCCGCCTGCGAAGGCTGGCGAAGCCAGCCGTAGCAGGTCGGCTGGAGCGAAGGGTTAGGCGGCGGACTGAACGGGGACATAGAAACCCCACACACCATTTGAGTACTCGCCAGCCGCAAACCGAACGGGCTGCGGAGTCTCGAGATCGTAGACCCACATTTGATGGCGCTCGGCTGGGTAGCTGGGGTGAGAGACCGTGATGGGCGAGACCGAGACACTGCGCCACTTGTGTAGCCACGGATTGCGGCCGTGAATGGACACAGGCTGACCCTCGGTGGTGATAGCCACAAAGCTCCAGCCGGGCGTCAGTTCCGACATGAGCCGCCTAACGTGCTAGGTGAGGGGCCGCCGGAGCGGCGAAGCCGCGGAGGGAACCAACCAGCGCAGCTGGTTGGCGGTCCCTCTCGACCGGCGGGTTAGGTTGCTTGGCGCGAAACAGTGCGCGAACAAATAACGGAAACATACTCTCCCTTTCTACCGGCGCATGCGAGCCACATGTTAACTAAGCCTTCCATGGGGGTGACATAGATTATGTCTTTTGTGGTCAGCCGCGGTGCGCTCTTGCCAAAGAACTCTAAGCCGGAATGTGGATAGAGTTTGGCGAAATAGTTGTTTATTGCCTTGGCGGCGGAATCTGCCACCAACTGAGTGCTGTAGGATTTTCCTCCGCGTTCGATCACGAGCGAATACAGGGCCATTGGGGGAGCGACCTAACGTGCTAGGTGAGGGGCGGTTGCGAGCGGCGCGCAGCGACGCTTGCAAGCGTCCCTCTCGACCGGCGGGTTAGGCCGTGGGCACGGCACCGAATGCCACTGAGGTAGAACCGAACTTCGTATATTGGGGCATGTAAGCACGAGCGGTTCTTTCAACCTGGAGTTTTGCAACGAGCCGCTTTAACAAGAAATAAAACGGCCATTAACCCAAAAATGGCGGCACTCCACGGGCGGTTTATGGCGAGGAAAATGCCAAAATTGATGAGTGACACAACACCGATAACAGCAAACTCGCGCTTACCAGGGGGGTGCAATTGTGGCAGTTTCAATCCCATGCGATCTCCTGACGGCCTAACGTTGAAGGTAACCTGCTGCCGGAGCGCGCAGCGCGGAGGGAACCTGCAAGCGCAGCTTGCAGGCAGTCAGGTTGACCGTAGTGTTAGATGTCATTTGGCAACCCGTTTTGACAATGTTGCACCAACCCACCCCAGAACCATAGCTACAGGCAGAGCCCACAAAGTAGCAAGTAACCCCGCTTGGAATTTGATTAGTGGCACTTCGGTGCCTGGCGCTTCCAACGTACCCGCAAGCCAGCCATTTCCCACCGCAAAATAAAGAAAGGCAACCGGAATAGCAGCCAAGGCTGCAAGTAATGTATGAGTTTGAGTGCCGCGCATGACACGAAAGCTAGCCCATGCTGCGCAGAGAATTGCAATGCCAAGCAGCACGGCTAGGGTTGGTGCTGACACAGGCCAAGAAGGAAAGAGCCAGGACAAAACCAGATAGCACCCAAGCAAAGTGCCGATTGGTTTGAATAGTGCGCGAGATATAGCGTACATGGTAGGCCCTGACATCTAACGAATAGAGTTGAGCGGCACAAGCCACGAACTAGCACTAAAACGACACTGATTTTCGCGTGCCCGCTCGAACGTAACGTTAGATTCGGAGTGGCTCTGCTGATATCGGCACATCGGCTCTCGCGGTCTGTAAATCGCCACTGTTGCTCCCCAAATTCTCGCCAAGTAAAACCTTAGATCCGTCGCCTAAACCGAAGTGCTTAGCGCGTTGTTCGCATCAACGCTTTCAGTTATGCGACAACGCGCTAAGCACTTCGCTTTTTAGCACCTTATCTGCTTTTTATATAGCGTGCATTCTTTTGGCATAATGGGCAGTTTTCTTCTCCGCTTATTCCCGCTATTTGTTCTTCGAAGCGCCGTCCGAATCTAACGTCTGAGATAACCGGCCGCCGGAGCGCGCAGCGCGGAGGGAACCAACCAGCGCAGCTGGTTGGCGGTCCGGTTGATTGAATTGTTAGGGGTGAATTTCATGCGGTCTTTGGGTGTGCTCGTTTAATCGCAAATACGGCAGAGTAGTAGGCACGAGTGGAAGTGCCAAAGGTATAAAAGGCGGCCCATACAAAGATGCCCACCACCACGGCAACTGAAACAACGGCGAGTGCGGGGCTTGTGGCGAAACTTTGAAACGCAGCCAATAAACCAAAGACCCCGCTGAGGCAAAGAAGGAGCAACACCGCGACAGCAAATTCCCGACCCACCTTGGTGTTGGAGAGAACGCCTACGAAAGCGAGAGTTGCGGGAACTGCACGAAGTAATGCGACAAGCGTGCTTGTCGTGCCGGGTTCGCTGCTGCCAAGGGCAACCCAAGAAAGGAATGCCAATAGACCGAAAAGCACAACAGTGATTTTCACGGTGATGGGTCTTTGCAAACCTGTCGGCATAGATACCCCTAACGTCTGAATTAAGGGGCGCGCTTTAGCGCGTCCCTCTTGAATGAATTGTTAGAGCTAGACGATATCATTGCGGCCTTGGCTCGGGACGTATCCAGACCCATGCGGCAACAACTGACGCGGCGAGGAATGGAAGTAGTACGTAGATGAAGGTCGAGATGCCTAACAACATAAGTCTTGTTTGGTCTCCAGGAAACAAAACTACGTAGACGGCACAGCACGCGGCCAGCACAACAGACGGGAAAAAGAGGCTAAGTCTCTTTGGAACAATCTTTAACACGAACCAAACAATGGGAAGGAAAACGAATCCGCTAAGGGCCAGGACGCCAAGTGGTACTAGCGGACTGATTAGGGTGGAACGTGCCCCGGCATGGAATGCAAGATTATCTATCAGATCGGCGAGAACGGCGGCCCCTGCGCCGGCTAGTGCGCCCGCCACAATGCCTTGAAAAGGGCGATCTCGGAATACTTTGACGGTAGGCTCAGCCGTGTAATCTTTCGAGTTCATTGGCGCTTTCGCTCTAACGTGATAGCTAACCTGCCGCCGGAGCGTGCAGCGCGGAGGGAACCCACCAGCGTAGCTGGTGGGCGGTCAGGTTGAGCGCTGGGTTAAGCGCCATTTTATTCTGTGAAGGAATCATGAATTATGCTGCATTGGATCTGTGCAACTTTCGCATATACCCCAGTGGGTGTTGTAAAAAAGACCCAGATGTTTGACAACCGGCCATTGTAGTTTTTCAAGTCTAGCTGTACTGAAACGAACGAGCCATGATTTCGCAAACCCCCTCTATCCATTAGCTCAAACAGTAGTTTCTGCGACCGAAAATCAGATGTTTCTATCGCGGCCTTAACAGAAGTAACGTTTTTTATCCGCGCCATCAACGCTGCCAACGGAACAACTGAATCATTCTCACACGAGGCAATTTCGTTGTTGTCGTGTGTCTTTTGACGGGTGCCAATAGAAATTCGTATTTCAGGATCAAATCGAAAGGTCGAGACGCCAGCAACAGAAAGGAGTGCAGTCGATGGCTCTGGAGTGGGGTCAGTATCTTCTGCAAAGGCGCTCCCATTTACTAAGAGAAGTATTCCGATAAATAGTTTCGCGTAGCTCATTGTGTATGGCGCTTAACGTAATATGGAATTTTTATTCATGATGTAGGAATGTCGCCTATATTCACTAAGCCTGTCAAGAACAAAAGCATAGTTATTGTTAAAACATATGGTTGAGGCAAAAATATTGCTGGCATTATTATATAGGGAAACCTAAAATTTCACGGATGAAAGTTAAAGTGGTTTCTCAAGATTCGCCCAAGTTACTCGACCGGATGCGGGCCGAGATTCGGGTGCGTCATTATAGTATTCGCACCGAGGAGACTTATCTCGACTGGGCGCGGCGCTTCATTCTATTCCATGATAAGCGCCATCCGAAAGATTTGGGTGCGCTTGAGGTGCAGGCGTTTTTGAGTCATCTTGCCGTGGATCGTAATGTGGCGGCTTCGACGCAGAATCAGGCCAAGTCCGCGTTGCTGTTTTTATATCGTCAGGTGTTGAAGATTGAATTGCCTTGGCTGGATGAGGTGATCGCGGCCAAGTCTGGCAAACGCTTACCGGTGGTGTTGACGCAAACCGAGACACGTCATTTGCTGAATGCGATGTCCGGCACGATGGGCTTGGTGACCAGTCTGCTGTATGGCACGGGGATGCGTTTGTTGGAGGGAATACGCCTGCGTGTGAAGGATGTGGAGTTTACGCGGCGCGAGATCATTGTGCGCGAGGGCAAGGGGAATAAGGATAGGGTTACGGTGCTGCCGGAGAACTTGATCTTGCCATTGAAAGCGCATTTGGAAAAAGTGAAGGCCTTACATGAGCGCGATTTAGAAGCGGGGTTTGGCGAGGTGTATTTACCGAATGCATTGGCGATTAAGTATCCGAATGCGGGAAAGTCTTGGGGCTGGCAGTTTGTATTTCCTTCTGCGGTGCGTTCGGTCGATCCGCGTAGCGGCATTGAGCGGCGGCATCATTTGTATGAGGCTAGTGTGCAGCGTGCGGTGCGCGAGGCGGCGAAACTGGCCAAGATCCATAAGCCGGTCACGCCGCATGTGCTGCGGCATTCTTTTGCCACCCATCTTCTGCAAGCTGGCTACGATATCCGTACGGTGCAGGAGTTGCTAGGCCACAAGGATGTGCAGACGACGATGATCTACACGCATGTGCTGAATCGCGGCGGGCGCGGGGTAGTGAGTCCGCTGGATAACTGAATTATCGGCTTTAGTGCTTGTGTTAGCCGGCAAGATGCCGGCGCTACATTGATAAACCGCTGTGGTGATTCTGAAACAATTCTTTAGGGATGGCATGCAAAAGTTCGTGCTCCGTCATGCCCGCGACGGCGGGCATCCAGTTCAGTGCCGATTTGAATGGTGATTTCAAACCCTGGATCCCCTGCCTTAGCGGGGATGACAAGCTTTTGCTTCCCGACTTTTACTAGGATGAAGAAAGAGGGAAGCTGCCGGCTCGCAGATTGCATAAGGATGGTTGAGCGCGGTGTGTCTTCGCGCCGCCGTTTAACTGCCTGCTCTCAATAAGTGCCATGCCTGTCCACAACGCCGATATCGCCGCAATCTTCGAGGAAATTGCCGACCGCTTGGAAATCGAAGGGGCGAATCCGTTCCGCATTCGCGCTTATCGCAATGCCGCGCGCACGCTGGGCGAGTTGCCGCAGGAGGCGCGCGCATTGCTGGAAAAAGGCGACGATCTGACGCGGCTGCCCGGCATCGGCGACGACCTCGCGGCCAAGATCAAGGAGATTGCCAGTACCGGCCATTGCAGCTTGCTGGATCGGCTGCGGCGCGAGTTGCCGCCTGCGGTCACGGAGCTGCTGCAAATTCCCGGGCTGGGGCCGAAGCGGGTCAAGGCCTTGTATCACGACCTGGATGTGCAAAGCGTCGAACAACTGCAGCGCGCGGCGCGCGAGGGGCGCATCCGCGCGCTGCACGGCTTTGGTGAAAAAACCGAGCTGAATATTTTGCAGTCGCTGGAAGCGCACGCCAGTCAGGCGCGCCGCTTCAAGCTATCCATGGCCACGCAATACGCCGACGCCCTGTGCGCGTATCTGCAAGCCGCGCCAGGCGTCAAGCAGGTGGTGGTGGCCGGCAGCTTTCGCCGCATGCGCGAGACGGTGGGCGATCTCGATATTCTAGTCACGGCCGCCGCCGACAGCCCGGCCATTCAGCGCTTCACCAGCTACGACGAAGTGGCTGAAGTGCTCTCCGCCGGCACCACGCGCGCCAGCGTCATCCTCAAGTGCGGCATGCAGGTGGATTTGCGCGTGGTGGCGCAGGAAAGCTATGGCGCGGCGCTGCACTATTTCACCGGCTCCAAGAGCCACAATATCGCCATCCGCCGCATCGCGCAGAAGCTCGGGCTCAAGATCAACGAATACGGCGTGTTCCATGGGAATAAGCACATCGCGGGCGAAGACGAGGCGTCGGTGTATCGCAGCATCGGCTTGCCTTACATCGCGCCGGAGCTGCGCGAGAACCGCGGCGAGATCGAAGCGGCGCGCGCCGGCCGCTTGCCTAAGCTGGTGGAACTCTCGGACCTGCGCGGCGATCTGCATGCCCACACCAAGGCCAGCGACGGCCACGACAGCCTGCGCGACATGGCGCTGGCGGCGCAAGCCTTGGGCTTGGAGTATCTCGCCATCACCGAACACTCGCGCCATCTCACCATCGCGCACGGCCTCAATCCGCAGCAACTGGCGCAGCAGTGCGACGAGATCGACCGCCTCAATAGCGCGCTCGGTGGCATCACGCTGCTCAAGGGCATCGAGGTGGATATTCTGGAGGATGGCAGCCTCGACCTGCCGGACGCGGTATTGGCGCGCCTGGATTTGGTGATCGGCGCGGTACATAGCCATTTCGATCTTTCGCGCAAGCGCCAGACCGAGCGCATTTTGCGCGCCATGGATCATCCGCATTTCACCTTGCTCGCCCATCCCAGCGGACGCCTGATCTCGCAGCGGCCGCCGTACGATGTCGATATGCTGCGCATCATTCGCCATGCCAAGCGCCGCGGCTGTTTCCTGGAACTCAATGCGCAGCCGGAACGCCTCGACCTGATCGACACGCATTGTCAGGCGGCGCAGGAAGAGGGCGTGCTGGTCAGCATCGATTCCGATGCGCACAGCACCTTCGATTTCGCAAATCTGCGTTACGGCGTCGGCCAAGCACGGCGCGGCTGGCTGGAAAAAAATAATGTGCTCAACACGCGCTCGCTGGCGGCGCTGCGGCCCTTGCTGAAACGCACCATGTAACCATGCCCTGGAACCTGCATCACTACCCGCCCGCCAAATTTTGGGCCTTGCGGCATGGGTTGCTGCCGCAGGAAGCGCCTTGATGACGCCGCTTGAGCTCGTGCAAAGCCACGGCGGCCGATATGCGGCGGCGCTCGGCATCGATCTTGCCAAGCCGAATGCGGGGGAGCGCTTCAAGTGGTTTCTCGCCGCCATGCTGTACGGCGCGCGCATTTCGGAGACGCTGGCCGCGCGCACTTGGCACGAATTCGCCGCGCGCGATGTCCTTACGCCGCAAATCATCATCGCGACGGGTTGGGACGGCTTGGTGGCCATTCTCGATGCCGGCGCTTATGTGCGCTACGATTTCAAGACCGCGACCAAACTGCTGAGCGTATGCACGGCGCTGCTGCAGGGTTACGGCGGCAGTCTCGATGCGCTGCATCATGCCGCCGCCGATGCGCGCGATCTGGAAGTGCGGCTCAAGGCGCTGGGCAAGGGCGTCGGCGATACCACGGTTGCGATTTTTCTGCGCGAGTTGCGCGGCATCTGGGCCAAGGCGGAACCGCCGCTGTCGCCGCTGGCCTTGGCTGCCGCGCACGCGCTGGGGTATTTGCGCGCGGATACGCTGGCGCCGGAATTGGCGCTGGTTAAGCTAAGGAAGGTGTGGGCCAACAGCGGACAGCCGGCGGCGCAATTTGCGGACTTCGAGTCGGCGCTAGTGCGCGAAGGATTGCGCTTGCGCCGACTGGACGCATGCCACATGCGTTCCAAGGTTTAATCACATTCGGGTCTGCGCCTCACGCGTTTGTTCGCGCGGCGCCACCTTGGAAAGCTCCGTCATCTCCTCCGCCAGCAGATCCAGCATGTCGTCGGCCGCCATAATGCCTTCCAGTCCGCCATCCTGGTTGACCACCGGAATTCGGCGTACACCCTTGGAGCGCATCAGGCGTATGGTCTCAAACACCCCTTCGTTATTTTGCACGCTGACGAGCTGCGGGCTCATGATGTCGCCCACGGTAAAATCCTTGTAGTCCAAGGACTTCGCGACGACTTCGACGACGATATCGCGGTCGGTAATGATGCCGACCGGCACGCGCTTGCCGTCCAGCATATCAACCACCACCAAATCGCCGACATGGTATTGGCGCATGAGAATCGCCGCATCTGGAATGCTCATATTGCGCGTGGCAAATACAACGGAGCGATTACAAAATTCACCGATAGGCATGATCTTTTCCTCTCGATTGATAAAAGTTAAAAAAATAGGAGATCAAGTTTCAATATAGAGCATTAAAAAAGCGATTAGGGCTTGCACCGGGGTATTGCCTGAGAAAATTATTTTTTTGCCGCTATCGCTTGGCGCAACGATTCGATTACTTTGCTCTGCAATGCCTGCCAGTGGCGTCCGCCAAGCAAAACGTGTTTCTGGTTAATTTCCAATTCGATACCGATATAAACCGCCGCCGGGAAACGCCGCCGCAGGTAGGCCGTGAAGCCATCGGACTTTCCGCTATAGGGGTAATTGCGCCGCACTTTCAGTTCCGGCGCCAGTATTTTGAGCTGCGCCTGCCAGCCCTGGCACAGCGCCGTTTCGCCGCGCCGCGCCGGATCGTAGAGCAAGCCGATATCGGCGTTGCGCACGCAGCCGTCGAGCGCCGGCGTGAAGCTGTGGGACGCAATGTGAATCACCCGGCGGCCGCGCGCAATCGCTGCGGCGATATCCGCCTCGACCTGGTTGCGATGCGGCAGATAATGCAGCTCAAAAATTTCGCGGCGGAGCGCGGCTGGCGCATGGCGCGTGGCTTCGGAATACAGCTTGGGATGGCCGATGGAGCGGTTGAGGTCGATCAGCAGGCGGCTGGTGGTGGAAACGTATAAGGGTGCATGCAAAGTCTTGGCCAGCGCATGGGCCAAGGTCAGCGCGCCGGCATCGAAGCCGCGGTGGGTTTGCAGCAAGGGTTCGAAGCCGGCAAACAAGTGCCGGTAACGCGCTGGGATTTGGTTTCCGCCATGCTCGCAGGTGATGAGGAGGTAATCTGGTTTCGCCATGATCTATTTACCTAGAAAAAACAGTTGAACCGCAGAGGCGCGGAGAACGCAGAGTAAAGACTGCAACTTGAGACGCTGCCTTCTCAAACTTGCTGGGTGAGCGGGAAATAATCGCCCCAGGCATTGATTCCTCTGCGCCTTTGCGTCTCTGCGGTTCACGCACTGCGTTTTTTTAGATCAATCAACAAACATTTGCCCCGCTTGCAGGCAGTCGCACAACACGCGGTAGGTTTCTTGCAAATGCGCTTTCGAGCAGTTCGGCCCAGCCGCGCGCAGGATGCGGCGCGCGAGCGGCCCTTGTTGCATTATCACGCGCAACATTTCACGCCACTGTTCGGAGCGATCCAGCGCTGTTGTTTGAATGAGGTGTTGCCACAGCTCTCCTGCTTGGCATCGCCGATCGGGAAAGCCCAGCAGTCGCAGATATTCGGCATCGCCGATCAGCGCCAGCTCGGCGTCGCGGATGCAGGCATTCAGAATTTTTACCAAGTCGCTCGTGCCGATGGCTTGCTGCGCGGTAAGCGGCGACCACTTGGTATCGAATATCATCCGAATCACAGCCGTGGCGGCAGCGGCGATGGCGAGGTCGGCCTGCGGGCACTCTTGCACGTCGATCACGCGGAGCTCGACGGCGTTGCGCTCGAAGCGCGGGATCGCGCCGCGCGCATTGAGCCATTCGTGCTGCAACACGCCTGGCGGGTCGAGCGCTGCGATGTCGCGGTACAGCGGCGCCAGTACTTGTGTTTCATATTCGGCGCGGCTGCTAAGCGTATCCGGGATCATCTGTCCGATCACTGACGGTAGCCGGTGATAGGCGGTACTGTAAGCCTGCATGCGCGTGTCCAAATAGCCGCTGGGCATGCCATCGGCGATGGGTGAACTCGCGGCGAGCGCCGGCAGGATCGGCAGCAGCAGACGCACGGCTGCATGCAGCCGTGCGAATTCCGAGTCGTCGGCAAAAGGCAGGTTGACGTGCATGCTTTGCACGTTGGCGTGTCCGTGCTGCTTGCAGTTGAAGATACGGTCGTATGCCTGGTAGATAGAGGCATGGTGGTGCGGCCACAGCCGCGCTTCAATGGCGGGGTTCATCCACGGGTGCATGGCGCTGGGCATGAGCCGCGCACCCATGGGCTGCAAGCGTTGGTTGATCTGCGCAACCTCGGCCTGGAATTCTGTAACTAGCGGTTCGAGCGCGGGATCGGGACGGTGATTCTTAATCTCAACCAGATGCAGCACCAGTTCATTGGACCAGCCGAATTTTCCGCGATCGACTTCGCCCGCATCGCGCAGCATCCGGTCGGCAATCGGCAGCACCGACAGGGTTTGCCGATCCACGATCATGTATTCCAGCTCGATGCCGTAAGCCGAAAAGGCATGGAGCGCGGCCGCATTCATGGCACATTGCCCAGCTTGCGCGCCGCAATGCGGCGCACGAAGGAGCCCATGATTTCGCGGTACAACGCGTCTTTGAGCACGCCGTCCTCGTTGCCGGCGTCGACGTTGGGATTGTCGTTGACCTCGATGACGCAGCAGCGTCCGTTCACTTGTTTCAGGTCCACGCCGTACAGGCCGTCGCCGATCAGGTTGGCCGCCTTGAGGGCAGTGCTCACCACATCTTCCGGCACTTCGGCCACCGCCACGGCCTCCACCGGGCCTTCGGTGTAGCCCTTGCCGTCTTGTGCGTGCTGGACGATTTGCCAGTGCCCGGGGGCCATGTGGTACTTGCACGCGAATAGCGGCCGCCGATCCAGGATGCCGACGCGCCAATCGAATGCGGTGGGCAGATATTCCTGGGCGATGATCAGTTCCGACTTTTGTAGCAGGGCTTCCACTTGCGCGAGCAATTCCTGCTCCGTCTCCACCTTGGCCACACCCACTGAAAACGAGCTGTCCGGCTGCTTGAGCACGCACGGCAGGCCGAGGTTGGATATGATTTGGTCGACGTTGCCGCGGTGCACTAACAGGGTTCGCGGCGCGGGAATGCTGTGGCGGGTGAGCAGCTCGGCGAGATAAACCTTGTTGTTGCACTTGAGGATGGAATCCGGATCGTCGATCGCCACCAGGCCTTCCGCTGTCGCCCGTCGCGCGAAACGATAGGTGTAGTGGTTGGCGAAGGTGGTGTCGCGAATGAACAGCGCGTCGAATTCGGGCAGCCGGCCAATATCGGCGCGGGTGATGAATTCCACTTGCAAGTCCACTTCCGCTGCGGCCTTCTCGAATTGCTGCATGGCGCGCGCGTTGGACGGCGGCTCCGGGTTGGCGGGGTCATGCAGGATGGCGAGATCGAAGCGCGGAATGCGCTTTTGCTTGAGCCGGCGGTGGCCGATGAAATATGCGGTGGCGGCCTGCACCACGAACTCCTGATGCTGCTCCGGGATGTCGCTGGCGGCGATGGCGCGCACGCTGCGCAAGCGCCACAGGTCGCGGCGGCGCTCGAAGTGCGCGCGTAGCAAGGGCGCTTGCAACAGGCTGAACAGCTGGTGGCTCAGCGCATCGTAACGGCTTGTCACGTTGCGCCCGAAGTAGATGCTGAGCTCGAAGCTATCCGATTTGATGGGCGTGAGTAATTTCTGCACCAGATCGTCCAGATCCTCGGTGAGCAGGCGCACCAGGTTTTGCGATTGCAAATCCTCCATGGTGCTGACCTTGGGCAGCGGCTTGTGGCCGCGCGCCTCGGCGAGCAAGGAGACGTAATAGCCCAAGCTCTGGTAGCGATAGGATTTGCATAAGTTGAATATCTTGACCGAACGCCCCTCGCCATAGGCCGGATCGGTCAGATAAGCGCGCGCCGGCACGACGCTCACGCCGGGAATGGCCAGCGGCCAGTCGCGCGGGTTATCGACGACGATGAGGATGCTCATGGCGAGGCCTTTGACATGGCTTGGCGCGGGTGAATCACCAGCAGATTGGCATCGTGGGTGACGATGCCGAGCAACACCGCGCCCAGCACGCGATCGATGTTGATCCAGTATTCGTGCGACGGGCCGTAGGGATGCGGTCCATAAGGATCGGCCACCAACACGGAACGCTCTTTGCGGTTATAGCCGATGATCACGACGAAGTGGCCGGCGGGATTGCCGCGCAGGTCGTCCGGTATATCGTTCGGGCCATATTCGCGCGCGGCGCGGTAGAGATAAGTGGAGCTCAAGCCGGTGAGTATCGGACAATTGCGGCGCAGCAGGCCGCGAATCAGCGGGCTGCACATATCGACCAGTCGCAGCCGCCCGCCCAGCCGCAGAAACTCCAGATAACCTGCGGTGACCTGCTGCAAGCGCGCATCGTGCTTCAGCTCGCGTTGCCGTTGCAGGCGCTCGGCAATATCCACCCCGCGCATGAACCAGGTGGGATCGAATACGGTTAAATTGTACGTGTAGATGGTGGCCTGAAAACCGCGCCGCAGCGCGTCGCAAGCCAGGAATACGGCGAAGGTGCCGCCGTGTTCCAGCTCGCGGTTGCGCGCGATCACGTCCGCCAGCGGCTCGTCTTTATTCCAGTAACGATAAATCGCATGCAGGCAAGTCGGCCCGCAGGTGGTTTCGTCCGGCTGCGGCAGCATGGTGACCGGCAAGTGCAAGGTGGTCGGGAGCATGGGTATCGCGCCTTGCCAAAAGATTTCTTAATCCAGGATTGGAGCTGGAGCGCTAGCGCTCCCACACCACGCGCAGCAGGTTCTCCTGTTCGTTGTAGTGAAATTCCAGCTCGCCCTGATAGGCATGATGCAAGGCTTCGCCTATGCCGCGCGCGAGGTGGATGTCGGTGGTGGTGACCATGATACTGTCATCCTCATTGGCAATCTTGATGATGCGTTCCAGCGGATGCTCGGCACGGGCCTTGGCTTCCTGGTTAGCGATCTGGTGCAATAATTCGTCGCGGTGTTGCTTGAAAAAATCCCCGCCGATGTGGACATAGCCGGCCGGCAGTTCATCATGAATGCGGTGACAGGCCGGGCACATTTCTTCGTGCGCCTGGGCTGGCTTGGCCAGCCATTGCCAGCGGCCTTCGTGATACACGGCGCCGCATTGCGGGCAAACCGTGGGTTCCACCAGCTTGTGCTTGGACTTGTAGGTATCGTGCCGCTGTTCCTGGATCAGGCGGTCGTGACGGATGGGCTCAAAGCCTGCGAATCGGGTTTTCATTTTGTGTTCCTTTTTTGAATAAACAACTCTGCCGATGGTTAAGGAGGCTCTGCAAAAGTCCGTCATCCCCGCGAAGGCGGGGATCCAGGATTTAAAAAACATCTGTAAATTAGCACTCGGCTGGATGCCCGCCTGCGCGGGCATGACGGCAGAGGGCTTTTGCAGAGTCTCCTTAATGTAAAAATCTAGGCGCGATGTTCCAGCGTAATGCCGATGAGTTCCACGACTACGCCCAGTGCCAGCACGATCAATCCGGCCCAGATCGCGGGCGCCAGAAATATCAGCACGCCGCCCAGCACCACTAAAGTCAGGGCTAGAGCGCGTCTCGGACGCCGCTTGTGCAACATGCTGAATCCTCCTTATTTAAAAACGCTTCGCTTCGAAGTGGCGTAACGGCTATTCGTAGCGCATCAATTCCTCGGCCAGCGCATCGGCCCCAAAATATTCGATCAGGACGTCAATTTCCGCCAGCAGCGTATCGTCCTCGTCTTCTTCCAATGCGCCTTCACCTACGAGGCGCGCGCCCAAGCCATTCAGGATTGCGTTCTTGACGTCGGTCAGCGTTGGCGCACCTTCATGCGTGTCGTCGTTCACCAAAGCGTCGATGACGCGCGACATCTGTTCGCTGGCACTGGTTTGAATGAAGTCGAGGGCCAGTGCGGATGGCCCGAATTGCTCGATGAGCGCATCCAGTTCATCCAAAAGCGATGGGGCAACATCGAAATGATGCAGTCGTTCCGCTTCCTTGAAATCCGCCGGCAGAAAATCGACGAAAAATCGCCGTATGTCTTCGAGCGTGATGGGTTGTTCGCTATCCGGGTCTTCGACTCTTTTTTTGATCAGGGCCGACAATCTCGGGCTAACGCGGGTGGCAATATCAATAGGATTGCGAATCATGGTTTCACTCCGATGCTGGGCGCGGGCTTGTGCTTAAAGTGCGGCTTTTGATGCTTATATTTCTTTATAGCAAATACTGGGGCGAGTTGGTGCCGCAAGGACGTGCCTTGCCATGCTTTGGCCTTTTGCTGCTAGTATTTAAAGAGTTTAACCAGCGAGAGCGAACGGCGTGCTGAAAAATATCGGATTTGTTTTGTGGTGCTTGGCGTGCACCGCTGCGTACGCGAATACGGAAACCCTGGCTTACGAGGACCAGACGCTGATTCTGGACGGTGCGCGCCATACAGCGCGCGTGCCCAAAGGCTACCGCCTGGAATTTCTCGCGCGCCTGGATGAGCCGCGCATGCTCACCTTCGCGGCGAATGGCGATTTATTGATCGGCTCAAGATCCGGCAAGGTTTATCGCTTGGCGCCGCCCTATACCCAAGCCGATGTGCTGCTGCAATTGAATAATTATCCGCACAGCGTGGCCTTGCGCCGCAACGAAATCTTGATCGCACAAACCGATGGCCTGTATCGGGCGCCCTATCAGCTCGGACAGTCTAAGGTGGCTGTGGATACCGTGACTTTGCTCGCTGCCTTGCCGGGCGGTGCTGGGCATAACAGCCGCACCGTGCGCATCGGGCCCGATGGGCGGGTGTATGTAAGCTTGGGGATTCGCGGCAACTGCAGCGACAACTATTTGGGCGAGCCCTATGCGTTTGAAGAGCGGCGCGGCGGGGTGCTGGTGTTGCGCGAAGAGGGCGGCAAGCCGCGCTGGGAGACATTCGCCTCGGGCTTGCGCAACCCGGTCGGCTTCGATTGGCAGCCCAAGACCGGCGTGATGTTCGCCAGCAACAACGGCCCCGACCACCAGGGCTTCGAGCAGCCGCCGGAATATTTTAGCCGGCTTGCGCCCGGCTCGTTTCACGGCATGCCGTGGTTTCAATACGATGGCAAACAACTACGGCGCGACGACTGCATTGCGCGCATGCCGCCGCGCCCGATGCATGAAGTAAGCGCGCCGGTCGCGACGTTTCCCGCACGCAACGCACCGATGGCGGTGGCGTTTGTGCCGGTCGGGGCCATGGATGCAAGTCTTGCGCAGGACGCGATTGTCGCCTTGCACGGTTCGTGGGGCACTCCGCCCGGCGGCGGCAGCGCCAGCCGTCGCCCGCCGACGCTCGTCGCGGTGCGGTTTCAGGATGGCAAAGCGCAGCGCGTGGATGATTTGATCAGCGGCTTTCAATTGCCCAATGGCCAGCGCTGGGCGCGGCCGGTGGGGGTGGCGATTGGGCCGGATGGCGCGCTGTATTTCAGCAGCGATAGCGATATCAATGGCCTATTTCGCTTGCGGCGCGTGCGCTGAACGCAGCGCACTGTTTGCTGGTACGGCCCGATTTGTCGGAAAATTATTTTTTGGCGTCATGCCAAGTTCAACGGGAGTATCCATGAAAAAGAAACAACAGGTACTGGCTATCGTATTTTCTTGCGTTGCATCCACTGCGGCGCTGGCGGCAGATAAGGCGCCGGCGCAGTATTGGATGAGCGTGACAACCGGAACAGGCGGCGGCATCGGGGTGGCGATGCCGAGCATGAAGGATATGGTGATGGGCGGCTTGTTTGGCGGCGCAATGGGCGGCGATAAGCCGGGCGCGGGCAGTGCGCCGCGTTCGCTGTTGCTGCAACTCAGCGCACCGCATATGACAGCCGATCCCAAGGCCGATCATTTCATTCCGCCGGGGCAAAAAATGGGCGAGTCTTTACCGCTGCTGACGCCAAAACCGGGCAAGCAATATAAGCCGGTGGAAGAGCAGGAAGCACCGGAAAAACCCAAAGGCCGCATGCTGATTTATTGGGGCTGCGGTGACAAGATCCGTGCCGGCCAGCCCAAGACGATCAATTTCGCCACGGCGACGCAGGAGGATTACCTGCGCTTTTTCCGCACCATCAGCGTGAACCATCCGCGCGGCCCGCACCCGGCCAATGGCTGGACTTATGCGCAATGGCCGAACGAACAAGACCAGCAAGCGGTGCCGCAGGACAGCTCGCTGCTGGGCCGGCACGAGATCAAATCCAACTATGCGCCACTGATCCATTTCGACGTGCCGAGCCAGAACGATTTTATGGCGCCGGTGACCTTCACCGAGATCAAGGGTGACTTGCCGGAGAGCGTGTCGTTCAAATGGGATGCCGTGCCCAATGCGGTCGGCTATTTCGCGATGGCCATGGGCAGCAGCGGTGCGGATGAAACCATCATCTGGGTTTCGAGCGAGACCGCGCACATGGGCTGGAGCCTGATGGACTTTTTGCCCACGCCGGAAGTGAACCGCTTGATCAAAAGTCGCGTGGTCATGCCGCCCAGCATCACCACTTGCCAAGTGCCGAAGGGCATTTTCCCGGACAAGGGCGCGTTCTTGCAATTCATTGCGTATGGGCCGGACTTGAATGTGTCGCATCCGCCGCGCCCCGCCAAGGCGCCTAAAGGCTGGCAGCCGGAATGGGTCGCGAAAGTGCGCTTGAAATCGACGCAGTCAACGCTCTTGGGCGAGTCCGGACAGGCTAAAGGCGGTAGTAATACCTCTGAAAGCGAGCCGAAAAAGGAGAAAGCCATCGACCCGGTGAAAGCGATCAAGGGCATCTTCGGATTTTAAATTTGCTCGCCGCTATTCGCGAAACAAGCCGGCGCGCCTACGTGCTGCCGGCTGGTTCAATGATCCAGGTAATCCACCAATTGGCCGCTGGTGCGGCGCAAGCGCTGGCTTAACAGGCGCGACACTTGCAGCAAAATTCTTGTCGCAAGTCCGGGTTTTTCGTTGACGATGCGCAGAAAATTGAGCTTGGTGAGCAAGGTCAAGGTGGTCGGTTCCGCCGCAATGGCCGAGGCGGAACGCGGCTCGCCGTCGATGATGGCCATTTCGCCCAAGGTTTTGCCCGCGCCGATGCTGGCGACGATTTTCTTTCTGTCGCTTTGATCTTTTTTGTAGATATCCACTTTGCCCTTGATGATCAGGCACAGGTAGCTGCCGCTATCCCCTTCCTTGAACAGCGTGAGGCCCTTGCTGGCTTCATAGGCTTGCATGTAGTCGGAGAGCGCTTCGATATCGTGCCAGTCGAAATCGCGGAACATCTGCGTGCTGGCGATCATGTTGCACAATTCATCGCGAAAAGCCTTGCCGGAGCCGATGAGCCGTAGTGCGTCGCGCGCGTCGTTGTGGGCTTGTTCAGACATGATGGATTATGGATGGAGAGGGTGTTTTATAGTGAACTTATTATTTATAGCGGACTGCGCCGCTTTTTCTATAGGTGTTGTCAGCGTCGGCTGGCTATCTATTGCAAGGGAAAAAGCTGGAACGGTTCAGGTGGTGTGTGCCGTGGCGCCGCGCGGACGGTATTCCCGGTTGCTGGGCATGAGGATTTGCATCTTGCCGCTTGGCTATCTTTTTCATGCCGCGATTCCAAAATTGCCCCCCCCCGCGGATTACCGAGCCAGATGCGCTTCCAACGGAATCGGATAGGCGATGCTAAAACCTTGGACGTAGTCCACCCCCATGACCTTCAACTTCGCGAAAATCGCGTCGTTTTCAACGGATTCCGCGATGGTTTTGAGTTGCATTACATGGCCGATATGGTTGATCGATTCAACCATGGCGTGATCGATAGGGTCGCGCAGGATATCCTGCACGAAATAGCCCGCGATCTTGAGAAAATCCACCTGCAAATTCTTGAGATAGGCAAAGGAGGAGAGCCCGCTTCCGAAATCATCCAGCGCGAAGCTACAGCCTCTATTTTTGAGTTCCGCAATAAAGTGTGTTGCCTGTGGCAGATTGATAATGGCCGCCGTCTCGGTGATCTCAAAGCAAATCTGTGAGGGAGGTACTTGGGTCTGGGTGAATTGATCGATCACGAAATCCAGAAAATGCTCCTCGCCTAGTGCAGGGCCGGAGATGTTCACGAAGTAGATTTCCCCGCCGACGAGCAGATCGCGGTGGATGCTTAACTGGTTGAAAAGCGTTCTGACGACCCAGCGGTCTATGGTCGGCATGAGGTTATAGCGCTCCGCTGCCGGCAGGAAAGTATCCGGCAAGAGAACTTCCCCGGACTCGCCCAGCATTCTGATGAGAACCTCCCGGCGCGCGTTGCTGGTTGGGCTCTGTTCCATCGACACGATGGGCTGACAATAAAGGCGGAAGCGATTTTCCTCAAATGCGTGCGAAATACGCTGCACCCACTGCATTTCCCCCAAACGCCTTTCCAAGTCGAGATCGTCAGGCTGGAATACATGCACGCGGTTGCGTCCTTTCTCCTTCGCTGTGTAGCATGCGGAGTCCGCTGCGCTCATCGCGTTCGCCAAGCTTTCGCTAAATGCATTGATCGGCACTACGCCGATACTCACCCCAATAGTGAATGCCTTTCCTTCCCAGACAAACCGGAAGTCTTGTAATACTTCACGAAACTCTTCAGCGATCCGCAAGGCTTGATCCAGCGGGCAGTTTTCCACCAGCACCCCAAATTCATCGCCACCCAGCCGTGCCAGCGTGTCGTTGTCCCGTACTTTATTTTGCAGTATCGATGTAAGCTGCCTCAGCAACACATCGCCCGCACCATGGCCGCACGTATCGTTGATGATCTTGAATTGGTCTAAGTCAAGATAGAGTAATGCATGATGCAGATCATCCTGCTTTGCGCTGGCAAGAGCCAGTTCCAGCCTTTTTTCGAATTCGGCTCTGCTGAAAAGTCCAGTCAACGCGTCGTGCGTTGCTTGCCAGGATAGCCTGTGCGAGAGTTCTTGGGCTTTGCTGATATCCCGAAACACCAGCACCGTGCCGGTGAGCACGCCGTTCCGGTCTCGAATCGGCGCGGCACAATCCGCCACACCGATTTCCTTGCCGTCGCGGCTGATCAAGACGGTGTTGTCGGCAACCGTGACAAGAAAACCGTCGTGGATCGCCTGTTCCAAAGTCTTGTGGAAGGGCGCGCGTGAAACGCTGTCAACAAGGTTGACTACTTCCCACAATGGCGCACCATGCGTCTGCGCATTGCGCCAGCCGGTCAACTGTTCGGCGACCGGGTTCAGATAGATCACCTTGCCGGCGGCATCGGTGGTAATGACCGCGTCGCCGATGGAGGCCAGCGTTACTTCGGCACGCTCTTTTTCTTCCGCCAGTGCATCTTCCGCTTTTAATCGCGCGAGCATCATGTCGTTAAAGCGCTGCCCGACCTCGACGATTTCCCGTGGGCCGCGCAAGGGCACGCACACCGCCCTGCTGCCGCTAGCAGCCGCGGCGACGGCCCAGGAAAGCCGACGTATGGGATTCCGGATCAGTCCGCTCAGGTAGAAGGCAAGCGCGATCGCAAACAATGTAATGGCCGCGCCAAGAAACATGTTGCGGTTCTTCAATGCAAGCGACGGGGCGACGATAAAAGCCGTTGGAATACCCACATACAAATGCCAATCCGTGTTGGCTATGTTGACAAATCCATACAACTTCTCGATCCCATCCATTCCGTGCGCCTGAATTGTCTGACCAGGGCGCATAGCGTGCATGCGGCGCACGATCTCTGCTTCGCCGGCCTTCGTTCCCACCCACTTTTGCGCATCCGGCCAACGCGCAATGACGTTGTCCGCCGAGTCTACAATGGTCACCACGGAGCCTGGCGGCAGGCGCGCATTGGCCAATGCGCTCTTGTAATGCACGGAGTCGTAGTCCAGCAGATCGACCGCAACAGTGACTGCGCCAATGATCAGTTCGCGCTCGCCATGCACCGGGTAGCCCATGACGATAACCTGGCGGGATGTATTCGGGTCGCGAAAGGGCTCGCTGACGACAAATTCATTCTGGCGTTTCAACTTTAGTAACCAATTCTTTTCCGCAAGCACATCGACCGCCTTTTCGATTGACTCCGCTTCCGAGCAGACAAGCTGCCCGGACGCAGTGATCACGCTGATACTGCAAAAGTTCGGGTTCGCACAAGGAAATAATTTCAGATAAGTATCGCACTGCGCGGAATTGAGCGAGGCGACGGGAGATTGGCGGACGATTTTCTGCAGCAGGCCTTTTGCATCAAATAGGAAATGTTCAGCATCCCCAGCCGCGATATTGGCAAGCCCCACGGCTAGGCGCTCTGCCGTTTCCCTGTTCTGCGCCGCATGCTTGGATATCAAATAGCCGTGCAAGAAAAGGAACGGCAACAAGATGCCCAACACCAGGAGCAGTAGATATGAGCGTATCGTGAAGGAATGCTGCATAGCCGCTCTCGCATCATATTGGGACAGATTCGCTTGTCCTATTCATCATAGGACACTGCATTTCGATTCGATGAGCGTTATTCTCCCTATGCGGAATGTGGGCAATGGGCGGCCTGATCATCTATTGCAAATGATACAAACGGTTACAGGACATCCAGAACAAGTTCTGATACGCTCGCTATCACATAATGCTTAAAAAATAGATTCTTCGAGGCGCTTTGATGCAAGTTGATTCTCCAATAAAGCCTGCGGCACGCTTCAAGCGCCGTATCTGGCTGGTGCTGTCCGGTCTAGTGTTGATGGCGTTGATTGCCGGCGTTTGGATCTGGCGCACGCAAGGCGCTACGCAAAATCCGAAAGAAAAAAAAGTTGGCGCGGTTGAGGTGGTGGGCGCCGTGGCAGCGCTGGCGGATGTGCCGGTCAGGCTTGCAGCGAATGGCATGGTATCCGCACTGCAAACGGTGGAAGTGCGGCCGCAGATCAGCGCCACCATCAAGGCCGTGCACATCAAGGAAGGGCAGTTCGTGCGTCAAGGCGAACGCCTGTTCACGCTGGATACGCGCACCGAGGCGGCCAATCTCAGCAAGGCTATGGCGCAACTGACCAAGGATCGCGCCGATCTGGCGAATGCCGAGCGCAACCTCACGCGGCAGCGTGAGCTATTCCAGCAAAAATTCATTTCGCAGGCCGCGCTCGATACGGCGCAAAACGCGGTTGACGGATTGCGCGGCCAGCTGGCGGTCGATCAAGCGGCGGCGGAGAGCAGCCGCGTGGCGCTGAGTTTCGGCGAGATCAGCGCGCCCATCGCCGGCCGCACCGGCGCCATTGCAATCTATTCGGGAAGCCTGGTGCAACCGAGCGGGGGCGCATTGGTGAGCATCACGCAGATCGATCCGATTAATGTCAGCTTCACCTTGCCGGAACAGAATTTTGCCGCGGTGCAGCAGGCCTTTGCCAAAGGCCCGGTGTCCGTCAGCGCGACCTTGGATGCGACGGATATACGCAAGGGGCGGCTGGCCTTTGTCGACAATGCGGTGGATGCAGCCAGCGGCACCATTCGCCTCAAGGCCGAGTTTCCCAATGCCGACAATCGCCTGTGGCCGGGCATGTTTGTCAGCGTGGCGCTGGCGCCGCAAATCTTGGCCGGCGCCACGACGGTTCCGGTGCAAGCGGTGCAGATCGGCCCGGAAAAGAAATTTATTTACGTCATCGGAAATGATTCCAAAGTGTCATCCGTGCCCGTCAAGGTGGGTTTGATTCAGGATGGACTGGCGGTGATCGAGGGCGTTGCACCGGGCACCCGCGTGGTCGTGGAAGGCGCGCAAAATCTGCGGCCGGGCAGCGCGGTGGTTGAAGCAAAGCCGGGTGCGGCCGGCGGCGCAAAAAAAGCGGGAAATAAAACCGGGAAAAGAGCCGACAAGGCTGCAGCGCAATGAACCTCTCCGAACTGTGCATCCGCCGTCCGATCATGACGGTGCTGCTGTCGGCTGCGGCGGTGCTGGCGGGTATTCTCGCCTACAACGACATGCCGATTGCCGCGCTGCCGAGCTACGATTCGCCGACCATCTCGGTGAGCGCAACACTGCCCGGCGCCAGTCCCGAGACCATGGCTTCCTCGGTGGCGACACAGCTCGAACGGCAGTTCTCCACCATCTCCGGCCTGTCGGTGATCAGTTCGACCAGCACGCTGGGCAACACCGCGATCACGCTGGAGTTTGACCAGAACATCGATATCAACAGCGCCGCCATCGATGTGCAAGCGGCATTGCTGCGCGCGCAACGGGCATTGCCGGTGGAAATGACTTCGCCGCCATCCTATCGCAAGGTCAATCCGGCCGATGCGCCGATTCTTTTTCTCTCCCTGACTTCACCGTCGATGCCGCTGTCCGACTTGAACGGCTTTGCCGACAACTTGATTTCGCCGGTGCTTTCCACCTTGCCCGGCGTGGCGCAAGTGCAGATCTATGGGCAGAAGAAATTCGCCGTGCGCGTGCGCGTGAATCCCGTGGCGCTCGCGTCACGCAACTTGACCATCGACGATATCGGCAGCGCGCTGCGCAGCGCCAACGCGAATTCGCCCATCGGCACCTTGGACGGGCCGCGCCAGACGCTCATTATCCAGGCCAATCGCCAGCTCAAAAACGCCGCGGCTTTTGCCGACCTGATCGTGGCCACCGCGCCGGGCGGCGGGCCGGTGCGGCTGTCCGATGTGGCGACGGTGGAAGATAGCGTGGAGTCGGTCAAGACCGCGAGCTGGGCTAACGGCGAACGCGCGATCACGTTGTCGGTGCAGCGCCAGCCGGGCGCCAACATCGTCGCCACGGTGGATGCGATCAAGGCGTCAGTGCCCGGACTCGTCGCCCAGATGCCGTCCTCGGTCCAGATCAGCCTGCGCAATGACCGTTCGGTGTCGATTCGCAATGCGATCCACGACATCAAGATCACGCTGACGATCACCATTGTCTTGGTGGTGATGGTGATTTTCTTGTTCCTGCGCAAGGCTTCCGCCACGTTTATTCCGGCGCTGTCCTTGCCGATATCGCTGCTGGGCACGGTGGCGCTGATGCATGTCTTCGGCTACAGCTTGGATAATATTTCACTGCTCGCCATCACCATCGCGGTCGGCTTGGTGGTGGACGATGCCATCGTGGTGCTGGAAAACATCGCGCGTCATGTCGAGCATGGCATGCCGCGCTTGCAGGCGGCGCTCCAGGGATCGAAGGAAATCAGCTTCACCATTATTTCGATTTCGCTGTCGCTGGTCGCCGTATTCATCCCGATTTTTTTCATGCCGGGCGTGATCGGCTTGCTGTTTCATGAGTTCGCCGCGGTGTTGGCGATTTCCGTGCTGGTGTCGGCGCTCGTATCGCTCACGCTGATTCCCTTGATGGCGAGCCGTTATTTGGCCAACGAAGCGGGCACCGGGCGCAGCCAGCGCTGGACTGCTTGGTTTGAACGTATATTCAGCGCAGTGCTGGCGGGCTACGAACGCGGCCTGGACTGGTCATTGCGCCATCGGCGCACGGTGTTGGCGATTGCGCTGAGCACTTTGCTGGCCACGGCCGGGCTATTCACGATCTTGCCCAAGGGATTTTTTCCGAATGAAGATATCGGCCAAGCGATTATCACGGTGGAGGCAGTCGAGGATATTTCCTTTCCCGCCATGTCCGAGTTGTTGCAACGCACCGGGGAAGTGATACGCGCCAATCCTGCGGTCGCGACCCTGATCGTCAATGCCTTCGATAGCAATAGCGGGCGCATGTTCATGACGCTCAAACCGCGTGGCGAACGCCCCCCCATCGAGAAGGTGCTCGAAAGCCTGCGGCGCGATGTGCGCCCGATTCCCGGCGTGAAGGTTTTCATGACCCCGATTCAAAACCTCAGGCTCGGCGGGCGCATCAGCAAGAGCCGCTATCAGTATGTGATGCGCAGCGTGCGCGCCGAAGACTTGCGCACCGCGGCGGATGCCTTGATGGAACGGATGAGAGCGGAGGCCATATTCCGCGATGTCACCAGCGACGCGCAATTGAAGGGCTTGCAGGCGCGCCTGAATATCAACCGCGATAAAGCCAGCCTGTTGGGCGT
Source organism: Pseudomonadota bacterium (assembly GCA_021812385.1). Classification (GTDB taxonomy): domain Bacteria; phylum Pseudomonadota; class Gammaproteobacteria; order Burkholderiales; family Thiobacteraceae; genus RBG-16-58-11. The sequence continues at coordinate 5,206 of JAKANO010000025.1, read as the reverse complement.
GCAGATCGCGGACATTCGTTCCGCGCTGTACAGCGCTTTCGGGGAGCGCCAGGTTTCGACCATCTATACCTCCAGCGATAGCTACCAGGTGATCTTGCAGGCCACCGATCGGGACCGCATCGACGAAAGCGCCTTCGGCAAAATCTATGTACGCGCGAAGAATGGCGCTTTGGTGGCCTTAAGCAGCGTGGCGAGCATCGAACGTGAAGTCGGGCCGCTTGCGATCAATCACGCCGGACAGCTGGCCGCGCTGACCGTATCCTTTAACCTGGCGCCCGGCGCTGCGCTGGGCGATGCTTCCAATCGCATTGAAAAATTCAAGCGCGAGCTTCATTTTCCGGCGAGCATCCTGACCAGCTACGGCGGCGATGCCGCTGCATTCCAGTCATCGCAGACCAGCCAAGTGGTGTTGATCGTCGCCGCGCTGCTGGTGATTTACGTGCTGCTGGGCGTGCTCTATGAAAGCTACATTCATCCGCTGACCATTTTGTCCGGCTTGCCCTCGGCGGCGGTGGGTGCGCTGGCGATGCTGTGGTTGTTCAATATGGAGCTTTCGATCATCGCCATGATCGGCATCCTGATGCTGATCGGCATCGTCAAGAAAAACGCCATCATGATGATCGACTTTGCGCTGGATGCGCAGCGCAATAGCGGCATGGCGCCGTATGCAGCGATCCGCACCGCCTGCTTGCTGCGCTTTAGGCCGATCATGATGACGACCTCGGCGGCGCTGATGGGTGCGCTGCCGATTGCGCTGGGCGTTGGCGAAGGTTCCGAATTGCGCCAGCCGCTGGGGATTGTCGTGGTCGGTGGCTTGTTGTTCTCGCAGGTGATCACGCTGTTCATCACGCCGGTGATTTATCTTTATCTCGATCGTTTTTCGGGTAGCGGGCCGCTCAAGCTGGAAAACGATTAATTGCGCCAGATCCTTAGGCGGTGCGCGCAGCCTAAGCCGTGATGCTGCAAGCGCAGCGCTGACGGGTCAAACGGAGCCGATCAGCGGCTCTGGCTTATGGATGCCATAGCCTTGCGCATAATCCACGCCGATGCTGCGCAGTTTTGCCAGGATGGTGTCGTTTTCGACGAACTCGGCGATGGTCTTGATTCCCATGACGTGGCCGATGCGGTTGATGGATTCAACCATGGCGAAATCCACGGGGTCTTGCACCATGTCCTTGACGAAAGCGCCGTCTATTTTCAGGGAGTCCACATTCAGATTTTTTAAATAGGAATAAGAGGACATGCCGCTGCCGAAATCATCCAGCGCGAAGCAGCAGCCATGCTTTTTGAGTACGGAAATCAGGTTCTTGGCGCGGCCAATGTTGGCGATGGCCGAAGTCTCGGTAATCTCAAAACAGATGCGCTTGGCCGAAACGCCGGTGCGGGCGAGTTCATCCACGACGTATTGCAGAAAATTTTTGTCGCCCAGCGATTGACCGGAAAGGTTGATGGAAAAGAATTGCGTGCGATTATTGCTGCTGATGGGATGCGCCACCAGCCATTCGAAGGTGTTCGTGACCACCCAACGGTCGATCATGGCCATGACGTGATAGCGTTCCGCCGCCGGAATAAACGCCATGGGGGGGATGATCGCGCCGTTCTCGTCCTGCATGCGCAACAATATTTCAGCATGCTCCACGTTGGCATCGCCACTGATCTCGACGATATTCTGCCGGTAAAGCAGCAGGCGATTTTCTTCGATGGCCTTATGGATGCGGGCGATCCATTGCATTTCGCCGTAGCGATCCGCCCCTTTGTTGCCGCCTTGGTACACCTGGATACGGTTGCGCCCTTCATCTTTTGCCATATAACACGCGGCATCCACTGCGATCATGACTGCCGCCGAATCCTCGCTGGACGCGGTGATTTCCACGAGACCGATGCTGACGCCGATCTGGAAGATTTTGTCCCCCCAGACAAAGCGGAAATCGGAAATCATCTGGCGCAAGGATTCCGCGATCTGTTCGCCGCGGCCGATATCGCAGCCTTCCAGCAATACGCCGAACTCGTCCCCGCCCAGCCGCGCCAGGGTGTCGCTGATGCGAACCTGTTGATTGAGCAAGGCGCCGATTTGCGTCAACAACTGATCGCCGGCCACATGGCCGCAGGTATCGTTGACCACCTTGAATTGGTCCAGGTCGAGGTATAGCAAAATATGCTGCTTATGTTCCAGTTTTGTACTTTTCAGCGCATCGTCGAGCTTGCGCTCGAATTCGCGCCGATTCGCCAGCCCGGTCAACGAATCGTGGCTGGCCTGATGGGAAAGTTGATGCGCCAGTTTGCGCGCATGGCTTACATCTTGGCACACCATGACCGCGCCGATCACTTCTCCGCGCGCATTGCGCATCGGCGCGGCGGAAGCCTCGATCGCAATCACGGAATCGTCCCTGCGCAGCAGGGCCGCATGGGCGGGCAGGGTTTCCACATTGTTGTTATTAAGGCATTCCGTGACCGGGTTATACATAGCTTGGCCAGTTTCCTCATGCACGATGCTGATCACGCTTTCCAACGGCAAGCCGCGCGCTGCGGCATTGAGCCAACCGGTCAGGCGCTCCGCGACCGGATTCAGATATTGCACCTCGGCGGCGGCATTGGTGGTGATGACGGCATCCGCGATCGACTGTAGTGTGACTTCGGCGCGTTCTTTTTCACCGAACAGCGCCGCTTCCGATTGGGTCGCACGCGCCAATGCCGCGCGCAGCTCTGCCTGCTGCTGCACGATGGAGTCGAGCGCGCGATTGATGAACTTTGCCAGAAAGCCGAATTCGTCGCCGCGGGTTTCGTCGAAGCGCGATGTGGCGTTGCCATCGGCAAAACTTTGCGCCGCCGCAACCATGCCGAAGAAAGGCCGGGACAACAAGCGATTCAGAATTTGCTGCAGGATCAAGCCGAAGGTCACCACCAGCAGGCCGATCGAGATCAGGATTTTCTTGCGGTAATCGGCGATGGTTTTCTTCAGGCTGGGAAAGCGTACGCGGAGTTGTACGGGGAGATTTTTGCCGCTGGTCTCACGGTCTTCGACTTGCAGTGTCTGCGTGATCAATTCCTGATCCGGGGATTTATTGCCAAGCAGTAAAACATCGCTCCCGCGCTGCAGTTCAATCGCTTCGAAATGCAGGCTGGGCCTTAGCGTTTCGATGATTTGGAATAAGCCGTTGCGGGCATTTTCCAGTTGCGCCGTTGCCAGATGATTAACCTCAAGGTGTTCGGCAATCTCGCGTGCCAGAAGTCTTGTTTCGTTGGCGTTGCGCGTACCGAGTTCGGTCTCTTTTCCTTGCAGCACGATCACGGCGATGAGCAGGCCAACCAACACCATGCCCCAGAACACAATGCCGGCAATCTTGACCGGCAAGCCGCTGGAGAGGGTGTCGCTGCCGCTGAGTTTTACCCTGTCTTTCACTTACACCCGGCCCATTTCACGCCAATCAGCACCGGGCAAACGCCGCTCGCTCCCGCACCAAAAATTGCAAATCCCATGAACCAGGGGAAAAACCACAGCTTGTCGTAGAGCAATACGTACGTGATCAGGAGCATCAAGCCGACGATCAAGCGCCAAGCGCGTTCTGCTTCAAGGTTGAAGCGGGTGCCGGATGGGATGGGCGCCAGCGTATTCTCTCCCATGGGTTTCCCTTGCAGTTTGCGCAGCAGCAAGGGCACGCGCCAATTGGTGATGCCTTCGAAGAACAGCATGCCGATGAGGAAATACATCAAATAGCTTAGCTCAAAATACAGCGCTACCAGCAGCACCGCACCTAATGCCAGCCGATATGTTCTATCACTCATGTTCCCTCCAGTTGTATGGCGTATCGAACCTTGCGCAGCTTAAACTAGAGTGGCTTCAGCTAGGCGCATCTTATTATTTTCGGCTGTTTGGCGGGTTTCTGAAGTAGAAAAACTGGTTGGAATCTCTAGATTCAGGCCTAAAAATTCACCATGGGTGCAGTAGGTATTATCGTGACAGTCATGCACCAATGCCGTGCGCATGACTGTCCGGCGATTTCAGCGACTAATCGGCTTATAGCGTATCCGCTTCGGCTTCGCGCCTTCTTCGCCCAGGCGCTTCTTCTTGTCCGCTTCGTATTCCTGGTAGTTGCCGTTGAAGAAGGTCCAATGCGATTCGCCTTCGCAGGCCAGGATGTGGGTGGCGATGCGGTCGAGGAACCAGCGATCATGGGAGATCACCAGCACGCAGCCGGCGAATTCCAGCAGCGCATCTTCCAGCGCGCGCAGGGTTTCCACTTGGAGTTGCTTGAATAACTGCTCCAGCTTGAAGTCGTTGAGCAGATTATGGAAGCGGGCGGAGTCAATCGTCATGGACGCTTGATTCGTATCTTGTTTTCAGTGAGCACGACAAAACAGCCGCCCCAATCGGCGATCTCGATTGCCACGGCGCTGATGGCTTCCAGCAGTGCATGAGCGCTCGGTTCACGCAAACGAACAAGCAACAAACCGGCGTGCGTGCCGGGCGTGAATTGGCGGATATCGGAGAAATCCAGGTCTTGGGTTATGAGGAAGCGGGCTTCCGCTCTCACTGCCTGCCAGACATCCGCATCCGGTCTGCCGCTCAGGTGCTCATCGGGTACGGTGTCAACATCGTGACCATGTCTTTGCAGAACGGGGATCAACCTCGCGGGCAGGTTTTCGTCGAGCTTTATTTTCATGCCAAGACAGGGATCGCCGGCAAAGGCAGGTCTTCTTCGGCAGACACGGCTGCAAAGGCGACGACAGCGCGAACGGCATCACGGCTGAGCGTTGGGAAATCCTGCAGGAGTTCATCCGTGCTCATTCCTTCGGCCAGACTTGCGAGGATGGTGCGCACCGTTATCCGTGTACCGGTAATGACGGGATCGCCGCCACAGATCAATGGATCTCGGGTGATATAGGGCTTGAAGTTCATGGTCATGGTTTTATCTCCTTTCAAGGGTATTGATTATGCCAGTCCCATCGAACATATCAACTTCGGTTCCGGCTGATTTTCCTGTTCATCAATCAAAATTCATCCAGTGTGTGACCTTTAGCTTTCTTAGGTATAGGGGATGAGGCCATAGGTTTCATCACCGACTAATCGGCTTATACCGAATCCGCTTCGGCTTCGCGCCTTCTTCGCCCAGGCGCTTCTTCTTGTCCGCTTCGTATTCCTGGTAGTTGCCGTTGAAGAAGGTCCAATGCGATTCGCCTTCGCAGGCCAGGATGTGGGTGGCGATGC
>JAKANO010000024.1 GCA_021812385.1 Pseudomonadota bacterium | reverse complement strand
CATTGCGCTGATGAAGCCGGGCACCGTGCTGCTGAATTTCGCGCGTGAAGGCATCGTCGACGACAAGGCTGTAGTGGAAGGCATCGCCGCCGGCAAGCTGCGCGGCTATGTGTGCGACTTCCCGGCCAATGCGCTGAAGAACAATCCCAAGGTGATTACCCTGCCGCATCTGGGCGCGTCCACCGAGGAAGCGGAAGAGAACTGCGCCATCATGGTCGCCGAGCAAGTGCGCGATTTCCTGGAGAACGGCAACATTCTCAATGCGGTGAATTTCCCGAATGTGTCCATGCCGCGCGAATCGGTTTTCCGCATCGCCATTGCCAATGCCAATGTGCCGAACATGGTGGGGCAGATTTCCACCGCCATGGCCGGCGCCGGGCTGAATATTCACAACATGGTGAACAAGTCCAAGGGCGACATGGCCTACACCTTGGTCGATGTCGACAGCGAACCACCACAGGCAGTGATCGACAAGATTGCGGCCATCAAGGGCGTGCTCATGGTGCGCTCAATTCCCGCAAAGTAAACCATGTCGGACGCGCTGCAAAAGATTCGGGAACGAATCGACGCGATTGACGATGAGTTGCTGAAGCTCATCAGCGAGCGTGCGCAGCTGGCGCAGCAAGTCGGCCGCATCAAGCAGGGCAATATTTACCGTCCCGAACGCGAGGCGCAAGTGCTGCGCCGGATCAAGGAAGCGAATCCCGGCCCCCTGTCCAGTGAAACGGCGGCGCGCCTGTTCCGCGAAATCATGTCGGCTTGCCTGGCACTGGAACAGCCGCTCAAGGTGGCTTACCTGGGCCCGCAAGGCACGTTTACGCAGGCTGCGGCAATCAAGCATTTCGGCCATGCCGCGGAGACGGTGGCTTGCGCGTCCATCGACGATGTGTTCCGCAAGGTGGAGGCGGGCAGCGTGGGATATGCGGTCGTGCCCATCGAGAATTCCACCGAAGGCGCCATTGGCCGTTCCCTGGATTTGCTGCTGAACTCGCCGCTTAAAATTTGCGGTGAAGCCGTGGTGCGAGTGCATCAGTGCTTGTTACGCAAGAGCAATACCCGCGATGGCATCAAGCAGGTGTATTCGCATCCGCAATCGCTGGCGCAGTGCCACGAGTGGTTGAACCAAAACCTGCCGGGTGTGCCGCGGATGCCCGTGTCGAGCAATGCCGAAGCGGCGAGGCTGGCGGCGCAAGATGAAAGTTCGGCGGCCATTGCGGGTGAAACCGCTGGCGAAATTTATGGCCTGAACATGCTCGCGCAGAATATCGAGGACGAGCCGAATAACACCACGCGGTTTCTCGTGTTGGGCGGCCACGATGCGGCGCGTTCCGGTAAGGACAAAACATCATTGGTGATGAGCGCCCCTAACCGCCCCGGGGCGATGCATGAGTTGCTCGGACCGTTTGCGCGCCATGGCGTTTCCATGACTAAATTAGAGTCGCGTCCCTCCGGTACCAACCTGTGGGATTACGTGTTTTATGTCGATGTCGAAGGCCACCACGAAGACGAAGCCGTGGCGAAATCGCTCGATGAACTGAAGAAGATTGCACCGCTGTTGAAGGTGCTGGGCTCGTATCCGGTAGCTGTTTTGTAAGTGAGCAGTGAGCAGTGAGCAGTGAGCTGAACGGCCCGATGGCCCCGCTAACTGCTAACCGCTAACCGCTTACTAGATTTTAATCATGGAACTATGTGACCTCGCGCCCGGCTATGTCCGGGCGATTGCGCCTTATCCGCCGGGTAAACCGATCAGCGAACTCGCGCGTGAAATGGGCCTGAACCCGGCCGACATCGTGAAGCTTGCCTCCAATGAAAATCCCTTGGGGCCGAGTCCGTTGGCGCTGGAAGCCATCCGCGCGTGTTTGCCGGAATTGGCGCGCTACCCGGACGGCAATGGCTTCGCGCTGAAGGCCGCTTTGTGCGCCGAATATGGCGTGAAGGCGGAACAAATCGTGCTGGGCAACGGCTCCAATGATGTGCTGGAATTCGCGGCGCGCGCGTTTCTCAAGCCAGGCGATTCGGCGGTGTATTCGCAGCATGCCTTCGCCGTGTATCCGCTGGTGGTGCAGGCGGTCGGCGCGCGTGGCATCGAAGTGCCGGCCAAGGATTTCGGCAACGACCCGCAGGCCATGTTGGAGGCGATCGAGGACGATACGCGATTGGTGTTTATCGCCAACCCGAATAACCCCACGGGCACTTTGATTCAGCCGGCGGCTTTATTGGGATTAATCGAGCAAGTGCCGCACAATGTGTTGGTACTGTTGGATGAAGCGTATTACGAATATTTGGCGCCGCAAGTCGCGCCCAAGAGCATCGACTGGTTGGCGCGTTTTCCGAATCTGCTGATCGCGCGCACCTTCTCCAAGGCCTATGGCCTGGCGGGTTTGCGCGTGGGTTTCGGTTTGGCGCATCCGAACGTGGTGGACATGTTGAATCGCGTGCGCCAACCCTTCAATGTGAGCAGCGTGGCGCAAGCGGCGGCGCTGGCGGCATTGGGCGATAGGGCGCATTTACAGCGCAGCGTGGAGTTGAATGCGCGCGGCATGCGGCAAATCTGCGAAGGTTTGCAGCGCTTGGGCTTGAGCTACATTCCTTCGTTCGGGAATTTTTTAAGCTTCCGCATCGGCGGCGCAACCGCGATGTACCAACGCTTGCTGAAGCGCGGCATCATCGTGCGGCCGGTGGCGAACTATGGCATGCCGGACTATCTGCGCGTGAGTGTTGGACTGGAAGAGGAAAACGACAAATTTTTAAGCGCCTTGGCGGGCGCAATGCAGGAATAGCAAAGGAATTAATATGATTATCGTAATGGAAAATGGCGCCACGGATGCACAGATCGAGGGCGTAGTACACAAGATTAAAGAATTCGGCCTCGACGCCAATGTGTCGCGCGGCACCGAGCGCACCGTCATCGGCGCCATCGGCGACGAACGCAAGCTGGACCAGGAAATGATCGACGCCTTGCCCGGCGTGGAAAACTCCATGCACATCGTCAAGCCCTACAAAATCGTGGCGCGCGAGTGGCACAAGCAAAACACGGTGATCGACATCAGGGGCATTCCCCTCGGCGGCAATCAGATTCAAATCATCGGCGGCCCCTGCTCGGTGGAAACGCCGGAGCAAATGGAAGCGTCGGCCATGTACGTCAAACAGGCCGGCTGCCGTTTGATGCGCGGCGGCGCATTCAAGCCGCGCACCAGCCCGTATACCTTCCAGGGCAAGGGCGTGGAAGGCCTGGACTTGTTCCGCAAGGCGGCGGACAAATACGACCTGCCCATCGTCACGGAATTGATGGACGTGCGCATGCTCGACACCTTCCTCGAATACGATGTGGACGTGATCCAGATCGGCACGCGCAATATGCAAAACTTCGACTTGCTGAAGGAAGTCGGGCGCATCAACAAGCCGGTGATTTTGAAGCGCGGCATGTCGGCGACGATTTCCGAGTGGTTGATGTCGGCGGAGTACATCGCCGCCGGCGGCAACCACAACATCATCTTCTGCGAGCGCGGTATCCGTACCTACGAAACTTACTACCGCAATGTGTTGGATGTCACGGCGGTGCCGGTGCTGAAGAAGGAAACGCACTTGCCGGTGATCATCGATCCCTCGCACGCCGGCGGTAAGGCCTGGATGGTGCCGGCGCTGTCGCGCGCAGCGATTGCCGCAGGCGCCGACGGCTTGCTGGTGGAAATGCATCCCAAGCCTTGTGAAGCGTGGTGCGATGCCGATCAGGCGCTTAACCCGGATGAGTTGAAGAGCCTGATGGGCGAGCTGAAGGGCATTGCCGCGGTGATTGGTCGGAGTATTTGATTTGAACCGCCAAGCCGCCAAGAACGCCAAGCGGGCTAGGTGGTTTTCTTGGCGTTCTTGGCGGCTTGGCGGTTAGCAAAGATGTTAAACAAACTTGTCATCATCGGTGTCGGCCTGATCGGCGGCTCGTTCGCCCTGGCCCTGCGCGAAGCAGGCCTGGTGCGCGAGATCGTCGGTGTCGGCCGCAGCCTGGAGAACTTGAGCGCGGCGCTGGGCACTTATGTGATCGACAGCGCCAGCCAGAATGCGGCGCAAGCGGTGCAAGGCGCGGACTTGGTTTTGCTGGCCGTGCCGGTGGGACAGATGGGCGCGACCATGGCTGCGATCGCACCGCATCTTGGCCCTACTACGGTGATCTCCGATGTAGGGAGCACCAAGCAGGACGTGGTGGCGCTGGCCAAGCAATACCTGGCAGAAAATTTGCCGCGCTTCGTCCCCGGTCACCCGATTGCCGGCGCCGAGACTAGCGGCGTGAAAGCCGCGCGCGGCGATTTGTTCCGCGAGCGCAATGTGGTGTTGACCCCGCTGGCCGAAACCGACCCGGCGGCGCAGGCGCTGCTCACCAGCCTGTGGCAGGGCTGCGGCGCCAAGGTGTCGCAGATGACGCCGCAGCAGCACGATGCGGTGTTCGCCGCCGTCAGTCATTTGCCGCATGTATTGGCTTTCGCCTTGGTGGATTACATTGCAACCCAGCCCAATGCAGAACAATTATTCAGCTTTGCTGCCAGCGGCTTCCGCGATTTCACCCGCATCGCCGGCAGTTCGCCGGAAATGTGGCGCGATATCTGCCTGGCGAACCGTGATGCGCTGTTGCAGCAGATCGGCGGTTATGAGCAGGAATTGGCGCGCATCAAGGCGCTGATCGCAGCGGGCGACGGCGCGGGGCTGGCTGCATTATTCGGGCATGCACGCGATGCGCGGCAAAGCTATTTAAAAAATATTTAACCGCGGAGGGCGCGGAGGACGCAGAGTAAAGCTAATAATTTGCTCTTGCTTTTCCTCTGCGTCCTCCGCGTCCTCTGCGGTGAAAAAATGGAATTTCTGGATATACAACCCATCGCCCATATGGCCGGCACAGTCCTCTTGCCCGGCTCGAAAAGCATATCCAATCGCACCTTGTTGCTGGCTGCGTTGGCCGAGGGCGTGACCGAGGTCAAGGGCCTGCTGGCGTCCGACGACACCGGCCACATGCTGGCGGCGCTGGAACAGTTGGGCGTGCGCTGCGAGCAACTCGGTGCTACGCGCGACTATCGGGTGCAGGGCGTAGGCGGCGTGTTTCCGGTGAAGCAAGCCGATCTGTTCCTGGGTAATGCCGGCACGGCCTTCCGTCCGCTGACGGCGGCGCTGGCCTTGTCGCAAGGTGAGTACCAGCTTTCCGGTGTGGCGCGCATGCACGAGCGCCCCATCGGCGATTTGGTGGATGCGCTGCGAAGTATCGGCGCAGATGTGTCGTATCTGGGCAACCCCGGTTTCCCACCCTTGTACATCAAGCCGGCGCAGCTTAAGGCGGGTGGTCGAGTTCAAATTCGCGGCAATGTGTCCAGTCAATTTTTAACCGCTTTGCTGATGGCCTTGCCGCTGACCGGTGAAACGACCACCGTTGAAGTGCTGGGCGAGTTGATCTCCAAGCCGTATATCGAAATCACCTTGAATCTGATGCGCCGTTTTGGCGTGGAGGTGGAACGCCACGGCTGGCAGGAATTCGTGGTGCAGGGCGGCCAGCGTTACCGCAGCCCAGGCGTGATGCATGTCGAAGGCGATGCCTCCAGCGCTTCTTATTTCCTGGCGGCCGGCGCCATCGGCGGCGGCCCGGTGCGGGTGGAGGGCGTGGGCAAGAGCAGCATCCAGGGCGATATCCGCTTCGCCGAGACCCTGGCGGCCATGGGCGCGACCATCACGATGGGCGACAACTGGGTGGAGGCTTCCGGAGCCGGAAAGCTGAAAGCCATCGACGCCGATCTCAACCATATACCCGATGCCGCCATGACCATCGCCGTGGCGGCCTTGTTCGCCGACGGCACCACCACCATCCGCAACATCGCCAGTTGGCGCGTGAAGGAAACCGACCGCATCGCCGCCATGGCGACTGAACTTCGAAAAGTGGGGGCGACGGTAGAGGAGGGGGCTGACTATATTCGGGTGACGCCGCCATCTAGGCTTGTACCCAACGCGCAAATCGACACCTACGACGACCACCGCATGGCCATGTGTTTCTCGCTGGTGAGCCTGGGTGGCGTGCCGGTGCGCATCAACGACCCGAAATGCGTGGGCAAGACCTTCCCCGCGTATTTCGAAGTGTTCCTGCAATTGGCGCAAAGCGCCATTCCGGTGATTGCCATCGATGGCCCTTCGGCTTCCGGCAAGGGCACGGTGGCACAACGGGTGGCGGAAAAATTGGGCTTTCACTTTCTGGATAGCGGCGCGCTATACCGGCTGGTGGCCTTGGCGGCGCAGCGTAAAGGCGTGGCCTGGGACGATGAGGAAAATCTTGCCGCGCTTGCCTCCAAACTCGACGCGCGCTTTGAGGGTGTGAATATTTATCTTGAAAATGAAATAGTTAGCGATGAAATCCGGCGTGAGGACATCGGCACCGGGGCTTCTAAAGTAGCGGCATTGCCGCAAGTGCGGGCAGCCCTGCTTGGGCGGCAGCGGGCTTTCCGGCAGGCGCCGGGCTTGGTGGCCGATGGGCGCGACATGGGGTCGGTGGTTTTTCCCGATGCCGGAGTCAAAGTATTCCTCACCGCGAGCGCCGAGGTGCGCGCCGATAGGCGCTATAAACAGTTGATCGAGAAGGGGATGTCTGCTAGCATAGATACCCTTTTGCAGGATATCCGGGGACGCGATGCGCGCGATAGTCAGCGTAGTGCAGCCCCTCTGCAACAGGCAGCGGATGCAAGTTTTTTGGATACCAGCAATCTCAGCATCGAACAAGCGGTAGCTGAGGTGCTGAAACAGTATCAGGAAAAGCGCCGCATTTAGGTGTCCCAGCAAGTTCCCGCAAGCTGGCGACGTGATAAACGAACTCCTGTCTTCGGACGGGCAACACAAGAGTATCTTCCCATGATGGCAACCCCTTCCTCCCAAGTTTCTGGCGTTGATAGTTTCGCAGCGCTGTTTGAAGAAAGTTTAGCGCGCCAAGAAATGCGCGCAGGCGAATTGATTACCGCCGAGGTGATCTCGGTAGACAACGGCGAAGTCGTCGTCAACGCAGGCCTGAAGTCCGAAAGCGTGATCGACGCCAATGAATTCCGTAATGACCGCGGTGAACTCGAAGTCAAAGTAGGCGATTTCGTGACCGTGGCCATCGAAGCGCTGGAAGACGGCTATGGCTGCACCAAGCTGTCGCGTGAAAAAGCCAAACGCCTGGCGGCCTGGAATGAGCTGGAGCAAGCCATGGAAGGCGGCGTGATCATCAAGGGTATGGTCAGCGGCCGTGTTAAAGGCGGCTTGACGGTGATGGTGAATGGTATTCGCGCCTTCTTGCCGGGTTCGCTGGTGGATACGCGTCCGGTCAAAGACACCACGCCGTATGAGAATAAAGAACTCGAATTTAAAGTCATCAAGCTGGATAAAAAACGCAACAACGTGGTGGTATCGCGCAAGGCCGTGCTCGAAGCGAGCCAAGGCGCCGAGCGCCAAGCGTTGCTGGAAAATCTCAAAGAAGGCGCCATCGTCAAAGGCGTGGTCAAGAACATTACCGACTACGGCGCGTTCGTGGATCTGGGCGGCATCGACGGCCTACTGCACATCACCGACCTCGCATGGCGCCGCGTGAAGCATCCGTCTGAAGTGTTGACGGTGGGCGACGAAGTCGAAGCCAAAGTATTGAAGTTCGATCAAGAGAAAAACCGTGTGTCCTTGGGCATGAAACAGTTGGGCGACGACCCATGGGTGAATATTGCTCGTCGTTACCCGCAAGGCACGCGCATGTTCGGCAAGGTGACTAACCTCACCGACTACGGCGCATTCGTCGAAATCGAACCCGGCATCGAAGGCTTGGTGCACGTTTCTGAAATGGATTGGACCAACAAGAACGTACATCCTGCCAAAGTCGTGCAGTTGGGCGACGAGGTAGAAGTCATGATTCTTGAAATCGACGAAGAGCGTCGTCGTATTTCCTTGGGCATGAAACAGTGCCAACCCAACCCATGGGATGAGTTTGCGGCAACCAATAAGAAAGGCGACAAAGTCAGCGGCCAAATCAAGTCCATTACCGACTTCGGTATTTTCGTTGGCTTGCCCGGCGGCATCGACGGCTTGGTGCATTTGTCGGATCTGTCCTGGAGCCAAACCGGCGAGGAAGCCGTGCGCAAGTTCAAGAAGGGTGACGATGTCGAAGCCATGGTGTTGGCCATTGACGCCGATAAAGAGCGTATTTCGCTTGGCGTGAAACAGTTGGATGGCGACCCGTTCAGCAACTTCACCGCGACTTTCGACAAGGGCGCTGTGGTGAAGGGTACGGTCAAGGCCATCGATGCGAAAGGCGCAACTATTGCCCTGGATAGCGATATCGAAGGCTATCTGCGTGCCTCCGAAGTGTCGCGTGACCGCGTCGAAGATATCCGCACCCACTTGAAAGAAGGCGATGAAGTGGAAGCGATGATCATCAGCGTAGACCGCAAGAACCGCAGCATCAGCTTGTCGATTAAAGCCAAGGATGCATCGGAAGCTTCCGATGCGATGCAGAAAATGGCCACGGATCACTCTGCGGGCAGTGCCGGCACCACCAACTTGGGCGCTTTGCTAAAAGCCAAGATGGATACGAAAAAAACCGAACAGTCGGAATAAATTAAATAAGTCTAAGGGAGCGATCCATGACCAAATCGGAACTGATTCTACGGTTGTCAGCACGTTATCCGCAGCTGGTGTCCAAAGATGCAGAACTGGCGGTTAAGACGATATTAGATGCCATGGGCAAAAGCTTGGCTCAGGGGCAGCGCATCGAAATTCGTGGCTTTGGTAGTTTTAGTTTGAACTACCGTCCGCCACGCATCGGGCGCAACCCTAAGACCGGCGGCCGGGTCGAGGTGCCTGCAAAGTACGTTCCGCATTTCAAGGCGGGCAAGGAATTGCGCGACCGGGTTGACCATGAAATCAGTGCTGAGGCCGCTCCCGCCGAGTAATCGGCTCTAGGCCTTCGGTATCAATGGCGGCAGCGTCTCACGATGGTGCCGCCATTTTTTTGCTGAAAAAGACGGATTAGTTGCAGTTGTCAGTAGCGGGCATCCCTTCGGCGCCAGAAGCCGCGTAAAATTGCTTCGATGCCAAGGCGAGATGATTAAAGAACGAGGATTTTGTTCATAACATGAAACTACCGCTGCTGCGATTTTTAGCGCCGATTGCCGGCCTGGTGATTTTTTTGGCGGCACTTGGTTTCGCAATCAAAAATACGGGCTTGGTCACCTTGCATTACTACTTAGGGGTGGCTTGGCAAGCACCCTTGGTGGTGGTTCTATTCGCCGTATTCGTACTGGGCGCGGTGGCGGGCGTGGCGGCGAGTTTTAGTTATGTGTATCGTCAACGCCGCGAAATTCTCAGCTTGAAACGGGAACGGCGCAGCCGAATCCGGACAAAATCGGAAGAATAAATCCCGCGATGGAATTCGAATTCTGGTGGTTGCTTGCGTTCCCCTTATTCTTCGGACTGGGCTGGCTGGCCGCGCGCATCGATATTCGGCATATCGTTTCGCAATCCAAACAGCTTCCCGAGTCGTACTTCAAGGGCTTGAACTTCCTGCTCAACCAGCAACCCGACAAAGCGATTGAGGCTTTTACCGAGGCGGCCAAGGCCAGCGCGGAAACGGTCGAACTGCACTTTACCTTGGGCGGTTTATTCCGGCGCCGGGGTGAAGTGGATCGCGCCATTCAACTGCATCAAGCGTTGGTGGACCGGCCCGATCTCGGGCGCGAGCAGCGCTTGGTGGCGCAATTTGAACTGGGCCAGGATTTTCTCAAGGCGGGCTTGCTGGATCGTGCAGAAACCCTGTTCCGGGCGCTGGAAAATACCCCTTATAACGAACAAGCCCTGCGCGCCCTGATGGAAATCTATGTGCAGGAAAAAGAGTGGCAGCAAGCGATCGCGATTGCGCAAGGTCTTGGCAGCTTATCCAGCCATCCTTATCAAGTCGAAATCACGCATTTTTTGTGCGAGCTCGCAACCGGCGAAGCCGTTTCAGGAAACTATGCTGCGGCGCGCAAGTACCTGGAGGAGGCCTTGGCCGGCAATCGACGCAATGTGCGTGCGAACATTTTGCTGGGCGATTTCGCGGCGGCTGAAAATCAGCATGAAGAAGCGCTGACGATCTGGCGTCGCGTCGAGGCGCAGGCGCCGGCTTACCTGGCTTTGGTCGCGGCGAAAATGCTGGCCTCGTTCAAGGCGTTGGATCGGGCTGATGAAGGCCTGGCCTTGTTGAAGCATTACCTCATGAATTATGCCTCGATCGATTTGCTCAATATCGTCTACCAAGCCACGCTGGAGCACGAGGGCATGGAAGCGGCAAATCAGTTGGTGCGCGAGGAGTTGCGGCGCCATCCCACCTTGCAGGGATTTGAAAAATTGCTCGAAGCCATGCTGTTTGAGGTGCCGGCCGAAAAGCGCCAGGATGTCCAGATATTCAAGACTTTGATTCATCAACACAGCCAGCGTCTCGCGTACTATCAGTGCGAAGCTTGCGGCTTCAAGGCGCGGCAGTTTTACTGGCGTTGCCCGGCCTGCACCGCTTGGGAAACTATGCCGCCGCGGCGCATTGAAGAGAGTGCCGCATGAGCGACCCACGGATTATTATTGCGCTGGATTTTGCCTCGCGCCAAGCAGCGCAAGCTTTGGTGGAGCGTCTTGATCCGGCGCGCTGCAAGCTGAAGGTGGGCAAGGAATTGTTCGTGGCCGCCGGCCCCGATTATGTCGCGTCCTTGGTCAATCGCGGGTATGACGTGTTTCTCGACCTTAAATTCCATGATATCCCCAATACCGTGGCAGCAGCTTGCCGTGCCGCGGCGCACCTTGGCGTCTGGATGATGAATGTGCATGCCCTGGGCGGGCGGGCGATGCTGGACTCTGCGCGCGAAGCATTAGACAAGATGCCTGTGCGCCCCAAATTAATTGCCGTAACGCTTTTAACCAGCATGCAAGATAGCGACCTCGCGGAAGTTGGCATTGCCGGCAGCGCGCAACAAACGGTCTCGCGCCTGGCGAATTTGGTACAGGATTGTGGGCTGGATGGCGTGGTTTGTTCAGCGCGGGAAGTCAGCGTGCTGCGCCGCGAGTGCGGTAGCGATTTCTTGTTGGTGACGCCGGGGATACGACCGGCGCAGGCCGAGCGCGGCGATCAGGCACGCACCGCGACGCCACAGGCAGCGATACAAGATGGTGCGAGTTATTTGGTGATCGGTCGCCCTATTACCCAAGCAGCGGACCCGCTTGCGGCTTTAGATGCGGTACGACAAGAAATTGGCGAGTTGTAAATGAATAATTGCGAGAAAGCCTTGATCGATGGTGCCTGAACTTTCTGCGGTGCGCGTGCTGGTGGTCGGTGATGTGATGCTCGACCGTTATTGGTTTGGCGAAGTCAGCCGGATTTCGCCCGAAGCGCCGGTGCCGGTGGTGCGCGTTACGCGCAATGAAGAACGCCCGGGCGGTGCAGCCAACGTGGCGCGTAATATTGCGGCGCTCTCGGCGCAGGCGTCTTTGCTGTCGGTGACCGGCGACGATGAAGCCGGCCGACGGATTGCACAGCTGATGCAAGAGGAAGGCGTTGCGGCGCAATTGCATCGCGATGCAACGATTTCCACCACCATCAAGTTGCGCGTGATCGGGCGGCAGCAACAATTATTGCGCATCGATTTTGAAACCGCGCCGAGCCATGAAGTGCTGGCGACCGCCCTGTCCGATTATGAGCGCTTATTGCGCGATACCGATGTGGTGGTGCTATCCGATTACGGCAAAGGCGGACTGGCGCATATCACGCGCATGATCGCCATGGCCAATGCTGCGGGCAAACCGGTGTTGGTGGATCCCAAGGGCGACGACTATTCGCGCTACCGCAATGCCACGCTGTTGACGCCGAACCGTTCGGAGTTTCGCGACGTGGCGGGAAGCTGGAAAGACGAGGAAGAATTGACACGCAAGGCCGAAGCGCTGCGCCAGGAATTGGGGCTGCAAGGCTTGTTAATCACCCGCAGCGAAGAAGGGATGACCTTGTATCGTGCCGGCGAACGCCTGCATGAACTGACACAGGCGCGTGAAGTATTCGATGTCTCGGGTGCGGGCGATACCGTGATCGCGACCTTGGCAGTGATGCTGGGCTGCGGTGCGGAAATGAGCGAAGCGGTGCGGGTGGCGAACCGGGCGGCTGGTATCGTTGTCGGTAAGCTGGGCACGGCAGTCGTGCATCGCGAAGAATTGTTTACTTAGGCGTCAGGCGTCGGGCGCCAGGCGTCGGGAAATGCACCAAGCCGCATTCTGACGCCCGGCGCCTGACGCCTCACACCTCACACTGGAGGAACTATGTACTACATCGTCACCGGCGCTGCCGGCTTCATCGGCGCCAATATAGTGAAAGCGCTGAATGCGCGCGGCGAGACTGACATCATTTGTGTCGACAATCTCTCCAAGGCGGACAAGTTTAAAAATTTAGTCGATTGCGAAATCGCCGATTATCTCGATAAAGAGGACTTCATCGAGCTGCTGCTGGACGATGCCTGGGAAGGCGAGATCGCGGCCATTTTCCATGAAGGCGCCTGCTCCGACACCATGGAGACCGATGGGCGCTACATGATGGATAACAACTATCGCTACACGGTCACGCTATTCGACTACTGCCAAACGGAACAGGTGCCGCTGCTGTATGCATCCTCGGCGAGCGTGTATGGCGGCGGCGCGATCTTCAAGGAAGAGCGCGAGCATGAAGGCCCGTTGAATGTGTATGGCTATTCCAAATTTTTGTTCGACCAATACTTGCGCCGGCAGTGGAAAAATTTGACTTCACAAGTGGTGGGCTTCCGCTATTTCAACGTGTATGGCCCGCGCGAGCAGCACAAAGGGCGCATGGCCTCCGTATCCTTCCATCTGTTCAATCAATACATGGCGACGGGCAAGGTGCGGCTGTTCGAGGGCATCGATGGCTATGCCAACGGCGCACAAAGCCGCGATTTCGTGTCCATCGAGGATGTGGTCAAAGTGAATCTGCACTTCTTGGATCACCCCGAGCAATCCGGTATTTTTAATGTGGGCACCGGTCGCTCGCAACCCTTTAACGACGTGGCGGTGGCCACGGTCAATGCGTGCCGCGCCGCCAAGCAGGAGCCGCTGTTGAGCTTGGCGCAAATGGTCGAGCAGGGCATTCTCGAGTACATCGATTTTCCGGAAGCCCTCAAGGGCAAGTATCAAAATTTTACTCAAGCGGATATTTCCAATTTGCGCGCGGCAGGATACGACGCGCCCTTTCTGACGGTGGAAGAGGGTTGTGCGCGTTACGTGAGCCATCTGTTGCAGCAATCGGCTTAAATAAGGAGCAAGCAGCATGCCGTATTACGTTTACAAGATCGAGAATTTCCCGATTCGACGCTTGGAATATTTGGCGCATTTCGATTCTTTCAAAGCAGCCAGCGCTGAAGCGAAACAGCGCCGCAATTCCACGCCGCTGGCCGAGGGCCAGATCGTGAAAGTGATTTTTGCCGAATCCGAATTAGAGGCAGAGGATTTGTTGTCGCAGGTGCGCCCGGCCCCGCCGACAACGGGTGAAGACTTCTAGTCCGATCCTGCTCCATGCTGGACGAGAACGCCTATCGCGATACTTATAACACGGTGAATCCGCTGCAGTGTGTGTTCGAGCGCGCGATTCTACGCCGTTGCTGCGGCTGTCAGCATGCTATCCGGCGTAATATTGCCGAACGTGAAGCCGCCGGCTGCTTGGATTCCGCTGCACATGCCCTGTGCACCGAGCTGAAGAAACAATTACGTCACGCGGCTGCGTTCACCCTCAAGCTGACCCATCCCGATGAACCATTGCCGCACGGCAAGCAACTGAAATTGCAGTGCGGTGGCTTGCTGGGGATTGCGCAGCTCATGGGTGAAAATGAACTGACGGAAGTGGCCGATATTTATGCCGCGATATCGGCCGCGACCGAAAAATACGGCAGCCTGGAGCAGCTGCCGTATCAGGAGATTATTCAGGCCATCCGCGCTTACGAGCCGCGCAGCCATCGCAACAAAAGCTAGTGCCGCGCTTTGCGCCGGTCTTCGCCTTTGCGCCGTTCCTCGCCAACGGCAATCAACGCCGCATGGCACATCTGTTGCGCAAAGTGAGTGATAATATTTTCGAAACGCGCAACTTCTTCGCCGCTCGCCTGCATCACGGCCAAGGTGGTGCCGCGTTCATCCATCACAATTTCAATGGTAAAGCCCAGGCGTCGTAATTGCATGGCGACGGTCATGGCCGCGCCGACACTGGTGCAGTAATTCGGCACCAGGTTTTCTGAGCGCGCCGCTGCGTCGTGGTTGGAAGCGGTGTAGGGCTTGTTGTCGGCCCAAATAATTTTTTCCTGCATGACCTTTTCCGCGATACGTGCGTCCAGCTCTCGTTCTTGTTTATGGGTAATGATGGGATCCATGCAACGTCCTTGGTAATGAGGATAACTCAATTGCACACAACGGCGAATTGGCGCAATTCTTTAGGCATTCCCTATTTTGGCACGGTGATCGCACGACGACCAGGATCTCAAGTTTTAATCCATGCCGCCGCTAAGTCCTACGTAGCATCGAATCATTTCATAAGAAGCGTCGAATAATTAAATGGGTTTGATCGGGTGGATCGTGCCATGGAACAAATTTGCCTAACGAAATATTCGCATGGCGGCGGCTGTGGATGCAAAATCGATCCCGCTGCATTGCATGAGATATTGTCTAAAGTCCCACGCTTTGCCGAAGTGCCAAACTTGTTGGTGGGGATCGAATCGGCGGACGATGCGGCGGTTTACCGCATTAACGATCAGCAGGCGATCATTGTCACCAACGATTTCTTCATGCCGATTGTGGATGATCCCTATGCATTCGGGCGTATCGCAGCCAGCAATTCGATCAGCGATGTCTATGCCATGGGCGGCACGCCCTTGATGGCGGTGTCGATCGTGGGCTTTCCGGTCAATAAATTGCCCCTGAACGTGATGCAAGAAATCATGCGCGGCGGCGTAGAGACCTGCCAGGATGCGGGCATTCCGCTGGCGGGCGGGCATTCCGTGGATAACGAGGAGCCGATGTTCGGCTTGTGCGTGATCGGCTTGATCAATCCGAATAACATCAAGAAGAATTCCAGCGCACAGGTGGGGGATGTGCTGATCACCACCAAGCCACTCGGGATTGGCATCATGAGCACCGCGCTCAAGGTGAAGTCCCTATCGCAAACCGGTTATGAAAAAGTGGTACGGGTGATGTCCGCACTCAACAAAGCGGGTGCGTGGTTGGGGACCCAAGCCAGCGTGCATGCGCTCACCGATGTGACGGGCTTCGGCTTGGGCGGGCACGCATTGGAAATGGCGCGCGGCGCGCGTGTTTCGATGATCTTGGAAGTGAATAAAGTGCCGATCATGGAAGAAGCCTGGACCCTGGCTACGGAAGGCATCGTGCCCGGTAGCGCTTACCGCAATCTCTCTGCATTTGGCGATGCCTTGCGATTTACGGGTAATTTAAGCACGGATCATCAATTGATATTCACCGATCCGCAAACTTCGGGCGGTCTGCTGATGGCTGTCGCCCCGGATGCCGCCGATGAAATCGTCGCCAAGCTCAAAGAATTAAACTGCCTGGTCGCAGAGAAGATCGGCCGTGTGGTGGCCGCAGAAGGCGCCAGCGCCGTCATGATCGAGGGGCCATAGAGGGCGTACGGTGGAAATTTCTTTGTACGGCACCTTGTTTGTTTTAGGCCTGCTGGGGGGCTTGTTGTCGGGGTTGGTTGGCATAGGCGGGGGCATCATTATGTTCCCGCTATTGTTATACGTTCCCCCAGTCTTTGGATTTGCCGCGCTGGGTGTCAAGGCTGCGGCGTCCATCACGGCGGTACAAAGTTTATTTGGCGCGGTCTCGGGCGCGGTTGCGCATCATCGGCATCGCCGCGTGTACTTCCCCTTGGCGCTTGATTTTGGCGGTGCGATGGCAGTGACCTCGCTCATCGGTTCGCTCCTATCCAGCCGCATTCCGGAAATATGGATTTTGGTGTTGTTTGCGTTATTGGCCGTCATCGCTGCGTTGCTCATGCTGTTGCAGCGCCCCGAGGTCGCCGAGCCGTCATTCGCGGACGGGCCATACCATTACAGTCGCATGCGGGCTTGGAGCTTAGGTGCGGCGATTGGATGCTGTGCAGGTTTGATCGGCCAAGGCGGTGGTTTCCTATTTGTGCCGGTGATGATGGCATTCTTGCGCACGCCTTTGCGCATGGCCATCGGCACGGCGCTCGCGGTGGGCGTGGCCTCATCGGCTGCGGTCGTATTGGGGCGGATCGGTACGGCGCAAATTCCCTGGCTATTGACGGCGATTACCGTGAGCGGCGGTATTCTGGGCGCGCAAATCGGCTCGGAATTTTCACAGCGCTTGCCGCGCCGCCTGCTGCGCAGCATTCTGGCGACGGTCATTCTATTGACCGCGATCAAAATGATTTGGGGCCTGCTCGCTTAGCGCTTATTTTCTTCGGAGCGTTGGAGATTGCGTGGGCGGGCTAATGGTGGGCCACGGATCGCCTTGGATCGTCACCGGATTATGATCGAGTCCGAGGGTGTTGCTGGCCATTGGAGTGAAAGCGGATGTTCGCTGCGGATGAATCTTGGCGAGCACGTATACCGCGCCAACGAATGGCGTGAGCCAAATCAAGGCCAGATAAGGGATTGCATAGCGTCTCAGGGTGCGTATGGCGCGCAGGGAGGCGAGACAGTCCGCACCCAAGAGCAATAAAACAAGCAGCGTTAGAATGGCGATTTCCAGTGTTGTCATGAGTCACTCGATCTTCGAAGTTGCGCCGCTGGAACGCTGGGCTGAAGCAGGCGCTGTGCTTACTTTGCTTCTGCCGCAAACACGCGATTGCGGCCGGCTTGTTTAGCGCGATAAAGCGCATTATCCGCGCGCGCGATCATGGCGTCCGCGGTTTCTTCGCTTTCGCGTTGCGCCACGCCGGCGCTGAACGTAATCAGCAGTTTTTCATTTTCATGCAGGAAGTAGCGCTTCGTCAGATCGCGTTGCAAGCGCGTCATGATGTTCACGCCGTCGGCGACGACGGTGTCGGGCAAGATGATGACGAATTCTTCGCCGCCGAAACGTGCCACCACATCCATCGGGCGCAATATTTCCTTAATCACGCTGGCCAGGTGCACGAGCGCTTGATCGCCGACATCGTGGCCAAAGGTATCGTTGATCTTTTTAAAATGATCGATGTCGAGCATGGCAATCGAAATCGGGGTTTGACCGCGTTTAGCGCGCGCGAATTCGCGGATGAAAGCTTCGTCCAAGCCACGCCGATTGAGCGTGCCGGTGAGGTGGTCTTGATAGATTAATTCGCTGACTTGCCCCAGCTCGATTTCCAGTTCGTGCATTTTTTGTTCCGCAGCCTCGGCTTGGCGGCGCGCATTTTTCAGATCCTCATGCGAACGCACCATATCCAGGTGCATGCTTTTGGTATCGGCGATGAGGTCTTGCAGGACCGTATTGATGGTCGGCAAGTCCTCGGTCTGGCTTATTTTCACCACATAGTTTTCGATCTTGACGTGGTAATCGCCGGTACTTTCGGACATTTCGCCCATGCGCGAAATGAACATGGTCACGAGATTTTTGAGCGAGGCCTTGGCTTCGTTCAAGCTGTGCTTGAGCGTGCCTTGTTTGAAAACAACTTCCTTGATGCGCTGCTCGGCTTCGGTAATGACGACCGGTGTCAATGGATTGGCGATGATGTCCTGCACAATGTTGAGCTGGCCGCGCAGCCATTGATCATCCAGCAGCAATTCGGTGATATTGTCGATCAGCAGCCGGAGCAAGCGCATCAAGCCGTCGAGCACTTCTTGATCGGCGTCGGCGCGCAACTCCAATTCGATCCAAAATTGACGGATGTCTTTCGCGAATTGGTTGAGGTGTTCGAGATCATCGGCATTGCGCGCTTGGGCGGCGAGCGCGTTGGCGCGGCTGGCCAGTTCCGGGAAATGCGCAATGCGCGGCATGACGCCATTCAACAAGGCCTTAGCCAGAAGGTCGGACAGCATGCCCGGCACTTCTTCCGCGCCAGCCAACGGGCCGATAGGTGCGCCGAGACGATCTTCAACCTGCGCTTTTTTACTCGACTCTTCTGCCGGGCTAATGTCTACCGCGATGTCGGCAGGGCCGCTGGTTCCTTCGTTCCAAGCTTTTACCAGGCTACGCAGTTTATTTAATAGCTCTTCGGGATTTTTACCAAAGTTGATCAATACGCGTTCCAAGGCGTCTTTTTTGCGCGGCGTGGTTAGCCCCGTTTGCTTGAGGTCCCATTGCCTGATGAGGTCGCGTATGAGATCAGCCCAGCCGGTTTGTTCGGTGCGCTTTTGTGCAATCAAGGCTTCAAAATGCAGGGTAAATGCCTTCCAGTCGCGTTGTTCCAACGCTTGGACGATATTCTTAAATACGTTATTGCTTTGCGGATGTTCGCGGCCAACGGTTTGCAGCGCACCGATTAATTCTTTTTCTATTTCGTTGCCAGACTCGGGCGTTGTTTCAGCGATTTCATGGTAGATGCGCTGATAGTTTTCTGGCGTTGGGGCAATGCGGCGCGTTGCGAGCTGCTTTAACGTTTCGCGCGCGATGTCGGAAGGGTTAACTAGTTTCGGCATGGATAATACTTATACCCGATTTAATCGGGCGTTGCACTGGCAAGCGAACTAGGCTTTTGCAAAAGTTGCGTCCAAATGGGTAGCGGCTTCGCTTAGCTGCAATACGGCTTGCGTGACCTCGTCTATTTCATTGCACGCGGTTTTTGCGATTTGCTCAATGCTTGCGGTGTGCTGCGAAATCACCAGGCTGGATTGCTTTTGCATATGGGCCGTTTTCGCGATTCCATCAATCAAGTCACGCTCGCTGACGACCGCGCCGCGCGAGCAAGCCAAGGCTTCGGCCACTTCATCCAAGGAAGCCATGCTATCGGAAAGATGGGCGCGCCCGCTCGTGATGGTTGAATCCAATTTGCTCGATTGCTGGCCGACTAGCTTGGTGACATCGTCGATTTCACGCGCTGCTTGCGCCGATTT
This sequence comes from Pseudomonadota bacterium, assembly GCA_021812385.1. Classification (GTDB taxonomy): domain Bacteria; phylum Pseudomonadota; class Gammaproteobacteria; order Burkholderiales; family Thiobacteraceae; genus RBG-16-58-11. The sequence goes on along the minus strand of JAKANO010000024.1, from coordinate 11,029 downwards.
TTCCGCTAGCTTGCGCACCTCATCCGCGACCACGGCAAATCCTCGGCCCTGTTCGCCGGCGCGCGCCGCCTCGATCGCTGCGTTGAGCGCCAAGAGATTGGTCTGATCGGCGATGTCCTTCACTTGGCTGGTCATGGCGGTGATGGTTTGCATGCTACTCATAAATTCGGTGACGGATTGTGCAATGACGCCTACCGCCGAATCAACGGCATCGATTCCACCCATCAGGCGCGATACGCTTTCGTTGCCGTTTTGCGTATTGTCCATGCATTGATCGGCTTGGTTGACTGCCGAAGTGGCATGCTCATCTATGGTGCCGAGGGCTTGGCTTAAGTTATCCAACTCGATTTTTGCCTCGGATGCGAGCTGCGCTTGGCTGTTGGAGCTCGCGTTGAATCTTTGCACGGCAAGCTTGATTTGCTCTGCGCTTTGCTTGATTTCATCGGCGCGATGATGAAATTCATGGGTTTGCTGCTGCCCTTTATCCAAGGCATGGTTGATGGCGTTAAGCAGCGCTTGCCATTCAGCATTCCCGCAAGCGGCTAGCCGCTTATGCAGCGCCCCATTGCCAATATCTTGTGCGCTGGCAAGCAAGGCTGCGGAAGGCTTGACGGCATGCATCAGCCAAAAAATAAAACCCACTGCGATCAAGGCACTAACGGCGAACGATAAAATAACCGCCAGTGTGTTGGAACCGCTGGTCAATAGGGCAATCCCAATGGGTAGCAGGATTGCGCTAACACCTGTCGAGATTTTAAGTTTTAGTGTCATGATATAGGCCTTAACCTTTTGAAAAATAGTATATTTATCTTTGCGCCCCTAGTGTTTTAGCGCATGTCGGATTGCACCTAAATGCTGTTAAGATATGTTACGGCAGGGGGGCAAATTACTTTAGCTCCGCGAATTTCATGGAGAAGTGGTCACAATGAGGTTTTCTTTGCATTTAATGTCAGTTCTGATCGTTGGCGGCTTATCTGTGCTGCCGTCGGTGCATGCCGCGCAGCAAAATTTTGCAGCGATACGCCAAGCCGCTGAAACTTACGCCAAGCAACAGACGGCATATTTGTCCGGCCAAGTGAATATAACGGTCGGCGCAATCGAGCAAGCCCAGCTTGCACCGTGTACCAAGTTACAAGCTTTCCTGCCGCTAGGAGCCAAGCTTTGGGGCAACAGCAATATCGGCGTGCGTTGTAGCCAGGGCGCGGAGTGGACCGTGTATGTTCCAGTCACCGTGCGTGTCCAGGCGCCGGTGTTGGTTGCCACCCGTCCTTTGGCGAGCGGCCAGCAACTCACCGCAGCAGATGTGACCTTGCAAGTTGCGGAATTGACGCAGTTGCCGGCAGGGGTCATTACCACGGTGCAGGATGCGGTGGGGAAAGTGTTGTCGTCCGGCGTAGTTGCTGGCAATCCATTACGGCAAGACATGCTGCGCGCGCCCATCCTGGTGCGCCAAGGGCAGAACGTTCGATTGGTCGCGCAGGGTCAAGGCTTTAAAGTAAGCTCGGAAGGCAGGGCCTTATCGAATGGCGCCGCTGGCCAACAAGTCCAAGTAAAAGCGCAAAATGGGCAAACCGTGAGCGGTGTCGTGCAACCGGATGGAACAATCGAGGTTCAATATTAGTGGTGTACTTTTTTTTATTGCGTCGCCTATGCTAAGTCATGGATGTCCACGTATCGCATCCAATTGAACGGAATTTGCCTGGCGCAAACCCGGCTGTGTTGCGGCAAGAAGCTCCAATATCTTAGACTTTATAGGGGTTTGTTGTTAAACTAAACCGTTGTTACATCCCGGTGAAAACAACTGTTATGCGCTTGAAAGCCTTGACTGGAGCGGGATTCAAGCAGGCCTCGGATTACCGGGGCGTCATCTTAATCGGCTAAAGATTTCAGGCGTTCTAGCCGAAATTAAATTGGGCGCAGAGTTTTTCCGTGCTCAGTAAATCGAGGGTATTGCCTTGAAGATTAATAACAGCAGCAAACCGGCAGCGCCGACCAAGGTTGGTCAAGCTTCAGCTAAGCCAGGCGGTGGTGCGTCGAAATCGTCGCGCGCTAAATCTTCGTCCGATGACAAGGTCGAAATTGGCTCGCTTTCGTCGCAACTGCAAGCATTGGAAAGCAGCTTGGATAATGTGCAGGTGGTCGACACTGCGCGTGTTGAAGCGATCAAGCAAGCCATCAGCGAAGGACGTTTCCGCGTCAATCCGGACGTGGTCGCGGATCGTTTGTTAACGACGGTCAAAGAGTTGGTGCTCAATCACAAAGGCTAAGCTTTGTCACAGGAACTAGATTCCGGAAAACTGAATGCCTTTCTTCTAAGCCTTAAACGCGAGTTTGAAGCTTTTCGTCAATTCCACCAAATTTTGAGAGCCGAGCATACGGCGCTAGTTAGCGGCGATGCCGAGGGGCTCGTTGCGTTGGCGCAGCGTAAGAACGAGAGAGTGATCGAACTGACGCAACTCGCCGAGGCCCGCAATCACTATCTCACCGAGTCAGTCGGCAGCACCAATCAACTCGGGATGGAAGCTTGGTTAAGCACCTATGACCCAGCGGACAAATATCATGCGGGCATGCTTTGGCGCGAATTAATCGATCTAGCGCGTACGACAAAAGAACTGAATGAAAGCAACGGCCAATTAATCCATACGCATCTGGCACATAATCAGCAGGCGTTAAATGTATTGCTGGGGGCAAATGCGGGCACCAGTAGTCTCTACGGCGCGGATGGACAGACCTATATGGCTAAACCGGCAGGCGCCAGCCGGCCTTTAGGTAAAGCTTAGGCCGCATCACTCCAGCTAGGCGCAGTTCTTGCGCTGAGCGCAAATTCAACGCACACTCCGCGACCCCTTGCAGCGGCCAGGCCCGGTTTTGCTAGCGTATTTCTTGAACGAGCGGCGGTGGCGGTTCCGGTGTGCCTTTGATCGGGATTTCGGTGGTTTTGTTCGGCGCTTCGGAAATGATCAGCATGGTCACACGGCGGTTTCGAGCACGTGATTCACTATCGGTATTGGGAACGAGCGGGCGGTTGTCGGCGTAGCCGATCGCGACCATGCGTTTTGGATCAACGTTGTTGGCGCTGAACAGGCGTGCGACGCTGCTGGCGCGCGCCGAAGACAACTCCCAATTAGATGGGTAATAAGCGGTATTGATGGGCGAGTCGTCCGTATGGCCTTCGATTTGAATCTGATTCGGCGCTTGCGCCAGCAGCTTGGCCACTGCCGTGAGGGCTTTAGCCGATTCCGGTTGCAGGGTTGCTTGCCCCGGTGCAAATAGAACTGCGGCATTGATTTCCACCGTGATGCCGCGCACGCTCTGGGTGATTTTGACTTGATTGTCGTTGATCAAGGGCGCGAGCACTTTGAGCAGGTCTTGGGCGATTTGGCGCATATCCTCGGTGCGCTCTTTTACTTTGGAATCAATGCGCAGGTCCGGCTTTTTGGGTGGGGCCGATGTGATCGGGCGCGGCAGGGCTTGCGGTTGATTCAAATGCGGTTGCTGGTCGGCGTTATCGCTTTTAAAGGCGCTGCCTAAGGAATCGGAAAGCACGCGGTATTTGCCTTCGTTGACCGAAGAGATGGAGTACATCACGACAAAAAACGCGAATAGCAGGGTGATGAAATCGGCGTAGGAAATCAGCCAGCGTTCGTGATTTTCATGTTCTTCAGGCGTTTTTTTGCGGCGGCGCATGCTGAATTTTGATTTCTGAGACCGGCGTTAAACGAGGTAACCCTGTAGCCTGCGCTCGATCAAACGCGGGTTTTCGCCATTCGCAACCGCGATGAGGCCTTCGATCAGCATTTCACGCATAACGATTTCACGCCCAATAATATTTTTCAGCTTATTCGCGATCGGCAGAAAAAACATATTGGCGAAGCCTACGCCATACACGGTCGCCACGAAAGCCACGGCGATGCCCGCGCCTAATTTGCTGGGGTCGGAGAGATTTTCCATCACGTGGATCAAACCCAGCACCGCCCCTAAAATGCCGATGGTGGGGGCGTAGCCGCCAGCGGATTCCCATACCTTGGCGGCGAGGCGTTGCTGCGCTTCGTAGGCATCGACCTCGACTTGCAGCGTTTCGCGCAGGGTTTCCGGTTCGGCGCCATCGATCAACATTTGCAGGCCGCGTTTGGCAAAAGGATCATCCAGGTCTTCGATCGCCGGCTCGAGCGCGAGCAAGCCGCCGCGCCGCGCGGTATTGCTCCAATCGGCGACTTGTTGAATGAGGTAAGCCGCATCTTGCGGCGGCGGCACGAAGGCCCACTTCGCCATGCGCATGCCGCGCAAGAAAACCGGGAGTGGATTTTGCAGCATGATCGCGCCCAGGGTGCCGCCAATCACGATGAGGAAAGCGGTGAGCTGAAACAGCGAGTTGGTATGGCCGCCTTCCAGTAGTTGACCGCCGATGATCGCGACTAGCGCGAGCAGGATGCCGAAAAAGCTGGTGAGATCGAGGTTGCGCATGGCGGCTATGAAGGGGAAACCCGCGCCTCAGTGGCGATTAGCGTTTATCTTGAATCCATTCCAGAAGTTTGGCGCGCAGGCGCGCCACTGCTTGGCTATGGAGTTGACATACGCGTGATTCGGATACGCCCAGCACTTCGCCGATTTCACGCAAGTTGAGCTCTTGTTCGTAGTACATGCCCATCATTTGTTTCTCGCGTTCCGGCAAGGCGCTGATAGCCTCCGCCAGTAATTTGCGGAAGCCGGCATTTTCCAGCATTTGCAAGGGATCGCTATTCTCACTGGCGACATGGCGCTCGAAAAAATCCGCGTCATCGGAATCTTGCAGATCTTCGTAGTACAACAGTTGATGGCCGCGCGCATCGAGCAGCATATGTTGGTACGCGCTCAAGTCAATGTCCATCGCCTTCGCGATTTCTTCCTCGTTGGGCGCGCGTTTATGTTGTTGCTCTAGCTTGTTGATGGTCGATTCAATTTGGCGCAGGCTCTTGCGCACCGTGCGCGGCAGCCAGTCGGCTTGGCGCAACTCATCCAGCATCGCGCCGCGAATGCGCTGCGCGGCATAGGTTTCAAATTGGGCGCCCTGCGTATCGTCGTAGTTTTTGGCCGCATCCATCAAGCCAATTAAACCGGCCTGGATCAGGTCGTCAACCTGCACGCTCGCCGGCAGCTTGGCCATCAGGTGATAGGCAATCCGCTTCACCAACGGCGCGTGTTTCTTGACGTAGTCTTCGGTGGTTACAGTGGCATTCAAACGGTCGCTGAGCCTTATTGGGTAAATCGCTAAACACGGACGGTTAATTCCGTCTTTCTACTCGACATGATAAGCCGTTGCAGGAATCCATCCAAGTGTCCGCTATTTTCGCGCATCATGGGCCAAGTCGCAATGACTTGACCCAGCGCGCGGTAGGCGTGGCTGGCGGCGGCGTCCGGAAAGGCTTCAACCACCGGCTTGTAGAGCTTGTTGGCGCGTTTAACGGTTTCATCCCAGGGCACCGAAACCAGGCTTTCCAGCTGTGTATTGAGGTAGCGTGCCGCAGCATCCAGCATATTGTTGCCGAGTGCCGCGGCGTTGCTGTCGTCCTTGGTTTTGGTGGGGATCAAATAAAAACGGTCTCGGCCAAGCGCCTGAGTCAATTGCTTGATCAGGGCGTAGGACTGGGTAATGGCTGCGCGCTCGGGGCTGACTACGATCAGCACCTCATCCGCCGCGGCGGTGGCGGCGAGGGTGATTTGTCTGCGGTCGGCGGCCAAGTCGATGAGCAACACATCCGGTTGCTGGGGGAGCGCTGCCAGGGACTGGCGCAGGTGTTCTTGCGCTGCGCTGCCGAGTTGGCCGATACGACGCAAGCCTTCGCGCGCGGGCAAGACGTGGAGTGCGGCGCTGTAGCGCAACAAGGCTTGCGCTAGGGTCGCCTGCTGTTTCAGGACTTGGGAGAGTTCGCAGCGTGGCAGGAGACCCAGGCGCGCGGCACAACTGTCGCTGCCGATGCCTTCATCGAGGATGAGCACCGATTTTCCTTGGGACGCCAGTGCTTGCGCCAGGTTGATTACGACATTGGTTTGGCCGACGTGCGGTTTGCCGCTGGCAATCGCGATGACGCGCAATTGATCGCGCGATTGATTGCTGCCCAGGAGCCGGCGTAATCCTTCTGCCTGATCGAAGGCGAAACCGTTCATTGCTTCAAGAAGCGGCTTGCGACGCGTCGAGGAAAGCGTGCGCTTCATCTTCGCGCGCGCTGATCATGATGGGATACTCGTTGTCGTGGGCTTGGTGTGGCGCTTGCGGCGTGCTTTTCATCGCGCGATCAACCAGATAATGGGCTTGCGCCAGGTGTAAATCTTCCGGCACGCGCTGCCCATTGGTGACGTAGTGGATGGTGAGCTTGTGGCGCACTGCGACATCCAACACCGGCGCCAGGCTCAAGGCTTCGTCGATCTTGGTCAGAATCGTCCCGGCAAAGCCGCTGCCTTGATACGCGCGCACCACGTCATCCAGCGTGCCGGCCTGTGCGGTGGCGGAGAGCAGCAATAAGCGTTGTACGCGGGGATTGCCGGAGAGCAAGGCGAGTTGTTCGCGGATGCGGTGATCGCGTTGGCTCATGCCGGCGCTATCGATCAACACCAAATGTTTATTGCTCAAATCCTTCAGGGTGCGATTCAATTCGGCTTCGTCTTTGACCGCATACACCGGAACGTTGAGGATTTTGCCGTAAATTTTGAGTTGCTCATGGGCGCCGATCCGGTAGGTGTCGGTGGTGATGAGGGCGAGGCTGGGTGCGCCGTGCTTTAACACGCAACGCGCCGCGAGTTTGGCGATGGTGGTGGTTTTCCCCACGCCGGTCGGGCCGACCAAGGCATAGACGCCGCCATGTGCGATCGGTTCGTCGCGACTGCCGGCGCAGTGTAAATTATGCGCCAGCGCGCTGTTCATCCAGCGCAGCGCTTGTTCGTGGTTCAAGGCTTTCGGCAATGCGCCGGACAGCTCGCGTGCCAGCCGCGGTGAGAAGCCGACGCCGAGCAAGGTGCGCAGCACGTCGAATTTCTGCGGGTCGGCATTTTTCATTTCGCCCCAAGCCAGGTTGACGAGCTGGCTTTCGATCAGGCTGCGTATGCTTTGCACTTCCTGCGTGAGATTCTCCACCAATTGCGCCGATTCTGCTTGCATCGCCTTGGGTGCCGCAGTCGTTGCCGGATTGTCTGCCAGATGGTCCGACGGCGTCGCGTTGTGGGCCGCAGGGGCGGGCTTGGCGGTCGCGGTGGGTGTTTGGCTGCGCGCTTGCGGGGTGTTGCCAGCCAGCACTTGCAGTCCAGGGATATCATGAGGGATGTCATGGCGCAGCGGCATCGCATGGGGGTTGCTTGCTGGGGTGCGGGGTGCGACAGGGGTGGGGCTGGCGGTGAGCGCCGCCATGTCATTTTCGGCCATGGCCATGATTTCGACCTGGCCATCTTGTACCCGATTGGAGAGGATTAAAGCTTCGGGCCCCAGAACTTCGCGTACTTGGAGCAAGGCTTCGCGGGTGGTCGCGGCGGTAAACTTCTTGACGATCATGCGTTACCTCCCAAAACAGCAGTGACTTTGATGGTTTTCGTATTCGGAATTTCGGCGTGCGAAATGACTTTTAATTGCGGCGCCACACGGCGCAAGAAGCGCGACAACAGCGCGCGCAATACCGCCGGCACCAGCAGCACCGGCGGCAGGCCGCGGTTTTCTTGCTCTTGCACCACGCGCGCGGTTTGTGTCAGCAGGCGTTCTGCGAGCGAGGGCTCCAGGCCTGCGGTTTGCGCATCGGTGCCGACGGCTTGCGTCAGCATGTGCTCCAGCGATGGTTCGAGCGCGATGACTTGTAGTTCGGGTGCATTCTGGTAGATGTCTTGAATAATCGCGCGGCCCAGCCCGACGCGCACCGCGCTGGTGAGTTCGTCGGGGTTTTTGGTGGTTGCAGCCTGCTCGGTGAGGACGCCGATAATGGTGCGCATGTCGCGGATCGGGATGCCTTCCTCCAACAGATTTTGCAGGACACGCTGCACGCCGCTGAGCGTCAATAGTTCCGGCATCAACTCCTCCGTCAGCTTGGGCAATTCCTTGGCGACATGGTCCAGCAGTTGTTGCGTTTCTTCGCGCCCCAATAAGTCGGCGGCATGGGTTTGCAGAATTTGCGACAAGTGGGTTGCGATCACGGTGCTGGCGTCGACCACGGTATAGCCGTAGGTTTGCGCTTGTTCGCGCAGGCTGGCATCGATCCATACCGCAGGCAGGCCGAACGTCGGGTCTTTGGTCTGTGCGCCCGGTAATTGGCCCAAGACGCGGCCGGGATTGATGGCTAGGAATTGGCCGGTTTGCGCTTCGCCGCGTCCGATCTCCACTCCTTTGACGATAATCCGATAGGCGTTTGGGCGCAGGTCCAAGTTGTCGCGGATATGCACCGGCGCCACTAAAAACCCCATGTCTTGCGCGAATTTTTTGCGTATGCCGCGGATGCGCCGCAAGAGTTCGCCGTCTTGCGTGCGATCCACCAGCGGAATCAGGCGGTAGCCTACTTCCAGTCCCAAGGTATCGACTTGACCGACGTCGTCCCAGCTGACATCCACCGGTTCTGCCGAGGGCGGCGGCGCTACTTGTTCCGGAACGGGCGCTGGCGCGCGCTGCTTTTTGGAGATGGTATTGCCGATCAAGATCAGTCCACCCGCAAAAGCCAGAAATGCGAAATGCGGCATGCCGGGAATCAGGCCCATCACGCCTAGAATGGAAGCCGTGATGTACATCACCTCTGGCTTCAAGAACAACTGTTCGATGATTTGTTCGCCGATATCGCGTTCGGCCGAGACACGCGAAACCACAATGCCCGCCGCGGTGGAAATAATCAGGGCGGGGATCTGCGCCACCAGTCCGTCGCCGACCGTTAACAGCGTGTAGTTGTTCAGCGCTTGCGCGATCGGCAAGTCGTGCTGGATCACCCCGATCGCCAGGCCGCCGATGATGTTGATGAGCATGATGAGAATGCCGGCAACGGCATCGCCGCGCACGAATTTGCTGGCGCCGTCCATGGCGCCGTAAAACTCGGCCTCCAGCGCCACTTCGGTACGGCGCCGGCGCGCCTCGTCTTCGCCGATCAGCCCGGTATTCAGGTCGGCATCGATGGCCATTTGCTTGCCGGGCATGGCATCCAAGGTGAAGCGTGCGGCGACTTCCGCGATGCGCCCGGAGCCCTTGGTGATGACCACGAAATTGATCAGCACCAGAATCGCGAACACGATGATACCGACCGCATAGTTGCCGCCCACCAGGAAGCTGCCGAAGGCTTCGATCACCTTGCCGGCGGCGTCGGCGCCGGTATGGCCCTCCAACAGCACCACCCGCGTCGAGGCGACGTTGAGCGACAGGCGCAGCAGCGTGGTCAGCAACAACATGGTCGGGAACACGGCGAAATCCAGGGGCCTGCGCAGATACAAGCTGACCAGCAAGACGATCATCGCCACCGCAATATTGAACGTGAACAAGAGGTCGAGCAGGAACGGCGGCAACGGCAGAACCATCATGGTCAGGATCATGACCACGAGAATCGGGCCCGCCAGGCGCTTCATATCAATATTGGCGAAGAACCCTGCCGAATCGACGCGTGCGTTCATCTATGCATGCTCCAATTCAGGCATGTCCATGTCTTCCGGAACCGGTAAATTGCGCGGGGGCTTGGGCGGCGCAGCGCCATATGCGGGAGTGCGCAATTGATACACATAGGCCAAGACTTCAGCCACGGCGGTATACAGCCGTTGCGGCACTTCATTGCCGATATCCGCATGGCGGTACAGCGCGCGCGCCAAGGGCGGCGCTTGCAGCAAAGGCACGTTGTTTTCGCGCCCGAGCTCAATGATGCGTTCGGCCACCAAGCCGCCGCCTTTGGCGACAATTTGCGGCGCGGCCATGCGGCTCTGATCGTATTTCAAGGCAACCGCGTAGTGCGTCGGATTGGTGACGATCACATCCGCCTTCGGAACTGCGGCCATCATGCGCTTGCGCGCGGCTTCGCGTTGCGCGGCGCGGATGCGCGCCTTGATTTGCGGGTCGCCTTCCGATTCTTTCGCTTCGCGCTTCACTTCTTCTTTGGTCATGCGCAAGTTCTTGGCGTAATGCCAAAGCTGGAACGGCACGTCGATGGCGACGATCAGCAGCATGGCGCTGACGAGGTACAGGGCGGTGTTCAGGAGCATATGGCTGAAATGCGAAATTCCGCTCTCCAGGGGTTCTGAGACCAGCGAGAACATTTCGTCCCGATAACCCCAAATCACCCAAACGGCGATGCCGCCGAGCAGCGCCACCTTCAACAAGGATTTGATCAGCTCCACCAGGCCATTCACCGAAACGATGCGCTTGAGGCCGGCGATGGGGTTAAATTTACCGAGGTTGGGAGAGATCGCTTTCCAGGACAAGTTCCAGCCGGCGAGGAGAAGGGGGCCGGCCAGGGCGGCCAGGATCATCACGCCGAAGAGCGGTAAGAAGGCGAGCATGGTTCCGGTTAACTCATGCGTTAAGCGCGTCATCATCATGCCGGGATCGAACGCAGAAGTGCGATCGAAGACCAAGCCGCGACGCATCGTTGCCATGAGCTTTTCTGAGAAGAAGCTTCCTAAGGTCATGAGCACTAGCACTGCCGCCATTAACTCGATAAATGTCGACAATTCACGCGATTGGGCGACCTTGCCTTCCTCGCGCGCACGCTCGATGCGCTTATCCGTGGCTGCTTCTGTTTTTTCTAAATCGGAGTCTTCCGCCATCTATACCCCCACGGGAAAGATAGTCTGAACCTGTTCCGGCTAAAACACAAGATATGGTGGGAAGAATGGCAGAAAAAATCTATAGCTAGTGGCTGGAGCGTGGAGGCGGGAAGTGCCGAATTATGCCGAAAAAGGCTCATTCGGCTGGAATAAAAGGTGGTTGGTGAATTCTCATAACAAGCGCGCCAGTAGGAATTGAGGCGGGCACGGCGGGGAAGCTGATAGTGTGGGAAGTGCGACCCACCCACCTACCAGAAGGATCCCGCTATGCCCTATGCACAGCTTACCT
>JAKANO010000010.1 GCA_021812385.1 Pseudomonadota bacterium | reverse complement strand
GGATCCTTCTGGTAGGTGGGTGGGTCGCACTTCCCACACTATCAGCTTCCCCGCCGTGCCCGCCTCAATTCCTACTGGCGCGCTTGTTATGAGAATTCACCCTTTGCAAAGAAACAAAGGGGTCACATCTTGTAAAGAAACAAAGGGGTCACATCTTGTAATATGACATAATTATTTTGTTGCCCACTTCGAAACGCCCGCTATCGCAGGCGTTGCTGATTGAGCCGCCTTACTTCTTCTTTTTCTGCGGCGTCACGAACCTGATAGACAGTCCGTGGTAAAGCTTTTTGCCTTGTTTCATGCTTTAATTCTCCACATGCAACTCAAATTCTCAAAAATGCACGGCCTCGGCAATGATTTCGTCGTGCTCGACGGCATCACGCAGACGATTACCCTTAGCGCGGTGCAATACCGTTTTCTCGCCGACCGTCACTTCGGCATCGGTTGTGACCAAATCTTGCTGATCGAAAAGCCGACGCGCAGCGATGCCGATTTTCGCTACCGCATATTCAACAGCGACGGCGGCGAGGTGGAGCAGTGCGGCAACGGCGCGCGCTGCTTTGTGCGCTATGTGCGCGACCATGGCTTGAGCGACAAAAACGAGATTCGCGTCGAGACCATGAACGGCATCATCGTGCCGCGCTTGGAGGCGGATGGCCAGGTCAGCGTCGACATGGGCCAGCCGCGCTTCGAGCCGAACGAAATTCCCTTTGTGGCGGATCGCCGTGCGCCGACTTATCGTTTGTCCTTAGCCGACAAGATCATTGAGATCAGCGCCATTTCCATGGGCAATCCGCATGCGGTGCAGGTGGTCGACGACGTGGATGCCGCACCAATTGCAATCGACGGCCCTCAGATCGAACATCACGCCAGCTTTCCCAAACGCGTCAACGCCGGTTTCATGCAAGTGCTGGATCGCGGCCATATCAAGCTGCGCGTGTATGAGCGCGGTGCGGGGGAAACACTGGCCTGCGGCACGGGAGCTTGCGCCGCTGTGGTCGCGGGCATTCAGCGCGGCTTGCTCGATTCCACGGTGCTGGTGTCCACGCGTGGCGGCGAGCTGACGATACGCTGGGATGGCGCGGGGCACTCGGTCATGATGACCGGGCCGGCGGTGGAAGTGTTTACCGGCGTGATCGCGCTATAAACCATCCTTAAGCAATTTTCGCTGAAACGCATAAAACGCATTCGCCACCGCTGCGGCTTCGCTCAGGCTCAGCGTTTGCCGCAAGCCTGCCGCATGCTGCGGCAAGACAAAGCGAATGCCGGGCGCCAGATCGAAGGTGTAGCGCGCCACTTGGTTGGCGACTTTTTGGAACGCCACCACAGCCGAGTGCATTTCCTCCGCACGCAACTCCCCCGCTTTGGTCAGGGTCAAGCTGATCGGCTCGCCGCTCATGGCGCAGCGCGTCTCGATGGTGGCGGGCGCATCGAGCAGGCGCGGCATGGCCAGCGCATCCAAGGCGGACAGCGCATGCAGAGTCTCGTGCGGGAAGTGCACCTGGATATCGGTGGCCGCCACATTGAAAGGCGGGCAGCCGATCTGCTCGTTGACGATGAAGATCGCATCCAGCGCCGCCAGCTCATCCAAGGCTTCGCGATCGAATCCGGCGGTTAAGGGCGGTGCAGCGCTTTGGATCCAGCGCAGCAAGATGGCGAGATAGGTTTCGCGCGTGTCGTCGCAGGCTTCCTGGGAGATGCGGCGTTCCACCGGGAAGGCGCGGTGCAGGCCCATGAGCGCGGCGAGCACGCGCTGCGAGTCGGCATTGGCTTGCGTTTCGGGTGTCGGATTTTCAGTCATGTGCGTTTACTTTGCTGGTTTCGGTTTGCGCGATGAAATGCCGTTTTAATAATTCGTGTACTACGTCGCGCCTATTCTAGCAAACGGCACAGAATAGCTCTGTAAGACACCCATATTTCACGCTATACTTTGTGAAAGATAACCGCCGGCCCAGGGAGCACAATGAAAATCGAAGCGGAAGACGTCGTACGTTACTTCAAAGATCATCCGGATTTTTTCCAGCAACACGTCAACGTGCTGCTCGATCTAAAACTGCCCAATGTACACGACGAAAATGCGATCTCGCTTTCCGAATATCAAGTCGTCGCCCTGCGTGAAAAAAATTCCCTGTTGGAAGCCAAGCTGCGCGAGTTGGTGCAATTCGGCGAGGAGAACGATGCCTTGGGAGAGCGCGTGCATCGTTTCAGCCTGGCCTTGTTGTTGGCGGCCGATATGGAAACCTTGCTACAGGCCATTTACTACAACCTGCGCGAAGATTTTTCGATCCCGCATATCGGCTTGCGCCTGTGGCGCGGCGACGCGCAGCCGGAGAGCAGCCTGCCGGAGCTTGGCCCCACCAGCAAAGAATTGCGCTTGTATGCCGAAGGCCTGACCAATCCTTCTTGCGGCCCGCATGCCTTGTATGAAACCGGCACGTGGTTCGGTGACGATGGCGGACGCCTCAAATCCTTCGCCATGGTTTCACTGCGCACCAACCAATCCTTTGGCCTGTTGGTGTTGGCGAGCGAAGATTCGGGGCGTTTTTATCAAGGCATGGGCACCTTATATTTGAAGCGTTTGGGCGAACTCATCAGCGTGGCGCTCGACCGCTATATCGCACGTGAGTCCAGCCCAGCCTAAGGCGCCCATTACCCATCCCGACGCGCCCCTGCTCGCCGGCTTTCTATCCCATCTTGCACACGAGCGGCGACTTTCGCCGCTCACTTGCGAAAACTATCAGCGCGATGTTGAAACTTTGCTGGCGTTGGCGCAAAACACGCCCTTAGCCCAACTGCAAATTAATCAAATGCGGCGCTTCGTCGCGCAACTGCACGGGCGCGGCCAAAGCGGTAAAACCTTGGCGCGCAAACTCTCCGCTTGGCGCACCTTATACCGCTACCTCGCGCGCGACCATGGCTTTACGCACAACCCTTGCTTGGGGCTGAAAGCACCCAAGCATGTGAAGAAATTGCCCGATGCGCTGTCACCGGATAGCGTGGCGCGCTTGGTGGTCCCGGATGAAACCACCGCACTGGCGATGCGCGACGCCGCGATGCTGGAATTGTTTTATTCCTCCGGCTTACGGCTGGCCGAGTTGACGGGTTTGCAAATCGACGCCGTGGATTTCGCGCAAGCCGAGGTGCGCGTCACCGGTAAAGGCGCGAAAACGCGCGTGGTGCCGGTCGGAAAATTTGCCTTGGACGCATTGCAGAAGTGGCTAGCCTTGCGCCAGACCTTTACCCCGGTGGAACAGCAGCACATTTTCGTCAATCGCAGCGGCCGTCCGCTCACGCCGCGCGCGGTGCAGTTGCGCGTCGCTTATTGGGCCAAGAAGCTGGGCTTGGGCGTGCATGTGCACCCGCATATGCTGCGCCACTCTTTCGCCTCGCATGTGCTGCAATCCAGCGGCGACCTGCGTGCGGTGCAAGAAATGCTGGGCCATGCCAACATCTCCACCACCCAGGTGTACACGCATTTGGATTTTCAACATTTAGCGCAGGTGTACGATCAAGCACACCCGCGTGCCAAGAAAAAAGTTTAAGCCGCTTTTTTTGTGGCAAGTGAATTTTAAAAGGCTTGCTTTGCCGGGTGCCGCATTGATAGGATGAGCCCCCTCAGATGTCGAAACGCGCCCTTTACAGTGTCTTTTTAGCCTTTGCCTTGCTGTTTTCGCAGCAAGGCGCGGCTTGGCACGCGCTGTCGCATCTGAGCAGCGCGCCCAGCCATTCGCAGTCCGAGCATAAATTGCCGCATGGCGAGCAGTGCACAAAATGCGCAGCTTTCTCGCAACTGGGTTCCGCTTGCACCTCGGTTGCACCGCTGCTCGATTTGGCAACGGTTCACAGCGTTGCGCCATTGCATGTGGCGCCCCGGTTTTATCTTCTAAGCCTTCAGCTTTACCAATCCCGCGCACCGCCCACCCGCGTTTAAGGCACTGTATCTGGCGACCGCTTGCGGCCGCCTTTGTTCATCGCTTAAACGAGGATCATCATGTCGCGTTATCTATGGGGCGCGTGCAGCCTTTTTCTATTTGCACAACCGGCGCTTGCCGCAAGCGATGCGGATTTGGACAAAATCCGTGCCGAAGTTCAACAACTGAAACAAACCTACGAAGCGCGCATTCAGGCGCTGGAAGCGCGTTTGCAGAAAGCGGAAAGCCGCGTCGATGCGGCGCAAGCGACGGCACAGCAAGCGCAGGAGCAAGTCACGCAGGTGGCGTCTGCGCCGCCGCCTGCGGCAGCCGCACCCGCTGGAGCCAATGCATTCAACCCGGATATTTCGCTGATCCTGTCCGGGACCTATGCCAATCTGTCGCAGGACCCGAACAAATATCGCCTCACCGGGTTTATTCCCAGTCCCGAAAGCAGCCCGGGAACGCGCAGTTTTAGCCTGGGGGAATCGGAGCTGGGCGTGTATGCCAACATCGATCCGTATTTGCATGGCGGCCTAAATTTGGCGCTCGCACCGGATAATACGCTTTCCGTGGAAGAAGCCTTTATCCAGACTTTGGGCTTGGGCCATGGACTGACCATAAAAGCCGGGCGCTTTTTCTCCGCCATCGGTTATCTCAACGAGCAGCATGCGCATACCTGGGATTTCGTCGACAACCCGCTGGCCTACAAAGCTTTCCTCGGGACGCAATTTAGCCAAGACGGCGTGCAGCTGAAATGGTTGGCGCCGACCGATACTTTCCTGGAAGTCGGCGCCGAAATCGGCGGCGGCGGGAATTTCCCCGGCTCGGAACGCAATCGCAATGGCATCGGCAGCGCGGCTTTATTCGCGCATGTGGGTGGGGATATCGGCTTCAGCCAAAGTTGGCGCGCCGGCGTGTCTTATCTGCAAACCAAGCCGCAAAGCCGTAGCTATGAAGATAGCAATTTGTCCGGGGCTACGGTGACCAATGCCTTCAGCGGCAACAGCCATCTGTGGGTCGCGGATTTCGTCTGGAAGTGGGCGCCGAATGGCAATGTGACGCATACCAATTTCAAGCTGCAAGGCGAATATTTCCGCCGGCGCGAAGCGGGTGCGTTGACCTACGATACGACGGCGAGCACATTGAGCAGCGCTTATGCTGCGACGCAGTCCGGCGCTTATTTGCAGGGCGTGTATCAGTTCATGCCGCGCTGGCGGGTCGGCTTGCGGCGCGATCAACTGGATAGCGGACACGTCGATTACAGCTTGAACAATGCCTATCTGGCGCGCCCCGACTATGCGCCGTCCAAAAACAGTGTGATGTTGGATTACAACCCGAGCGAGTTTAGCCGCTTCCGCTTGCAACTGGCGCAAGATAAATCGCGCCAGGGTGTGACCGACAATCAAATTTTCCTGCAATACCTGATGAGCTTGGGTGCGCATGGCGCGCATCAATTTTAGGAGATCAACATGAACAAAATCGTGAAACTACTGCTGACGGCCGCCTTGCTTTTGACGGCTTTCTCAGCGCGCGCTACGGTGAATATTTTGGCCTGTGAACCGGAGTGGGGCGCATTGGCGCAAGTGCTGGGCGGCGATCAGGTGTCGATTTATACCGCCACCAATGCGTTGCAAGACCCGCATCAGATTCAGGCGCGTCCCAGTTTGATTGCACGCGCGCGCTCCGCCGATTTGGTGGTCTGCACCGGATCCGAACTGGAAGTCGGCTGGTTGCCGATCTTGCTGCAGCAATCCAGCAACAGCAAAATTCAGCCCGGCCAGCCGGGGTATTTCGAGGCGGCGGCGTATGTGCAGAAGCTGGAAGTGCCGACGCGGCTGGATCGCGCGGAAGGCGATGTGCACCCCGGCGGCAATCCGCACATCCAAACCGATCCGCGCAATTTTCTGCCGGTGGCGCAAGCGCTGACGCAGCGCCTGTCGCAGCTCGATCCGGCGCAAGCGGCGCAATATGCGGCGCGTCATCAAGCGTTTGTCACGCGTTGGCAAGCGGCGATTCGCCATTGGGAAACCTTGGCCGCGCCGCTCAAGGGCGTGCCCATCGTGGTGCAGCACAAAGGCTTTCCGTATTTAGAGCGCTGGCTGGGTATGCGCGAAGTCGCGACGCTGGAGCCGAAACCGGGCGTCGAACCGAATAGCGGCTATCTGACGCAAGTGTTGTCGCAGTTGCAGCACCAGCCCGCCAAAATGGTGATTCGCGCCGCTTACAACGACGGCCGTTCCTCGGAATGGCTGACCGAGCACGCCAAGATTCCCAACGTGGTGTTGCCGTTCACGGTCGGTGCGGATGCGCAAAGCAAGGATTTGTACGGCTTGTTCGATGTGACGGTGCAGCGTTTGCTCGGAGCCTTGAAATGAATATTTCAGGATTAGAGCTTTCCATTTTGATTCCCGCATTTCTGGCTGGACTATTGGTGCTGGTCAGCCACGTGCCCCTGGGCATGCAAGTATTGTCGCGCGGCATCGTGTTCATCGATTTGGCCATCGCGCAAATCGCCGGATTGGGCGTGATCGCCGCCGACCTCATGGGCTTCGAGCCGCAAGGCATCGGCGTGCAGATTTCAGCGGTCAGCGCCGCCTTGTTGGGCGCCCTGCTGCTGACGTATTGCGAAAAACGCTGGCCCGAGGTGCAAGAAGCCCTGATCGGCGTGTTATTCGTGTTGGCGGCGACCGGCGGGGTGTTGTTGCTGGCGCACGATGCGCATGGCGGCGAGCATTTAAAAGACCTGCTGGTGGGGCAAATTCTGTGGGTGAGCTACCAGCAACTGCCCTTGGCGGCGATCCTCAGCTTGGCCGTCGCGCTGCTTTGGTTCACGCAGCGGCAGCGCTTGGGGGTGCTGGGCTTTTACGTGCTGTTCGCGTTCGCGGTCACGGCATCGGTGCAGTTGGTGGGGATCTATTTGGTGTTCGCCAGCCTCATCGTGCCGGCCATGGCAACGCGCAACTATGGGACAAAGAAACGGTTGGTGTTCGCTTACTTAAATGGCGTAGTGGCGTATGCGCTGGGCTTGCTGGCTTCGGCCTGGGGGGATTTACCGGCCGGCGCGGTGATTGTGTGGGCGATGGCCGTGGTGGGTCTCATCATCTACGGCTTCGGGCCGCGGCGGCGTCAGCTGGCAGTTTGATTCGAAAGTGAAATTTTACAAATGCGCATAATGTTCCTAGAATCAATAATCCTAACAATAATTACATTTTATGCGCCATGGAACTTAAGCTCTCACTGCCTTCTTACCCGCCAATCCCGAAAACCGGGGTAGAAACGCGCGCCAAGCAGGTGCAGGAGTGGCTGGATGCGTTGCCGCTGGCGAACAGCCAAGAATCCGGCCGCAAGCTCGCTGATGCCATTGCCGCGCTGAATAGCGTGGATCTGGGCGAAGAGGCGCGCTGCAATCTGCTGGAACACTACCGTGCCACGGTGTGCAAGTTGCTTCCTTCGCTGCAGCAGCTGTATGTGGGAAAAGCCCTGCCGCTTTCGGAAAAGAGCCTGCGGGCTGGCGATCTGATGCGCGAATTATTCACGGAATTGGCCAACGGCTACAAAATCGCTTTAATGGACTTGTCCGGCCGCCGCGCCAACCTGGCCACGAACAAAGTTACGCCGCTGGCGATGGCGCGCGCGATCGAATGTTTGGGCGGTGTGCTCGAGGTGTTTTACGAAACCTATGCGCCGACATCGGCCGGGATTTGGTCTGAGTTGCATCGCCTGTATTGGTACGCCGCCAAGCTGAATATTCACAACATTTCAATAGCGGATCGCGATCACGACAACGTCAATACCGCTTTCATCAAAGTGCTGCTGCTCGCACTGGCCGACCCTTATCGTCTGCTGCAAGGCCAGTTAGCCGACATTAAGGCCTATCTCGCGCAACTGGGCCAGCACGCCTTGTTGCAGCCTTTAGGCCCGACTGAAAATAAGCATGGTTTATTTTTGGTGCGCTTGGATGGCGATAAACCGCCCAAGGCCCTGATGCACTATCAGGGGGTGACCGATGCGCGCACCGACATTATCCTCAACACCATTCCGTTGGCGCGCGTGCTGCATCAGCACGTCCAAGCGCTGGATGCGGGTGAAACGCTGGCCAAGCTGGGCCTGCCGGCGGGTGCGCATCAGGCCGGTTATCGGGAAATGTTGAAACGCTTGATCAAACAATGGGGGGTGGCGCCCAAGCGCATGTTCAACCGCCTCCAATTGCAATCGGATGCCCATATATGCGGCGGGATTACTGCGTTGCATCACATGTTGAGCGCAGATGCGTTGCACTCCGGCAATGCGGATGAGACGGAGGAGCAGCAAAACTTAGAAGTCACCGATGCGCTGCATGGCACCGGCAGTCAGTTGAGCTACAACTGTTCAAAATGGGTGGTGGTGAACGAAAGCGCGGGCGGTGTTGCGCTTGCCAAAAATCCGGAAAGCTATGCCAAGCTCAAGGTGGGCGACATCATCGGCGTGGAAGAAGGTCAGTCCGGCTGCTGGGGCGTGGGGCAGGTGCGCTGGATGCAATCCGATATCGATAATCGCGTCGAGGTCGGGGCGCAAATGCTGGCGCCAAGCGCCCACCCCATCGCCATCAAGCCGGTGATTGCGCCGGCCAACGCCTTGTTTCAGCCGGCGCTGTTATTGCCCGAAGTGTCGGCGCTGAAGCAACCGGCCCGGATTGTCGCGTCGCGCGGCAGCTTCCAGCCCATGCGCGAATTCGAGGTGCGCAGCGAAGGCTTGATTCATCAGGTGCGCGCAGACAAATTGATCGAGCAGACCGACAGCTTCGACCTGTTTACATTCAATTAGCCCTTAGCTTTGGCGGCAGGCACTAAATCCGCCAAGGTCGGTGCGAGCGCGCTGCGATGCTCGGCATCGAGCTTGTTGAATAAGGCTTGGTGGGCGGCCTGAGTTTCGGCGGCTGATCCGGCATCGAACACAAACAAGCGAAACACTTCTGCGGCGCTGATGTCTTGCGGCGCGCGCGACAACAGCCAGCCATCCTTCTCGCTGCGCCGCACGATATTCGCTTGCGCTAAGCGATCCAGTATTTCTTCCATATCATCCAGTCCCAAATCGAGCCGCTTGCGCAGCCATGCCAAGGTAACCGTGTGTCCGGAAGACTGTGCGCTGGCGAGTTCCAGCAATACATGCAAGGCCGCTTCGAAATGCCAGCCGGGCAAGCGCGATTTTTGCCAAGTGCCGGCATGCCAATGCGACAGCGCCGCCGCAATCACCGCGCCGAGCAAAATCACCAGCCAGGAAAAATACAGCCACAGCAAGAAAATCGGAAAGATCGCAAACGCGCCATACACCAAGGTGTAAGTCGGAAAGCTGGTGATGTAGAGCGCAAAAAGGCGTTTCATCAGCTCGAAGGTGACGCCCGCGAAAATCCCGCCGAGCAGCGCATGGCGTAATGGCACATAGCGATTCGGCAAGGTGAAATACAACAGCGAAAAAGCCACCGACATGAGCAGGATGGGCAGCGCCTTCAGCCCAAATTGGCCCAGCAGCGGAATATGTTCCACATACCCCAGCGATAGCCGCACCAGGTAATAAGTCAAGGACAAGCTTGCGCCCAACACAATGGGGCCGATGGTCAGGACGGCCCAATACGTGAGAAAGCGCTGCAAAAAGGCGCGCGGTTTGCGCACGCGCCAAATGTAATTGAAGGTGCGATCAATGGTGTTCATCAGCAGCAGCGCGGTTACGGTCAAACCGGCGATGCCGAGCAAAGTGAGCTTGGCGGCCTTGTGCGAAAACTGTTCCATGTAGACCGTGATAATTTTCCCCGCGACTTCCGGCACCATATTGCTGAGCATGAAGATTTTTAATTGCGTGGTCAGCTGGGAAAAAAGCGGAAAGGCGGCGAATACCGTGACCGTCACCGTGATCAAGGGCACCAATGCCAGCAAGGTGGTGAAGGTCAGGCTGGCGGCCACCTGCGCGCAGCGGTCATCCAGGAAACGCCGGGTGACGAAGCGCGCGAAGCCAAGGAATTTCTTGAGTTGGGTGGGCAGTGCAATCATCGTTCGACGCTAGCATCCGCCTATTATTGGTGTCAAGGCGCGGCCTGATATACTCACGCTTTCTTCGTCAGCAAAGCGACTGGTATGACTATGACACCGGGTCAAGAAGCGCGCCGCCTGTTGCGCCGCCGCCATTACGGCGTGTTGTCGACGGCTTCGCAAAAATTTCCTGCTTATCCTTACGGCTCCTTCGTCGATTACGTGACGGACCACCTGGGTCGCCCGGTGATCTTGATCAGCGCCTTGGCGGAGCATACCCACAATATTAATCATGATGCGCATGTCAGCCTGGCGGTACACGATCCGGGCGATCAGGCCCAAGCCTTGCCGCGCTTGACGCTCTTGGGCGAGGCCAAGTTGATCGGGCCGGACGATGCGCAACATATCCGCAGCCGTTACTTGCGCTATTTCCCCGAAGCCGAGGATTATCTCGCGTTGGATTTCGCTTTTTATCGCATCGAACCGCAGCAGCTGCGTTACATCGCGGGCTTTGCCCAAGCGCGCTGGGTGAGCAGCGCCGACTTTCTCGCCCTCGGCAGCCGTCTGGCCGATGTCGAAGAAGGGTTGTTGCAGCAAATTCAAAATGGGCAAAAGGCAAAGCTGGTGGGCATCGATTGCGATGGCTGCGATGTGCGTCAAAACGGCGCATTGCAACGCATCGAGTTCAGCGACATTGCGGTCGATGCGGCAGCCGTACAGGCACAATTGCGAGCGTTGCAATGACGCACCCCATGCTGCGTTGGCTGCACCTCGGCGCGATCGTTTCGCTGTTGGCGCTGATCGCCTTGAACCTTGTCTGGGAAGCGTGGTTAGTCCCTTCGGGACGCGTGGTGCTGATGCTCAAAACGGTGCCGCTATTGTTGCCGCTGTTCGGCATATTGCGCGCGAAGCGTTATACCTACCAATGGTCGTCGATGCTGATCTTGCTGTACTTCACCGAAGGTGTGGTGCGCGCGTATGGCGAGCACGGCTTGGCTGCGCAATTAGCCATGGCCGAAATTGCGCTCACGGTGATTTTTTACTTGTGCGCGATTTTCTATGCGCGGCTGACGCGCAAGCCATAAAAAAGCCCACCCCTCGGGGTGGGCTGTTCGCGATCAGCCGCGTGTGCGATTAGCGGCCTCTGCCGCCACCGCCACCGCCGGGGCCCATGCCACCGCCGGGACCCATGCCACCGCCGGCGCCGCATTTTCCGCGCATCGGCGGTTCGTCCGGTAGCGACACGCCGCGCTCCTTGGCGCGTTCCTGCATTTGTTTGTGGTGCTCATGGCGAATCTGTTCGCGTTCCTGCGCGGTCTTGGCGGCGCGCATTCTGGCGTGATATTCGTTGCGCTCTTGCTGCGTCATGAGTTGCGAGCCGTAAATTTGTTCTTGTTTTTGCGCTTGCACGGGTGCTGTGGTGTTTTGCGCCCAAGCGCCGCTTGATGCGGCGAGCAGCAACGCAAGC
Organism: Pseudomonadota bacterium; assembly: GCA_021812385.1. Classification (GTDB taxonomy): domain Bacteria; phylum Pseudomonadota; class Gammaproteobacteria; order Burkholderiales; family Thiobacteraceae; genus RBG-16-58-11. The sequence continues at coordinate 116,938 of JAKANO010000010.1, read as the reverse complement.
ATACTGGAAATGATGATTGGCGAATGCATGGTTGATCTCCTTTTTATTGGGGGTTAAAAAATCAATTTAGGTCAAAATTTGGAAAAAATGGATTAAATCCAGCCTGGGCGCAATTTTCGTGCTTACCCGGTAAAAGGTCGTATTGCGGGCATCGGCCTGGCCGCGATTGCATTGCACTTCAATGCCTTGCGACACGACAGCAGCCCATGTTAAGTTGCGAGGCTGTGCGCGGGGAGGCGCAAGGCATGCCAACAATCTACCAACTCAAACCGGCGTTCCAAAATTTGCTGCGGCCGCTCACCCAGCGCTTATTCCGGCTCGGGGTCACGGCAAATCACGTGACACTCGCAGCCATGCTGTTTTCTTGCGTGGTCGGCGCCTTGTTATATGGTTTTCCGACGGCGCGTTGGGCGCTATTTCTGATCCCGCTGTTTTTATTCCTGCGCATGGCCTTGAACGCCATCGACGGCATGCTGGCGCGCGAGCATCAGCAAAAAAGCGCGTTGGGCGCAGTCCTGAATGAACTCGGCGATGTGGTGTCGGATGCCGCTTTGTATTTGCCCTTTGCCATCCTGCCCGGCATGGAGCCGGCGCTGCTGGTGCTGATTGTGCTGCTGGCGGTGATCAGCGAAATGACCGGCGTGGTGGCGATCCAGATCGGTGCTGCACGGCGCTACGATGGGCCGATGGGCAAGAGCGATCGTGCGTTTATTTTTGGCGCGGTGGCCTTGGCCTTGGCGCTGGGCGCGCCGCCCGGCGCGTGGCAAAACTGGGTATTCGGCGCGGTGGCGCTGTTGCTATTGCTGACCATCTTCAATCGCGGGCGCGGCGCCTTGCAGGAGATTAAACCTAGAAACCGAAGTTGACCGCTTCATAAGGATTTTAATGTGATGACTCAATATTGCTTCTTCGTGTTTTATTGGTTCTCGCGTTTGGCGAGCACGCGACGGGACGGATTGCATACTTTTACGGGCGCATGGCGGCGTTGCTCCGCCTCACAATGGAATGACCATTCCTCGTTGTCGCGTCTTGCCCTGCACCCGCAAAAGTACGCACTCCATCCCGTCCAACCTCGGTTTCTAGGTTAAGCGATGATGGCGCATCTCACGACGAACGTGCGCTGGGCCTTGGTCGGCGTGGCGGGCGTATTGTTGCTGGCGACCCTGGTGGTGTGGCTGATCGCGGCCACGCATCGCGACAAAGACTATAGCGAACTCAAGCTGCGCACGCGCTCCTGGTGGGTGATGATCGGCATCTTCGCCGGCGCCATGCTGCTCTCGCCCTTGGCCTCGGTGGTGTTCTTCGCTTTTGTCAGCTTTCTTGCGCTGAAAGAATATCTCTCGCTGATCCCGACGCGGCGCGCCGATCGGCGCGTATTGTTTTGGGCTTATCTGGCAATCCCCATCCATTATTACTGGGTGGCGACGGGCTGGTATGGGATGTTCATTATTTTCATCCCGGTGTACATGTTTTTGCTCTTGCCCTTGCGCATGGTGATCATCGGTGAGACCGAAGGTTTCTTGCGCGCCGCCGGCACCTTGCACTGGGGCATGATGACTACCGTGTTCAGCCTGAGCCACATGGCGTTCTTGCTGGTGCTGCCGGCAGACAAAAATCCGGCGGGCGCAGGCGCCGGTTTGATGCTGTACTTGGTGTTCCTCACCCAGTTCAACGATGTGGCGCAATACACCTGGGGCAAGCTGCTCGGCAAGCACAAAGTGATTCCCAAAGTGAGCCCGAAAAAGACCTGGGAAGGTCTGATCGGCGGCAATCTCACCACGCTCGGCTTGGCCGTGTTGATCGCGCCTTACCTTACGCCGTTCAGCCTGTATGAAGCCGCCGGCGCGGGGCTGATCATCGGCGTGTTCGGCTTCATCGGCGATGTCACCATTTCCGCCTTGAAGCGCGATCTGGGGGTGAAAGACAGCGGCAGTTTGCTGCCGGGCCACGGCGGCATTCTCGATCGCATCGACAGCCTGACCTACACCGCGCCGCTGTTTTTTCACTACGTGTATTTTTTGCATTATTGATCCAGATTTAAAAATCTTGAACCACGGAGGACGCGGAGGACACGGAGAAAAACAAAAGTCCTGGATAGAAAAAGGGTGTTTTAAATAGGTTTACCTACGCGTCCTTTCGTACTTTGCTTTAGTTTTTTATTAAGGTTTACTCCGTGTCCTCTGTGTACTCCGTGGTGAGATAGCCTTAAACCCTAAACAATGCCCTAAACAATGCATAGCTTCCTGCGCTTCCTATTCTTCCTCGTGATCGTGCGCCCCTTGGCGCTGATCGTGATCGGTCTGAACGTACGCCACCGCGCGCGTTTGCCCAAGGCCGGGCCGGCGCTGATCGTGGCGAATCACAATAGCCATCTCGATACCTTGGTGTTGATCTCGCTGTTTCCACTGCATCAGTTGCCGCATATTCGCCCGGTGGCGGCGGTGGATTACTTTTTGCGCAATCGCTTGCTGGCTTGGTTTGCGCTCAATGTGATCGGCATTGTTCCTTTGCAACGCGAAATCAAAGCCAGTGCCGGCGATCCCCTGGCCGCCGCCAGTGCGGCCTTGCAGCAAGGCGCGATATTGATATTATTTCCCGAAGGTTCGCGCGGCGAACCGGAGCGCTTGTCGCGCTTCAAGAGCGGCGTGGCGCACCTGGCCAAGCGCCATCCGCAAGTGCCGGTAGTCCCAATCTTTTTGCATGGCCTCGGTAAATCCTTGCCCAAAGGCGAAGCGCTCCTGGTGCCGTTTTTCTGCGACGTGTTCGTGGGTGAGACCTTGCCTTGGAATGGCGACAAGCAAGCCTGGATGTCTGCGCTCGACGGCGCCATGCAAGCGCTCGCTTCCGAAGGAAAGTTCGCGGTTTGGGAATGAATCTCCTGGCGGCGCTGTGGGGCTTTGCCGAAGCGACATTGTTTTTTATTGTCCCGGACGTGCTGTTGTCGTGGCTGGGCCTGCGCTCGCGCCGCAGCGCCTTGGTCGCCAGCGGCTATGCCTTGGCCGGCGCATTGCTGGGCGGTGTACTAATGTATAGTTGGGGTGTGCGCGATTTAAGCGCTGCACGTGCGGTGCTGGCCATGCTGCCCGGTGTCGACTTCGCTTTGCTCGACTTGGCCCGTCATCAATTGCATGCGTTTGGTGTGCTAGCCTTATTCAAAGGCGCGCTGGGTGGCGTGCCGTATAAAACCTATGCGATTCAAGCGGCCGCTGAAGGCGTGGGCTTGATGCTATTTGTTGCGGTGAGCGTGTTCGCGCGTTGGCTGCGATTTGTGCTGGTAATTGTTGCAACGCGCTGGATCGTGCGCGCTTTGTTCTCGGGCTATGCGCTACCGGTTCAGCGGCGCTGGTTGATGGCAGGCTGGCTGGTGTTTTACGCGATTTATTTTACTTGGCTGACGCGTTGATTTTTCTCGGCCCTGCCGCATTTTTCTGTGTGTACCTGTGTAAGCAACTCGAAAACGTATCGACTAACACGCCATGAAACTGACCGACATGCGACGCCCATTATTTCCCGTAACGCCACGCTTGGACGGCAGCGATGCCGAGGCCACGCGGCGCGAGATTCTTGCCTATTTCCACGCCACACAGGACTGCTATGAGCAGCTATTTCAAACCCTGGTGTGCGGCGCCGGCTATCTGGAAAAGCCGATTTCCTTGCGCCATCCGCTGATTTTTTATTTCGGGCATACCGCCACTTTTTTCATCAACAAACTGGTGTTGGCCGGCTTGTTGAGCGAGCGCGTGGAACCGCGATTCGAATCCATCTTCGCCGTCGGCGTGGACGAGATGAGCTGGGATGATCTGGATGCGGCGCACTACGATTGGCCCACGGTCGATGCGGTGCGCGACTATCGCAAGCAAGTGCGCGATCGTGTGGATCATCTGATTCAAACCTTACCGCTGCAGCTGCCGATCGATTGGACTCATCCGTGGTGGGTGATCCTGATGGGCATCGAGCACGAGCGCATTCATCTGGAAACATCTTCCGTGCTGATCCGCCAGCAGCGCTTGGATTTAGTGCGGCCGCATCCGGACTGGCGGCCTTGCACGGACACGGCGGCCGCGCCGCAAAATGCGCTGGTGCAAATCCCCGCCGGCCGCGTGCGCCTGGGCAAGGAAAAATCCGCAGCCACTTATGGCTGGGACAACGAATATGGCGTGCATGAAGCGGATATTCCGGCATTCGCGGCGGGGCAATATCTCGTCAGCAATCAAGAGTTTTTAGAATTCGTCACGGCGGGCGGCTACGGCAAGGATAGCTGGTGGGAGGAAGAAGGGCGGGCGTGGAAAAATTATGCGCAGGCCGCGCATCCCACTTTCTGGATACGCGATGGAGAATCCTGGCACTTGCGTCTGATGACGGAAGAAGTGCCTATGCCGTGGGATTGGCCGGCGGAAGTGAATTATCACGAAGCCAAGGCTTTCTGTAATTGGAAGCGCGCACAAAGCGGCGAGCCGTATCGCTTGCCGACCGAGGACGAGTGGTATCGCCTGTACGATGTGTCGGGCGTGGCCGAGGTGCCGGCCGGAAAAGCCGCGGCGGCCAACTTGCATTTGCATCACTATGCCTCGGCATGCCCCGTGACCACGTTTCGTCACGGCGATTTATACGATGTGGTGGGCAATGTCTGGCAATGGACGGAAACGCCGATCTATCCTTTCGCCGGCTTCGAAGTGCATCCGCTGTACGACGACTTCACCACGCCCACCTTCGACGAGCGCCACAATTTGTTCAAGGGCGGTTCGTGGATCTCCTGCGGCAACGAAGCGCTGAAGAGCGCGCGTTATGCGTTCCGCCGCCATTTTTTCCAGCATGCGGGTTTCCGCTACGTGGTGGCGCATGCGTCTGCCAATATTCCTTCTTCGCATTACGAGACCGACAAGCTGCTATCGGAATATGCGGAGTTTCACTATGGCGACAACTATTACGGCGTGCCGAACTTCTCGCAAGCGTTGGCGCAGTTGGCGATCCAGGCCATGGGCGACAAGCCGGCGCGCAAAGCGCTCGATTTGGGTTGCGCGGCGGGGCGCGCCAGTTTCGAGCTGGCGCGGCATTTCGAACACGTCACCGGCGTGGATTTTTCCGCGCGCTTCATCGGCCTGGGCGTGCAGTTGGCGCAGCAAGGCGTGCTGCGCTACACCCTGGCGGACGAAGGCGAACTAGTGGAATACAAAGAGCGCAAGCTGAGCGATCTGGGCTTGGATGCGGTGCGCAACAAGGTGGAATTTTTCCAGGGCGATGCCTGTAATCTGAAGCCTATTCTCACGGGCTACGATCTCATTCTGGCTGCCAACCTTATCGACCGCTTGTACAGCCCGCGCAAGTTTTTGGAGAGCGTGCACGAGCGCCTGAATATGGGCGGCATGCTGATGCTGACTTCGCCCTATACCTGGCTGGAAGAGCACACGCCGCGCGCGGAATGGATCGGCGGCTACAAAAAAGACGGCGAGCGCGTGACCACGCTGGATGGCTTGAAGGCAATTCTGGGCGCGCATTTCCGGCTCGTCGCAGGGCCGCTGGCGGTGCCCTTCGTCATCCGCGAAACGCGGCGCAAATTCCAGCACACGCTATCCGAAGTCACGCTCTGGGAACGCATCGCGTGAGAACTGATTGCATGAACTGGGATTGGGATCGCGTGATCCCGCGTGAAGGCACGGCCAGCGTCAAATACGACGCGCGCGCCGGCTATTTCGGCACGCCGGATGTCATGCCGCTGTGGATAGCGGACATGGACTTTGCCGCGCCGGAAGCCGTCAGACGCGCCTTGCTGGAGCGCGCCGCGCACCCGATTTACGGCTACAGTTTTTTTCCCGAAAGTTTGTACGCAGCGTTGATCGATTGGCTGCAACAGCGCCACGGCTGGGCGGTCGAGCGCGAGTGGATCGTCATGGCGCCCGGTGTCGTGCCCTCGCTGCACGCGGCGGTGCAGGCCTTTGCGCAGCCCGGTGAAAGTGTGATCGCTCAACCGCCGGTGTACTTTCCGTTTTTCTCTTCGGTCACGACCAGCCAGCGGCAGTTGGTGTTGAATCCGCTACGCTTGGAAGCCGACCGCTACCACATCGATTTTGAGCATCTGGAACAATGCGCCGCATCCGGCGCGCGTATGTTGTTGCTGTGTTCGCCGCACAACCCGGTAGGACGCGTGTGGCAGGCGCAGGAGTTGCAGGAAATCTTGCGCATTGCGCGGCGCCACGATCTAGTGGTCTTGGCGGACGAAATCCACGCCGACTTGGTATATCCCGAATATCGCCATACCGTGCTGGCCACTCTGGCGAATGAGGGCGAACGCATCGTCACCGCCCTCGCACCCAGCAAGACCTTCAACATCCCCGGCCTGGGCTTGTCTTGCCTGATCGTGCCGAACGCGGAAGATCGCGCCGCCTTGGTGCGCGTGTTCGAGTCGCTGCATGTGCAAAATTGCAATCCCTTCAGCAGCGCCGCTTTCGAGGCCGCGTATCGCGGCGGCGCGGAATGGCTCGACAGCCTGATGCTTTATTTGCGCGACAGCCGCGAGTTCGTTAGAGATTATCTGCAAGCGCATTTGCCGCAGATCAAGCTGATTGCGCCCGAAGGCACGTATTTGCTATGGCTGGATTGCCGTGATTTGAAGATGAGCGATCAACAATTGCGCGATTTTTTCGTGCGGCAAGCCCGCGTGGGCATGAGCCCCGGCAGCGTATTCGGCGAAAACGGCAGCGGCTTCATGCGCCTCAACATCGGCGCGCCGCGCCAAGTCCTGGCAGAAGCATTGCAGCGCATCGCGCAGGCGCTAGGGGGGAAATCCGCTTGACTGGCTCAGCCTGTCAGCGCAGGCGCGTTTAGCGAATTGACACTTCAACCCTGCGGTTTCTCGGCTCATAGGTGTTATCGGGCGTGGGGATAAGCAAGTCGCGCTTGCCATGCGATTCGACTACCAGCGCATTCACCTTGAGGCCTTCTTCCTTGAGCAGCTTGGCAACCGCGGTAGCGCGCTTAAGCGCCAGTTCATCGTTGTACTCTGACGTGCTGAGGGTATCGGTATTGCCGATTACCGAAAGTTCGACAGAGGGCCGGCGGGCTGCTTCGGCAATAATTTGCGGGATCAAGGCTGCCGATTCGCTGGTGAGCGTGGTTCCGTTCTTGAAGTAGAGCAGATAGCGCGCGGGTAGCGGTGGGCGCGCAGCCATGGCATCGCCAAAATCTTTTTTGATTTTGTCTTCCGCGATCGGGACGGGCGCGGTGGAGCCGTCGATCGGAACGCCTTGGTCGGCGACCTTGATGACCTGCTCACCTTTCTCGCCCCTGACGACCACCTCGCCGGTGGAGCCATCCGGGCTTTTAAGCAAGACGATATAGGAATTCGGCGCGCAGCCAGCGACAATCAGCGCGAGCGCCGCGATGGCAAGCAGACGAATGACGGACGCGCGACTCGCCCGATGCACGCCTATTCCCCTACCTTGAGCAAGAATTGGGTGCCGCGTACGCCTATCGTGCCGCTCGGCGTTTTGACAGTCACCGCTGACGGCTGCAATTTAGCGATCACGCCTGAAACGTAATTGAGGGTGCCATTGCTGAGTTTGCTGCTTAACTTGAGCTTTCCCTGGGCCGGTTCATACAGGTATTCGTCCACCGTGAATTGGGTATCCGGTCCAAAAGACATCACCGTTTCATCTTTGAAGGTGACGCCCATGCGGCTTTTTGCTCCGGTCTGCAACACGCTGCCCGGGTGGATGGCTGTGCCCACTTCGGCCTTGATCTTTTTGCCTGCGGTCGTGACCGAGGCATCGCCGGTTACGGTTTTGACATAGCCGATCGGTGCTTCATCGGCCCATGCATAAGGGCTTAGCAGCAAGACACACAGCAGAAAAAATTTGGGCATAGCTCTGTCCTTAAAAAAGCGTATCGAGAGGAAGCTGTCCGGCATCAAAATAATCCAAGGCAACTTGCGCAATGCTAGGGGTAACTTAGTATTGATGCTGTTAATCTGGCGAAGGGCAGTGGTATAGTCCCTTTACCGGGCGCCTATATCTATCTAAATAAAATACGGAATTTGCGTGAGTATCATACCGCGTAAATTTCCAGCGCAGCGAAGTTTTTACGGTTTTCTAAGTATAGCCAGTTACGCGCAAATACCGAAACAGGCTGCCGCCAAATTCTCAATAGAAGGCAGCCCTGCGAATGGGCTGGTTGCTGACGAAATGAAACGTTTCAAGCAAAAGCATGAAAAATAGCCCCCTTAAGCTGCTCCGCATCCTGTTGCCTATCGCTTCAGTAGCGTTGGGCTTGGCGCTGCTGTTGCTAGACCCATTGCCGTTGCAAGCGCTACGCAACAATCTCTTCGACCAGTATCAGCGCTGGCACCCGCGCGACTATACCGATGCACCGGTGCGCATCATCGACATCGACGAGGCAAGCCTTGCGCGCCTTGGCCAGTGGCCGTGGCCGCGCACGCGGATTGCCGAGTTGGTGGAAAAGCTGCATGCGTCGGGCGTCGCGGCCATCGGCTTCGACGTGGTGTTTGCCGAGCCCGACCGTACCTCGCCGCAAGCGATGGCCGGGCTATGGGCGCTGAAAGGGCCATTGCGCAACGCGCTGGAAAAACTGCCGGATAATGACCAGGTACTGGCGCACAGTTTGAATGGTGCGGGCGTCGTGCTTGGGTTTGTTCTCCAGAATGCCGCGCTGCCCGGCAACAATACCAAGGCCGGCACAGACCTGGCCCGCCCTTTCCGTTACATCAACGCCGGAGAGCCGCCGGGGCGCTGGCTACATGAATATGACAGCGCTGTGACTTCGCTGCTGCTATTGGAAAAAGCCGCGCAAGGCAACGGTGCGCTGAGTTTCGTGCCCGATGGCGACGGTGTGGTACGGCGCGTGCCGCTGGTGCTGAGCCTTGCTGGCGCACCCGTGCCGTCGCTGGCTGCCGAAACTTTGCGCGTCGCCCAAGGTGAGCGGAACTACTTCCTGAAAACCGCAGGCCGGGATATCGGGCTTACGGAAATTCGCATCGGTCAGTTTCGTATTCCAACCACGGCGCATGGCGAAATATGGGTGCATTATTCGCGCGACATTCCCAACCGTTATCTTCCGGCCTGGAAGGTTTTGGCCGGGCAAATCCCGCGTACCCTGCTCGATGGCGACGTGGTGCTGATCGGCAGTTCGGCGCAAGGCCTGATGGACCTGCGATTTAGCCCGCTCGGCCGCATCATGCCCGGGGTCGAAGCGCATGCCCAGGCGCTCGAGCAGATTCTCAGCGGCCGCTTCTTGCAGCGGCCGGGCTGGGCGCGCGCGGCGGAAAGCATCGCCATCCTCGTCGGCGGCTTGGCGATCGGCTTGCTCGCCATGCGCGCCAGCGCCTTGATCGCCGCCAGCGTGACGCTGGGTTTCCTCGGCATCGTCCTCGCGGGAGGCTGGTATGCCTTCCGCGAACACGAACTGCTGCTGAATACCGCCACTCCGGCCCTGGTGTTTGCCTTTACTTTCGTCCTCGGCAGTTTGGTTCACCACTTGATGAGCGAGCGCGAACAGCGCTGGATTCGTGACATGTTCTCGCGTTATGTGTCGCCCAACCGCGTCGATTATCTGGTCGATCATCCGGAAGCCATGAAACTTGGCGGCAGCCTACAAGAATGCAGTTTCGTGTTCACCGACCTCGCGGGTTTCACCACCTTGATGGAGGGCATCGACCCCGGCAAAGCGGTGGCCCTGCTCAACGTTTACCTCGACCGGATGATCGCCATTGCGTTCCGCCACGAAGGCACGCTCGATCGCATCGTCGGCGATGCGGTGGCGATCATGTTCTCCGCGCCGGTGCCGCAGGCGGATCACCGCGCACGCGCCTTGGCCTGCGCCTTGGAAATGGATGCTTTCGCCAGCGAATATTCCGACGCGCTCAACAGCCAGGACATCCCCTTTGGCAAGACGCGTATCGGGATTCACACCGGCGAAGTTATCGTCGGCAATTTTGGCGGCTCGACCATGTTCGATTATCGCGCGCTCGGCGATCCGATCAACACCGCCGCGCGCCTGGAAAGCGTGAACAAGCATCTGGGCACGCTGATCTGCCTTTCCGAAGCCACGCTCAGCGGTTGTCCCGATGCCGAGGCGCGCCCGGTCGGCCGGCTGACGCTGAAGGGCAAAACCCAGTCGCTGCAAATTTATGAGCCGCTCACCGCCGCGCGCATGGCGCATTACGCGCCGACCGATGCATATCGGGAAGCCTATCGCCGAATGGCCGACGAAGCGCCAAACGCCGCCGAAGTCTTCCGCGATCTTGCTGCGCGCTACCCTGACGACCCGCTGGTCGCACTGCACCACCGCAGACTCAGTGAGGGCGCGCATGGCGATCTGATGGTCATGAGCGAAAAATAGACCATCCGCACCCCGGGCTTACATCTCGAAGTTTTTGGCGAGGAAGTTTTTGTAGTCGCTGGAGTTGACGATATGGGTGCCGTCGCAGTTGAACTGCATGCGGATGGCGTCTTGCGTGATGCTGACGCCGAAGTTGCGCAGGTAGAAGTTGGGCACACGGCGCAAATCGGCCAACTTCGACAGGATGCTGACGATGTCCTGCTGCGAGATCGGTTGCCAAGTGGCGGATGATTTACGGTAGATATTTCGCCACTCCTCGGGCAGTGTCTTGAACTGGCTCTCCAAGGTGATCGCGTGGTACACCGAGCGGATCAAGGCCAGTTTCTCCTCGTACGAGATCTTGTGAAAATGCCGGTCAAGATAGGCGGCGTTGATCAGGCGCGCGGCGGTGTGGATTTCTTCACGATACGGATCGAATACCGAACGGGTCAGGATCTCACCGCTATTGAAGTGGATGCTCAAGTGGTAGACGCAGCGCTCCAGCAGAAGCGTTTTCAGCGCCACCTCAAGACGGTCGAAAATTTTGTCCACCGGGCTTTCATAACGTTCCCGGAACAGCGCCGTTTCCCGCAACGACGGATCGCCTTTGATGCTGACGTATAGCTTGTTTTTTTGTATGCCGGTGGTGTCGATCAACTGCTCGCGGAGGATCAGTTCCTCGCTGCGTTGGGCGAGTATGCGGTTGATGCGCCCCGCCAGTCCCGGCTGCTCATTCAGGAGGAAAAAGAACCGGTCACGGTCAACGCACAGCAGGGTCGAGTCTTCGGCGGCTGCAACCGAGGCCGAGCGCAGGTCTTGGTGGAGCAGCGCCATTTCACCGAAGTACTCCCCTTTGCCGAGTTTGCGCAAGTCGACGGTGTTGCCGTTTTCATCGAAGAACACCTTGACGCTGCCGGACTCTATGAAATAAAAAGAGTCGCCCTGATCGCCCTGTGAGAACACCAGATCATCTTTATGCACGAAGCGCTTGTCGGCATTCGCCATGATCAAATGCAGGTCTGCGTCTGAGATGTCGCGGATGAAAGAGGATGAGTAGGGCATTATTTTTCCTATTCCATGGTCGGATCGACCCCGAGTGTATCGCGGATTGCCCGGAATGCCCCTCGCAGAGTTACACGGTTGACCTGCTGGCACAACCCATCATGCAAGGGACGGATCATGCTAAATCCTAGCACTTTGTTTGTGGTTTTCAACATGCGTCGATGAAAGCCGCGCCGATTGGGTGTATCCCGAATACCGCTATACCGATCGTCACCGCCGATCCTGACGGATGCATGCGGCAAACGAATGGCGCGGCTGCGCTTCTTTATTTTCCAACCGGCAGCGCCTGAAGGTAAGCCGCCACGGCTTGCATGTCATGCTGCGTCAGCTCATGCGCCACTTGTTTCATGACGCCGCCTTCCGGGCGCTGTTCGGTGCGCTGGAATACTTGTAGCTGCTTCACCAGGTAATCGGCGTGTTGGTCGGCGATGCGTGGGAAGGTGTCGTTGCCCTGTCCATGCGGCCCATGGCAGGCCATGCAGGGAGGGATATTTTTGTCCGGTATGCCCTTGTCGAAAATTTCTGCGCCGCGGCTGGTGAGCTGCGTTGCGCCGGCGGGTTTGGGCACGGGTGTTTGTTGGCTGAAGTAGGCGGCAAGCCCTTTGATTTGCGCATCCGTCAGGTGCCGGCTCAGGCCCCACATATATTCGAAGCCCGCCGGATCGAGGCGGTTGTGGTTGCGGAAGCCTTCCATCTGCGCGATGAAATATTTTTCCTGTTGCCCCGCCAAGGCGGGGAAGTTCGGCGAGGTCGAATTGCCGTCCAGGCCATGGCAATTGGAGCACACTTGCTGCGCCGTGACTTGCGCCGGCACTTGGGGATCGTTGAGGTTTCTCGATCGCTGCGTGTTGGCGCATCCGCCAGCGGCGATTAAAACCAAGCCTAATGCCGCGCATGTTGCTGTTTTCATGTTTATCTCCTGAATCAATCTGTACGGTCGACTGTTGGCACTGAATTAATAAGCGCCCCAGACATACAAGAACAGCGTGTCGTTGTCGCTGGCATTGCGCCCGAAGCCATCGTAGTTGTCTTTTGCGCCGTTGAATTTGCTATAGGCGGTGTATTGCGCGCCGACGCGGACATGCTGTTCGGGCGTCCAAAACGCTTCGTAGGTGAAGCCACGCGTGGCGGGGTTGCCCGAAAGATTACCGGTGACGCGAGTCGAGCTGATGCCGGTGCTCAAGGGGTCGGTCGAAGTGATTTGCCCATTGCTGTCGAAACCGGCGCTTTGATTGAGCGTATTGGTGCTGCCGGTGCTGTTGAAGAAGGACAGACTCCCGCCGTATTTGGCTTGGTATACATAGGTCAGCTTGGTGCGGAATATGTTGCTGGTGTCCGATGCATTGTAGGCCGCCACGGGTGTTGTGCCGTCGGGCAGGAAGTAAGGCGATGGATCGCCCGCCAGCGTGTTCGCCGAATAAAATTGTTTCTGCCGCATATAGGCCATCTGCACCGTCAGCGCGTGCGGGTCGAGCAGGTACTGGTATTGCGCATCGACGCCGACGTTGCGGAAACGGCCCAGGTTGTTCGGATCGGCAGTATCGGAGCCGCTGTCGTAGACGTGCGCGATCATGCCGGAAGTTCCCACCATGACGTTATGCGGGCCCCACTCGTGGGAAATCGCCAGTCGCCAGTAAGGATTGTTCAGGCCTTGCAGCTTGGTTTTGTCGGCGTCGGCGACGCCTGCGCTGAATAAGGAAAGGGCGTGGTTGGCGGTCTGGTAAACGCCTGCCTCGGCATACACGGTTTTATCCCAAAACAGATAGGCATTGAGGCCGGCAATATTGCCGCCGGCGCCGAATCCCGGAAACGGCGCATTGCCATCGATGAATTGATAGCTGGTCGGGGATGGCGCCGGAACGTACTGAATCCAGGCCGCGGCGGTATTCCAGGGGTCGGCGATGGAGGGGTTGTTGTTGAGGCTGAAGCCGAAGATCACATCGCGATTTGCATCGATGAAGCGGTCGGCGTAGCGCAAATCTATATTGTCCGCCTGCGTGTGGCCGTGGTATTTGCCATCGTTTGACTGGCTGGCATAGTTGTCGTAAGTGATCTGTGAAAAGGCGCCGATGTTGTCGGTGACCTTGCCGGCGATGAAGAGGCTACCGGTCGCCAACAAGGGGTCGCCGTTTTTTTGGAAATCCGCCGACGGGGTGTCGCTCTTGGAGGTATTCCTGACATCGGCGTAGCTGGCCACGCCCATCACGGACAATGGAACCGTGCGCGTGCCCAGCGTATAGCCGGTCAGCTTGAAGGCGCGGCCGTAGGGCGTGAGTTCGGGAAATTGCCCGCCGGCGTGACAGCTGACGCAGTTCTGCCCGGTCTGCCGCGCAAAGACGGGCAAGGCCTGCGCCGGACTCGGCAGCAAGCTCAGCAAGATGGTGTATGCGATGGAGAGACCGGCGAGCGCGCTTCTTATTGGCAGCAATAAATTGTGCTGAGCTTTGGTGGGCATGATTGCGACTCCGAGATTGATTTCAGGGCGTCCAAAATATTGGACTGTTAGTATAAATGTACTATAGGCGAGAATTGCAGATGTCGAGGTACTTTTAGCAAAAATATCGTGCCCACATGAAATTGCTGTGACAGGGGTGAATTAGAAATGCGCTTTTGCAAGCGCTAGGGGCGGCCACATTCCTGATTAAAATAGTTTGGAATGCGCGCGATGCAGCGCGAGCATCCTGGCCGCGTTACTGGTCGCCAAGCCACAAGGCCCGCCACCCCGCGTGCCCCAGGCGGCGCAGCGTCTCCATGTTTTTCTCATAGATATCGGCCGCCTCCGGAAAGGCTGCGACGGCGCGCGCGATGCTCGATTCACGCAATAGATGCAGGGTCGGATAGGGCGCGCGGTTGGTGTAGTTCTCGATGTCGTCAGGCTCCGCATCGCCGAATTGGTATTGCGGGTGAAAGCTGGCGAGTTGGAATTCGGCGGCGTAGCCTAGTTTCGATGCGCGGGCTTCGGCGGTGGGGAGGAAAAAACTGTATTCGAGAAAATCCGTCAGCACATAGGGATGGATCAGCAGCGTGGTTTCGCAGTCCTTGGGGTCTGCTGCGTGCAGGGCGTGCAGTTCGCACGAGAGGTCTTGCAGTAGATCGGCGGTAGTTTGCGCTTCGCTCACGCAGTAGCGGATACGCTGATGTACGTGCACGGCCTTGGCGAAGGGGCAGAGGTTGAGGCCGATGACCGCCTTCTCTAGCCAAGTGCGCGTCGCATCGACGACCGCATCCGTCATCCCTTATTCAATACGGTGATCAGTGCCTGCACATGCTCGGCCACGCGCAGGCCCAGGCTGGTCAGGTAGCCGCCGTCGCTGAGGGAGATCAGGCCCTTGTCGAACAAACGTTGGGTGGCGGCGATGACGCTCGGCTCTGCCGTGGTGTGCACTTTGATGCCTTCGCCTAAGGTGGACAAGTCATAGCGTGCGAGGATTTCCAGTTCTGCTACGAGGTCGGGGGTGAAGATCATGTTGGCTCCTGGAAAGTGATTTGTCTTGGTTATCTATTCTGTGCTGCCGATTTCAAAAAACAGCCCGCCCTTGAATATTACCCCGCCCTTGATTTGTTTGTCTGAAAAAAGCGTTTGCATCGCACCCATATAGTTTTTCAGTTGTGCGCGATGCGGTTGCGCGGCTTGAGCGAGCGAGGCGGCGGTGGCGGATTCGGTGCTCTTGTAATCCAGCACCCAAATTTCTTTTTCGAATTCCACCAGGCGGTCGATGCGCAGAAAGTCGCCCTGCGCGCTGAGGTAGGGCAGCTCGTTCCAAGCGCGGCTGTAGTGCGAGGGATCGAAGAAGCGCAGGAGTTGCGGCGCATGCAAGATGGCGTGCGCTTCGCGCCACAGCGTGTCGAAGGAATCGGGCGCGATGCTCCATTCTTGCTGCAAGCGTGCTTTGTCCTTGGCGGGCGCGGGCGGGGTCAGTTGTTCCAGCAGGCGGTGCAGTAGCGTGCCGTGGCGCATGGCCGGCGTTTCGATGATTTGGGTGCGTTGGCCGCAGGCGGTGATGGCGGGAAGTTGTAGCGGCGCGCTGCCGAGGTTTACGGCGGGGCTGGCGATCAAAGGCGCATCAGCCGGCATCTGATCGGGCGGGGTGAGATCATTATTGGGCTCGAGCACTTGCGCGATGCGCGCATACCAGCTCGGGTTTTGCGCGGCGCTGGATTCCGAGCCGCTGACAATCAGGTATTGCTGAGCGCGCGTCATGGCGACGTAGAGCAAATTCAATTCTTCGCGCGCCAGCAGTTGCGCTTCGCGCTCGAAGTGCCGATTGCGCGCTTGGCCGCGTTCGTCCTTGGTGCTGCTGAAGGAGAAGTGGCACGGCGCATCCGCGCCGGGCTGCCAATCCACCAGCGTGCTGTAGGAATCGCGGGCTGGCGTTGTGGCATTCGCATTCAGCACCCACACGATGGGGCGCTCCAAGCCCTTGGCGCCATGCACGGTGTAAAGGTGCACGGCGTTCTCGGCATCGGCGGCCTGGCCTTCGTCCGGCGCTTCGTCATCATTGGCGTTGCGCATGAGACTGAGCGCGTCGATAAATTTCGGCAGGCTGGGATAGCGCCCGCCTTCCAAGGTCAGCGACAGTTCGAGAAAGCGCAGCAGGTTGGCTTGCACCGCATCGGCCATCGCAGCCGGTACGGCGCGCTGGTAGCACGCCAGCACATCGCCTTCGTGATAAATGCGGTCGAGCAAATCGTGCACCGGCAATTGATCGGTGTGGCGGCGCCACGCGTCGAGCAAGTGTTGCGCGCGCTGCAATGCCGCACTCGCGCTGCCGGATGCGACTAAGCGGCACAGACGGCGCCACCAGTTCACTGGCTCGTCTTCCGTGACGTTGGCGGCGAGCGCCAATAGATCGTCGTCGCTGGCGTCGAACAGCGGCGAGCGCAGCACATGCGCCAGCTTGAGATCGGCGCAGGGCAGCACCAGGAATTCCAGTAGGGTGCTGATGTCGCGCGCTTCCAGCGTTTCCAGCAGGCCGCCCTTGCGCGAGGTGAGGAAGGGGATGCCGGCTTGTTTCAAGGCGTCTTCGTACACCCGCAAATGCGTGCGCATACGCGTGAGCAGCATGATGTCGCGGTAGCTCGCCGGCCGGCGTACGCCCTTATCCAGGATCACCCAATGGCCGACGATGGCTTGAATACTGGACGCGATGCGCTCGGCTTCGCGTTGATGGCTGGTTTCGCCGGCTTCGGCGAGCGGCGTGGTGAGCGGATTGCGCAAGGCCGTCGGCGCGGCCTCGCTTGGCGCATCCTCGGTCGACTTAGGACCCGGCTCGGGCTTGGCTTCCAGCGGCAGCAACCAGACTTGCCCCGGCAAGCCAGGTTGCCGCGCCTGGTGCGCTTGAAAATGCGTGAACGCCGGCGCACTCGCGAACAGCCGGTTGACGGTGTCGAGCACCGCTTGCGCATTGCGATAGGACTCGTGCTGCGTCAGATGCTGGGCATGGAATTGGGTTTTGAGATAGTCGCAGGCGAGCTCGAACAAGCGCGCATCCGCGCCGCGAAAGCGGTAGATTGCTTGCTTGGGATCGCCCACCACGAAGACGCGCGGCGTGCGCCCGGCGTCGACTGCGGCATCGAACCAGCTTTTGATGATCTGCCATTGCAAGGGATTGGTGTCTTGAAACTCGTCGAGCAAAATGTGGCGATAGCGCGCATCCAGCTTGTATTGCATGTAGGCGGCGTGATCGCTCTCGGTGAGCAGGGTGCGCGCGCGGTATTCGATGTCGGTGAAGTCGAGCACGCCGCGCGCGTCTTTGAGCATTTGATAATGATGCAGCAGGTCTTGGCCGCAGATCAGCACATCGCGATTGAAGCGCAGCGCGGCTTGTTCGGCGCGCTGTGTCTTGGCTTCATCCAGACGCTGCACGATGCGTTCATTCAGGTGCAGGAATTTTTCGGCATTCTCCGCGCCGAGATTTTTGCTCAGGGCTTTGCTGGGTTTGCGCGCGCGCGGCGCGCCGTCCAGCGTGAAAAAAACCGAGATTAGGCCGCTGAAACGTTTTTCCTCATCCATCAGCGCGAGCGCCGCATTAATCTGTTGCGCGTATTGCGGGTCTTTTTGGGTGTCGCGCTGTGCGAGTAAATCGGCGAAATGTTTCAGCGCGGCAATAAACAGTTCGTCGGCAAACAATGGCTGCAAGATCGCCTGATCGAAGCCGATGCCCAACTCGGCGCTGAGTTGCGCGAGCGCAAAAGTTAAAGCGTCCTCTTGCCCCTGGCTATACGACCACCACTCGGCGCGATGGGAAATAAAGCGCTGCAATAGCGTGCGCGTATTGCTCAGGCCGTAGTCGCGGAATAGATTGTTGAGGCTGTGTGCGGCAGGGGAGTCCGGCGCATCGAGCAATTGCTCGGCCAGCGCTTGCCAGGCTTCTTCGATCAAGGGCGAGGTTTGCTCCAGCAAGGCCACGCTGCCGGAAGCGCCGGATTGCAGCGGTGCATGCTGCAATAAATCCAGAAACCAGCCATGGAAGGTGTTGATGGTGACCGTGGGCCGGCTGTGCAGGGTGAGCTCGAACAAGCGCCGCGCTTGCGGCAGGTGGCGCGTGATTTCGTCATCGCTGAGCGCGCGCTGGCGCAGAAAATCGCGCACCGCTTGCTCCGGCGCCGTGGCCAACAGCCGCAGCCAATCGTTGAGGCGCGCCTGCATTTCCTGCGCCGCCTTGCGCGTGAAGGTGATGGCAAGGATTTCCGACGGCGCGCTGCCCGCGAGCAGCAGGCGCACGATGCGCGACACCAGGAGCCAAGTCTTGCCGCTGCCGGCGCAAGCCTCGACCACCACGCTGCGCTCGGGGTCGAGCGCAGCGCGTACGCGTGGATCGATGTTAGGCAATTGGCTCATGGGCTTGGCTTAGGCGGCAATCTGGACGCGCGTTTTCGTTTCATGGTAGGGTTGCGGCGCTAGCCCAATACAACAAAACAGGAGGAATCCAATGAACGCAGACAGCATTTCACAAGACGAAAAAACCATGGCCTTGCTCGCGCATTTGGGCGGGATATTTTTTGGTTTTATTCCTTCCCTGGTCATCTGGCTGATTAAAAAAGACAGCTCGGCCTTTGTCGCCGACCAGGCCAAGGAAGCCCTGAATTTCCAGATTACGGTATTCATTGCAGCCATCGCGTCCTGGATCTTAATGTTTGTTCTCATCGGCTTTGTATTGTTGCCTATCGTGATGCTCTTGAACTTGGTGCTGTGCATCGTGGCCGGCATCAAGGCGAACTCCGGCGAGTCTTATCGTTACCCATTCGCGATTCGGCTCATTAAGTAACTGCGTCGGCACAGGCCTTCCATTTCGCATACGGCGCAGGCGGCATCCGCGCCGTGCGCCGGGAGGCCTGCTCCCGCATAGAGTTCTTCAAACAGGGTTTGCAGGCGAGTCGCCACTTGCTGCGCGAGCCCCTGAATATCCTCATCCCCTTGCACCAATTCCACTTGATCTTGATCGAAGCTGATATAGGCCGCTGCTGTAGCCAGCTCGCCCGCCAGCAAGGCGTACGCCGGTAATTGCACATCTTCGCCGGGTTGCTTGAGCTGTTTGACGAGGGCGCTTTTGCTTTTCATTTTGTAATCCAGCACCGCTTGTCCGGTCGGCCCGGTGTCGAGCCGGTCCAATCGGCCTTTCAAGGTCAGCTGTGCGCCGTGCGCGAGGGGAAACGCTACACGCTGCATTTGTTCGCCACTATGCCAATGCCAGCCTTGCGCTTCGCGCTCGGCTTGCCACTGCAAATAGCTGGGGATGAGCTTTTCCCATTGGCTGAGCCAAGCGCGGCTTAAATAATTGCGTCGCAGCAGCGGCGCAAAAACATGCTGGCTGATGCTGCGCAAGCTGGCCTCCAGTTGCGCTGGGTCTTCCGCGCTGAACAAGGGGTGGCGCTGATGGAACTGGTATAAGATTTGGTGCGCTAGCGTGCCGAAATCGCGCTTTTCCAGGGCGATTTGCACTTCTTCCAGTTCGTTCAAATGCAGTACGTGGCGCGCAAAATATTGATACGGGCAAGCCATCAGGCTGGCATAGCCGCTGGCGGATATTTCCTGCGGTACGGCGTTCGCGCTTAACTGTGGCGCTGGAACTTCGCGCGGGACGGCGATTTCGGTCGGCAGCTGCGCGGCCAGCAGGGCGTGCAAACGCGTGTCGGATAAACCCACGCCATAAGCCTGCGCATGGCAGGTCGCGAGCAAGGCGAACAGCGGGCTGAGCAAATTCGGTTCGCCATGTTGAAACGCTTGCCAGGTTGCGAGTACTTCCGTGCTGCGGGACAAAAGGCCGGCGACATTGCGTTGCTCGCTTTGCTGGGCGTCGTGCCATGTCGGCAGATTAAGGCTGGCGCGCACCGATTGATTGAAAAAGACGCTGGCGGGCGGCGGCGCGGGCAGATGGCTGCTGTCGCAACCTAATAGCAGCGCGGCGTCGAACGCGCGCAAGCGGGTGGCGGGCAGATGGGTGAACACCACCGGGCTGTCGATGCCGGTGTCGAGAAAGGTGGCGCTTTCGAAGCGCTGATTCAGCCAATGGCGCCATTCGGAAAAACGGAAAGTTTCGTTGGCGCTGGTCAATTCGCTTGCTGCGCGCTCCAGCATTTCCAATAGTTGTCCGCCCGCCAAGTCGCGCGCCAGCGGCGCCAGGATGCCGAGCTGGGACAAGGTGTCGGTGAGGAGTTGCAGCCAGGCGCGCAAGGGCTGGGCGCGCCGCGTTTGCCAGCCGGCGCGCGCGGTATCCAGGGCCTCCAGCAGCGTCACGCAGGCGGATTGTTCCTGGGTGCGCGCCAGATCGAGATAACGCTCGATGCGCGAAACCACGTCGTATTCGCGGATGAGCAATTCCAAGGCCGAGACCGCATCGCGCCGTTGTTCGCGTTCGATTTGGCTAAAGACCAGCGGCGACTTCAGAAAATCCAGCAAGTCTTGATAATAAAAATCGTCGGCCACCAGATCCAGCCAGCGCATGATGAGCGAGCTCGCGGCGGTGGTGGAAAAGGTCCAGCCGGTTTCGTCGCGCACTAGAATTTGATCGCGCTCCAGCAGGGCGCGCACGCGGCGCGCGGCCAGCCGGTCTTGCGCCACGATGGCGATTTCGCGCCGACCGGCCGCCAGCCAAAGCCGTACTTGCATCACGGCCGCGCGTGCTTCTTCTTCCAGCGATTGCGCGCCGAGCAGCTTGAGCTTTGCAGAAATTGGGCTCGCCGGTACCGCAGCGCGCAGCAACGCCGCGCGCTCAAAAAGCGAGTCTGAAGCTTGGTCGGCCCAGGCAGCTTGCAGCAGCGCGCCGCTGGCTCCAGTGTCGTGCGCGGTGAGGGTGTCCGCCGCAAATAGGGTGACGGGCTGGCGTTCACTAAAGCGCGCGAGAAATTCCAGCTCGACCGGCGCCAGATCGGCCAGGCCCACGCCATACAGCGGCGCGTCAGCGTTTTGCGCCAGTTGGCTGAGTTGCAACACATAAGCCGTGCTTGTATCCAGACGCTCGCCCAAATCGTGGCGCAAGGCATGCCATAGCGCGTGTACCAAGCGTGCTTCGAAGTGCATCGAGGCTCCGGCGCTAGCCTCGTAAGCAAGTGCTAACTGATTCACGAAGTCGTCGTAGGAGTCGGGTAGCCGTACTTGGTTGAGGGTGAGTTCATCGAACAGCTTGAGCAGTTCGCCGGTGAGCGGCCACAGCAGGCCGGGATCGAACCATTTGCGTGCGCGCAGGGCGGCGTAGAGCAGATTTTGGCGTACGCTATCTGCTACGGTAGTTTGCGGCAGTGCGATTTGCCGCGCGAGTTGCGGCAGGGTGGTGATCCGAGGGAGCAACAGCGCGGGCCGGCCGGCCGCTTGTCCCAGGGCGTGCGCCATGGCGGGAACCGCGTGCAGATTGGGAACCAGTACGGTGCAGGCGCTTAAATCCGGCAACCGCGCCTGTTCAGCCGCAACAATCGCCGCTGCGGCATTGCGCAACAAATCGGATTCGGGAAAATGGCGCGTGATCGCGGAAAGGCCCACGCGGGTATTTCGGTTAACGCTCTAACAGGGAAAGCTTGTCGGTCTTTTTCGCCCATTCGTCGGCATCGGGAGGCGCGGGCTTGCGTTCGATGATGGGCTTCCAAAGCGGCGTCAATTCGGCATTGAGCGCGATGAAGCTGCGCTGATTTTCCGGTACGTCGTCTTCGGCAAAAATCGCCTCGACTGGGCATTCCGCCACGCACAAGGTGCAATCGATGCATTCATCCGGGTCGATGACCAGGAAATTAGGGCCTTCACGGAAACAATCGACCGGGCAAACGTCGACACAATCGGTATATTTGCACTTGATGCAGGGTTCGGTAACAACGTAAGTCATGCTTTGCCCTTCTTGGTTTTTCTCGGATAATGAATGTCGCAATTTTAGCCTTGGGTGCGCCCGAACAAAAGCGCTAATCTTTTTCCCGAAGCAAAGCTTCCCATTCCTGAAAAATTTGGTTAGGATACAAATTCTTGCCCTGCCAGTTAATAAAATCCTATTTTGAATCAATCCTAATCGGCCTTTTCAGCGCGGATTAGATGTATGAGGAACCCATGAGCGAACATATTCATTACGTCACCGACGATTCCTTTGACCAAGAAGTGCTGCAATCCACGGTGCCGGTGTTAGTCGATTATTGGGCGGACTGGTGCGGCCCGTGCAAGATGATCGCGCCGATTCTGGATGAAGTCGCACAGGAATACGCCGGACGTATTAAAGTCGCCAAACTCAATATAGATGAAAATCAGCAAACGCCGCCCAAGTTCGGTATTCGCGGCATTCCTACCCTGATGATTTTTAAGAACGGCAATGTCGAAGCCACCAAAGTGGGCGCCTTGTCGAAATCTCAATTAACCGCATTTATTGACAGCAACGTTTGAACTCGCTAGGCTAGTCTCTAAAGTTTTCAGAACCGGCGCCCGATAATTAAAAAAACGGGCGTTTGTTCAAGTTCTAGGCGCTTCGCCTAGACCCCGCTCCAAATATCCCCAAATCCTTTTCTTTACGTCTCACTATAGGTCTATTAGGTCTATGCGTTTATCCGATCTTAAACATCAGCACGTGCAAGAGCTCGTGGACATGGCGGTCACTCATGAAATCGAAGGCGCAAGCCGCCTGCGAAAACAAGACCTTATCTTCGCGCTGCTGAAAAATCAGGCACGCAAGGGCGAAAGTATTTACGGCGACGGCACCTTGGAGGTGCTGCAAGACGGCTTTGGCTTCCTGCGCTCCCCGGACACCTCTTACCTGGCCGGCCCGGACGATATCTATGTCTCGCCGTCGCAGATTCGCCGCTTCAACCTGCATACCGGCGACACCATCGAAGGCGAGATTCGCACCCCGAAAGACGGAGAGCGTTATTTCGCGCTGGTGAAAGTCGATACGGTCAACGGCGAACCGCCCGAGAATTCCAAAAACAAGATTCTGTTCGAAAACCTCACTCCGCTGTTCCCGACCAAGCCGCTCAAGTTGGAGCGCGATATTTCCAGCGAGGAAAACATCACCGGGCGCGTGATTGACATGATCGCCCCCATCGGCAAGGGCCAGCGCGGATTGCTGGTGGCTTCGCCCAAGTCGGGCAAGACCGTGATGCTGCAACATATTGCGCACGCTATCACGGCCAATCACCCGGACGTGACTATGATCGTGCTGTTGATCGACGAGCGCCCGGAAGAGGTGACGGAAATGACGCGCACCGTGCGCGGCGAAGTCGTGGCTTCGACCTTCGACGAACCGGCCACGCGCCATGTGCAAGTCGCGGAGATGGTCCTGGAAAAAGCCAAGCGCCTGGTCGAACATAAAAAAGATGTGGTGATTCTGTTGGATTCCATCACGCGCCTGGCGCGCGCCTACAATACCGTGGTGCCGGCTTCCGGCAAGGTGCTGACCGGCGGCGTGGACGCCAATGCCTTGCAGCGTCCCAAGCGTTTCTTTGGCGCGGCGCGCAATATCGAAGAAGGCGGCTCGCTGACCATTATCGCCACCGCTCTGGTCGATACCGGCTCGCGCATGGACGACGTGATCTACGAGGAGTTCAAGGGTACCGGCAATATGGAAATCCACTTGGATCGCAAAATGGCCGAGAAACGCCTGTATCCGGCGATCAACGTCAATCGTTCCGGCACCCGGCGCGAGGAATTGCTAATCAAGGCTGATGTGCTGCAAAAAATCTGGATCCTGCGCAAAGTGCTGTATCCAATGGATGATTTGGAAGCCATGGAGTTTTTACACGACAAGCTGCGTGCGACGAAAAATAACAATGAGTTCTTTGATTCGATGCGGCGTGGCTAAACTGTTGTACGGGCTTATTGCAAAGCCACTTAATTTTATGCATAATAGCGCCCTTTCTCTCCGGTCATAGACCGGAAAAACCCTATTAAGGAAACAGCGATGAAGCCAGAAGTTCATCCTAACTATACTGAAATATCAGTTGCTTGCAGTTGCGGCAACCAGTTCAAAACGGGCTCCACCATGGGCCGCGATTTGCACATTGAAGTATGTTCGCAGTGCCATCCGTTCTTCACCGGTAAGCAAAAGGTGTTGGACACCGCTGGCCGGGTGGAAAAATTCCGCCAGAAATACGCCAAGAAGTAAGCTGGATTTTTTGCCCAAAAAGGCGGCTAAATGCCGCCTTTTTTGTTTTGGGCAGCGATGCTTGTAGGGGAGGTGCTTTGCCCTTATCATGAACAACTTGCAACCAAGGTGCCGCAAGCCCTGATCAGCTATATCGCGGCGTAGCGGCGGGTTAATTTCTCAAGTCATTTCTTACCGCGAAACTACGTGGTCTTTTCTTTTTTTAAACGCAAGGGCGAAGAGCCCCAAACGATTACGCCGCCTAAGCCGGTGGCGCCCAAGCCTTTGCCTGGCGCCACGGCATCTCCAGCAACGCCATCACCGTCCGTCACGCCTGAAATCGCGGGTGGGGTGGAATTTGACGATCTGTCATTCGACACCATTATCGCCACGGCAGAGTCGCATTCCGCCATCGAAGAAGCGGCGATCCTGTATGCCAACGAACGTGTGACCGAAGCAATCGCTACGCTGCATGGCTTCATCAAAGAAAATAACGATTCCCGTGAACTGCATCCGTGGATGTTGTTGTTCGATCTGTATCAAGTGCAGAACATGAAGCAGCCATTTGAAGAACTGTCGATGGAATTCATTGTGCGTTTTGAACGCTCTGCGCCAACCTGGGAAGGCCCGCCGCAAGCTGCGCCGGTGGTAAAGACGAACGCGATGCGTGGCATGGCGAGTAGTGTGCAGTTCAAGGGGCAGATCGGCGCGGCACAGGCGGGCGATTTTGAACGCATGTTGAAGTTGGCGCAATCGGAGAGCGGCGTAAAGTTGGATTTAGTCCACGCCACGGGCATTGATGCGGAACCGGCCACGCAATTCGCGGCGGCTTTGCAATCGATTCGGCGCGCGGAAAAACCGATGGTCGTGGCGGGTGCGAATGAGTTTGCGCAAACCGTCAAAGATTTGCTCGCCAACGGCGCACAGCAAGAAAAAGCCTATTGGGCGCTGTTGTTTGAACTGTATCAGTTGAGCGGCCAAGAAAGCGCGTTTGAAGATGCCGCAGTGGATTACGCGGTGACTTTCGAATTGTCGCCCCCTTCCTGGGAGGCGATGTCCGATGCGGTGCAAACGACCGGCGAGATCGAGCCTGATGCGCCCGCAGCAGCGAATGAAGCGGAGTTTTTCAGCATCGAAGGCGTGCTGGCGAGCGGCACGGATTACAAGTTGCGCGATCTCGAACGCTTTGCCGACACGCGAACCGAAGTGTTGATCGATATGACCGCAACCACGCGCGTGGATTTTGTCACGGTCGGCGCGTTTATCAATACCCTCATCGCCCTGAACCAAAAGAGCAAGCAAGTTTCAATTAGCGGTGCGAACGAAATGGTGCATGCCCTATTCGACGTGATGGGCGTGACCGAGTACGCCACCGTCGTGCGCCGCAAGCAGCGTTAACATTTTTTCCGGGAACGACCATGGAGCAATATCACGGCACGACTATTCTTTCCGTTCGGCGCGGCGCGCAAGTCGCGCTGGGCGGCGATGGCCAAGTGACACTGGGCAATATCGTCATTAAAGCTTCGGCACGCAAAGTACGCCGTTTGTATCATGACAAAATATTGGCTGGTTTCGCCGGCGGCACGGCGGATGCATTTACCCTGTTCGAGCGATTTGAAGCTAAGCTGGAAAAGCATCAAGGGCATTTGTTGCGGGCTGCGGTGGAGCTGGCCAAGGACTGGCGCACCGACCGCATTCTGCGCCGCTTGGAAGCGATGCTGGCCGTCGCCAATCACGAGACATCCATCATCCTGACCGGCAACGGCGATGTGCTGGAGCCGGAGCAAGGGCTGTTGGCGATTGGCAGCGGTGGGCCGTATGCGCATAGTGCGGCACGTGCGCTGCTGGAGAACACCGATTTGGGCCCGGCGGAGATCGTGCGGCGCTCGCTCGCCATCGCTGGCGATGTGTGTATTTACACCAATCAAAATCACGTAATCGAGGTACTGGAATAAGGCCTCGCGTTGACTATGCAAATGACACCCAAAGAAATCGTGCACGAACTGGATAAGCACATCGTTGGCCAAGATGCGGCGAAGCGCGCGGTGGCGATTGCCCTGCGCAATCGTTGGCGGCGCGCGCAAGTGGCCGAACCCTTGCGACAGGAAATTACGCCCAAAAATATCCTCATGATCGGGCCGACCGGCGTGGGGAAAACCGAAATTGCGCGGCGCTTGGCGCGGCTGGTCAACGCCCCGTTCATTAAGATCGAGGCGACCAAGTTTACGGAAGTGGGATATGTCGGGCGCGACGTCGACACCATCATTCGCGACTTGGTGGAAATGGCAATCAAGCAAGCGCGCGATCAAGCGACGCAGCAAGTCAAGTTTCGCGCCGAGGAGGCCGCCGAGGAGCGCGTGCTGGATGCCCTGTTGCCAGCTGCACGCGAAACCGGCTTCGCTTTGGAAGAGACCGAAGCCAAGCCTGCTGAATCGGCAACGCGGCAAAAATTCCGCAAAATGCTGCGCGAAGGCGCGCTGGACGACAAGGAAATCGAGATCGAAGTCAGCGCTACCGGCCCCACCATGGAAATTTTCGCACCCCCGGGCATGGAAGATTTTTCTTCGCAACTGCAAGGCATGTTTCAGAACTTGGGTGCTAGCCGCACGAAAACGCGCAAACTCAAGGTGCGCGAAGCGTTCAAAATGTTGACAGATGAAGAGGCGCTCAAACTGGTGAATGAGGATGATCTAAAGCTCGATGCGCTGCACAACGTCGAACAAAACGGCATCGTGTTCCTGGATGAGATCGACAAAATCACCAGCCGCACCGAGAGTGGCGGCGCCGAGGTTTCGCGCCAAGGGGTGCAGCGCGATCTGCTGCCCTTGGTCGAAGGCACGACCGTCTCGACCAAGTATGGCATGGTGAAAACCGATCATATTTTATTCATCGGCAGCGGCGCGTTTCATCTGGCCAAGCCGTCGGATCTCATCCCGGAATTGCAAGGACGCTTCCCGATACGGGTAGAACTCGATTCGCTATCGGTAGACGATTTTTCTTGCATCCTCACCAGCACCGACGCGTGCCTAACGCGCCAGTATCAAGCCTTGTTGGAAACCGAGGGGGTGCATCTAAGCTTCGCCGATGAAGGGGTGCGGCGGCTCGCGGAGATCGCTTTTGAAGTGAATGAGCGCACCGAGAATATCGGTGCGCGTCGACTCTATACGGTGATGGAAAAACTGCTGGAAGAAGTGGCCTTCAGCGCCGACCAGCAAAGCGGCGCGCATATCGCCATTGATGCCGCTTATGTCGACGCCAAGCTCAAGGCCTTGGCGAAGAGCGAGGATTTAGCGCGCTACGTGCTGTAAGCGGCTCAACCCGTGCTCCAAGCGCGCGGACGCTTCATGCCGGCAATGCGGCAGGCTTGCTTGACGTAGCCATAGGGAAACAGCTCGAACAAGCGTTTGCGCGCATCCGTCCCCAACCGTTCCGATAAATGCTTAATCACGTGGCGGGCATCCGGAATAATCTGGTGCTCCTCATACTCCGCTCGAATAAAGCGGATCACATCCCAGTGATCTTCCGATAGCTGAATATTTTCCTGGCGCGCAAAATCTTCCGCTAGCGCATCGGTCCAGTCTTGTGGCTCCACTAAATAACCTTCCGCATCCGTCTCGGGCATTGGCATAGCTGCTCCCATGATGATCTCCGCTGAAAAGGGACGACGATTTGGATAATATATCATGCTGTGATACATTACAAGTATCTAAATACTTCTTTAATGGTTTGCTGAATATGCGCGGAAACCGAATGCAAAAACCTGAATTTGAAACGCTTTCCTCATTCCGCTACCAGTTGCGGCGGTTCTTGCGTTTTAGCGAGGAGATCACGCGTCAGCATGGGGTAACCCATTTGCAGTATTTGCTTCTGCTGCATATCAAGGGATACCCGGAGCGCGAATGGGCTACGATTGGGGAACTTTCAGAGCGGCTGCAAGCAAAACATCATGGCGTGGTTGCGCTGGTATCACGTTGCGAAAATCTGGGCCTGGTTTTCCGTACCCAAGGTAAAAATGATCGGCGCGAAGTTGAGGTGCACTTAACCCCGCTGGGGGAGAAGCTAATCCATAAGCTCGCGCGTTTGCACCGGGATGAACTGATTAATTTACAGGGTATATTTCAAGTACCAGATCCTAAGGATCTCGGCGTGGATATTTCATAAAAATATAAGCATTGAGAGGCTACATTTTCAAGCACAACCGTTCCCTAAGATTTAGAATAAGAATTAAAGCACAGTAGATTTTTAGGAGAGGGTTGATGTTTGAAAGACGGGGGAATGAGAAGGTCATGGCGTTCGTAATGGCCGGCGGCGAGGGTTCACGCTTGCGGCCGCTGACGACGGATCGCTGCAAACCCGGGGTGCCGTTTGGCAGCCGTTATCGCATTGTCGATTTTGTCCTCAGCAATTTAGTGAATTCGGACATCCGTTCGATCTACCTTTTAGTGCAATATAAACCGCAGTCCTTAATCGAGCATATTCGCAAGGCCTGGACGGTTTCAGCCCTGTTCTCGGACCAGTTTGTCACGGTGGTGCCGCCGCAAATGTCCAAGGAGAATGCCTTGTTCGGGGGCACGGCGGATGCCGTATATCAAAGCTTGAGATTAATGGATATGCACCGACCGGACCTGGTGGCGGTTTTCGGTGCGGACCACATTTACCGCATGGATGTGCGGCAGATGGTGCGTTTCCATTGTGATGCGGAAGCGGATGCAACGGTGGCGGCGCTCCCTGTGTCGCTGGATCAAGCGCATGATTTCGGCATTATCGATACTGCTGCGGACGGCAGGATCAAGGGCTTTCAGGAGAAACCCTTAAATCCAAAACCCATGCCCTCGGACCCCACGCGCGCCTTCGCTTCCATGGGAAACTACCTATTTAATGCCGACTTTTTGCGTGCAGCGCTGGAGGAGGCGCATCAGCTTGGCGAGACCGATTTCGGGCACCATGTGCTGCCGCGGCTGACAGAAAATCATCGCGTTTTCGCCTATGACTTTTCCACCAATGAGGTGCCCGGCACCAAGGCCTATGAAGAGCGCGGATATTGGCGCGACGTGGGAAACCTGGACGCGTATTTCGATGCGCACCAAGACGTGCTTGGTTTGGAGCCGCGCTTCGATGCCTTTAATCCGCAATGGCCGATTTACTCCAGCCATTATCAGGGGCCGACGGCCCGTGTGGTGCAGGGGCATTTGGACAACGTGCTGCTCGGTGCCGCCACAATTATCAGTGGCGCCACCATCAAAAATTCTATTTTGCGGCGCGAAGTCGTAGTCGAGCCCGGGGCGGAGATTGAGGATTGCGTGATTATGGACTATGCGCGCATCGGCGCTGGCGCCAAATTGCGCCATGCGATCATTGACCGGCATAACGTGATTGCACCTGGGGCGCAAATTGGTTACGACCTAGAGCGCGATCGCGCGGCGGGATATCACGTCACGGAAGGTGGCTTGGTAGTCGTGCCGCTGGGGGATGTCCGGTATTTTTCGCGTGAAGAGCGCCGCTCTGGCGGGGGCTATTCCGAGTAGCTTTAACCATGCATGCATCAAATTGCTCTGCACGAACTCGAAACCACTGGTGCGAACCGTCTTTCGGGTGCAAATCTTTTCCAATCCCGGCTCCTCAAAATCAACCGCATGAACGCAAATAGGCATCTCTTTTTGTTGAGATAGCTCTTGTTGTCCTCGCTTTTCTTGATAGTAGACAGCCTTGTCCTTCTGGAAATCGCTCTAATCGATCACGCCATCCAGGTGGGTTTGCGTCTTCGTTTAACTTTGGCACGCTACTTGCTCATAAAAAACCATGATAGTCCCATTGTTGTTTTTAAGAGCCGATAAACGGCTCAGCGGGGTGTGGTGATATGGGTGCATTTCCTGGACAAGAGGCGAGTGTCGAGCTCGCCACAATCTATGAAATCAGCAAGATACTGAGTTCATCACTCGACTTGAATAAGACGGCGCGGGAAGTTCTTGGCGTGCTTTCCTCGCATCTCAAGATGCGGCGAGGCATGGTCAGTTTGGTGCAGCCAAATGGCGATCTGCACGTCGTTGAGGCGACCGGCATGTCTTCCGAAGCGGCCCGGCGCGGGCGTTTCCGCAAAGGCGAAGGGATTACCGGCAAGATTCTCGAAACTGGGGTGCCGATGGTGGTGCCCGATGTGGCGAAGGAGCCGCTGTTCCTGAATCGAACCGGGTCGCGCAGCATGGCGGAAGGGCGCGTTGTCGCCTTTATCGGTGTGCCGATTAAAGTCGGACGTGAAACCGTGGGCGTGCTGAGTGTCGATCGCGAGGTTGAAAACGCGCCATTTAATTTCGAATCCGATGTGCGCTTTCTAGCAATGGTCGCCAATCTGATCGGGCAAACGACGCGCCTGCACGATAGAGTCGCGGCTGAGCGCGAGGAATTGATACAGCGCCAGCATCGCTTGCAGAAAGAACTGCAGGGCAAGTACAGCTTGGAAAATGTCATCGGCCGCAGCAAGCGCATGCAGGAAGTTTTCGGAGAAGTACACCAGGCCGCGCCGGGCAAATCGACCGTGCTGCTGCGCGGCGAAAGCGGCACCGGCAAGGAGGTGATCGCTCGTTCGATACACTATTTGAGTCCGCGCAAGGATACGCCGTTCATCAAGGTCAACTGCGCGGCCCTGTCGGAAACGCTGCTCGAATCCGAACTGTTCGGGCACGAAAAAGGCTCATTCACCGGCGCTACGCAGGAACGTAAAGGCCGCTTCGAAATGGCGCATGGCGGCACCCTGTTTCTGGATGAGCTGGGGGAAATATCGGCCGCGTTCCAGACCAAGTTGCTGCGCGTTCTGCAGGAGCGGGAATTCGAGCGCGTGGGCGGGAACAAGTCGATCAAGGTGGACGTGCGCCTGATTGCCGCCACCAACCGCAATCTGGAAGAAGATGTGGCCAAGGGGGTGTTTCGCGCCGACCTGTACTACCGCATCAACGTCGTGAGCATCTTCCTGCCGCCGCTGCGCGAACGGCGTGAAGACATACCGCTGTTGATCGATCATTTTCTGGACAAGTTCAACCAGGATAACGAGCGCAAGCTCGCCATTTCGCCGGCGGCCTTGGAGGTCATGCTCAAATGCAATTGGCCCGGCAATGTGCGCGAGCTGGAAAATTGCGTCGAGCGCACTGCGACCATGACGCGCACCAACACCATTCAGGATGTGGATCTGCCGTGCCAGCAAAACAAGTGCTTTTCGCAGGTGCTGCAACACTATGGGCAGGCGCAACAGGTGATCCCGATCGCGCCCGTAGCGTATACGCCGGAGATACCCGCCGACGCTCCCAGCGAGTCATTGGCGGGCGACGATCCCGCCTACATGACCGAACGCGAACGCCTGGTGTGGGCCATGGAGCAATGCGGCTGGGTGCAAGCCAAGGCCGCGCGCCTGTTGAATCTGACACCGCGCCAGATCGGTTATGCGCTGCTGAAATACAACGTCGAAGTCAAACGTCTTTGAGCTTTGCGTGCGGTTGCCGCTAGCAGCAACCGCACGCGCCTTTCCCCGCTGTAGCCTTCCCGACAATTTCCTCCGCTCCATTTGCCATTTGTCGTATGTGCGACAAACCGCCGGCTTGCGTTAAGTGCCTAAATTTCCCAGTGTTTAGGCGAATTTCATGAATGGCATGCTTGTTGCTGAATAGCCTGTGTACGAACTCATTTAACAGGCAATTGCTAACGCGATTGCCACCCGTTGAAGCGGACAGGAGCCAAACATGGAAAATCAGGCAAGTGTGGCAAGCATAGGGATTGATCAGGTCAAGTCGGTGGACCAGATCATGCAACAAGTCGCCGAGCACAAGGGCTGCGGCACATCCAGCGAGGGCGGCAAGGCCAGTTGCGGCTCGTCCGGCGGACCGGAAGACATGGACCCGGCCATCTGGGAAAAGGTCAAGAACCATCCCTGTTACAGCGAAGAAGCGCACCATCACTTCGCGCGCATGCATGTGGCGGTCGCCCCGGCCTGCAACATCCAGTGCAACTACTGCAATCGCAAATACGACTGCGCCAACGAATCGCGCCCCGGCGTGGTGAGCGAGAAGCTCACGCCGGAACAAGCCGCGAAAAAAGTATTGGCCGTGGCCTCCACCATTCCGCAGATGACGGTGCTGGGCATCGCCGGACCTGGAGACCCACTCGCAAACCCCGAGAAAACCTTCAAGACCTTCGAGCTCATCGCCGCGACCGCACCGGACATCAAGCTGTGCGTGTCCACCAATGGCCTGGCGTTGCCGGAGCACGTGGATCGCTTGTCGCAATACAACATCGACCACGTCACCATCACCATCAACATGGTCGATCCCGAAGTCGGGCAGCACATCTACCCGTGGATCTTCTACAAGAACAAGCGCTGGAAAGGCATCGACGCGGCGCGCATCCTGCACGAACACCAGATGCGCGGACTGGAGATGCTCACCGAGCGCGGCATTCTGTGCAAGGTGAATTCGGTGATGATCCCCGGCATCAACGACCAGCACTTGGTCGAAGTGAACAAGGCGGTGAAATCGCGCGGCGCCTTCCTGCACAACATCATGCCGCTGATCTCGGCGCCGGAGCACGGCACCGTGTTCGGCCTCAACGGCCAGCGCGGCCCCACCGCGCAGGAATTGAAAGCCTTGCAGGATTCGTGCGAAGGCGAGATGAACATGATGCGCCATTGCCGCCAGTGCCGCGCCGACGCCGTCGGCCTGTTGGGCGAGGATCGCAGCTCGGAATTCACCACCGAGAAGATCGAGGCGATGGAAGTCAGCTACGACATGGAAGGCCGCAAAGCCTACCAAGAAGCCGTGGAAAAGGAACGCCAAGCCACGGTGGCGGCGAAGCAAGCTGCGATGGCCGATCTGGAAGCGGAGTTCAGCGATGTGAAGATTCTGATCGCCGTCGCCACCAAAGGCCACGGTCGCGTCAACGAACACTTCGGGCATGCGCAGGAATTCCAGATCTACGAGCTCAGCACCGAGGGTTCCAAGTTCGTCGGCCATCGCCGCGTCGATCTGTACTGCCAGGGTGGTTACGGCGAGGAAGACGCCTTGCCGACGGTGATTCGCGCCATCAACGACTGCGTCGCGGTATTCGTGGCCAAGATCGGCGGTTGTCCGAAAGCGGATTTGCAAAAGGCCGGCATCGATCCGGTGGACAAATACGCGCACGAATTCATCGAGCAGTCGGCGGTGAAATACTTCAAGGAATACCTGGGCAAGATCAAGTCCGGCGAAATCGTGCATGCCGCGCGCGGCGACGCCGACATCCGCCAGGGCGCTTACATCGCAGCCTGATATTGATACGTAAACGATAGGAGAAACACCATGGCCTTCAAAATCATCACTTCCCAATGCACCGCTTGTTCCGCGTGCGAACCGGAGTGCCCCAACAACGCCATCCGCGAGAAGGACGGTACCTTCATCATCAAGCCGGAGAAGTGCACCGAGTGCATCGGCTACTTCGACGATCCGCAGTGCGTCGCGGTGTGCCCGGTCGACGACACCTGCGTCATCGACAACAGTTACCCACGCTACGAAGCGGCCTAGGAGAACATGATGGAATTGACACTCACCCCCGCCGCCGAGAAATTCGTGCGCCGCATGGTTCGATTCGGCGGCGCCGGAGAGCATGCCGGTTTTCGTCTGACCGTCAGCGCCGGCGGCTGCTCCGGCCTGGCTTCCGAATTCACGGTGGAGGCGGCCCCGCAGGCCGGCGACGCGGTGGTCGAGGTCAACGGCGTCAAGTTTTTCCTGCCGGCGGAAAGCCGTCTGCTGCTGCAAGGCGCGACCATCGATTTCATGGATACGCCGACCAACAGCGGGCTGAAATTCGTCACGCCGAATTCGCCGTCCTGCGCTTGCAGCAGCTCCGGCGGCGGCACAGCCAATATCGATATTTCCGGCATCGGCCACAAGCACTGAGGCCACAGGGAGTGACGGCGAAATGCAAACAGTGCAATCGACAGCAGGTCATGCGATGACGCAAAGCGCCGCGCTGCCCAATGACATGG
Source organism: Pseudomonadota bacterium (assembly GCA_021812385.1). Classification (GTDB taxonomy): domain Bacteria; phylum Pseudomonadota; class Gammaproteobacteria; order Burkholderiales; family Thiobacteraceae; genus RBG-16-58-11. The sequence goes on along the minus strand of JAKANO010000010.1, from coordinate 82,996 downwards.
ATCCGGCGTGGTTAGAGCGCAGCTGCTTTGGCGACCATCTGCCGGAACAAGTTGCGCTGCACTTGCGTTTGGCCGGCATCAACTACCAGCATACCGCGATCGCCGAGAGCCATCTGTTTCAAGCGCAGGCGTTGGCGCCTGGCCATGCCGCCGTGTTGATCGCCTTATATCGGTTTTATTTTTATAAAGGCCGCCTAAGCGACGCCTTGGAGGTGGCGCGCAGGTGCCTGGTGAAGGCGGCACGCGATAACAAGTTGCACGAAGATTGGCATCGCGTGCAGCGCGGCGATGCGGAATTCGGCAGTTACGACGCCATCCTGCCACGCTTCTATTTGTTTACCTTGAAAGCCTATGGCTATCTGCAGATGCGTCTGGGGCAACTGGAAGAAAGCCATGTCGCGCTGACCAAAATGTTGGATCTCGACCCGAGCGACAAATTGAACGCCACGGTATTGCTCCAGGTCTTGGCGCGCCATGGTCAGGAGGACGAGGATGAATGAACTCGGGCCACCGGTGAACTGGCAAGGCGATGCCATCGATTGCACGACGTGCACTTGCCAGGATTTGCTGGCGCAAGAACGCTGCCAATTGGGCCATGCCTGCGTGCAAGACCGATATGCCAAACATATCGATCGTTTTTTCGATTGGAATCCGGAACGCGCCAAGGATTTTTTGACGCATGCGTATTTTGAGGTGCGCGCGGTGGCGACCAAGCATGTGGACGTATTCCATCTTCCCCGAATGATGTTCGACAGTGATGAAACCGTGCGCTGGAGCGCCGCCATGCGCTTGCCGCCCAAGCAGCTGGTGACGCTCATGGCCGATCCGCATCGCGAAGTCAGGATCCGTGTGGCAGCGCGCTTGGAGCCGCAATACCTGGGCGCGATGGTCAACGATGCGGATTACTACGTGCGGCAAACGGTGGCGCGGCGCATTACGCAAAATCTCTTGCCGCTGATGATGCGCGACAAAGATGTGGAAGTGCGCTGCGTGGTTGCGCGCCGGATCGATGCGTATCGACTGAAAAGCATGCTGCATGACAAGGATCCCGCCGTGCGCCAGGAAGTGGCGAAGCGGCTGCAAGACGCACAACTGCAATGGCTGGCGGACGATCCGGACTGGCGCATACGTTACGAAGTCGCGAGCCGCATCCCGGAAAGTTATCTCGTCAGCCTGTTGCAGGACGAGGATGCCGAGGTGCGTGAAATTGCCCGCAGTCGTCTCGCAGCGGCAACGCAGCCTGGGCGCGCTAATGGATCGAACGAAGCTATTTTTAGTCTGGTTTAAGCAAGGAGCGAACATGGCCAAAATCAGTCGTGACAGTGATGTCGTAGAGATTACCGCCGACCCGATATTCGATTATGGAGCGAAGGTGAAATCCATCAAGGTGGTGCGCAATGACGGCACTTATCAGGGCAAGGACATCGGCGAAGTCCTGGTGAAAAAAGGCGACATCGGCTACGTCACCAGCATCGGCACTTTTCTACAGCAGTTCTACATCTACGCCGTGGATTTTGTCGACACCGGCCATCGCGTCGGCATGCGCGGCAAGGAATTGGAGGCCGTCCCGCCCGCCATTAAAGAGACGCCGACGCCGAGTGCCGAAACCAGCGGAGAAGCAGCATGAACGAGCCCCGTATGATCGAACCAAGGCAAGCGAAATACCAATGGGGACAGCGCATCGTGGCAACGGCCGATTTGTTCAACGATGGCAGTTATCCGGATATCGAACCCGAATCCTTGCTGGTAGGCAGTGGCGCCACAGGCGAGATCGTCAATGTGGGGTATCACGAGGAACTTAACCTACCGGTTTATTTGGTTGAATTCGAGGCGGGTCGCGTGGTGGGCTGTTTAGAGGAAGAGATCGCGCCGCTCTGAGGCGAACGAACCCGGAGGCGAAAGCTGGTATGCATCCGAACGACGTCGACCGCAAACGCATCGAGCGCGCACTGGCCGCACGCAAGCGCTACCGCTACGTGTCGCCGGAAGTGCGTGCCAGCGACAGCGGTTATTGGATTCAAAGTCCGTGTTGCTCGCGCAATGTGGATCGGGATGGCGGCGTGATCGATATCGCCCGTCTGGAATATCTGGAAGGCAGGCGCGCATGGCGTCTCTACCGCAAGGACCATGCAGAGAGCGAGTGGCTGTTTTACGGCGAGTTTCGTTCGCTGGGAACCGTGCTCGATGTGTTGAATCAGGACCCGGAACGGATTTTCTGGCAATGAAAGATCAATCGACTAGCATTTACCTGGATAACAACGCCACCACCGCGCTCGCGCCCGAGTGCCTGGAACCGATGCTGGCTTGTTTGCGCGATGTGCATGGCAACCCGTCCAGCAAGCATGCCGCAGGGATGCGCGCCAAGGAATTGGTGGAACAGGCGCGCGCCTCCGTCGCGCGCTTGTTGAATGTCACGGCGCAGGAAATCGTGTTCACCGCCAGCGGCACCGAAGCCAATCACTTGGCCATCCTCGGTGCGCTGGGCGTGCGCCCCGGTAAATTTCATGTCGTGGTGAGCGCGGTCGAGCATCCGGCGAATCTGAGTTTGTGTACGCATTTGGAGAGTGAGGGCATCCGCGTCTCGCGCCTGCCGGTGGATGGCGAGGGGCGTATCGACCTCATGGAATTGGAACGCTTGATCAACGATGAAACGGCTTTGGTGTCGGTGATGTGGGCGAATAACGAGACCGGCGTGTTGCTCCCGGTGGAGGAAATTGCCCGCATTGCCAAGGCCAAGGGCGCGCTGCTGCATGTCGATGCGGTGCAGGCGGTCGGCAAGCTGCCCATCGACTTGATGAAAGCCTCGATCGATCTGCTGTCGCTGTCCGGGCACAAGTTTCACGGCCCAAAGGGCGCGGGCGCTTTATTCGTACGCAAGCGCCAGCGCTTGCAGCCGATGCTGTTTGGGCACCAGGAGCGCGGGCGTCGCGGCGGCACGGAAAATGTACCGGCCATCGTCGGCTTGGGTGTCGCGAGCGAGCTCGCGGCAAAAGATTTTGCGGCAAAAACCGCCGCCATGGCCGCGTTGCGCGACCGCTTTGAAACCGGCGTGTTGCAGCGTTTCCCGTTCGCCAGCATCAACGGCGGCATGGCCACGCGGGTGTGCAACACCAGCAGCGTGCGCTTCGGCGAACTGGAAGGCGAAGCGATCTTGGATAAGTTGGACAAGACCGCCATTTGCGCTTCCTCCGGTGCGGCATGCACCGCCGGCGGCAGCGCGCCCTCGCATGTGCTGAGCGCCATGGGGCTGAGCGAGGCCGAGGCGCGGGCGACGATTCGTTTTTCGATCAGCCGCTACACGACGCAAAAGGAAATCGATCAAGTGCTGGATGTGCTCGGTTCGATTGTTAAACACATGACCGCTGCGGCGGCGTGACCTGTTCGCAAATTAACCTGTTCGCAAATTAAAAGGAAACAGCATGAAAATCATGATCAGAAAAGATGCGAAAGGGAGCTTGTCCGCCTATGTGCCGAAAAAGGATCTGGAAGAGCCGATCGTGTCCATGGAGCTGGCCGGTATGTGGGGCGGCGTGGTGACGCTGGCCAACGGGTGGCGTTTGGAATTGCCGGCGATGGCGGCCGAAACCGCCTTGCCGATCACGGTTGAGGCACGACGCTTAGGAGAATGATCATGGCGCTGACGCAAGAAGATTTGGTTCGCATCGAAGCCTTGCTCGCGACTGCACGCGAAGAAGAAAAACCGTTCGCGGATTTCCGCCAGCGCTTTCCCGGCGTTTCGCTCACCCGCTGCGACGCGCAGGACATGAGCGGCGAAGAAGCTTATCGTGAGTATCCGCAATTCAATTTGTATCTGGTGGACGGTAGAGATCACTGCTGGCGCCTGACGGGCGATCCCGCTGCCGCAACCGGCATCGTCGTCGCGGCGCGTCACTGAGGAGCCATCATGAGCCAAGGCTGGATTCCACTCTCCGATCCCGACATTAGCTTGATGGAGCTGGATGCGGTGAGCGACATACTCAAATCGCCGCGCCTGAGCCAAGGCCCGGCGGTCGCGACTTTCGAGTCCGCATTCGCCGAGTACACCGATCGGGAACACGGCGTGACCGTCGCGAGTGGTACGCTCGGCCTGCTCCTGGCGCTAAAAGCGATGGATATTGGGCCGGGCGACGAGGTGATTGCTTCGCCCTATAGCTGGCACCAGATTGCGCATGCGGTGGTATTGGCGGGCGCTAAGTTGGTGTTCGCCGATATCGATTATTGGTCGGGCACGCTCGCGCCGGAAAAAGTCGAGGCCAAGATCACGCCGCAAACGCGCGCCATTCTCGCCGGCAATACCAATGGCCATCCAGCCCCATGGAGCGCCTTGCGCGATATCGCGACGCGCCATGGCGTGCGCTTGATCGAAGATTCCACCGAGGCCATCGGCTCGACTTATCAGGGCATCCGCGTCGGCGGCTTTGGCGATTGCGCGGTATTCGATTTTTCTCAGCCCTCTGCTTTGACCTGTGGCGAGGGCGGCATGGTGGTGACCGACGATGCGGAGCTGGCGAGCAAAATGCGCTATCAGCGCAATCGTAAACTCGACGATCGTTTTTCAATTGTGATCAGCGGCAATGTGCCGTATCAAGCCGGCATGAGCGAGATCAGCGCGGCGCTGGGTTTGACCCAGTTGCAGCGCATCGATCAGATCCTCGCGCGGCGCAAAGTAGTGGAGTCCTTGTATTACGACTACGTCAAATCCTTCGAAGGCCTCAAGGATCCGTACATCGCGCCGGACGTCACCGAAGTGCACTGGTTCCTCTACTTGGTGCATCTCGGGACGCGCTTTTCCAAGAGCAGCCGCGACGCCATCGTCAACGACTTGTATACCGAGAAAATCGAGGCCGCCGCTTACTGCCAGCCGCAGCACTTGCAGGCTTTCTATACCGGCCAGGGCTATCGCAAGGGCGATTTCAAGGTCACCGAAAAAGTGGCCGATCGGATTATTTCACTGCCATTTAACGCACATTTGAGCGCAGACCAAATCGGCTTCATCGTGCAAACCGCCAAGGATGCTTCGATCAATATCGGAGCAGGCTCGGCAATTTATCTTTAGACATGACTTTTTTAAGACTGACTAGACACTCAAGGAGTAATGCAATGCCAATTTTGACTATCAATCCATCCGGCAAGACCGTGCAATCCGCAGAGGGAATGAGCATCCTCGAAGCCCTGCTCGCAGCCGGCGAGCCGATCGCGCACAAATGCGACGGCAAGGCTGAATGCGGTTCCTGCCATGTCTTTATCAATGCCGGGCGCAAGACCTTGTCCAAGATCCAGCGTTCCGAAAATGAAAGGCTCGACGCCATCGTCGGCGTCAGCTCGCAGTCGCGCCTGGCTTGCCAAGCGAAACTTGGCAACGAGGACGTGACGGTGGAATTGCTGAGCTGAGGTTCGGGTTTGTAAAGCAAAAAGCTATTCACCACGGAGTACACGGAGGACACGGAGAAACAGGATATTGCGGGTCGGCCGCGGCTGATGCGTCAGCTGCAAAAAAGCCTAAAGGAAAGCTTTGGTTTTTCTCCGTGCCCTCCGTGTACTCCGTGGTGAAGGTTTTGGTTCTTAATGATCTAGGAAGGAGAAATAAATGGAAAACGACAAAGTGATGATACATGTGCGTTTCGCAACCAATGGTACGGTGGCTGAAATCGGTGAACGGCCAGCGTCGCTCAGCGCGCAGGATTGGTTTAATCTGCTCAGCAGTTCCACCACCGATAACTATGAGTCCTTGTCCGGAGGACGCGCCATTTTCCGCATCCCGCGGCAGCAGGTCGATCAATTGAAGTCGTCAGCAGTTTGAAGGGATGTGATCATGGATCAGGCCGATGCGTTGCTGAAAGAAATTTCCACTTACTTGGATGAGGGCGGCGTCGTGCCTTATTTGGGGCCGGGAGTGCTGGATCTGGTGCCGGGTGGAAGCCCGGTGCCCAATTCGCCGGAGGCATTGGTACAACGCATGGTGGCGAAGTCCAGCGTGCCGTTCAAGATTCGCGGCAACATGACTGCCGCGGCGCAATATATCGAAAATTTCAAGCACCGAAAAACCTTGGTGGGCATCATGAGCGAGGCGTTCGCGCCGGATGTCACGCCTTCTGATCTGCACCATTATCTGTTGCGCCGTGCCCGCGAGCCGATGCTCATCGTCGATGCCTGGTACGACAACGCGACGGCAAATGCCTTGCAATCGCGCGTGCTGTGGGGGCAGGTGCAGGGAGTGAGCCAATCCGAGCACTTTGGCACCTGGCTCCATTACTATCGCCAAAATGGCGATCAGGCCGATCCGATGGAGGCCGAGACCTGGCCGGTGGTGTTGTACAAGCCCTTTGGCGCGATCTCTCCGGCGAAAAACTTCCTGGTGTCCGATACCGATTTTGTCGAGGTGCTGACCGAGATCGACATCCAAACGCCGATTCCGGACATCGTGAAACAATTGCGGACCGATCGGCACTTCCTGTTTCTCGGCTGCCGTTTCCGTACCCAATTGGAACGCACCTTCGCGCGCCAGATCATGAAGCGTTCGTCCGATTTGCACTGGGCGGTGTTGCCGGGCGAATTAACCCGCAACGAAGCGCGCTTCCTGCAAGAGCAGAACATCAAGCAATTGGATATCCCGCTCGATGCGTTCCAAAGTTTGCTCAGCGGAGTACAGGCGCCGGAGCCGCTTGCCGTCGCCGGCTGAAGTGTTGCAGGGCGCAAGCATCGGCGTGGCGGAACGCGGCCACGTGCCGGTCTTGTTGAGCCTGCTGGAAGACCTGTTCACCCAAGAGCGGGACTTCAAACCGAACGCACAAAAGCAAGTCCTCGGCTTGTTGCAAATCATCGATCATCCCGAATGCGGCAGGATCTTCATTGCGCGCCACAACAATGCCGTCATCGGCATGGCCACCGTGCTGTGCACCATCAGCACGGCCGAGGGCGGGCCGGTGCTCCTGCTGGAGGATGTGATCGTCGCGCGGCCCTATCGCGGCCAAGGCATCGGTGGACTATTGATGCGGCACATTCTTTGCTGGGCTCAAGCTAATGGTTTTCTGCGCGTCACGCTGCTCACGGATCCGGACAATACAGATGCGTTACGCTTTTATGAATGCAATGGTTTCGTGCGCTCCGGCATGGCGGTATTGCGCCAGAATCTAGTGACGGCGTGCCACGATGATGCAGGTCATCGTAATAAAACTGAAACGTGAATGCGCCATTCTGGTGCGCCTCAAACTACTTTGGTGCGTCCTAAAGTACATGCTGTAGAAGCGTTTAGAGATGCCGTTAAAGAATTACCTGCAGAACGGAATGGCCTGTCATGAATGATTTATACCTAGTCCCTGCAATGCGCGATTTTTCCTTGGAGAGCATCGAGGCCGCGACCGTCAGCGGCGCCGATGGCGTCAGCGGACGATTCCGCAATCTAAGCTTGCACAGCCATTTTCAACCCATCATCAGCTTGGCGCATCATCGCGTGGTCGGCTACGAGGGCTTGCTCAGGCCACGCAGCCTCAGTGGCCAAGCGCTGGCGCCCAATCTCTTGTTCGACTCGGTTGAGGCCGACGACGAGATCGTGTTCCTGGATCGGTTGGCGCGCAATCTGCACGTGCGCAACTTTGTCGCCGCAAGCCAGCAAAAGCCCTGGCTGTTCCTCAACGTAAATGCACGCGTCGCCATGAGCGGCCACACCTATGGCGATTATTTCCAAGCCATGCTGGCGCGGCATGGCTTGCCGCCGCATCGCGTCGTGATCGAGCTGATCGAAAACGATATTCAAGACGAAGCCTTGCTCGCGGAAGCCATGAACTATTACCGCGACCTGGGCTGCCTGGTCGCCATCGACGATTTCGGCGCCGGGCATTCCAATTTCGAGCGCATTTGGAGCGTGCAACCGCAGATCGTCAAGATCGACCGCTCCTCGCTGGTTCAGGCGCGTAGCAGCAGCAAAGTCCGGCGCGTATTGCCGAACCTAGTGGCCTTGCTGCATGAAGCCGGATGCCTGACGCTGATCGAGGGTATCGAAGATGAAGAGGACGCCATGATCGCGCTCGACGCGGGCGTGGATTTCGCGCAGGGCTATCTGTTTGGCCGGCCCAATCCATCGTTGGTGCAGTGGCATATGTGCGATTCGCCATTGGGCAATCTATGCGGCCGCCACATGGAGATATCCACCCAGCGCCGCGAGCATAATCACGCCCTGTTGGAGCCGTATATCACGGCGTTCCGCCACTGTGCGGGCGTAGCGGTGTTCGACCAGGATGCCCGGGAAGCCTCGTTGCCCATGCTGGAATTGTCCAACGTATTGCGCTGCTATTTGCTGGATGGCGCTGGCCGGCAATTGGGGAGCAACATTGAAGCGCCCAAGCCGGCGTTGGATGCCGACCTGCGATTTCTGCCAGTGGCCAATGCCGACGATGCCATCTGGTCCCGGCGGCCATACTTCCAGCGCGCGATCGCGGAGCCGGGGCAGGTGCAAGTCAGCCGACCCTATCTCTCCATCACCGATGCGCGCATGTGCATCACGCTGTCCATCATGCTGAGGAATGGGGTGGGGCAGCCGTGTGTTTATTGCGCGGATATACTGTGGGAAGAGCAGCGCTAGGCTAGCCAGCGTGGATCATAGTATCTATACGCGTTGCACTAATTCCTGTTCCACTCGGCGCAGCAAGCGTAAACATTCGACAGTCGAAGCCATATCCAAAGCGCTGAAATCGTCGAGCGTCCTGAGTGTCGGATCCGCGCCTAAGGTCAGCAGCTTTTCCACCACCGCATGTTTGCCGGTCGAGGCGGCGTACATCAGGCAGCTGGCGCCGTTATCGTTTTGATGGTCCAGGGCGATCCCGGCACGAAGCAATATATCGATTGTTTCCAGATCCCCGCCCACGCAGGCCAGCCATAGTGCGTTGTTGCCGTCGCTGTTGGTGGTATCGAGTGTCGCCCCGGCCTGGAGTAGTTCGAAGATGATGCCAATGTCGCCCAATTTGCCGGCGCGCATCAGGGGCGTCATGCCGTGCTCGGCGATCGCGTCAAGATCGTCTATCGGATAGCCGTGTTCCAAAAGCCATTGCGCGAGTCGCGGGCTGAGTTTGGGCGGCGTATTTTTATTTTGCGCGCGTTGCCATGACGCGAACCCGCCATCCAGGCTGTAAACTTCCGCGAAACCGAAGTCCGTGAACATTTGCCCGTAGATTTGGCTGGCGTTGCCGTGATAACAGTACAGCAGAATCGTCGCGGTCTTCGGCGTGCCGAGCAGGGTGGCGTCCAGGTTTTCGCTGGACAAGCGGCGCGCGTTGGCGATGTGCGCGAGGTTGAAGCTGGCCGGATCGCGCGAGTCCAAGATCAGGACATTGTCGCGGGTGAGTAGTTGGCTTGCGCTAGCCGCGTCGATACGGCGGAAGGACTTATTGGCGGTCATGATGGTTTCTCTGTTAGCTAGGTCGTCAATCAAAAGGCAAATCGCGCTCGGCATACGGCGGCTGTGTCGTGATGCGTTCGTCGGTAATCGCGCGGCCCACGGTGAAGTGATACAGCGACTGAAAGGTTTTTCCGCGCAATCCCAGCAACTCGTGGAACGCATCGTCGAGAAAACAGCCGATGCCGGTGCCGCGCAACGCCAGGGTTTCCGCTTCCAGGTACAGCACGTGACCGAGCAGGCCGGCTTCCCAATGCAGTTGGCGATAGCGCCAGGCGTCTTGTTGCACGCTCGATTCGAATTCGGCCAGCATGCCCAGCGCGAAACAGCTGTCGCCGGCGATCGCTTGATGGCAGCTCACGGCGCGTGCGACTTTGTTCCACTTGCCCGCTTGCAGGCGGAATAGCGGCAGGTGCGCGGGGCAGCCTTCCACGCGTTGCCATGCGAATTCGTCGCTCATGGCCGCACGCAAGCGCGCTTCCGCCGCCGCTTCGCGCACCAGTATGTAAAGCCCGGCGGGCACATCTTCTACGCGATGTACGAAAATGACCGGATGCACTTGCGGCGCGTAGTCCCACACATCCCAAGGGATAAGCTGGGGCGCTTGCGCGCGCGGCAGCAGGCTATCGAGCAGGTGGTAGAAGTCCGCCGCCGTCATGGTGAACTGTGGGTCGAAGCGCTGCGCGCTGCGTCGGCCCATGATGACCTCGGGTGCGGGCAAGCGGCTGGCGGAAGTGCCCGGCGGGTAATCGCGCGGCAGCGCCAATGTTGCTTTGTCATGGTCGCTGGCGGTGGCCGTGGCGACTTCGTCGATCACCGGCCAGTGATACATGGGATAGGGGTCGAGGATGTTTGCCTGTCCTGTCCAGTGGCTGTGGGCGTCTTCCCAGGGTGAGGGCCAGGGTGCGGATTCGAGTAGCGCCTGCGGCTGGGCCGGGCCGACGATTTGCACCAGCAGGTCCGGCTCTTCGCGCTCTGCGCCGGCAAAATCCTGATCGCGTGCGGTGCCTAATAGCTGCGCCATGCGCTGGCTGTTGCAGCTATCCACCAAGCGCAATTGCCATCCCAGCAGGCCGGCGGCGTAGCGCAGCGCGGCCAGCGCGTGGCCGACATCGAGCTGGCAATAACGGAAGGCGCGCTCGCCGTATTTCCAGGCCTCGCGCCAGTGGATGGAGGTCAGGCCGATCCATAGGCCGGGCGGCTGTGCGGCGCTGGAACGGCAGCGCAGTTCCAGGGCGTGGCTGCGGCTGGCATAGTGGTACAGGCCGTCGTCCAGTCCCTGCACGCCGCGCGCAATCGCATAGGCTTCGGTCGGATGCAGATTGCCGCTGGAGGGATTGCAGCGCAGCGCCCAGCGATCCGGCCCGTATTCCTTCCAGGCGGAAAGCCCCAGCGACAATTCCAGCAGAGCACCCAGCGCATCGAGAGATAGCGCTGCTTGTTGCGCACCGTCGAAAGCCTGTGCCATGCGGCCGCCGCACAACGGCAGTTGAATGACGGGACTGCCTTTGAAGGTGCGAAACGGATCCGGCTGACTGCTCCAGTCCAAGGTTTCCGGGCCAGCGGCATAGCGCTCCGGCCGATGTTTGGTGCGCTCGTGGTAGGCGAGCGCGACTTGTGCGCGCATCTTGTCACCTTCGGTTTTCTGGGCGGTTTTCTCGGCGCTGGCATGGGCGCTGGGGCAGGGCGCTGTCGCGCCGATACCGACAACACCCAAGTATTGTTCGATTTGCTCCGCGTCGAATCCCACCAGTTTCCATTGCGCTGTTTCGATCAAGGGACGTCGTATCAGCAGCGGGTTATTTAGCATCATAGCTAACGCCGCATCGGCATCGATGCAGGCCGCATCGATTGCGCCGGATTTCACTTCGGGCGCGGCGCGGTTGAACCAATCGGCAACCGGCAGGCCATGAAAAAAATCCAGCAGGCGCTGCGCGGTCCACGGCTCGCTTAATAAATCGTGCGCGATGACTTCATGTCCGGCATCGAGCAGCATGCGCTTTTGCCGCGCGTTGTTGGCGCAGCCCGGCTTCTCGTAAAAATTGAGGGTTGTCATGGTGCGCCGCGCTGCGCTTTCTGCGCCAGCAGGAGCAGCGCTTCGGTCTGATCCTCGATGCGTGCCTTGATCTTCTTGTCCAGCTTCTTCAGCCAATAATGGGGAATGTCATCGACTCCATAGGCCGCGCCAGCCAGCATGCCGGCCAGGGCGCCGTTGGTGTCGGCGTCCTCGCCGCAGTTAACCACTGCGGTGATGCAGGATTCGAAACTATCGGTGCGAAAGAAATGGTAGAGGACAGTCTGCACCGACTCGACGATGTAGCCCGATGCGCGCTTCGGATAGGGCTCGAAGCGAAATTCCGCATGCGCGTCGAGCAGGCGGTTTGCTTCGCTGCGGCACGCCTTGATGCCGCCGCCGCGCAGCAGGCTGTGCGTCATTCGGCCAAGCGCCAGGGTCGCAGCATCCGACAGCGGGTGATGATGGGTAAGATGACATTGCTCCAAGCTCGCGCGGGCGAACGCGTCGTCGTCGTTCAGCGTCGCCAATGCCAGCGGCAGATTGCGCATGCAGGCGCCGTTGCCGGCATCGCCTTCGTTGGGCGGCCCCGTCAACGTGCCATCCGTCATGTAGCGTTGAATGCCGCGGCGGCAGGTGTTGCCGACATCGATCGGCTTGGACTTGAGCCAATCGACGAAGGCATCGGCGGCGGCAGCCGCGTTCCAGCCGCCGCTGTCGATAATGGCCTGCCCCAGCACCAGCGCCATCTGCGTGTCGTCGGTGACCTGGCCCGGCTTGAGCTTGAGCCAGCCACCACCGACGATATCGCGATGCATGCCGTGTGTATCCTGTATTTCACTGGGCGTCATATATTCAACCGTTGCGCCTAAGGCATCGCCAATGGCGAAGCCAAGATAAGCACCGAGTGCGCGTTGGAGCGCGTCATCGCGAGTTGCGCGCATTGTTCAGCGAGCGCTGGCCGTAACGCGATCGTCACCGTCGATCACCCGATATAGCGCTTGGCCTTTGCGCAAGCGCAGACCGCTTGCAATGTCATAGCGCATGAATTTGAATCGGCGCACGCTTGCGCCCCAATAATCCATCCACCTTTCTACGCACGTCTTCCACCGTCAGCGGCTTCAGCAGCAAGCCGTCGATGCCCGCGCTTTGGCAGGATGTCACCAACGGATCGTCGCGGCTCTCCGCCACCAGCAGAATCTTGGTGTCGGCCAAGCGCGACTTGACCTGCGCCAACACATCGATGCCGCGCTCGCTCACGACGTCGATGCCCAATAGCAGCAGATCGGGCTTCCATTCGGTGCTCTTGTCGAATGCCGCTTCCAAGCTGGCCAGATCATGGGTTTCGTTTTCATCGTGCAACATGAATTGCAGCGCCATGCGCGTGATGTCGTCATTGGCCACCACGAACAAGCGTTTGTTGTCTACCGCCTTTGAAGTCTCTACGCCAATTTGCATCGTTTTCTCCCGAGTGAGATGTGTATGCAAGTCATAGAGCAAGAACTGTTCCGAGTGCGCAAACTCACGTCTGCACGTGGTTTGGCGCAAGCAAGCCTTGTCTTTTGTCGGACAAGCTGGGAGTGGATGTATGGTTTGCGACAAAAGGTGTGGCCGTTGTTTCGGCGGACATGGTGGCGCCTGAAAAAACGCCTTTTTAGGCTGAAGCAGCGCGATTCATGGGCGTGGCACAAGCGTTGCTTTGCTTGAGATACACACCATCGAGGTCGCCATGCTGTTCTCCCGCACCAGCCAATACGCCATCCAGGCGCTGATCTACCTGGCCACCCAGCCCAACGGCCGCGCGGTGCTGAATCGGGAAATCGCGCGCAGCTTGGGCGTGCCGCCGGCTTATCTGGCCAAGATTCTGCAAAACTTGAGCCGGCAGCAATTGTTGGATTCGAGCCGAGGCCGCTATGGCGGTTTCAATTTGCGCGACGGCGCGGCACAGACCAATCTGTTGCAGATCGTTCTGCTGACGGAAGGCCATCGCGTCGATCGCGAGTGCCTGTTGGGGCTCAAGGCGTGTGGCGACGAGACCGCCTGTCCCATGCATCGCCAGTGGCAGCCGCTGAAACGGGAAATGCTCGCCTATCTCGGGCGCGTCACCTTGACCCATCTCGCCAAGGCCGTGCGCAGCGGCCAATATCGCCTATCCGACTTGCCGCAGGCGCTGTCTGTGTATTGATCCAAGAAAAAGCAGTCCGAACCGCCAAGACGCCAAGGTCGCCAAGAAAAGCAAAAATCCTTACCACAGAGATCACAGAGATTCCGGATTTGCTTTTCTCTGTGATCTCTGTGGTGAAAATGGTTTTCTTGGCGACCTTGGCGTCTTGGCGGTTAGCCATGCCTTTTGCACTTCCCCGGCTTGTCCCCTTTTCTACATGCGCTTTCCCCGTTTGTCGCATTTGCAACAAGCCGAAATGCCGCGTCGTAAGCACGAATAACGCCATAAAAACATCTGGTTAAACGATTTATCCGAGGGTGGCACGGTCGTTGCTCAGTAGCAAGTGTGCAGTAAAAGTTTTGCCGGATCCGTACACGATAAGAAGAAAAACAAACGGTGCGCAGAAACTTCTGAATCGGCGGAGTGCTTGCTGCCTAAGCGAATCGGTTACGAATTTTTTAACTTTAGGAGAATCAAATGTCTGAGAACAAATTAAGGCAAATCGCTTTTTACGGCAAAGGTGGCATTGGTAAATCCACCACTTCGCAAAATACGCTGGCTGCGCTGGCTGACTTGGGGCAGAAAATCCTCATCGTCGGCTGCGATCCCAAGGCCGACTCCACCCGTCTGATTCTGCACGCTAAGGCCCAGGACACCATCCTCAGCCTGGCCGCCGAAGCCGGCAGCGTGGAAGACCTCGAGCTCGAGGACGTGATGAAGATCGGTTACAAGGACATCAAGTGCGTTGAGTCCGGTGGACCAGAACCCGGCGTTGGTTGTGCCGGCCGCGGCGTGATCACTTCCATCAACTTCCTGGAAGAAGAAGGCGCTTACGACGGCATCGACTACGTCTCTTATGACGTTTTGGGTGACGTGGTGTGCGGCGGTTTCGCCATGCCAATTCGCGAGAACAAGGCACAGGAAATCTACATCGTGATGTCCGGCGAGATGATGGCCATGTATGCAGCCAACAACATCTCCAAGGGCATTCTGAAGTACGCCAACTCCGGCGGCGTGCGTCTGGGCGGTTTGGTGTGCAACGAGCGCCAGACCGACAAGGAATTGGAACTGGCTGAATCCCTGGCCGGCAAATTGGGCACCAAGCTGATCCACTTCGTACCGCGCGACAACGTGGTGCAACACGCCGAACTGCGTCGGATGACGGTGCTGGAATACGCACCTGATTCCAAACAGGCCCAAGAGTACCGTGACCTGGCGCAGAAGATTCACAACAACGCCGGCAACGGCACGATCCCGACCCCGATCACCATGGACGAGCTGGAAGACATGTTGATGGAGCACGGCATCATGAAACAGATTGACGAATCTATCGTCGGCAAGACCGCTGCGGAAATCGCAGCAGAAGCAGCCGCTGCGTAATTGAGCCCCGCCGCCTGCGCGCCTTCACGATACAAGGGCGGCGGACTCAACAGAGGGAGACCTCTGCCAAGGGCATCGCCGGCTTCACCAACGGTGCGCTTCGCAGAGTTTTCCCGGGGAACCGGGGTGCCGGTGTTTTAGTGACCACTTTAAATTAGGAGGGCGAAATGAGCCTTACAGTTGAGCAAGTTAAAGAGAGAAATCAGGACCTCATCAAAGAGGTGCTGGAAGTCTATCCGGACAAAACCGCCAAGCGGCGCGCCAAGCACCTGGGCACCTTCGAGGAAGGCAAACCGGATTGCGGAGTGAAGTCCAACGTCAAGTCCATCCCGGGCGTGATGACGATTCGCGGTTGCGCCTATGCCGGCTCCAAAGGCGTGGTGTGGGGCCCGATCAAGGACATGATCCACATCAGCCATGGCCCGGTCGGCTGCGGCCAGTATTCCTGGGCTGCGCGCCGCAACTACTACATCGGCACCACCGGCGTGGATACCTTTGTCACCATGCAGTTCACCTCCGATTTCCAGGAGAAGGACATCGTTTTCGGCGGCGACAAGAAGCTCGAAAAAATCATGGACGAGATCGAAGTCTTGTTTCCGCTGAACAAGGGCATCACCGTGCAGTCCGAGTGCCCGATCGGCCTGATCGGCGACGACATCGAAGCGGTGTCGAAGAAGAAATCCAAAGAGTACAACAATAAGACCATCGTGCCGGTACGCTGCGAAGGTTTCCGCGGCGTGTCCCAGTCGCTCGGCCACCACATCGCCAACGACACCATCCGCGACTGGGTGTTCGACAAGATGGGCGACAAACCCGCTCCCTTCGAAAGCTCACCCTACGACGTGGCCATCATCGGCGACTACAACATCGGCGGCGATGCCTGGGCATCTAGAATCCTGCTGGAAGAAATGGGCCTGCGCGTGATCGCGCAATGGTCCGGCGACGGCTCCATCGCGGAGCTGGAGAACACGCCACGGGCTAAACTCAACGTGCTGCACTGCTACCGTTCGATGAACTACATCAGCCGCCACATGGAAGAGAAGTACGGCATTCCCTGGGTCGAATACAACTTCTTCGGGCCATCCAAGATCGAAGCCAGCTTGCGTGAAATTGCCGGCCACTTTGACGACAAGATCAAGGAAGGCGCCGAGCGCGTCATCGCCAAGTACCGCAAGATGATGGATGCAGTGGTTGCCAAGTACAAGCCGCGCCTGGAAGGCAAGACCGTGATGCTGTTTGTCGGCGGCCTGCGCCCGCGCCACGTGATCGGTGCGTATGAGGATCTGGGCATGAACGTGGTCGGCACCGGCTACGAGTTCGGCCACAACGACGACTACCAGCGCACCACGCACTATGTCAAAGACGGCACCTTGATCTATGACGACGTGACCGGCTTCGAATTCGAGAAGTTCGTGGAGAAGATCCAGCCCGACCTGGTCGGCTCCGGCATCAAGGAAAAGTACGTGTTCCAGAAAATGGGCGTGCCGTTCCGGCAGATGCACTCTTGGGATTACTCGGGTCCGTATCACGGTTACGACGGCTTTGCCATCTTCGCCCGCGACATGGACATGGCAATCAATAACCCAGTTTGGGGCCTGACCAAGGCGCCTTGGAAGTAACGGTTCCGTGAGGGGTGAGGGGTGAGGAGTCAGGGGTAAAACCCCGGCTTTCCGCCTCACACCTCACACCTTACACCTCACAGAATTTTAGGAGAAATAGCATGAGCCAGAATGTAGATAACGTCATCGACCATTTCAACCTATTCCGCGGTCCGGAATACATCGAGATGTTCGAAAACAAGCGCAAGAATTTCGAGAACGCCCATCCCGATGAAAAGATCGAGGAAATTCGCGAGTGGACCAAGACCTGGGAATACCGCGAGAAGAACTTTGAACGCGATTCGTTGACCGTCAATCCGGCCAAGGCTTGCCAGCCGCTGGGCGCGGTGTTCGCCGCCGTCGGCTTCGAAGGCACCATGCCCTTCGTGCACGGATCGCAAGGTTGCGTCGCTTACTATCGCAGCCACTTCAGCCGCCATTTCAAAGAGCCATCTTCCTGCGTGTCTTCGTCCATGACGGAAGACGCGGCAGTGTTCGGCGGCTTGAACAACATGATCGACGGTTTGGCTAACACCCATGCCATGTACAAGCCGAAAATGATCGCGGTCTCCACCACCTGTATGGCAGAAGTGATCGGCGATGACCTCAACGGCTTTATTTCAACGGCGCGCAGCAAGGGCAGCGTGCCGGAAGATTTCCCCGTGCCTTACGCGCACACCCCGGCTTTCGTCGGCAGCCACATCACAGGCTACGACAACGCGCTCAAGGGCATCGTCAGCTACTTCTGGGAAGGCAAGGAACGCACGCCCAACGAGAAGCTCAACTTCATCGGCGGTTTCGACGGCTACACCGTCGGCAACTTGCGCGAGATCAAGCGCATATTCGACCTGATGGGCGTGGAACACACCATTCTCGCGGACAACAGCGAAGTGTGGGACACCCCGGCCGATGGCGAATTCCGCATGTACGACGGCGGCACCACGCTGGATGACGCCAAGGCCGCGATCAACGCCAAAGCCACCATCTCGATGCAGCAATACTGCACCGAGAAGACCATGGAATATATCGGCAAAACCGGCCAGGAAACCGTGGCTTTAAATCACCCGGTGGGTGTGGCTGCGACCGACAAGTTCCTGATGGAAATCTCGCGCCTCAGCGGCAAGCCGATTCCTGATGCGCTGACTAAAGAGCGCGGCCGCTTAGTGGATGCGGTTGCCGATTCCAGCGCACACATTCATGGCAAGAAGTTCGCCATCTACGGCGACCCGGATCTGTGCTTGGGGCTGGCCGGATTCTTGTTGGAACTCGGTGCTGAGCCGGTGCATGTGCTCTCCACCAACGGCGGCAAGGAGTGGCAAGCCCAAATGGAGGCGCTGTTCGCAAGCTCGCCTTTCGGTAAAAACTGTCATGCCTACGCCGGCAAAGACTTGTGGCACATGCGTTCGCTGTTGTTCACGGAGCCGGTGGATTTCCTCATCGGCAACACCTACGGCAAGTACTTGGAGCGCGATACCGGCACGCCGCTGATCCGCATCGGCTTCCCGGTGTTCGATCGCCACCATCACCACCGTTATCCGGTGTGGGGCTATCAAGGAACGATGAACGTGCTGGTGTGGTTGTTGGACAAAATCTTCGATGAAATGGACAAGAACACGATTGTCCCGGCGAAGACCGACTACAGCTACGACATTATTCGCTAGCGCGGTGAGGGGTGAGGCGATAGGGGTAAGGCGTAACGGCCAACCCCTCACCACGCCTCACGCCTAACCCCTAACGCCTCACGGAGAGAAGCCATGGATGCACTGTCGAAAAAAGTTCAGGAAGTCTTCGACGAACCCGCCTGCGGCAAGAACCAGGCGAAGGGCGAGAAGGAGCGCAAGAAGGGTTGTACCAAGCAATTGCAGCCGGGTGCTGCGGCCGGCGGTTGCGCCTTCGACGGCGCCAAGATCGCGCTGCAACCGATTACCGACGTGGCGCATCTGGTGCACGGCCCGATTGCTTGCGAGGGCAACTCCTGGGACAACCGCGGCGCCAAATCCTCCGACTCCAGGCTGTATCGCACCGGCTTTACCACCGACATCAACGAACTGGATGTGGTGTACGGCGGCGAAAAGCGGCTGTTTAAATCCGTGAAAGAAATTCTCGACAAGTACGATCCGCCGGCGGTGTTCGTGTATCAGACCTGCGTCACCGCCCTGATCGGCGACGACATCGAGGCGGTATGCAAGGCGGCTAGCGAAAAATTCGGCAAGCCTATCATCCCGATCAATGCGCCCGGCTTCGTGGGCAACAAGAACCTCGGCAACAAGCTCGCCGGTGAGGCGCTGCTGGATCACGTGATCGGTACTGCGGAGCCGGAATACACGACACCTTACGACATCAACATCATCGGCGAATACAATCTGGCCGGCGAGCTGTGGCAGGTCAAGCCGCTGCTGGACGAAATGGGCGTGCGCATCCTGTCCTGCATTTCCGGCGACGCGAAATATCAAGAAGTCGCTTACAGCCATCGCGCCAAGGCGGCGATGATGGTGTGTTCCAAGGCCATGATCAACATCGCGCGCAAGATGGACGAGCGCTATCAAATTCCGTTCTTCGAAGGCTCGTTCTACGGCATCACCGACATGAATGAATCGCTGCGCAGCATCGCCAAGCTGCTGGTGGAGAAGGGCGCGCCGGCGGATCTGCTGGAGCGCACCGAAGCCATTATCCAGCGTGAAGAAGCGACGTTCTGGCAGGCCATGGAACCCTACAAAGATCGCCTGCAAGGCGTGAAGGTGCTGCTCATCACCGGCGGCGTGAAATCCTGGTCGGTGGTGTCCGCGCTGCAGGAAGTCGGCATGGAAATCGTCGGCACCAGCGTGAAGAAATCCACCCTCGAAGACAAGCAGAAAATCAAGGAACTGATGGGCGAAGACGCGCACATGATCGACGACATGACGCCGCGCGAAATGTACAAAATGCTCAAGGATGCGCAAGCCGAGATCATGCTCTCCGGCGGGCGCTCGCAGTTCATCGCGCTCAAGGCCAAGATGCCCTGGCTCGACATCAATCAGGAACGGCATCACGCCTACGCCGGCTATAGCGGCATGGTGAAGCTGGTGCAGGAAATCGACAAGGCGCTGACCAATCCGATTTGGGAACAGGTGCGGCGTCCCGCTCCATGGGAAACAAATTCAGTGCCGAGTGCTGAGGACTCAGGACTGAGTAAAACCACCACACCCTCAGCCCTCAGTCCTGAGCCCTCAGTCCTTGGTGGTCTCAGTCCTCAGACCTCAGTCCTCGGGACTTAACATGGCCAACGTCACTCATGTAAAAAAATCCTGCGCGGTCAATCCGCTCAAGATGAGCCAGCCGATCGGCGCGGCGCTGGCCTTCATGGGCTTGAACAACTGCATGCCGACGCTGCACGGCTCGCAAGGCTGCACCGCCTTCGGCCTAGTGCTGTTCGTGCGCCACTTCAAGGAAGCGGTGCCGATGCAGACCACGGCCATGAACGAGGCGACCACCATCATGGGCGGCATGGAAAACGTCGAGCAGGCCATCCTCAACATCCACAAGCGCGCCAATCCGGCCATCATCGGCATTGCTTCCACCGGTCTCACGGAAACCAAAGGCGACGATGTGGATGGCTATCTGGCCGCGATTCGCAAGAAGCACCCCGAGCTGGATGAGTTGGCGCTGGTGTATGTGTCGACGCCGGATTATGTGGGCGCGTTTCAGGACGGCTGGGCCAAGGCCGTGACCAAGATCGTGCAGGAACTGGCCGAGCCGGGCGAGAAGATTGCCGGACAGGTGAACGTATTAGCCGGCAGCAACCTCACGCCGGGCGACATCGAAGAAATTCGCGAACTGGTGGAAGCCTTCGGCCTCAAGCCGATCATCCTGCCGGATTTGTCCGGCTCCATGGACGGCCATGTGCCGGATAACTTCAGCCCCACGACCTTGGGCGGCACCACGCTGGCGGAACTGCGCAGCACCGGGGCCTCCGAATTTACTATCGCCATCGGCGAACACATGCGCGAGGCTGCGCAGACTTTGCAGGACAAATGCGGCGTGCCGTTCCAAGTGCTGGAAAGCCTGACCGGACTGGATGCTAACGATCAGCTGATGAGCCTGCTGGCGCAGAAATCCGGGCGCGCGGCGCCGAACAAATATCGCCGCCAGCGCAGCCAGTTGGTGGACGCCATGCTGGATGCGCACTTCTACATCGGCGGCAAGAAAATCGCCATTGGCGCGGAGCCGGAGATGTTGAGCGCCATTGGCCATTTGTTGGTCGGCATCGGCGCGGAACTCGCCGCGGTGGTGACCACCACGCATTCGCCGCTACTGGAAAAATTACCGGCGCAGGAAGTGCTGATCGGCGATCTGGAAGATTTGGAATTGCGCGCACAGGGCTGCGACATGCTGATCACGCATTCGCACGGCCGGCAGATGGCGGAGCGCCTGAATATTCCGTTCTTGCGCATGGGCATTCCCATGTTCGACCGCCTGGGTGCGGCGCATCAAGTGACGGTGGGATATCGCGGTACGCGCGACTTGATTTTTACCGTGGCCAATATGTTCATGGCGGCGGCGCACGAACCTGCGCCGGACGATTGGCGGCAACCTGTTGCGGATGGAGCGGAATGTGGAAGTTGTGCGTCGACTGCGGCTCATTGACAGCGGCTTGGATCAAAGTTTTACCAATGGAGGTTATATGAAAGTAGCGTTTTGCACACAGGATATGAAACGGGTGGACGCTCATTTCGGCTGGGCGAAGAACATCGCGATCTACGATGTGTCGTCCGATGATTCGCGCTTCGTGGAAGCGATCCAGTTCGAGGGCGACCTCCAGGAAGACGGCAACGAAGACAAGCTCGCGCCCAAGCTGGACGCCATCAAGGATTGCGCCATTCTTTATGTGGCGGCGATTGGCGGTTCGGGTGCGGCGCGGGTGGTGGCCAGCAATATCCACCCGATCAAGGTGCAGCAACCGGAAGTGATCGACGAGATTTTGATCAAACTACAAGGCGTGCTGAAAGGTACGCCGCCCCCCTGGTTGCGCAAGGCGGTTCTCAAGGACCAGAAAAAAACGTTCGATTTTGATGAAGAGGTTCAAGATGCTTAATGCCGAAACCGCAGTGGCCGAAGCCGCCGCCGATCCGATGCAGTCGCTGTTCGTGAAGGAATTAGTCAAACAGTGGCGCGCCCAGGATACGCACGGGACTTGGGAAGGCAAGAGCGACCTCACGCTGCTCGCGCCCTATATCGTCACCAAGGAGCAGCGCCGGCAAATGCCGATCATCGACGATCCCGATCCGGAAGTGCTGTGGCGCGTGGAGCTGTACTACAACGCCATCGGCCTGGCCATCGAGCGCCAGACAGGCGTCATGGTGTCGCCCATGATGAAAATGTCGCATGAAGGCTTTGGCCGCATCGTGCTGCTGGCCGGGCGCCTGGTGGCGGTCAACAAACAATTGCGCGACGTGCACCGCTTTGGATTCGAGAGCATGGAAAAACTCGCGGAAGAAGGCGAGAAACAGGTCGCGGCGGGTGTTGCGATGGTGAATCAATTCTCCGACGCGGCGAAGTATGGTTAGAAAAATCAGGCGTCGGGCGTCAGGCGTCGGGCGTCACCCGGTTGTAGCTGAAATCGAAAGGAGCACATCATGTCTGTAGTCCTTGAAGATAGTATGGAAGTCGATGTCCCGCATTGGCTGGACATTATCGAAGACGAGGAACAGGAGCAGTTTCTCGCCGCGTGCATGAAAAAGATCGAAGGGAAAGCGAACGTGGAAGACAAGGAAACACTCAAGGCCGAGGTGAAAAAACTCAACGCGCGCGCCATGGATGCGCGCATGGCGCTACACGACTTGTCGGAAGAGCTGCCGACCGGCCTGGACAAAGTGATGGAAGTCGCGCAGCAGACCGTCGCCGCGTTCGAAAGTCTGGACGCTGCGCGCAAGAAGCTGGCCGCTGCCGGCAGCTAAGGAGAGGAACATGGCTTTCGCGACGGTCACTATGCCCGATGGGCGTACTTGGACGCCAAAATTTGTCGGCGAGATCAATCAGGAAAAATGCATCGGCTGCGGCCGCTGCTTCCGGGTATGCGGGCGCGAAGTGCTGCAACTCGTGGGCGTCACCGAGGACGGCGAGTTCATCCCCGTGGTACTGGGCAGCGACGACGATGACGACGAGGAATACGAGCGCAAGGTCATGACCATCGCCAACCAGACGAACTGCGTCGGCTGCGAGGCCTGCTCCAAGATTTGCCCGAAGGATTGCTATACGCACGCCGAAATGAGCGCGGAATAGAAGCGAGGGTAGCGGTATGCGACTTGAAAGCACAATGAATCGCGGGCAATTGATGGATTATGCGCGCGATCCCGCGGATGTGATGACGCAAGCGTTTGCCGGCGCAGTGTGCACGGCTTTTGCCAGCGGCACGTTTCCGGCACTGTTTTTCGGCCTGAGCGAGCAGCAGTTCCGTTGCTTGCTGGACCGCTATTTTCCCGGCGCATGGCCGGCATTGTTCGCGGCGACGGTTTTGTCCGACAACGATGCGCCCTGTCCCGCTTTTCGCCAGGAAGAGATGCACGACTTGCTCGCCTTGTTGTTGGAGCATCGCAGTCATGGGCGCGAGGAAGCGTCTTGGTTGGCCTATGCTATCGCCGCCGGCTGCACCGGAGGCAATCATTTGTGGCAGGACATGGGGCTGACGGGACGGCATGCGCTGTCCGATCTGCTGAAACAGAATTTCACTGCTCTGCACGACAAGAATGTCGCCAATATGAAGTGGAAGAAATTTTTCTATAAACAGTTGTGCGATCGCGCCGAAGTGAATTTGTGCAAAGCGCCGAGTTGCCAAGTGTGCGACGACTACCAACAATGTTTTGGCCCGGAAGATGCGAGCGGGTTGGGCGCTTTGTCGATGGCCAGCGGCAGAGCGGCGCGCGCAGCGGAGTCGGTTTAGCGATAAGATTTCTTGCTCCCACGCGCCAACCATTTGCCGCATAATCACCAATGGTAAAAAGCCGACAGGGACTCTGCTGTGCATCAGCGCAAATTTATTTTTTCACTGCTAATTTTTTTCACCGGTTTGGCTTCCGCCGATGAAGTCCAAGTAGCGGTCGCCGCCAACTTCGCTGCGCCGATGCAAGTCATCGCCGCCGCCTTTGAACAGGACACCGGCCACAAGGCGCAACTGGCCTTCGGCTCCTCCGGAAAGTTCTACGCCCAGATTAAAAATGGCGCGCCGTTTCAGGTCTTGCTCTCCGCCGACGACAAGATCCCGACGCAGTTGGAACGGGAAGGCTTAGCCGTCCCCGGCACGCACTTCACCTACGCCATCGGCCAACTCGCGCTGTGGAGCGCGCAGAAAAACGTAGTGGACGGCAAGGGCGAGATATTGCAGGCAGGCCATTTCACGCACCTCGCCATCGCTAATCCCAAGCTCGCGCCTTACGGTGCTGCCGCCATCGAAGTCCTCAAAAATCTCGGCCTGCTGAGCGCGCTACAAACCAAATTCGTGCAAGGCGAAAACATCGCCCAGACCCATCAGTTCATCGCCAGCGGCAATGCCGAACTCGGCTTCGTGGCACTGTCGCAAGTGATGAAGGACGGCAAGTTGCGCGGCGGTTCTGCCTGGGTCGTACCCGGCAATCTTCACGCCCCGATTCGCCAAGACGCCGTGATCCTGACATCCGGCAAGGGCAATCCCGCCGCCGCTGCATTGATGAACTTCCTCAAAAGCGCCAAGGCAAAAGGTATTATTCGTGCCTATGGTTACGATTTCTGATCCTGCGCTTTCCGCTATCTGGCTGACCCTACGCCTCGCCACCGTCACCACGCTGCTGCTATTTATCATCGGCACGCCGATTGCCTGGTGGCTGGCGCGCACGCGCTCCTGGCTCAAGGCGCCGGTGGGCGCCCTGGTGGCCTTGCCGCTGGTGCTGCCGCCGACGGTGATCGGTTTTTATTTGCTGGTGGCGATGGGACCGCAGGGGCCCATCGGGCAGTTCACGCAAGCGCTCGGGCTTGGCGTGCTGCCGTTCACCTTCTGGGGCTTGGTGGTCGGTTCGGTGCTGTATTCCATGCCCTTCGTGGTGCAGCCCTTGCAAAACGCCTTCGACGCCATCGGCGAGCGTCCGCTGGAAGTTGCCGCGACGCTGCGCGCCGGGCCGTGGGATACCTTTTTCACGGTGGTGCTGCCGCTGGCGCGGCCCGGCCTTATCACCGCCGGCATTCTCGGCTTCGCCCATACCGTGGGCGAGTTCGGCGTCGTATTGATGATCGGCGGCAATATTCCGGGCAAGACGCGCGTGGTGTCGGTGCAGATTTACGACCATGTGGAAGCATTGGAATACGCCCAAGCGCACTGGCTCGCGGCGGGCATGCTGGTGTTTTCTTTTGTGGTGTTGTTGCTGCTGTATGTGTTCAATCCGAACGGGCGGCGAAAATGATGGATTTGAACAACATATTTCACCGCAAAGGACGCAAAGGTACGCAAAGGAGATCTCATTCGTGTTTCCTTCGCGTACCTTTGCGTCCTTCGCGGTTCAAGCTTTATGGTTTCAATGGCAAACATGCCGCAGAACATTGAAATAATCCACGCGCGCTTCCGCGTCGCCCATCCCGGCTTCACGCTCGACGTGGATTTGCAATTGCCGGGGCGCGGCGTCAGCGCCCTGTTCGGCGCATCGGGCTCGGGCAAGACCACCTGCCTGCGCGCCATCGCCGGACTGGAGCATGCCCCCGGCGGCTATCTCAGCGTAAATGGCGAGGTGTGGCAGGACGATAGCCGCGGCCTGTTTGTGCCGACGCATCAGCGGCCCTTGGGATATGTGTTTCAAGAGGCGAGCTTGTTTCCGCATCTCACTATCCGTCGCAATCTGGAATACGGCATGCGGCGCGTGCCGAAGAGTGCTCGCCCGGAAAATTCCAAAATAGCCTCGTTGCAGCACGTGGTGGAGCTGCTGGGCATCGCGCCGCTACTCGAGCGCATGCCGCACAAACTTTCCGGCGGCGAGAAACAGCGCGTCGCCATTGCCCGCGCGCTCGCCGCCAGTCCGCGCATTCTGCTCATGGACGAACCGCTGGCCGCGCTTGATCTCAAGCGCAAAAATGAAATCCTGCCCTACCTGGAACGCTTGCATGACGAGCTGGAAATACCGCTGATCTATGTCAGTCACGCGCCGGACGAAGTGGCGCGTTTAGCCGATCATTTGGTGGTTCTGGAACAAGGGCGCGCACTCGCCAGCGGCGCGTTGGGCGAAACCCTGGCGCGGCTCGATCTGCCGATTCGTTTGGGCGAAGACGCCGGCGTGGTGCTGGAAGGCGAGATCGCCGAGCTCGACGCCGAGTGGCATCTCGCGCGCGTCGCCTTCACCGGCGGCAACTTGTGGGTGCGCGACAACAAGCTACCAATTGGCCAGCACGTACGCGTGCGGATTCTCGCGCGCGACATCAGCATTGCTTTGGGAACCCATCTCGACAGCAGCATCCTCAACGTGCTACCCGCGACCGTCGAGCAACTGGCCGACGACACCCACCCCGCGCTGTCCTTGGTGCGCTTGAACGCCGGCGGTGTCGCGCTGATCGCGCGCATTACGCGGCGCTCCGCCGCCAAACTGGGTTTGCACCCGGGCCAGAAGGTATGGGCGCAGATCAAGGCGGTGGCCTTGGTGGGGTGAGTTTATTAAGTGTGTGATCGAGTTAACACATCATCTATGTGTCTGAACGCTGGCGCGACCTTTTTGATCTCGTCACCGGGCACGCCGTACCCTTCAAAGTAGGTCTTCCACTCGCGCACGGCACGCCACACGCGATCAATATTTTCGTGCGCATCTTGCAGCGTGATGCCGAAGCGTGAATAGCCCGATAGCGCATTATCCAGGGTCGCCAGACGGCCTTGCTGGCCCACCCCAAGATGGAGAAAACGCTCCGTCGCCATGGTCGGGCGCGGCATCACGTCGTAGAGCGGCGACAAGCCCCAGCCTTGTACTTTCCTGTTCCACAAGAATGCGTGGTTGCGCAGATGATCGTCGTCATTGGTGACGAGGATATTGAAAACCATCCGCGCGAATAATTCCTGGTTGTCGCTTTTGATCAGCGGCCCCGCGTTCCTGGCGCGAATCGCGTCGGCGATTTCGCCATAGCTTTTTTCGCGCGATGCGCGCTCGTCGCAAGCGAGCATGGTCAGGGCGCTCACCATATGCCGGCGCTGTTGCTTGCCATCGACCCATTCCCGGTCGAAACGACGAATCATCATGACGGTCTTGCCACGCAAGGTTTCGGTTTTTACCGCCGGCACGTCCAGCCCGGCTTCGGCGGCGAGGCGCATGGTGGCCGCTTCGATGCAGGGAACATCCATGCGTTCGCCCTGGGATGGAAATTTGGCGAGCCACAACGTGCCGTCATCGTCCTCGACGGTGGCCTTCGGCCGCATGCCGCCCAAGTTGCTGCCGGCATCGAAAATATCTTCCAGTTGCGACGGAATCGCTTGGCCCTGTTCGATGCGGTCGGCGGCTTCCATCAGATATTCGAGGCGATGCACCGAATTGCGAATCGTGATCGGCGGGCTGTCCAGCGCTGGGCGGATATCGAGCGCACCGACGCGTTGGCTGCCGGCCTGCAACAGATAGGTGGATTCCGGCAGGCTATTCATGGGCGCTTGCAGGCGGGCTTCGATTACGCGGCGCCCCCAGGCATCGGGCGCGGCGTCGCGTATCCCGCCGAACAGCGTGAGCCCCTCGACCGGCAGCAATGCCTTACCGCGAATCGCGCCCTTGTCTTGGATGGAAAGGCTGACCGGATCGACCTCGATGGCGTTCCCGCGATCGAGATACAGCAGGCCGTATTTGAACTCGGACGCGAGCACGTCCGTCCCGGCTTCCGTTATGCCTAGGAGCCCGGCCGGAACGAATTGATCGTCCAGATGGATGAAAACGGCCAACTTGCGATTGATGGGATTCGTACTCATGTTGGGGGCGCGATCAGAATTCGAGTTCTTTCAATTCGGCTTCGGATAGCGTGCGTGCCCGGCGCCGCCGCTCTGATGCGGATAGCGCAGTCACTGCCGGGTCTTCTTCGGTCAGCAGTCGCGTCAAGGTTTTTCCGGGCGCGATGGCGTCGAGATAGCGAATGATTTGTCCGATGGCCAAGCGAGCCGACCCCTTTTCGATGAGCGCGGCCGTACTGCGCGATATGCCGGCGCGCGCCGCCGCATCTTCCTGGCGCATCCGCCGCGCAATGCGCAAGCGCGCCAAACGCTGGCCGAGGGCGATGAGTTGCTGGGCCAGTTCAGGTGATAGGGCAGGGGCTTGTTGTCGTTTCATATCCGTTATTCGATACTAAAATCAATTAAAGTTTATATTCATATACATCATAGCAGTGTTTTATATCTTCAACAGTTATGTTGTTAATTAAAGGCAAAACAAGTTTATTGTATATTTTAACGGACTTTTAGCTATGGAGCGGGTTGAAACCGCGCCAGCATCCTGCGCATGGAGAACTGTTGGCCATCCTCGCCAGCGCCATGGGCTGGGTCGCCCGTTTCGGTCTCACGCACGACAAGGCACTGGCGAGCGTCGATAAAGTCTGGCGCGTCCTGCGCGAGTGGAAAAATCGTTTTGAGGAATACGGCGTTGCCGCTGAAGAGATTGACAAGGTGAGCAGCGCGTTCAGGCATGCGTGGGAGATTGGGGGGTGGAGTTGGTGCGCTTGAACGCCGGCGGTGTCGCGCTGATCGCGCGCATCACGCGGCGCTCCGCCACCAAACTGGAGCTGCGCCCGGGCCTCAAGGTATGGGCGCAGATCAAGGCGGTGGCGTTGGTGGGGTGAGATAGCGCCCCTCTGAGGATGTCTGCTGGTACTCCTGCACCTCAAGCAATTGAATATTCGTCCGATATTGCTCTTGTATCGAAGCGGTGCCCCCAAGCAACCCACAGTTCTGTTTAGCCGCCTTAAGCCCCGAGGCAGTTCGTGGGCGGTCTATGCGGATGGCTTGCGGGCACACCGATCCAAACTACCTTTGGCCGTCGAGAAAGATTTCCAGGTAATGGACATCGTATTCCTTATATTTGGCGCTGCTCTGTTATTGGTCGGCGCCGCCATCCTTGTCCAACCCCGACCGGACAGCGCCTTCGCCTTGTCCAGAATTCTCTGGTTGCTGGCGGGTTTCGGTCTGCTACTGGGAGCCCACGAATGGTTGGATATGTGGGCGCTGATTCATGGCTCGGGAAAAGCCATGGACACGCTTAGCTTGGGTCTCCTGCTCGGCGCTTTCGCGTTCTTGCTGGAATTCGGGCGTCGCATTGTGCGCCTCGCCACCGTTGACCATGCACCGCCGCGCATCAACCTACGCCGCTTCTTATCCCGTCCAATCTATCTCGTGCTGGCCGGCGCATTAATGCTCGCGGGCATCATCCATGGCGATTCCTTGGTAGACCTCCGCATTTGGGTGCGTTACCTCGTTGGTTTTCCCGCTGCGGTTTTGACGGGCTTCGGATTCTTCCTGTACTACTGTTCCGAAGAAAGCAAGTTGGCGCAACTGGGCGTCAAACGCTATTTTGCGTTGGCGGGTATTTCATTCATCGGCTACGGCGTGTTTGGCGGGCTGGTGGTCCCGGCTGCGCCTTACTTCCCGGCAAACTGGCTTAACCATGACATTTTTCGCGATGCTTTCCATGCGCCGGTCCATTTGTTTCGCGCAATCTGCGCAGTGCTGGCCGCTTTCGCCATCGTCAAGATTCTTCGAATATTCAACTGGGAAAAATCACAGCGCTTGAGCGAAGCGCTTGAGCGTGCACAGGCCAACGCCACACGCTTCAAAGATCTGGTTGAATCGAGCAGCGATTGGGTATGGGAAGTGGACACGCGCGGCACTTACACCTATGTCAGCCCAAAGGTGAAAGATGTCCTTGGCTATGCGCCGGAAGATGTCCTCGGCCGGACGCCTTTCGATCTGATGCCGCCAGCTGAGGCGGAGCGGGTGAAGGCGATTTTCGCGGAAGTTGTGGCGTCCCGCTGCCCGTGTTTCAGTATTGAAAATACGAATCGGCACAAGGACGGGCACCTGGTGGTGTTGGAGACCAATTGCGTGCCAGTCTTTGACCCGGCTGGATCGCTTCGCGGCTACCGTGGGATGGATCGCGACATTACCGAGCGCAAGAAGGTCGAGGTCGCATTGCGCCAAAGCGAGGAGCGGCTCGCGGAGGCGCAGCGTATTGCCAGGATGGGAAGCTGGGACTGGGACATTGTTCACGGCGACCTGCATTGGTCCGATGAAATCTACCACATCTTCGGGTTGTCACCGGAAGGGTTCGGCGCCACTTATGAAGCATTTGTCGAAGTCATCCATCCTGACGATCGGGACCGCGTCCAACAGGCGGTCAAGGATGCGCTGGATGGATCTAAGCCCTATCGGATCGAACACCGGATTGTCCGTCCCGACGGAGCAACGCGCGAGGTACAGGAACGGGGTGAAGTTACTCTCGACCTCGATAGCCGTCCTGCGCGCATGTTTGGGACAGTGCAGGATATTACCGAGTACAAGATTGCCGAGCAGCAATTGCGCCAGGCGGCATCCGTGTTCGAGAACACCAATGAGGGCGTGATCATTGCAGGGCGCGACTTGCGCATCGAAGCGGTAAACGATGCATTCACACGAATCACTGGCTACACGGAAGCCGAAGCCATCGGCAAGTCCCCGAGCATGCTCAAGTCCGGACGACATACGGATGCGTTCTACCAGGCTATGTGGCAGGCCCTCAATGCCACAGGTCGCTGGCAGGGGGAAATCTGGAATCGCACTAAGGACGGTGTCGCCTACCCCGAGTGGCTCAATGTGAGCGAAGTGCGCGACAAGAACAACGCGATCATCAATTATATTGGCGTTTTTTCGGACATTTCCACGCTGAAGGCATCGCAGGACAAGCTCGAGTATGCGGCTCACCATGACGCGCTAACGGGACTGCCGAATCGTACCTTGTTTCGCGATCGCCTGGAGCAGGCACTGGTTCGGGCGCACAGGCATGATGAAGGCGTGGCGCTGCTGTTCGTCGATCTGGACCGGTTCAAGGTGGTCAACGATACCTTGGGGCATGATGTGGGCGACCAGATGTTGCAGGAGGTTGCACGGCGTCTTGCCGCCTGCATGCGGGAAGAAGACACCGTGGCCCGGATGGGCGGCGATGAATTCGTCGTGATCCTGCAGGATGTTAGTCAGCCGGCCGACGCGGCGCTCCTTGCCGCCCGCTTGTTGGCCGAGGTGGGCCGGCCGATGACGCTGGCAGGGCATGATCTTGTGGCGAGTTTGAGTATTGGGATCAGCCTCTACCCACAGGACGGCGACGATATCACCACGCTATTGAAAAACGCCGACGCGGCCATGTACCGCGCGAAGGATATGGGGCGAAACTGTTACCAGTTCTTTGTCGACGAGTTGACCGATGCGGGTCTGGAAAAGTTGGAGCTGGAAAACGACCTGCGCCGTGCGCTCGAACGCGGTGAACTGTTTCTCCAGTATCAACCCCAAGTCGATCTCAAGAATGGCAAGGTCATCGGGGTCGAAGCACTGCTGCGTTGGCGGCATCCGCTCCGTGGCATGATCTCCCCCACGATATTCATCCCCTTGGCAGAAGACATCGGGGTGATCGGCGCCATCGGCGAATGGGTTCTCCGCACCGCGTGTACCGATGCCAACGTATGGAACAAAGCGGGCCTGCCGGTACGGGTTGCGGTGAATGTTTCCGGACGTCAAATTAGCCAGGACCACGTTCGCGAAAAAGTGGAAGCGGCCCTGGAAGCATCGGGCCTCCCTGCGCGCCTGCTGGAAGTTGAAGTGACCGAGAGCGTGCTGATGAAGGATGCCGAACGCGCAATCACGACGCTCGGCGCGCTCAAGGCAATCGGCGTCACCCTGGCCATCGACGACTTTGGCACCGGCTATTCTTCCTTGAGCTATCTGAAGCGTTTCCCCCTCGACAAGATCAAGATCGACAAATCTTTCGTGGATGGCTTGCCGCAGAATGCCGACGATGCCGCGATTGCCACGGCCATCATCGCCATGGCGCATAGCCTCCAGCGCACGGTAATCGCAGAGGGCGTCGAGACGGAAGCGCAACGCGACTTCCTGTGCGCGCATGGTTGCGACGAGATGCAAGGCTACTTGTTCAGCAAGCCTCTGGGCGCGCAGGAGTTGATCGAGCTTCTTGGGGCGAGTTGCGTTGATCAGTCCACGGCGCCCCTTGCGAAATCATGTCGTTAGCGGATCGCTTCGTCGTGCTGAACTAGGGTTCACTCTCCACCGGTTCACTGAGCCTAACTTTCTCTGTGATCACGACGCTGGGTACGGCACGCTGAAACCTTCAAATTTGACCTACCATTTGCGCGGCCCTCACCAATAGCTGGTACATATTCTGCTTTATTCCCTAAGCCGCTCGTAAAACGTAAGGTTTGCTACAAACCTTACAGCACAAGCCCATTCGGAAGCTTAAGGGGACAGCCATCATGAACACTGTAGTCATCAACGCAAATCCCCATTTTCACCGGCTGGGCGGGGCGGAAGCCGTGCGCGGACTGGTCGATAAGTTTTACGATCTGATGGACGAGGATCCGGATTATTACGGCGTCCGCAAATTGCATCCGCAGGATCTGGGCGAATCGCGCAACAAGCTGTATTGGTTCTTGAGCGAGTGGATGGGCGGCCCCAAGCTTTTTAGCGAACGCATTGGCCAGCCATTCTTACGTCAACGCCACATGCCCTTTGCCATAGGCGTGAGCGAGCGCGATCAGTGGATGGCGTGCATGCTGCGCGCCATGCAGGAGATCGGGCTTGCGGCAGAGCTGCGCGCGGAGTTGCAGCAAGCCTTCTTCAAGACCGCGGATTTCATGCGCAATCAGCCAGAATAAATTGTCTTCCATCCATCACTTGAAACGGGATACCCAATATGAACGAGCTATTTGCAATTTGTCGCACGAACGAAATCGACGAAGATCAGCCGCGAGGATTTTGGCTGGCTGTGCGTTCGGAGACGGGTGAAAGCAAACCTTGGCCCATCGTGATTTCGCGCAGGGGCACTCGATTTTTTGGATTCGAAAACGTCTGTCCCCATACCGGCAGTCGCTTGGATACGGAGCACGGACAGTTCATGGATGCGGAAGGCAACTTCTTTACCTGCGGCAATCATCGCGCCCAGTTCGACTTGGACACCGGGCACTGCTTCATTGGGCCCTGTAAGGGTGAGCAATTGACTCCGATTACGTTAGTGATCGACGACGGCGATGTGTGCGTGACCGGCGTGGAATTGGCCGAAGAAGATGGGCTGGATCGTGGCGATTGAAGCAAGAAAGGATTAAGGCATGGCTATCGATTTGAATCTGGAATGGACGAACGCCGATGTCTCGGCGCTGTTGGGATCGGTGGGCGATGACCGGGATTGGCGCCTGGAAGTCGACAAAAGCGGGATCGCCGCGCTGCATGACAAGACCGCGCCCACCGATGCGTCCTACGACCAAACCCTGCATTGCTTTTTTGAGACCTGGCACCAGGGCACCGATTTTGTCGGACCATCCGCCGCGAGCGATAAGGGGCTAGTCGGAAAAATCACGCAAGCGCTACGGGATAACTACCCGGATTTGAAGGCGGGACAATTTGTGTTTATTTCCACCTGAGATGCATGGCGGCCTGGTTTCTATATAAACACTCCGAAAGGGAAGCGCGATGTTTGCAAAGGCATGTGAAGAAAACGAATTAAGAAAAGGTAAATATGAAGTGGCGGTGGTCAACCGTACGCTGGTCTTGATCGTATGGCCGCAGGATGGCCAGCCGCGCGCCTTCCAGGGCATGTGTCCGCATTCCAACGAGCCCTTGGCCGATGCGCGCTTCAATGGAACGGTGTTGACCTGCGCTCACCACGACTGGGAATTCGATGGCGCATCGGGCGCTTGCATTAAAGGCAAGCCGTGCACCCTCGCTGAATATCCGCTGAAGATCGAGCGTGGAGAAGTGCTGATCGATACTGCCGATATCACGCCTTGCCGCGTCTCTTGAATTTGCTGGTCGTCCGCAAAGACAATGTTTGCAAGCGCCGCTGCCATGTAGCGCCGGCTACCAGCCGGCAACCTAGGAGATAGAGCAGAAGGTCGATTCTCAGGATCGAGTTTGTTGCCGGCAAGGATGCCGGCGCTACAGATCGCCCGGTAAGCTAGTATCAATCCCGATGTTCTTTGCCGGCGTGCTCTATCAACCAGGTGGAAAAAGTATCGATAAGCCGGATAGCGCCCGGAAGGCGGCCATAAGCACGCTGCTGCATTTCGTTGGCGGGTTCAAGGGTGCGCCACCACACGATGAGTTGCTTGATCAGCGCGCGGGCCGGTATCTGTTCCTGAGCGAAACCGGGGAAGCCTTCCAGCCCGAAGCGCTGCTCAACTGCTCTTAGGGTGGAGTAGATGTAGTCGCGGTCCGTTCCAAAATCGACCGGCCAGTCCGGGGCATGACTGACCATGCGCTGCTCGCTGAGTTCCGGGATGTAGTTCTTCATCATTTAACCGAACAGTCCGTCGCGCAGGAAGGCCTTGTAGCGCTTCATCACTGGCTTGGGGATCGCCGCTTCGGCCTGCACGCGGAGTTGGTGGATGGTGTCGAGCACCGCAGGGTCAGGGTGCAGGCGCGCCGCGCTAATCGCTTCATGCACCGCGCTCTCGAACAGCGGTGCGCTACAGTGCCTGACGGCGTCGTAGATCGCCATTACGGCTGCCTTTTCGCCGGGCAGCATCTTGCACTTGTTGTCGAGGATCTTCAGCACCACGGTGGTGGTGCAGTCCACCTGTTCCGGATCGAAGTCGATATCGAGCGCCCATTGCGCAGCCGGGTGGGGAGCGATGCCGTTCATTTTTATTTGCCTATTTACTCCGCCCGATCCGACCAACGCTCCGAGCGAAACGCGACGGCGATCACCACGGCGCGGGCTTCTTGCAAGGTGTCGGCGCTGTGCCCAGTTTCAGCAACGCCGGCGCATGCCTTTAGCGCGATGTCCAGCAAGGCGGCCTTGGGATAGGCTTGTGTGGTGCGCCCCGGATAGGCGCGATAATCGCAAGCGCAAAGCGTCATCAATTGCGCGAAGCATTGCGGCTGGTCGAAGGCCCCCAAGCGCTCCAGCATCGCCGCCACCGGGCCGGCGCGCACTTCCGATACGCGGTGCACGCGCTCGCATTCGGCGAGCGCCAGCAAGGCCAGCTCGCGGCAGTCATCGGGAACACCGAAGCGCTCGCACATCGCCTCGATGCGCGGCCGGCCGCGCTCGACGTGGCGATAGTGCACCGGCAGATGCTCGGGCGGAGAGTCCGCCTTGCCGACATTCATCACCAGCGCGGCGAAGCGCACGCATAGCGGCGCATCGCAGCGCGCCGCTTCGTCCAATACACGTAGCAGATGCTGGCCGATGTCGACTTGCGGCGGATCGTCGGCAATCTGCGGCACGCCGAACAAGGCCGCTACCTCGGGCAATACCTCAGTGAGCGCGCCACAGGCGTACAGGGCGCGCAACATATTAGAGGGCGCCTGGGCCATCAGCCCGCGCACCAGTTCCGGCCACACCACGGCCGGCGTCATGTCATTGAGTGCGCCGGCTTCCACTTGCTCGAACATGAGATCCAGCGTCTCGTCATCCGGCGCCCAATCCGGGCTGGCGGATAGGGCCGCCAGGCGCAGGATGCCAAGCGCGGGATGAGTCTGCGTCAGATCCTGGGTGGGCGGTGTGCGTGCGGTGTTCATGGCGATTGGTTGATCCTAAAAAATTGGTTGTCCACGAAAAGCACGAAAGGCACAAAAAAAACGATGAAAACTTTTGCGAGCTGCCGCCTTGCGGTGAAATGCCGGTTTACCCCTTTTCGTAGATGGCTTTTTTCTGGGTTCATGGCAAACCTATTGAGAATCGTATAAATCCCCGTCAGGAGTCGCCCTGCGCGCGATTTAGTTTGGGGCCGGCCATGCCCCGGCGGGGCAGTCACTTTTTCTTGCTTGCCCAAGAAAAAGCTAACCAAAAAGAAGGGCACCCCGGTTCGCCGGTCGCCCGCTGGGCGACTCCCCTGCGTTGCTCGCCACGCCGGGCGTCGGATTCGAACTCGCGCGACCCGCTGCGCGGCCACGCGCTCAAACATGAATCCGCCGACAGCCCCCGGCGCGGCTGTGCTACTCGGCGGCTCGCAGGGGCCCCAAAAGCGTCTCAACGCGAGCAGTCGGTCTACGTTATGCAGGGCAGACACTTTTACGATCCTCAATAGCACATTAAAATCCGTCGCGCTGGCTACCCCAGGGGTGCGATGCGGGAACCAGCGTGGCCTTGATCCCCGCCTTTTCGACATCGGCCAGGGTTTTATACAGCGTGGCTTCATGCGCCAGCATGCTGCCTTTCATCACTGCAACATAGCGCGCCGGCGCATCGACTTCGCAGACATAGCCGCCACCGGGTTCTTCGACGCTGCGCAAATTGCCATCCCAATCCATGAAAAATCCGCTCATGCTAAATCCTCTTGAAGGTGTTCGCCTGCAATCTCCGCGAGGAATTGCACCACCCAGCAGGCAACGCGCGGCAGGCAGTTATCCAGCGCGTCCTGCCGTTCCGGAATGGCGAAGTAGTCGGGTTCATGCAGGTAGGGGTTGATGATCTTGCCGACATCCAGGGCGTCGTGGCTGAGATCGACGATGCGTCCCTCGATCATGTTGTATTGATGTTCGTAGTGACCGCGGATCGAGCCGCCGAAGATTTGATTCATGAATAGGCTGCCGTATTTGCAAGACCCGGAAAGATCGCTGGGCGCGCATGCGTGGCGCTCGACTGCCATCTCGCACCATTTGCGAAATACGAAAACTTTGGCTTGGCCGAAACGCGCGGAGGAATAGGGGAGTTGCGCCTCTCGGTTGATAGTCCAGTCTGTCATTTCAAAAGGCCATGGAGAATCGTATAGGTTCTTGTTAGGGGTCGCGCTGTGCGCGGAATGTATTTGGGCCGGTCACGCCCCGGCGGGGCGGCTACTTTCTTTTGCTTGCCCAAAAGAAATGTAACCAAAGAAAAAGGCACCCCGGTTCGCCGGTCGCCCGCTGGGCGACTTCCCTGCGTTGCTCGCCACGCCGGGCGGCAGATTCGAACTCGCGCGATCCGCTGCGCGCCCACGCGCTCAAACATGAATCCGCCGACTGCCCCCGGCCTGGCTGCGCTACTCGGCGGCTCGCAGGGGTCCCAAAAGCGTCGCGGTGCCAATAATTGAGCTACGTTCAGCATGATTTTATTTTTACGATCTTCATTAAATCCAAGTGGCGTATTCATTCAGCTAGTGTCACTTGCGCCTTGCCCTTGTGCAGCAGCACGCCGTTCACGTTGATCGCAAATTCGCGCCAAGCGGCGGCGAGATCGCGTGCGATGGTTTCGATGTAGTCCTGGTTGAGGTCGTGCTCATTGGGGAAGTTCGAGATCGCGCAGGAGCCGCGATTGAATTGCGCGA
Source organism: Pseudomonadota bacterium (assembly GCA_021812385.1). Lineage (GTDB taxonomy): Bacteria > Pseudomonadota > Gammaproteobacteria > Burkholderiales > Thiobacteraceae > RBG-16-58-11. The sequence goes on along the minus strand of JAKANO010000010.1, from coordinate 46,007 downwards.
CTTCTTCCAGCAGCGCGCTGTTGAAACCATCGAACGCCGCCAGCACGCTCGGGGTAAGGTCGGAACGGCCGCGCTGCACGCCTACGGCTGCGGTATCGAAAGGCAGTCCGCCGAGTTGATCCAGCGCCTCGCTGTATACCTGCTCCACGGTGTCGAGCAGGGCGCGCTGCGTCAATTGTTCCTTGGCTTGGGCGGCGAGATAGCGCTGCAAGTGCTGGCGGTAGCGCTCGATGGCGCCGACCCGCAACGCGGCCACTTGTGCGTTGAAATGGGTCAGACAGGCAGCGTTGCCGCTGGCTGGCTGCGCCGCGTCAACATCGATTGCAAGCGCGCGTTGAATACGCGCTGCCGCTTCCAGTGCACCTTCCATATAACCGCCGCCATAAGCTGCGGTTTCCGAGCTGCCGAGAAAAAGTTTGTTGCTCCATAGCGCACGGCGCAGTTGCGGGTTGCCATATTCTGGATGGCCATCAAGCGGCGTCATATCCAGCGTGCTGCAGGTGAAAGCTTCGGTGGACCAGTCTTGCATGTGCTGTTCGCCATGCTCGGCTTGCGGACCGAATACTTGCACCAGTTGACTCGATATCAGCATCGGCATGCTGCTCGGATGCACCGAGGCGCGGAACTGCGGCGAGAGGGCGAAAAATCCGCCCAATGCCGCATGTTCAGCTGTCGCATCGCAGGCATCGAAAATTTCGCCCAGCACCACTTGTTCATGGCTGACAAAGGCATTGCCCGATTCCCCTGCCGCGCGCCAGAAGGCTTGATCGTAAGTCACGACGATCTTGGCCTTGTCCGCCATCCAGGTCGGCGTGGCCTGCAGCGCTGCGCGCAGCGCCGCATCCAGGGCGGGTTCAAAGCGCACGCGCTCGTCGAGCAAGCGCGGCGGAATCGCCAGCACGGCCTGACGCGCGCGGACGATCGTCGTAGCTTCAGCGCAACGGAACAGCAGCTCCACATGCGCGCCCAGGTCGCGGACAGAGAGCAGTTCCTGTTCCAGGTGCATTGCATCGGGCGGCAAAGCATTGGCAAGCGCATCCACTAAAGCGCCCATGCCGCCTGCAAGGCGTTGCGCGCCGCCGTGCAGATCGGCCACCCGAATGGTGTCGGGACGCTTGTCGTGATCGGTGAGATGCAGCACGCTACCGTTGTCATGTTGCGGAAAGAACTGCAAGCCCAGATCGGCCACCAGCTTGCTCATGCGCGGTTGGGTGTCGGGCCAAAACCAGGTTGGGCCAAGATCCAGCGCCATAGCGTCGCCAGCGCCCGGCACGGAAAGAATGCGCCCGCCCAGGCGGGATCGCGCCTCATACAAAGCAAAAGTGCGTCCCTGTCCATGCAGGCTGTTGGCAAGCGCCAAGCCGCACAGGCCGCCGCCGACGATGACTGTGTCCAATACCGAATCTACTTTGGCGTGGCTCAAGATATTTCCTGTTCCGGGTTTTTGGCGAGATCGACCTGCACCATGCCATCGACGAAGCGCAAGGGATATTCCTTCAGCGTCCACCCAGTGGGTTGCAGACATTTCCCGCTATGGCCATCAAACACCCAGCCATGGGCGATACAGTAGAGAATGCGGCCGTTGAAGTCGCCGCGCGCCAGCGATACTTTTTCATGCGGGCAGGCTGCATCATAGGCTTTCGGCTGCCCGCCATCCGGCCACATGATGATAATTTCCTTGTCGTCAACCTTACAGGGAACCAACTCGCCCTCGTACAGCAGGCTTTGTTTGCAGACATTGGCGTAAGCCATACATGCTCCATTCCCGTTCTATACCACTGTGAGTCGATGCGAGATACGTTAAGGTCTCTCGCTGATCTGATTTATGTTGCATAGCCGACAAAATCATGACCTCTCAGAGGGTAAAGCAAGAAAGATACCTTTAGATGCATGCCGGGTTCAGAACGCGAATGAAGGGTCAGGCCAGTACGGCGATCCACTGGGTGGCCCGGCGTAGTTTGCTGGCCATTTCCTTGGCCAGGTTTTGCAGCAGCGTGATCTTCAACAGCGGCATCTGGTCCGAAATTTTGTCGAGGTCGCGGGATTCAAGGATCCTGCAAGTGACCGCCGTGTCGGCGTAGACCGAGGCGCTGCGGGTTATTTGGCCCAGCAGCGCCATCTCGCCGAATTCCATGCCGGGCCCGAGCGAAGCGATACGCTGATGGGCGCCGTCTTCCAGTGGAACCAAGATGCTGACATGGCCGGACTCAATGAAATAGACACAGCCATCCGCGGCCTGGCCAATCGTCAAGATGCATTCGCCTTGGGCGAATGCCTGGGTGCGGCTCACCGCCTCGACCTGTTTTATCAGGGCCTCCGGCACGTCCTTGAACAAGGTGGAGTCGGCTAGGGAGCAGACCCTGGCAGTGGTTAGAGTGTTCTCTCCCAGCAACCGGTTCTCGCACCATTCCACCGCCAAGTCATTGTCCTCAAAGCTGAGGAAACCGTGGTCGTCCTTCTGCACCGACTTGCTCAGCGGGTTCATGATGGCCGCGCGGTCATGGATGCGCGAATACACCACGGCGATCCCTGCTGCGCCGAAACCGAGGCGCGCCTGATTGAGAAGGCGGGCGGCGCTTTCGGATACGCCTGTGACCTGGTGCATGTCCAGAATAAAGCTGTCACTGTCGGCGTCCATCTCTTGCATGCGCCGGATGATGTATTCCGCGCCATCGACGGCCAGAAATCCATGCAGGCTGAGATACTTGATACGCTGCGCCAATTCGTTCAGGAGCACGCGCGCTTCCGGCACCGGCTGTCGGCGCGAGGGGGCATCGGCGCCGGTGTAGACGCGACCTAAGACCATGTGCGGATCTCGCGCGTGAGAAAAGACGTGCAGGTTGAAGTCCTGGGATAGCTGCTTGCAGGCCGCAATGCCGCGCACGCTATTGCCTTTTTCGTCGAGTCTCGGGGAAAAGATGCCAATGCCGAAACGGCCTGGCAACACCGCAATGATGCCGCCGCCCACGCCACTCTTGGCTGGCATTCCAACCTCATACAGCCAGCTGCCGGCGAAGTCGTACATGCCGCAAGTCGCCATGACGCTCAGCATGCGCTCGACGTGCTCTTCCGGTAGCGCGCGCTGTCCGGTGAGCGGATGCACCCCGCCATTCGCCAATGTTGCCGCCATGTAGGCCAGATCCCGGCCACTCACCAGGATGGAGCACTGCCGAAAATAATTTTCCAGCGACGCCATGGGTTCGCCGTCGATGATGCCGAAATTCTTCAGCATCCAGGCGATGGCGCGATTGCGGAAGCCGGTCTCGCTTTCGGATCGATACACCGCTTCGTCGATGTTGATGTCCCGGCCCATGAACGCGGCCATGGAGGCTTCGATACGCTGCCACTGCGCCTCGGGGTCTCTTCCGGCAACCAGGCTGCTTGTGGCAATTGCACCAGCATTGATCATGGGATTGAGCGGTGCGCCAGTTTGGGGATTCAGGCTAATCGAATTGAAGGCGTCGCCGCTCGGCTCCACTCCCACTTTATTCATGACGAGTTCAAGCCCCCGGTCGGCAAGTGCGGTGCCGTAGACGAAGGGTTTGGAGATCGATTGAATGGTGAATAACTGCTCGGAATCCCCTACGGAATAGGCTACACCGTCCATGGTGACGAGACTGATGCCGAACCAGTCCGGGTTCGCTTTGGTGAGTTCCGGGATATAACTCGCTACTGCGCCCGCCTGTAGGTTACCCAGTTGGCTGTGGAGTTCTTCTAGGTAAGTCTGGAGAGGGGATCGCATGGAGTCTCTTTTTGGTTGTCCAAAAAGAGAGGCACGCAAGTATCGTACCAAGCGTCTTTCGCAAGCACCAGAATGGTGCAAGGATCGACTAAGCCATACCGATTCCCGTCGCTGCCAGATCGCGAATGACGGAGGCGCCCACCGAATCTTGTGGATCGAGTTCCTGCAATTTGGCGAGCAGTTCCAAACTTTCTTGCGGTCGCTCCAAGCGCAGGCGCATGAAGGCCAGCGCCTTCAGCGTGAACAGATAGAAGTGCTGCGGCGCGTCGATGCGCTTCCAGTCGACGGAGTTTGCATCGAGCTGCATCCAATCCGCGTTGAACCCGCCCTGGCGCGCGGCGGTTTCGAGCGCGAGCAGGGCGACGTCCTCGGCATCCGGCAGCATGCGTTTGTAGAAGTAGAACTTATACAGCGAGAAATAGCTGCCCAAGCATTCCGGGTCGGTCTTCAGCGCGGTCCACAGCAGGAATTCGGCCTGCTGCGTATCGGCGTAGCGCTCCGCCGCCTGGCGCAGCAGGGCGTCGATGCGCGGCGGCGTCGCGAAGCCGATGGCCACGCCGAAGGCATCGCCGCTCATGCCGTCACCAGATTTCCGGTGGTAACTGAAGCCGTTCCACCGGCGTGCCGCCCAGCAGATGTTCGTCGACGATGGCGGCGACATCTTCCTTGCCGACCTTGGCGTACATCACGCCCTCCGGATACACCAGCACGTGCGGGCCGTTGCAGGGGCCGAGGCAGCCGGTGTTGCTGAGCGCGAAGCGGCCGTTCAGGTTCTTCTGCTGGAAGGCGTAGGCGAACTCCTCCCACAGATCGCTGGCGCCGCTTTGCATGCAGGAGCCGCGCGGGTGGCCGGGGCCGCGATTTTGGACGCAGACGAAAACGTGTTTTTCGGGTTTAGGCAAAATAGTTCTCCTTGATTGATCTTAAAAGCAATAACCGCAAAGGACGCAAAGTAACGCGAAGGAAAAGCGATTTACAGAGTTAACCTTTGCGTCCTTCGCGGTGAAAAAATGGTGTTAACCGAACTTGAACAGCACCCCATACCCGCCGCGCGGATATTCCCAATCCACATTGCGGTAGGTGGTGCAGATGATGCGGCAGGTGCCGCATTCCAGGCAGCCGTCGGTGATCAGTACCACTTGGCCGTTGCCTTCCGCCGTGTAGCAACCCGCCGGGCAGCACACCGTGCATTCCTGCGTCTTGCATTCCACTTGGCAGGTGGTCGGATTTTTGATGTTGATGTGCGGCCGGCCGGCATCGACGCGGTAGCGATTCTGGAACAGTTTTTCTTCAACTTTAACCGGTGCTTTTTCGGGGATCATTCGAATGCCCTCCACATCTTGAATGCGTCGCCCATCAATCCGAACAAGGAGCGGCGCTGTTTGAAACTCTTGCGGATTTCGCGTTCCTTGGTTTTCTTGTCCACGCCATCGACGGTGAGCATGGTGTGGGCGGCGCGGTTGAGCAGCTCGGGGTAGTCGGTAAAGAACTGGTTGTTCTTATGGAAAACCTCGGGCATGTTTTTGTACTTCTTCAGATCTTTCATGACGAAACTGTCTTCGAGCCGGCCTTGGTAGTAAGCCAGGTTGGCGGCAGTCATGGGCAGTTTCTTTTGCAGCAAGTCGATCACGGTCTCGGCAGCGTAGCGGCCGGTGGTCATGGCCAGGTTGGAGCCCTCGCGGTGCACCGCGTTGACGAACATGCCGGCGTCGCCCACGATCATCCAGCCCTCGCCGTAGAGCTGGGGCATGGCCTTGTAGCCGCCTTCCGGAATCAGGTGCGCGGTGTATTCCTTCATCTCGCCGCCGGCCAGCAGCGGCTTGATCGCAGGGTGTGCTTTCATCTGTTCCAGCAAAGCATAGGGCGTGATTTTTTGCTGTTTGAAATCGGACAGCATGCAGCCCACGCCGATGGTGATCGAATCCTTGTTGGTGTAGAGAAAACCGGTGCCCATCATGCCCTGGGTGATCTTGCCCGCCATCTCGATCACCACGCCTTCGCCCTCGGCGATGTTGAAGCGGGCCTGGATGGTCTCTTCCGGCAGGAAGTGGATTTCCTTCACCGCCAGCGCCACGTCCCCCGGTTCGAGTTCGGCATGAAAGCCGGCCTTCTTCGCCAGTAGCGAATTCACGCCGTCGGCCAGGATCACCACGTCGGCGTACACCGAGCCGCCCTCGCGGTCGGTCTGCACGCCGATCACCCGGTCGCGATCCATGATCAGATTGGTCACGGTGGTTTCGCACACCAGCAGCGCGCCGGCCTCCTGCACGCGCTTCGAGAACCACTTGTCGAACTGGGCGCGGATGATGGTGTAGCGGTTGTAGGGCTGCTTATTGAATTCGTCGGAACGGTAAGTGGAGCCGACGTAGGAAGCGTCGTCCAGCACCCACATCTGCTGCTCGATGATGTGCCGCTCCAGCGGCGCGTCCTCGCGGAAATCCGGGATGATTTCCTCAAGTGCTTTTGAATACAGAATCGCGCCTTGCACGTTCTTCGAGCCGGGATATTCGCCGCGCTCGATCTGCAAGACTTTCAACCCGGCCTTGGCCATGGTGTAGGCGGCCGCATTGCCCGAAGGGCCGGCGCCGATCACGATTGCATCAAATTTTTCGTCCATGAAACTTCTCCTTAAAGCCTATAACGGCGTTTTACCGCGAAGGACGCAAAGGTACGCAAAGGAAACCTTTGTTTGCAACGGCACTGGCAAGAATGAAATCATCGTTTTTCCTTCGCGTACCTTTGCGTCCTTCGCGGTGAAAGATTATTTAAACCGCCACTTTCGCCGTCGCCAACTGCTGCCGGAACGCTTCGGTCAAGGCCGGCAAGACCGTCATCGCATTGCCGACAATGCCGTAGGTGGCGAAGTCGAAGATCGGCGCGTTCGGGTCGCTGTTGATGGCGATGATCACGTCCGAACCTTCCATGCCCACGCGGTGCTGAATCGCGCCGGAAATGCCGGCGGCGATGTAGAGCTTGGGGCGCACGGTCTTACCGGATTGCCCGACTTGCCGATCCAGATCCACCCAGCCGGCTTGCACCACCGGGCGTGTGGCGCCGACTTCCGCGCCGAGCACTTTGGCCAAATCCCAGATGAGTTGGAAATTCTCCGGCCGCTTCATGCCGCGCCCGCCGGAGACGATGATGTCGGCGAAGGGTAGCTGCGGCTTGTCTTGCAGGTTGTCCGGCATGTATTGCAGCACCTTGGTGACGATGTCGGTTTCGATCAAGCCCAGCGAATTTTCAATAATGCTGCCAGTGCGCGTTTCATCTTTTTTCGGCATGCTCATCACGCGCGGCCGCACCGTGGCCATCTGCGGGCGATAGTTCAGCGTGACGATGGTGCACAACAGGCTGCCGCCGAAGGTAGGGCGCGTGGCGGCGAGACTGCGATTTTCCATGTCGATGTTGAGTTCGGTGCAGTCGGCGGTAAGCCCGGTCTGCAAAGTGGTGGCGACGCTGCCGGCCAGATCGCGGCCGAGGGTGGTGGCGCCGAGCAGTAAAATCTCCGGCTGATAAGCGTTGACCAAATCGGTCAGGCCCTTGGTGAAGGGCTGGTTGCGATAATCAGCCAGCACCGGGTCTTCCATTAGGTAGCACAAGTCGGCGCCGTAGTGGAACGCCTCCTGGCAAAAATGTCGCGAATGAATTCCGGGTGCGCCCATGACCACACCGGCGAGCGGCACGCCGAGCTTGTCCGCGAGTTTTCGGCCTTCGCCCATCAGCTCCCATGACACCGAATGGGCCACACCGCGCTCGTGTTCGACGAACACCCATACGCCCTTGTAAGACGCCAGGCGCGGGTCCAGTTCGAATTTGCGCCGACCGGCGGGTTTCTTCTGTTCGGTTGCTTCGCTCATATTGCGTTTCCTTTGCTTAGAAAATCCTTCACCGCAGAGGCGCGGAGACGCGGAGAAATTCTTGATCTTTCTACTGCATCGATACCAATACAAATTTGGATGGAGCACATAGTCATTGCTTTTCTCAGCGCCTCTGCGCCTCTGCGGTTAGCATTTGAGTTTCCTATCCAGCGCCTTTGCCGATTTCCTCGGCCAGGTTCGGAAACTTGGTAAACATCTTCGTCAGCAGCGTGACGGAAAGATCCTTGGGATGCTTGCTCTCGCAGTCGATGATTTCGGCGCGCACCGTTTTGGCCTGCGGCGCGAACACTTTGCTGACGATGGTGGGCGAGCCTTTGAGTCCGATCTTGCTCACGTCTTCGATGCCGGCGGCGTCTTTGTCCCATTGCTTGAGCGGATAACGCGCGGCGCGAAACATATTGGGCATGGTGGCGAAGCGCATTTCATTGGTGCCTTCGAGCATGGTGATGAGGCAAGGCAGTTTGGTGCGCAGCACTTGCACGCCGCCTTCGGCGCGGCGGTGCAAGGTAATTTCGCGCTTGTCCAAATCCAGATCGACGATCTTGGAGACATAGGTCAGCAGTTGCAGATCCATGCGCTTGGCGATGCCGGGGCCGACTTGCGCGGTATCGCCGTCGATGGTTTGTTTGCCGGCGAACACGATGTCCACCGGCATGTCCTCTTGAATTTTCTTGATGGCCGAGGCCAGGGCGAAACTCGTGGCCAGGGTGTCGGAGCCGGCGAAGGCGCGATCCGTCACCAGGATGGCGTCGTCGGCGCCGAACGAGATGGCCTTGCGCAGCGCGGCTTCGGCCTGCGGCGGGCCCATGCACAGCACGGTGACGCGGCCGCCGAATTTATCCTTCAAGCGCAGCGCTTCTTCCAGGGAGAACAAGTCATAGGGATTGACGATGGCCGGCACGCCTTGGCGCATGATGGTGTTGGTCACGGGATGCACGCGAATCTGCGCGCTGTCCGGAACTTGCTTGATGCAAACGACGATGTGCATGATGAGCGACTCCTTAGCCGTGCGATGGCAGCGAGGTGCGCAAGCTGTCGAGCGTGACGTGCTGCTTGCCGTCCGTGTCCTGAAACACCTTGAACACTTTTTCCTGCGCCGGCGTGGATTTCACGAAGTCGTTGTAGGCTTTGCTCAGCAGTTCCTTGCATACCCCGCGCAGCGTTTCATCGTCCATCGCTGCCGTGCCGGGCGTGGTGCGAAAGTATTGGTGAAAGCGTTTCAAGATATGCAAACGGTTCACGTGGACGACGGATTGTTCGTAGTCCACCTGAAAATAATCCAGGAACTCTTCCGCTGCCGAGAAAGTGGTCATATGTTTGAGTAAGGCGCTCATGATTTTTCCAATACTGGTTTTAGTTCAGTGGGTAGTCCGCTTCAGGTTCACGGAGACGTGCGCCGGATCGCAGGTTTCAGAACAGGTGATGCAGTCGCTGGCGGCGGGTATTTCTTGCGCTTCGGCGCAAACGCCCAGATGTTTTTCCAGGTGCGCGATACGCTCCAGCAGGCATGAAATGGCCTTGCCTACGGGGTCCGGCATCAGATGATGGTCGAGGTCGATGCCTTGCTGCGTAATGCGCCGCAGGTTCTCGGGCAAGACGATGCGGCCTGGAATGCCGACCACCGTCATGCTGTCCGGCACATCCTGGATCACCACCGAATTCGCGCCGACGCGCGCAGCGCGGCCGACGGTGATCGGGCCGAGTATCTTGGCGCCGGCGCCCACCACCACGCCGTCGCACAAGGTGGGGTGGCGCTTGCCCGGATTCCAGGACACGCCGCCCAAGGTCACGCCGTGGTACAGCGTGACATCGTTGCCGACCTCGGCGGTCTCGCCGATGACGACGCCGCAACCGTGGTCGATGAAGAAGCGGCGGCCGATGGTGGCGCCGGGATGAATGTCGATCTGGGTGAACATGCGCGCGAAGAAACTCAGGAAGCGCGCCGCATAGCGCCAGTTCCGGTTCCACAGAAGGTAACTGATGCGATGCCAAAGCAAGGCATGGATGCCGGGATAGGTGGTGATGACCTCCCAAGTGGTGCGCGCCGCCGGGTCGCGCTGAAATACGCAGGACACATCTTCGCGCAGCAGAGCGAATATTCCGGGACGCGGTTCAGCATCCACGGCGGTCAGGGTTTTTTCGTCCAGCATTACGGTCATGTTTGCATTCTCCCGATCAAGAGTGGGCCAGCGCGCGTGGCAGCGCTTCCAGATAGAAGCGTTCCAGGTCTGTGGCGCTCGGGGCCTGCTTGTTGGCGACGGCATGTTCGCGAATGCGCGCGAGCATGGCCTTGGCTTCGAATTCCGTAAGCACGATGCCGATGCCGGCATAGGCTTCCATCACCGCGCTGGAGCCGGAGTGCTTGCCCAGCACCAGCTTGTGGCTGCGCCCGACGGTCTCCGGATTCACGCCCTGATAGTTGAGGGGATTCTTGATCAGGCCATCCACATGGATGCCGGACTCGTGGCTGAATACGGCCTCGCCCACGATGCTTTTATTGGCCGGAATCGGGCGCCCCGAAGCAATGGAAACCAGGCGCGAGATATCCGGAAAATGGCGCGTGTCGATGTGCGTCTCGAAGTTGTACAGGTGATGCAAAGCGGTGACGGACTCTTCCAGCGCGGCGTTGCCGGCGCGCTCGCCCAAGCCGTTCACCGTGGTGTTGATGTGCGTTGCCCCAGCCAGTACCGCTGCCAATGTATTGGCCGTCGCCAGCCCCAGATCGTTGTGGGCATGCATTTCCAGTTCGAGATCGCTGGCCTCGCGCAATTGCGCGATGCGCTTGTAAGTCGTGAAGGGATCGAGCAGTCCGAGCGTGTCGGCAAAGCGAAAGCGCCGTGCGCCGGCGACTTGGGCGGCATCGACCACGCTCAGCAGAAATTCCACATCGGCGCGCGAAGCGTCCTCGCCGCCGACGCACACATCCATGCCCAGATCCAGCCCCATGCAGACAAAATGCGTGATGGTTTTCAAAACCCACTCCCGATCCTGCCCCAGCTTATGCCGGATTTGAATGTCGGAAACGGGGATGGATAGGTTGACGATATTCACGCCGCAGCTTGCGACGGCCTTGAGATCGGCATCGCACATGCGGCCCCACGCCATGAGGCGGGAGGGCAGCCCGAGTTGTGCGATGGCCAGAATGCTTTCATGTTCTTCCGGCCCCATGACCGGAATGCCGACTTCCATTTCCGGTACGCCGGCCGCGGCCAGCGCACTGGCGATGGCAATGCGCTCTTCTGTGGTGAAGGCCACGCCTGCGGTTTGCTCGCCATCGCGCAGTGTCGTGTCGTTGACGATTACAGAATTTATGGCCATGTTCGCTCCAAATGAATCGCTTTTGCTTAAGCATTCAGCAAGGGGCGTGCCAGGTCTTAATTCGCTACAAAAACAGTGGTTTGCTTGTTATTGTGGAAAAGGCGAGCGGGGGTGTTAGCGACATTTGTCGGGGATTGTAGGGATTGCGACAGAGGCGCTTGGGGTGGCGATCATGAAAAAACATTCACCACGGAGTACACAGAGTACACGGAGGAAATCAAATGCATGGCAATACAAGCACGCGCACCAATTGGGTTACGCAAGAACCGTCGCCAGATTTTGTCTTTAACTCCGTGTACTCCGTGGTGCAACAGCTTTTAACTAGGGCTTTATCAAGCCGCCAACGCCGTCTGCACCGGCTCCAGCGCGTAGCCCAGGTCGGCGGCGACGGCCGGATGCGTGACCTGTCCGCGATACACGTTCAGGCCATTTTGCAGTCCGGGATTATCCAGCAGCGCGCGGGCGTAGCCCTTGTCGGCGAGTTGCAATGCCAGCGGCAGCGTGGCTTGCGTCAGCGCCAGCGTGGAAGTGCGCGCGGTGGCGCCCGGCATATTGGTGACGCAGTAATGCACGACGTCATGTTCGATATAAGTAGGTTCGGAATGCGTGGTGGGACGCGAGGTCTCGGCGCAGCCGCCCTGGTCGATGGCGATATCGACGAAGGCCGAGCCGGGTTTCATGCTCTTGATCATGGCGCGGGTTATTAGCTGCGGCGCGCGCTTGCCGGGGATGAGCACTGCGCCGATCAGAAGATCCGCTTCGCGTGTGAGCTCGGCGATGGCGGCGGGTTCGGAGAAGCGCGTTTTCAAACGCATGCCGAATACGTCGTCCAGGTAGCGCAGGCGCGCCAAGTTGATGTCGAGCACGCTGACATCCGCGCCTAGGCCGAGCGCCATCTTCGCCGCATTGATGCCGGAAGCCCCGCCGCCGAGTATCACCACCTTGCCCGGCGCAACCCCCGGCACGCCGCCGAGCAGCACGCCGCTGCCGCCGTTGGCGATCTGCAAGGCCGTCGCCCCGGCCTGCACCGCGATGCGTCCCGCCACTTCCGACATGGGAATCAGCAAAGGCAGATTGCCCTGCGCGTCGGTGACGGTCTCGTAGGCGATGCCGATGACTTTTCTTTCCAGCAAACCGCTCGTCAGTTCCGGCTCGGGCGCGAGATGCAGATAACAAAACAGGAGTTGCCCTTCGCGCAACAAGGCAACTTCCGCAGGTTGCGGCTCCTTGACCTTGACGATCATGTCGCAAGCGTAGATTTCGTTGCGCCCAGCAATCATTGCACCGGCCGCTTCGTACAGCGTGTCGCCAAAGCCGATGCGCGCACCGGCAGAGGTTTCAACCAACACTTCATGTCCATGCGCCTTGAGCGCGCTCACGCCGGCGGGAGTGACGCCGACGCGGTATTCGTGGTCTTTGATTTCTTTCGGGATGCCGATGCGCATGGTGTGCTCCTTCCTAGAAAAACAGTTGAACCGCAGAGACGCTGAGGGCGCAGAGATTTATCGAGTCGGGAATCCAGCGTAGCTAATAGCCTGTGGCGGCTTGGTAAAAAAAGTAATGGTTTTCCTCAGCGCCTCCGCGCCTCTGCGGTTCAGAATTTATTGCCTCAATGCCCTTCCTTGACCATGTTGATCGAGTACTTCGGTATCTCGATCACCAGGTCGGCGCCGTCGACCATGGCTTGGCAGGCGAGGCGCGATTCCGGTTCCAGGCCCCAGGCTTTGTCCAGCAGATCGTCTTCGATTTCGGTGCTGGGGCTCAAGGAATCGAAGCCTTCGCGCACGATGACGTGGCAAGTGGTGCAGGCGCAGGATTGTTCGCAGGCATGGTCGAGTTCGATGCCGCCGGCGAGCAGGATATCGCAGATGCTAGTGCCGCTCGCCACGTCCAGCGCGGCGCCGTCCGGGCACAAGCTTTCATGCGGCAGGATGATGATTTGCGGCATGGCGTTTGATCCTAGGCAAAAAAAGCGATTAACCGCGAAGGACGCGAAGGTTCGCAAAGGAAACTAAGTAGGGCGCTAACTAGTGCGTAGCTTGATTCTACGCACATGCTCCCTCTCCCCTTGTGGGAGAGGGTTGGGGAGAGGGGTGAGCAAACCATATTTTCACCCTCTCCCCGGCCCTCCCCCATCAAGGGGGAGGGTGTGGATAGCCGAGTACGTATGAACTGTATGACCTTATCAGTCAGTCCTGTTTTACGCATATCTTCGCGCACCTTTGCGTCCTCTGCGGTGAAAATGTTTTGCATTTCTTGACCCCCTAAGCGACGTTACGCCTCGATCGCATCCAGCCGTTGGCCGGTCAGCGCGCGCTTAACGCTGGCGTCCATGCGCTTGGCGGCGAACGGCGCGGTGACGCGGTTCAAGGATTCGGCGGCGCGTTTGATGGCGGTATGGTTGGTGTCGTTGAGCAGTACGCGCAGGGTTTCCATGGCGCGTTCGATTTTGGCGCGTTCGGCATCGTCCAGCAGCTGCGCGCCGTCCTGATCCAGCGCGGTTTGCGTGGCCTCGATCAAGCGCAGGCCATCCACGCGCTGCTCGCGCAAGTTGCGCGCGTCCATGTCACCTTGCGCATGGGTGTAGGATTCTTGCAGCATGCGTGCAATTTCGTCGTCGCTCAGGCCGTAGGAAGGTTTGACTTCGATGGTGGCCTGCACGCCGCTGGTTTGTTCCAAGGCGGAGACCGACAGCAAGCCGTCGGCGTCCACTTGGAAGGTGACGCGAATGCGCGCCGCGCCCGCCACCATGGGCGGAATGCCGCGCAGTTCGAAGCGCGCCAGCGAGCGGCAATCGCTGATCAACTCGCGTTCGCCCTGCACGATGTGGATGCTGATCGCGGTCTGGCCGTCTTTGAAAGTGGTGAACTCTTGGCCGCGCGCCACCGGAATCGTGGCATTGCGCGGAATGACTTTTTCCGCCAGGCCGCCCATGGTTTCGAGGCCCAGCGACAGCGGGATCACATCCAGCAACAGCCAGTCGTCGGTCTTGTGATTGCCCACCAGCATATTGGCTTGCATGGCGGCGCCGAGCGCCACCACCTTGTCCGGGTCGAGGTTGGTCAAGGGTTCGCGATGGAAATATTCCGCCACGGCGCGCCGCACATGACGCATGCGGGTGGAGCCGCCCACCAACACCACGCCCTCGATGTCTTCAATGCCAAGACCGGCATCGCGCAAGGCTTTTCTGGTTGGACCCAAGGTCTTCATGATCAAGTCGGCGGTGAGCATAAAAAAGTTTTCGGCGCTCAAGGTCAAGTCGATCGTCTGGCCGGATGAAAGCGTGGCGCTGATGCGCGCTTCTTCTTGGTCGGTGAGGGTTTCCTTGGCCTTGCGCGCCAGGGTCAGCAACAGGCGTGCGTCGCCGGCGGTCACTTGGCTAACACCGGCTTGCTCGACGATCCAGCGGTAGATATCTTGGTCGAAATCGTCGCCGCCCAAGGCAGAGTCGCCATTGGTGGCGACGACTTCGAAGATGCCTTGCTTGAGGCGCAGGATAGAAATATCGAACGTGCCGCCGCCCAAATCGTAGATGCAGAACACGCCTTGCGATGCGTTATCCAGGCCGTAGGCCACCGCTGCGGCAGTCGGTTCATTCAGCAAGCGCAGCACATTGATGCCGGCCAGACGCGCGGCGTCCTTGGTGGCTTGGCGCTGCGCGTCATCGAAGTAGGCCGGCACGGTAATCACCGCGCCGGTGAGTTCGCCGCCGAGCGCGGCTTCGGCGCGGCTGCGCAGGGTCTTGAGAATTTCCGCCGAGACTTCAACCGGGCTTTTCACGCCGGCGCGCGTTTCCAGGCGCACCATGCCCGGTGCGTCAACGAAGCAGTAGGGCGATGTGGCGGCATCCGGCACATCCTTCAGGCCGCGTCCCATGAAGCGTTTCACCGAGACGATGGTGTTATGGGGATCTTCGCTTTGCCGCGCTTGCGCCGCGTGGCCCACTTCCAGTTCGCTGTCGGACACATAGCGCACCACGGAGGGCAGCAGGGCGTGGCCGCTTTCGTCTTCCAGCACATCGGCCGTGCCGCTGCGTACCGTGGCCACCAGGGAATTTGTGGTGCCAAGATCGATGCCAATGGCCAGCCGGTGCTGGTGCGGGTCGGCGCATAAACCGGGTTCTGCAATTTGGAGGAGTGCCATGATGTGCTTTCTCTAGCTTTAAATGCGCAAGCCGCTTACTAGGTACAATGCGCCGGACACGATGCCCAGGCACCCAAGCAGCGGCAGATACAATTTGCATTCGGTCATCGCGAGTTGGGCCAGTGGAGATGTTTTATGCGCGTGCAGTTTCATTCTCATGCCTCCGTCGTCAGACGTTGAAGCTCTCGCCGCAGCCGCAGCTATTCTTCACGTTGGGGTTGTTAAACTTAAAGCCTTCGTTCAAGCCCTCGCGCGCGAAATCCAGTTCGGTGCCGTCGAGGAAGGTCAGGCTCTTGGGGTCGATCAATACTTGCACCCCGTGCGATTCGAAAGTGTGATCCTCGGGCATTGCCTCGTCCACGAACTCCAGCGTGTAGGCCATGCCGGAGCAGCCGCTGGTGCGTACGCCCAAGCGCAGGCCGATGCCCTTGCCGCGTTGCGCGAGAAATTTTTGTACGCGCTCGGCGGCGGCTTGCGAAAGGGTGATCGCCATGGCCTGCTCCTTAAACCGAGAACGAGCTGCCGCAGCCGCAGCTCGACGTGGCGTTCGGGTTCTTGATCACGAAACGCGCGCCGTCCAGGTTTTCCTGGTAGTCGATCTCGGCGCCCATCAGGTATTGAAAGCTCATCGGGTCGATCAGCAGCGCTACGCCGCCTTTTTCCACCACGGTGTCGTCCTCGGCGCTGTTCTCGTCGAAGGCGAAGCCGTATTGAAAGCCGGAACAGCCGCCGCCGGAAACATACACGCGCAGCTTGAGCGCGGCATTGCCTTCGTCGGCGATCATTTCCTTGACCTTGCTCGCGGCGGCGTCGGTGAAGATGACCGGGCTGGGCATGGCGGCTGGGCTTGCGGCTTCGGGACTTAGGGTTGCGGTTTCCATGAGTCGAATCTCCTGTGAGTAGGGTGCTTAGTTAGGCTGCGTTAGGGTCGCAGGCGGAATAGCTCTCGGCGACTTCGTGTTTGTTGCGATAGTCCGCCACGGCGGCCTTGATGGCGTCCTCGGCCAGAATCGAGCAGTGAATCTTGACCGGCGGCAGCGCCAGCTCTTCGGCGATGTCGGTATTTTTAATTTCCAGCGCTTGCGCCAGCGTCTTGCCTTTGACCCACTCGGTCACCAGCGAACTGGAAGCGATGGCGGAGCCGCAACCGTAGGTCTTGAACTTCGCTTCTTCGATGATGCCGTCGTCGTTTACTTTGATCTGCAACTTCATCACGTCGCCGCAGGCCGGCGCGCCGACCATGCCGGTGCCGACCGATGTGTCGTCGGCTTGAAAGCCGCCGACGTTGCGCGGGTTCTCGTAGTGATCCAGTACTTTGTCGCTGTAAGACATTGCAATCTCCTTAGTGGGCTGCCCATTGCACGGTGTTTAGATCGATGCCGGCGCAGTGCATGTCCCAGAGCGGGGACAGTTCGCGTAATTTGCCGACGTGTTTGTGCAGCAATTGCACGGCGTAGTCGATTTCCGCCTCGGTGGTAAAGCGGCCGATGGTGAAGCGGATCGAGCTGTGCGCGAGTTCGTCGCTGTGGCCCAGCGCTTTCAGCACATAGGACGGCTCCAGGCTGGCCGAGGTGCAGGCCGAGCCGCTGGACACCGCGAGATCCTTGATCGCCATCATGAGCGATTCGCCTTCGACGAAATTGAAGCTCGCATTCAAGTTGTGCGGCACGCGCCGCAGCATGTCGCCGTTGAGGTACACCTCGTCCAGCGTGCCGATGCCGGCCCACAGCTTGTCGCGCAACATGCGGATGCGCTCGTTCTCGGTGGCCATTTCCTCGGCGGCGATGCGGAAGGCCGCGCCCATGCCGACGATCTGGTGCGTGGCCAGGGTGCCGGAGCGCATGCCGCGCTCGTGGCCGCCGCCGTGCATTTGCGCTTCGATGCGCACGCGCGGTTTGCGCCGCACATACAGCGCGCCGATGCCTTTCGGGCCGTAGGTCTTGTGTGCGGAGAAAGACATGAGATCGACTTTAAGGCGCGCCAGATCGATGGGCGCCTTGCCGGTGGATTGCGCTGCATCGACGTGGAACAGCACGCCCTTGGCGCGGCACAATTCGCCCAGCAATTCGATATCTTGAATTACGCCGATTTCGTTGTTCACGTGCATGACCGAGGCGAGGATGGTGTCGGGGCGGATGGCGGCCTTGAATTTTTCGATGTCCAACAGGCCATTCGGTTCAGGGTCGAGATAGGTGACCTCGAAGCCTTGGCGCTCCAGCTCGCGCATCGTGTCCAGCACCGCTTTATGTTCGGTGCGCATGGTGATGAGGTGTTTGCCTTTGCCCTTGTAGAACTGCGCCGCGCCTTTGATGGCGAGGTTGTCCGATTCGGTGGCGCCCGAAGTCCAGACGATTTCTTTGGGGTCGCAGTTGACCAGGCCGGCGACTTCTTCGCGCGCCTGCTCCACGGCTTTTTCCGCGTCCCAGCCGAAGGCGTGCGAGCGTGATGCGGGGTTGCCGAATTTTTCCGTCAGGTAAGGAATCATTTTTTCCGCCACGCGCGGATCGACCGGCGTGGTGGCGGAGTAGTCGAGATAGATAGGCGTCTTGATCATGTCTGGTCCCGCTTGGTTGTGCTGTTCAACGCTGCGACTGTCGCAACGCTGCTTACGCTTCCTGCTAAAGCAACTCATGTGCCATGCCGCGAGATTTGTTCTAATGCGCTGAAAAGACGCGGGGAATTTGTTTGCGCAGCGCGCCGCCGGGTGTGTAGGGTTTGTATGTTTTGCGACAAAACGCTGCAATTGAATCGTCGCTGTGCGCTGTCTTACGACAACCGTGGCGACACCCGTGGCATATCGCACAACGACACTGTCGACGCTGCACACAATGGGTTTCGATGCCTAGGGAGCAGTGCTTTTATGCGCCAGCATGGCAACTGGCATCGCTCTTGCATAAGAGCAGTTGAGAGAATCTTTTTCAACTTTTGCAAAGAGCGCAATTATGACCACACTAGACCAGACCGCCTTCAAACAACTCGATGCCGACAAGCGCTTGCAGAATCCGGTGTTCAAGTCCGCCACCGGCCGCGCCGGGCGCTTCGGCTTCCGCGGCGAAATCGCCATCAAGTTCGCGCAACAGTTCGCCGACGAAGCGCGCCCGCCGGAGATCACCGCCGATCAAGTAATCGCCGTGGCGCATGAGGGCAGCCCCGGCGTCGATTTCATGGCGGCCTATCTACTGTCATTCGAATACTTGAAGCCCCTGGCGGATGCGATGGGCTCCACCTTGAAGCCGGACGGCAAGTATTTCATGTATTGCAACAACATCGATCTGAGCAAGCGCTATCAGGTGCCTTACGGCGGCGCGACTTTCTATGTGCTGCCGATCGACGAAGCAACGGTGTACAACGAACTGCTGGATCTACTGTACCTGGAACGCGGCGATCTCAAGCGCCTGGATTCGGCCGGCAAGGTGGATCAGATCGCGGATACCGCGCTGAAATTTTCCGGTACTTTCCCCACCATGACTTACGAGGAAGGCCTGAGCCTCATGGGGCCGGTGCGCGACCCGGGTGAAAATCGGCCGGTGTAAATATTGTTTACTTGTTGCTAGCGAAAGGAGACTGACATCATGGGAGTAACCATCAAGACCACAGCAGATGGACGCAGCTTGACCGTCATCGGTAACGCCATCTATCTGGAGGGCGTGAAGGAAGCGGATTTTCTGGACCCGATTATTTACCATCCCAATCGGGAAAAAATTCTGGAGGTCATGCCCGACGCCACCCACATGGCCGGGCGCGTTCCGCTGACTTGGGAGCAGGCGCTGGCCGCCAACGCCGCGCTCAAGGCAGCACGCGAGGTGTTCGAGACCAGCGACCAAGGCATTGCCGAACGCATGCGCCGCTCGCAGAACAAGGCCATGACGGCGCGGGATTAAGCGCCATGATCTACGTCGTCGAATTCCCGCATCAAGGACGCGCGCATGCCTGGTTCGCCTTCAACCGCGACGACTTCGTGCGCAAGGTGCAAGCCACCCGCGCGCGCGAAGGCTGGGTCATCTTCGAAGCGCTGAGCGCACAGCAACGCCTAGCCGCCGCTGGCATGAGCCCGGAGTCGCCGAACGCGGCACAGACCCATGCCGAGCTATTCGCGCTGGCCAACACCCATGGCTGGGACGCACCCTTGTACCGCGCCGATCATGTGTTCGGCCAAGGCGTGTTGCAGGCCGAGCCGGTGGATGAATTCAATGCGAGCGTCGGCGCGCTGGTGCAGGAACTCAAAACCTGCCGCGTACACCTGAGCGACGAACAAGCGATCGAAGCTTTGCAGCGCGACCCGCTGTACGACCCGGATGAGGGGTTCTATGCGCACATGGCCTTGCGCCAGCAGTTGATCGCGATGGATGCGATGGAAGAGGATTTGTGATTCTTTGATTTGGAGTGGTGCGTGAGCATCACTCTGTCGGCCGTCTTTATACCCCCCCTCATCGTAACTGGCTGCTTTCAACTTGATGGTTGCACGCAATACGTCTATGACGTATAGTGCGTTTCATGTACACGTTCATCGAAACGCCCACATTCGCGGCGGATGCCGACAAGTTGTGGTCTACAGAGGAACGTCTGGAGTTTTTCACATGGCTGGCGGCCAATCCCGAGACGGGCGACGTCATACCAGGTAGCGGCGGTTGCCGGAAGGTTCGATGGTCGCGTGCAGGCTCAGGTAAGCGCGGAGGAGTCAGGGTCATCTATTTCACTCGCTTAGCCTCTGGCGAAATCTGGCTGCTACTGGTGTACGCGAAGTCGGCCAAGGACAACATCCCCGGCCATCTACTGAAAGCAGTTCGAGAGGAAATCGAAAATGGCTAATCCTACCAAGTCAAAGAGCGTGTCCACAGGCGAGGCCCTTGGCCGTAAGCTACTGCAATCGGTGCGTGAAATGAAGACCGCACAAGCAGCGCGGGTCACCAATGTCGAGCCCAATGAAGTCGCGCAAGCACGCCAGAAGTCCGGTTTGTCCCAAGCACAGTTCGCCCAAGCGCTCGGAATTTCCAAGCGCACGCTCCAAGAATGGGAGCAAGGGCGCAGATCGCCCTCAGGCGCGGCCCAAGCGCTGATTCGTATCGCCAAGCGCCATCCGGAGGTAGTGCGCGAGGCGCTAGCGTGAAATCCAGGTCGAGCAGTTCGAGTGGGTCGATACGGCAGCAAGTTATGCTTGCTGGGAGCGCGACCCTCCAGGCTAAAAATACAAATCGAGTCTGGCCCTCAGGCCATCGTCCTCGTAGAACAATTCGTTAAGTAATATGGCGGCACTGGGAAATATATCGATGAAAAAGCGAATGAGCTTCTGGAGCAGTGGCATGCCGCAGATGCGATCTAGCCCTGCGTTCGAGCCATTCGCTCCGCTCACCGGGGCTGGCCGCCCGCGGTGTCTAGCCCCTCTACTCAAACTTTAGCTCTGACTCCACAGCGAAAATCAATGGTCAGGCTAGAGATCAATACCGACGGTGTCCCTATAGTAATACAGCAGGACTTACCTCCCGCCGTATACCTCGATCACTGGGCTCTACGAAAGTTCTCCCAGGATCCCATCTTGGCCCAGCGGTTTGTACGCGCTCTCGAAAAGCGAGGGGGTACGCTCGCGTTATCTTGGCTCAACCTAGCCGAGTTCTCGAAAGTTACAGATCATACTCAAGGGCAGAAGGCGGAAGAGTTCTATGCAAACAACCTGCCCAGAGTCTTCTTTCTGGACTCTGACCCCTTCTCAGTGATCCGGCGGGAAAATGAGCTACTCTCAGGTCAAGCTAGGATACCGATTGCACCGCACGCAGATGCGGGATTGCTGAGTACCTTCGCGCATCTGAAGCTATATACTCCAAATGCTTTCAAGGTTCGCGACCTCTTCAGGGCAGTTCAAGGGGATCAGCTCCAACTATTATTTAATCAGTTGGCTGATACTGTGGCGGAGCGCATCGAAGTCTTGCGCAATGAACATGACCTGAAACCGGAGTTCCGGACTGCTGTGGCACGGTTACCATCGGGTGCGGTGATTCAAAGGGGAACTCGATATATTCTCCGAGAGTTGGCGAGAACTTTCTTGATAGATCGGGGTGTGAAGGTCTCAAGAAATCACGCGATCGACTTTATGCACGCCATTGTTCCCCTTTCTTATTGTGAGTTCGTTCTCCTTGATAAGCACTGGGAGGCCCAAGTAAGGCTTATCCGGTCGCGACTCAGTAAGACTGGCCTAGCAGTGCCAATTGCTCAGGTCTATTCCGAGAAGGCTGGCGGCATAGAGCGATTTTCCGAGACTTCGAGAAAGGTGAGAGCTAACGAATAAGGTTAGATCGTGCGCAAACATGGAAATCAACCTGACCGTCCAACATTGGCCACATGAGCATTGAAACCTTTCGCACAGCCAACGCATCGGATGCCCAAGCGATAGCCGCGCTTGTTAACAAGGCGTATCGCCCTAAACCAGGTGCCGCCGGCTGGACGGATGAATCCCACTTGTTGTCTGGAGAAAGGATCAGCGCAATCCAAGTCGGGGAGGTCATGGCAAGGCGCGATTCCATTATTCTGCTCGGTCTCAAGGATTCGGCAACCGTGGCTTGTGTTCATGTCGAAAAGGTTGGCGGATACAGCCAGATCGGTATGCTAGCTGTGCACCCAAGACTGCAAGGCGCCGGGATCGGCAAGCAAATGCTTGCGCATGCCGAAAGGCACGCCGTCGAAAACTTTGGCGCGGAAAAATTTCTGCTGCGGGTGGTGACCGGAAGACCCGATCTCGTCGCCTACTATCAGCGGCGCGGCTATCAGCCCACTGGTGTCGCCATCGACTTTCCGCTTGCGGGGGGTGTCGGCATTCCTAAAGTGCCGGACCTGAAAATTGCGGTGCTGGAAAAGTACTCCAACACTACTGCTACGTAGGAAGCGCCGCAAAAAGTTTAGGGCTTATCCTAAAAACAGCGCTTCACCGCAGAGGACGCAGAGGAAGGACTAGGGCGCTTTCGTTTGATCTGCGTCACATGCTGGCTGAGTGCTATTATTTCGCTCAGTTCTGAATTAACCCGCGTCCTCTGCGGTTTAACTTTTTTGGTTCATCCTAGGAAGACATATCCAATGCGCACAACAAATGATATGAGAAGTCTCATCTTCGCGGGCATGCTGATTTCCCTGCTCGTATGCAGCCTCGTCTTACTCCCCCGCGATGTCGCCGCGCAAGACGGTGCTGCAAGCGGTACCTTTCGAGAGCGGCTCAAGCAGCGTTGGCTCAAGAGGCATCAAGACAAGCCGGCTTCCGAGTCCAGTGCGGATGCCACAGCGAAAATCGACAGGCCCGGCGACTACACTTTCTCCATCGCGCACGATGGACTGACGCGCCTGTATCGCGTGCATGTGCCGCAGCGTTACAGCGCTGCGACGCCTGCGCCGCTGGTGTTGGCTTTTCATGGCGGCGGCGGCGACATGAACTATATGGCCTCGGACAAAAACTACGGCCTGATCTCGAAAGCGGATGCGGAGGGATTCGTCGTGGTGTTTCCGAACGGATACAGCAAGCTGAATTCCGGCAAGTTCGCAACCTGGGATGCCGGCACGTGCTGCGCCGCTGCGCGCGACCAGAACGTCGACGATGTCGGCTTCGTCAGAAAGATCATCGGTAACGTCACCCACCAACTCAACATTGACCGCAAGCAAATCTACGCGACGGGGATGTCGAACGGCGGCATGCTGACGTACCGCCTCGCGTGCGAGATGGCGGACACATTCAAGGCCATCGCCTCCGTGGCCGGAACCGACAACACCACAAGCTGTGCGCCCAAGGCGCCGATCTCCATCCTGCACATCCATGCCAAGAACGATGATCATGTGCTCTACAGCGGCGGCGCCGGCAAGACGTTCAGGGATATGTCCAAGGTCGCGGATTTCACTTCGGTACCGGCTACGATAGCGAAGTGGGTCAAGCTGAACAGCTGCAATCCAACGCCGCAGCGCGTGCTCGAAACGCCTGGCGCCTATTGCGATAAATATACCCAATGCCGAGGCAATGTGGCGGTGCAACTTTGCGTCACCGACACCGGCGGACATTCCTGGCCGGGCGGAACCAAGGTGCGCGGTGACGAGCGCCCTTCGCAAGCGATATCGGCCGACGATGTGATGTGGACATTTTTCACGTCGATAGGCAACGAACGCTAGCAACGCGGCAAACACGGAGGGCGTATGCACGAACAAGTACGGCACATGATTGCGGATGCGGAGTTCTACACGCCTGAGCGTTGCTTCATTCACGAGCTATCGAACAGCGCTGTCGATCCCGAAGTCTCCATTGCCCGCGCGCGCGTCGCAGCCGGCGTTACTACGCGCTGGCACCGTTTGCATGGAACAACGGAGCGCTATGTGTTGCTCTCCGGCAACGGCCGGGTCGAGGTCGGGAGCCTACTTGCGCAGGATGTCGGCGCTGGTGACGTGGTGCTAATTCCCCCCGGTTGCCGCCAACGCATCACCAATCTCGGCACTGAAGATTTGATCTTTCTCGCCATCTGCACGCCACGTTTTCGGCCCGAGGCTTATGAAGATATTGATCCGGAAGCAAGGCAAGCCGAGGGATGAGCGGTGGGGCAAAATCTCAAGAACAGATGTTTTACCACCTCCCATGATCAAATTGAAAATCTGACGCATCAGATGCCGCTCGATCATGGGCATTCACCTCATGCCGCTGCTGTGTTGCAGCGCTTCCTGCGGGGCGCCGGCGGCGGGTTTAACCGTAACTAGGCGTCTTGCGCGGGGCTCTTTCCTCATTGGGCAGCATTTCCATTTGCCCGGTGGCACCGCATTTGTAGCAGCGTTCCAAGACCGAGAAGCCCTGATTGCTACACGCGTGCTCCTTGTTTTGCATGCATCCTTCGTTGCCGCAGGCCTTGCATTTGTAGATTGTTCCATAGCATTGCAGTTGATTGGTTTTGCGTTCGCCAGTACATAAAGCCATGATGATCTCCCTAAGCAGGTTAAAAGTGATGAGACCGAGGCCCAACGCCTCGCCCCCATTGAAATTCCCCGGAACATCCGGGAAAACTGTTTCCGGCCTCGCTGTCAGCCGCCGATGATCTGATTGAACACTTGTCGCATCAGATTCAACTCGAGCGGCGGCATGCCGCGCATTCCGCTGATCGGTTTGAACACGCCACCCAACGGCTCTATCGCTGCATGCGGAGCTTCGAAGGTGGTGAAGCGCACCAGATGAATGCGCACCGGGACGCTGTTGTCGGAAAGCCAGGCTTGGAAGTCATGGTCGAGGAGCAGCTGCCCAGCGTCGAGGCCGCACTGCGCCGCCAAGGCATCCACCACAGGGCTGGGGTTGTAGTGCTCCGCCGCTGACTCGGGTGCGGCGATGGCGCTGGCTTGCGCCGATAAAGGCGCGGGCGCCAATACGCTGTCGCCGTAGCGGGCGAAGTTCAGGGCGGCGCTGTAGCTGTCAAAGTGGCACAGGATGACGCGATTGTGTTCCAGGATGTTTGCGGTATTCATGGCTGTTCCGATCTGGCTTATCCGATGGTGATGATCAGCGGTTCCAGGCCCGCGACCGTGGCTTCGATGACATCGCCCTTGACCACGGGCGCAACGCCGGCAGGGGTGCCGGTGAAGATCAGATCGCCGGGAAACAGTTCGACCAGATTCGACAGGTAGTTGACCATCTGCGGAATCTTCCAAATCATGTCGCCGACATCGGCGCTTTGGCGGATTTCGCCATTCACCTTGAGTTCGATTTTTCCACGCGCGATGTTGCCCGCATAAAACTCGGGTGTGATCGCGCTGCACGGCGCGGAATGGTCGAAGCCCTTGGCCATGTCCCAGGGCCGGCCCTTTTCCTTGGCGGTGCGTTGCAGGTCGCGCCGCGTCATGTCCAGGCCCACGGCATAGCCGAATACGTAGTCGTAATCGACTTTACCGACGGGGATGTTTTTGCCGCCCTTGTGCAAGGCCACCACCAGTTCCACCTCGGGCTGCAAATCCTGAGTGAAGGGCGGGTAGGGCATGACGGAATTGTTTTGCAGAATCGCACCCGGCGGCTTCATGAAAAAGAAGGGTTTGTCGCTTTCTGGATCGGCGCCCATTTCGCGCGCATGATCGGGATAATTTTGCCCGACGCAAAAAATTCGGCGCACTGGAAACGGTTCACTCGACATGGCGTCGAGAGTGACGATGGGGGCGGGTGGGAAGGCGTAGTTCATTGGGTTGGTCTCTCGATAATGTAAAGCGAATTCATTTATACCAGGCGCTCGCCGTCGCGATAGCCCGCATCCAACTCGAATTCCAGATAATAAATCTTGAAATGCTGTTCCATTTTAGTCTCGTCGGGTATGGAATCGCTGCGCTCCGGGTAGCGCGCTAGCAGCGCGCTGCGATGTGCGCGCCAGGCGTTGAGCAGCGCGGCCCGGGCGGTGTTCCTATCCTGTCCCGCACCGCGGAACATGAAGTGATGCGTGTTCATTTCCGCCACGACAAACCCGAGCGATGTTTCATTGTTCATCTGCGTTGCTTCCATATCGGGCGCTACAGAGCCGGGCCATGTTTTGCTTTAGGACGAGCAACTGATTTCCAAATGCCGCAGTTCGTCGGGCGGCGCATCGGCGTAGCGCTCCCTGTCGGGCTGCTCGTCGTAAGGGCGGCTCAGCAATTGCATCAGGGTGTCGATTTCCGTGTCGTCGCCGTCCATGGCGCGTTCAATGGCGGCTTGAGCGAGATGGTTGCGCAGCACGTATTTTGGGTTCACCCGGTTCATCCGGGCGGCGCGCGCAGCGTCGTCGGTATTCTGTTCGGCGCGCAGCCGTGCGCGGTAGTCCGCGATCCAGGCATCGAACGCCGCAACATCGCAAATCTCTTCGCGCACGCCGTTGGCCGGCGTATCGGTGTCGGTGCGCACCCGCGACAGGTGGCGGAAGCTGCGCGTGAAATCGCTTTTGCCGTGATGCAAGATGGTCAGCAGGCGGCTGATCAAACCGGTATCGCCATCGCGCACTTCACGCAGCCCGAGCTTGTCCGCCCAGCGCCGGATGGCTGCGCGCGAATAGGCCGGCGCGTAGCGTTCGTAGATGCTGGTGACGATGTCGGCGGCTATTTGCTGATTGTCGGAGAGTAGCGGCAGTGCGGCTTGCAATAGGCGTGAGGTATTCCATTGCCCGATTAATGGCTGGCTGTCGTAACCATAGCGGCCCTCGTAATCGGAGTGGTTGCAGACATGATGCTGGCGGAAGGCGTCGAGAAAACCGAACGGCCCATAGTCCAGGGTGAGGCCGAGGATGGAGAAGTTGTCGGTGTTCATCACGCCGTGGCAGAAGCCCACCGTTTGCCACTGCGCGATCAGGCGCGCGGTGCGCTCGATGACTTCTTCCAGCCAGCGCGCGTAACGATCCGGCTCCCCCGCCAGGTGCGGGAAGTTTTCCGCAATGACGTGATCGGCCAGCGGTGCGAGCTGCGCATGCTGATTGCGATGGTAGAAGAATTCGAATTGGCCGAAGCGCACGAAGCTGGGCGCGACGCGGCACACCACGGCGGCAGTCTCCACGGTTTCGCGCTGCACTGGCTCTGGTGAAGCCACCAAGCTCAGGCAGCGCGTGGTGGGAATGCCCAGGGCGTGCATGGCTTCGGAGCACAGGTATTCGCGGATCGACGAGCGCAGCACGGCGCGGCCGTCGGCGCCGCGCGAGTAGGGCGTTTGTCCCGCGCCCTTGAGTTGCAGCTCCACGCGCGCGCCGTCCGGCTTGCGAATTTCCGCGATGGTCAGCGCGCGGCCGTCGCCCAACTGCGACACCCAGCTGCCGAATTGATGCCCGGCATACACGGAAGCGATCGGCGCATACGCGGGCCAGGGGCGATTGCCGCTGAGAATTTCAATCAGCTCCTGATCCCCGGTGTCGAGGCCGAGCTCTGCGGCGAGCGCAGCATTGAAGTGCAGCAGCCGAGGTTGCGGTAAAGGCGTGGGCAAGACCGGCGTGTGATAGGGATCGCGCAAATCCGCATAGCGCGGATCGAGCGGAATCTCGTCGTGGGGCTTCAAATCCGGGGCAACAGCGATATCCATGGTTAGCGATACCCTTCTTCGCGCAGCACACGCTGCACTACCGGCCGCGCACGCATGCGCTGGTAGTGCGCCTGGCAATGCGGCGGCAGTGCGATGCCGATCTTGTCGGCCCAGAATTCCACGTAAAACAGCGCGGCATCGGCGATGGAGAAACTGCCTACGATATATTCTTTGTCGGCCAGAGCGGCGTTCATGATGGCGAAACTCTGCGCGACGATTTCCCGCCCACGCGCCTTAATCGCTTCGTGGTCAGCTTCGTTCGGCGTGTAATTGGCGGTGGTGAAAATGCGCGTATAGCCTTGGCCGTGGATGGTGCCGACCACATAGTCCATGGCTTCGATCGCCTGCGCATCGCCGTCCGCGTCGCCCGGCAGCAGCTTCGCTTTCGGATACTTGCGCGCCAGCCAGTAGGCGATGGCTTGGAATTCGGTGAGTGCCGAGCCGTCGTCGCGCACCAGGGTGGGGATGGTGGATTTCGGGTTGATCGCGAGATAGTCGGGCTTGAGGTGATCGCCCGCCGGCAGATTCAAGATGTATGCCTCGAAGGGGAGATCGAGTTCTTCCAGCAAAATGTGAATGCCGGTGGAGCAAGAGCCGGGGGTCATGTAGAGTTTCATGGGCATAAGTCAAAAATCTTACCGCAGAGGCGCGGAGGCGCTGAGGAAATCAGGTTGGACTTTCTCTGCGTCTCGGCGTCTCTGCGGTTGAAGGTTTTTAATCATCTTCCCCGTCAATCATCTGCTAGGGACGGCAACAAGATCACTTCGTCGGGAACACCGTTGCCGTTTTCTTCGAAGCTTAGTCCGCCGACCAGCGAGTAGCCCGCATCGCCTTCCAGCAGTACCACCGCCTGTTGCGGCATCTGCTGCAATGCCGCGATCAACTGTTCTACATTCATGATGGATTCACGATGGGCTCACGGCGAGCCGGATGTCGACATCGCGCACCAGCCAATTCAAGGTCACGGCGCGAAACGCCTTGTCGTCTGCCGTGTTCCAAATCAGACATAACAAGGCATCATCCTTGGTGAGCGGCTGATCCGTTTCCAATTTTTCGTTCGCCAGCGCACAGGCCAAGGGGTCGACCTTATGCTGCGAGAACACGCTGCTGGCGGCGTTGATGCCCGCGCTAATTTCATCTGGGCTTGCTAAGTCAACGTGCTCGCCTTCGAGTTTGATGCTTACTGGCATGGGCTTCTCCTATCGTCTATGTCATGCGGCATGGCGCTGGTTGGCTGGCCGTTCCAGCGCCATGCCGCGAAATACCGAACAGCGCTTGAACACTTCGGCGCTCGGGCACACCTGCTTCTGGTTGCAGTATTTGGCCGCTAGTTTCGCCAGTCCCTTGATGTCGCGGCCGCTGGCGCTGGGGAATAGTTCGACCAGTTCGTTCAGCAGCGCGTCGTCGATTTCCAGCGCGAATTGTTCCAGCATCACTTGCCAGATTCTGCGTCGCGCCTGACTATCCGGCGGGTAGTAGCGGATCATGGCGATGCAGCGCGAGACGATGGCTTCGTCGATATCGTCCACGCGATTGGTGGTGAGGAACAGCAGGCCGTTGAAATATTCCAGCACGCGCAGGAATACGCCGACCACGGCGTTCATGGCGATGTTGTCGTCGCGGCGTTTGATGTAGACGTCGGCTTCGTCGATCAGCATCACCGCGCCCCAGCGCTGGGCGCGAGTCAGCACGTCCTTGAGCGCGCTTTCCATCGCCGCCACGTTCAAGCCCAGTTGTCCCGAGTGCACGCGGTACAAGGGGCGTTGAATGATTTCCGAATAGACTTCTGCGGTGAGGGTCTTGCCCACGCCGGCAGGCCCCGCGCACAGCACGGTGGTGCCACCGGACTTGCCTGCCACGATGTCGTCCATCAGCACGTCCATCTCGGCGGTGAGAATGTCGATGAGATCGGTTTGCTCCGGCGGCAGGATGAGCTTTTGTTTCAATGCCGGTTGGTATTCGTAGGGCCGAATGTCGTCCACGTGTACCCACAGGTAGTGGTGCAGTTCCAGGTGGAACATGAAGAGGTAGGGATGCACCGGTAATTGCGTGAATAGGCCCTTGGGAATTTCAGACTGGAATTCGCTCACTTCGTCTTCGGCGTTGTACTGATTGCTCTTCGCGGCCTTGCGCAGATACTGGCCGAGGATGTCGCCGGTCGCTTCCAGCGTGGTGGTGCGCGCGCTCAGGATGCTTTCGTCGTTCACTAAACGCGCGGTTCCGCCGCCGCTCGATAACACCACCACGTCCTTGCGCGACCAGTCGGTGTCGCGGTGAGTCGCGGTGGGATCTTCGGCATAGAAGGCAGTGCCCTGGCCGGAGAACTGCGCGCCATATTGGCTGCGCCATTCGAAATAGCGCTGCGCGGTATCGTCGTAAGCGGCGATCAATTCCGCGCTCTCGCGCACGAAGCCCTTGGCGGCGAAAATTTCCGCCACTGTTTTATTCACGATATCCGCGGCGGCGATGCGCATGCTCGCCGTGGCCAGTGTGCCTTTGGCATTGGCTTTGAGTTCGATCATCACCTTGCCGGTCTCGTCGTTGGACGCGGCGATGTAGTCGAGGCGCGTGACCACATAGGCCAGCGGTTTGTCCGACACGTTCACCCGAAACAGCCAGCCGCGCAATGCATCCGTGCTGAGGTAGCGGGCGATGGCCGGCATCAGCATTTCCAGATCGTCGCCTGGGCCGAAGCGCTCGCCTTGGCCGTCAAGTGCCTGTTGCAGCGTGCTGAGTTGTGCCGCGCGCGTGCGCATGGCGGGGCCGGCTTCCCGGTAGAGATTGCCGAGGAAGCCGAGTTCGGCGCCGGACAGATGATGGAACGGCAGCGTCACTTTATTGCCGAGACGCAACTGCTCCTTGAGCGGGGCTAAGCGCGGGAATTCGCTGATCATGGCTTCGATGTAAGGGCGCTCGATTTGTAGATTCATGGTTTTATTTAACCCGCATCGGCTAATGGTTTGTATTCGAAAATTTCCGGCTGATTCTGCCGATAAACCCGCAGCCACATCAGCGTGGCCGGCACCAGGGAACGCACGGAGAACCACAGCGCTTCCGGCTCTGCATGCTGGGTCATGTCCAGTTGGCGTGTAACGCTTTGCCAGCCGCCCCAGTCTATTTCGGCAAGTAAAGCTTGCGCATTCAGGGGCAGGCTGCCGAGGCTTTCGCTGATGATCTTGATCTGGCGCAGCGTTTCCGCACGCGTCAGACGGGAGGCGAGGAATTCTTCTTTTTCCAGCCCCTCGGTCAGGGTCAGCACGGCGATTCCCGCTTCTTCGATGATGGATAGCAGCGACGCATTCAGCATGGGTCAGCTCCCGGAAGCCGTTGCCGGGTTTTGTCGCAAATACGACAAAACGGCGGGACGAGCGTGCATCGGTAGGCCATCGTTCATTTGCGCCCCGGGCGCTCCCCTGGGCGCTCCGAAGTCGCGTAGTTGCTGAAATGCCCTTCGCGCGCGGCTTGTGCACGGCCACGGGCGATAATGCCCGCGGTTTTGCCCTGCGGCGCCGGCAGCGACACCAGCTTCCCCACGTCCGCGCTGCCGCACCCAGGGCAGACGGGGGTGGAGGAGGCGCGCACCAACAGCTCGAAGGTGCGGTCGCATTTCTTGCAATGAAAGTCATGAATCGGCATGCATACTCC
This sequence comes from Pseudomonadota bacterium, assembly GCA_021812385.1. Taxonomy (GTDB): domain Bacteria; phylum Pseudomonadota; class Gammaproteobacteria; order Burkholderiales; family Thiobacteraceae; genus RBG-16-58-11. Next base: position 15,262 of record JAKANO010000010.1, on the reverse strand, counting down.
TGTAGCGTTTGCGACAAACAGCTCGCTCAGATACAGATATGCAAGAATGAGGCCTAGGCGGCTAGGTCAATATAATTCGGCGCAGGGACGAGTCAAAAAGGGAAATGAAAAAGTCATCACCGTGGCCAGGCACAGCATGGCCGCGGCGTGAAATCGGATTGGGAAGGGGGGAGGGTAATCCGTTGATCTGTATGGCGCGCCCGAGACGATTCGAACGTCCGACCCCTGCCTTCGGAGGGCAGTACTCTATCCAGCTGAGCTACGGGCGCGTGAGGGGCAATTATAGCGGGTTTTGCCAGGCGGTCTACGTGCGGCTTGGTCGCTTTCGGGGTTTTTAGTATAATCGCCAGCTTTGGCAACGATTGATAAGGGCAGGGCAATACCATGAGCGAAGAAAAAGGGCAGTGTGCAACATCCCCGGCAATGATTCTTGCTGCGGTGGTGGGAGTTTTTGCGGTACCGGTACTCGCGATTGTGATGATCGTGCAACTGGTGTTGGCCTTCCAGGCGGGCCATGTGGATAAGAATGATCCGCGCATGTCGGCTGCGGCGGTTCAGGATCGCATCAAGCCTTATGGCGAAGTGAAGGCGATCGACCCCAGTGCGCCGCGTGTCGAGAAGACCGGCGAGGCTGTGTATACCGAAGTGTGTTCGGCTTGCCATGCTACCGGTGCGCTGAATGCGCCTAAATTCGGCGACAAGGCTGCTTGGGGCAAACGCAATGCGCAGGGCTTCGATACCTTGGTGAAGAACGCTATCAATGGTATTCGCGCCATGCCGGCGCGTGGCGGCAACCCGGAATTGTCGGACATCGAGATGGCGCGTGCGGTCGCGCACATGGCGAATGCTGGCGGCGCGAACTTCAAGCCCAAGTAACCAGTAGACCGATATTCCGTTTGATTAAAAGGCGCGATTTTGTCGCGCCTTTTTTTTGGGTCGGCGTTATGATCTGGTTTTGAAAAACGTAGACGGGGGAGGTCGATATGCAAAATCGGTTAAGCCAGGTTGTCCGAATTATTTTCTTGCTTGGGCTCGTGTCTTTCGCTGGTTTGGTGCTTGCAGGCGAGGTGGAGAAAGCGCCAGAGAAATCATCAGAGAAATCGCCAGAAAGATCAAATGGCTGGTTCATCCTGAAATGGATGGAGAAGCCTTCGTCCCACGGCCCTTCTAAAACCGCCACTCTGGATGATTTGGCAGAGTTTAAACAGGTCAATGCATTCGATCATGCGATGGATGATGCTGTATTCATGAGCACGCTCGCGCAATTGCAAGAAGGCGATGTGCTGGCTTACCGCTTGGGTAAGTGGGAGGCGCGCAAGGAGATATTTACCGGCAAGTTGAATAAAGTGGCCTACCGTTTGTACAAATACGGCCACTTGGCGATTGTCGTGCGCGATCCACAAGACACGAGCAAATTGCGTATTTTTTCCAGTGAAAGCTTTAAAGGGCCGAATATGCAAGAAGGCCTGGAAACTTTAAGAACGCATAGTTTCGATGTCTATCGCCTGAATAAATGGGAGCGCGTGGACAAAGCGCGCTTGAACGAATTTGTACAACTCGCCATGAAAAAAGCCGGGCACTGGTATGGCTACGATTTCTCCGGCATGTTTGGTTTGTGGAATTCGAACCTGAAGCCCACTAAGCCGGAGGACATTGGGCATGATTATATTTGCTCCACCATCGTGCTGACGGCGTTGCATTATTCCGGCGTGGATTTGGATACCGATGAGCGTGGTGGCTTGCTCGATATCGTGACGCCGGCGCAGGTGGTGAATAGCAAAGGCCGCTATGTTGCGCCGCCGGATGCAACGATTGATGTGGAGTTGGCCCAAGCCAATGATTGCGGCAAAGATTCGAAAAAACAGTGTTAAGACTGTTCTGGTTAAATCTGAAGCGCGGGAAACCCCGCGCTTTTTTTGCCTGCCAATAGGGCGAAGCGCTTATTCAGTCGGTGTTTTGCTCGCCAGCATCGCTTTCAATTGCGCGAGTCGGGCGTTGCCATTTTGCTTTGCCGCAGCGGGGTCGCTGGCCGATTGTTTGCTGCGCACATGCTCGCTGCCCAGCTCGTTGATGAAGCGCGAGGGTTCGCAGCTTTGCATTTCGCGCGCACGTTTGCGCTTCTCGCAATAGCTGATGGTGAAGGTCAGCTGCGCGCGCGTGACAGCCACATACATCAGGCGCCGTTCTTCTTCCACTTGGCCGTTGTCGATGCTTTCGCGATGCGGCAGGATGCCTTCTTCGGTGCCGACCAAGCATACGTGGGGGAATTCCAAGCCCTTGGCGGCATGCAGGGTGGACAGGCGCACCGCGTCGGTTTCTTCTTCGCCGCTATTGATCATGGATAACAGCGCGACCGTTTGCGCCAGCTTGAGCAGGTTGCTGTCGTCCTCCTCGCCCTTGCGTGTCAGCCAGTCGATAAAAGTGGTGACATTCTCCCAGCGCACTTTGGCCACGCGTTCTTCTTCGCTATCGAACAGATGCAGCTCATAGCCGATGGCGCGCACCATATCCTTGAGCACCGTGCCGGCCGGTTCGTGCGCGGCGCGGTACTCGATATTGTTGATGAAATTGCAAAACTCTCTGAGCGATTCGAGCTGCTTGGCTTGCAGTTGCGCCGCCAGGCCGGCCTCGAACACCGCCGCGAACAGGCTGACGTTGCGGCTGGCGGCGTAGTTGCCGAGTTTTTCCAGGGTCTGGTTGCCGATGCCGCGTTTGGGGGTGGTGATGGCGCGGATAAACGCCGGGTCGTCGTCCGAGTTCAAGAGCAAGCGCAGGTAGGCGATGATGTCTTTAATTTCGGCGCGATCGAAAAACGATTGGCCGCCGGACAGCACATACGGAATGTGCTCGGCGCGCAGTTTTTCTTCGAAGATGCGCGCTTGATGATTGCCGCGATACAGGATGGCGAAGTCCGACCATTTGCCGCGCAGTTCGAAGCGCTGCGCCATCATGCGGCGCACGATGGTTTCCGCTTCTTCTTCTTCGTCCTTGCTGGCGATGACCTGGATCGGGTCGCCATAGCCCAGCTCGCTCCACAGCTTTTTCTCGAATAGCTTGGGGTTGTGTGCGATCAGATGATTGGCGGCTTCCAGGATGCGCACCGTGGAGCGGTAATTTTGCTCCAGCATGATCACCGATAACTTCGGATACTCGTCGCGCAGCAAGCGCAGATTATCGACATTCGCGCCGCGCCAGGCGTAGATGGATTGATCGTCGTCGCCCACCGCGGTGAAAGCGGCGCGTGGTCCGGCCAGCAGTTTCAGCATTTGGTACTGGCAAGTGTTGGTGTCTTGGTATTCGTCGATCAACAGATAGCGCAGTTTGTCCTGCCATTTGCCCAGGGCTTCGGGCTCGCGCTGGAAAATCTCCACCGGCACCCGAATCAGATCGTCGAAATCGAAGGCTTGGTAGGCGCGCAAAGTATCCTGGTAGCGCTGGTACAGCTTGGCGCTGGCGTGCTCGGCCGTATCTTCCGCATTCACTGCGGCATATTCGGGTGCGATTAAATCGTTTTTCCAACGCGAGATGCGATATTGCACACGCTTCAATTCGGCTTTGTCGGTGCTCTTCATGATGTCGGACAGCACCGACATGCTATCGGCGGCATCGAGAATGGAAAACTGCGACTTATAACCGATGAGCCGCGCTTCCTGCCGCAGGATTTGCATGCCCAGCGAGTGGAAGGTGGTGACGGTCAGGCCATCCGTGGCCTTTTTATCCAACAGCTTTCCGGCACGTTCGCGCATCTCGCGCGCAGCCTTGTTGGTGAAGGTAATCGCCGCGATATGCGCGGGGTGATAGCCGCAGGTGCCGATCAGATAGGCGATTTTTTGCGTGATGACGCGCGTCTTGCCGCTACCGGCGCCGGCGAGGACCAATAGCGGCCCGTCGAGGTGCTTAACCGCGGCGCGTTGCTCGGCATTGAGACCATCGAAAGGCGATTGGGAAGAGGTGCGAGATTGTTGCTGTGACACACGGTAATTCTATCATGGGCAGGGGCGGGTGCTGCCGGTAAAATGGGCTTACTCAACCTGAATTAATTTTTATGTCTACCTATGCGATCGGCGACATCCAGGGCTGTTTCCAGGCCCTGACCCAGTTGTTGGAGAAGATCCAATTCAATCCGGATCAGGACCGCTTATGGCTGGTCGGCGATTTGGTGAATCGCGGCCCGGATTCGGTGCAGGTGTTGCAATGGGCTAAAGACTTGGGCGAGCGCGTGATTACGGTGCTGGGCAATCATGATTTGCATTTGCTGGCGGTGGCCGAGGGCTTTGTGCAGGTGCATCGCGGCGATACCTTGGACGAGATTTTGGCGGCGCCGGAGCGCGCTGAATTGCTCGACTGGTTGCGCCATCAGCGCATGATTTATGCCGAAGACGATTGGGTCTTGGTGCACGCCGGCCTGTTGCCGCAGTGGAGCGTAAAAAAGGCGCTGCGCTTAGGGCAGGAAGTGGAGGCGGCCTTGCGCGCGGATAACTACCGCGATTTTCTGCAGCATTTATATGGCAATCGGCCCGACCACTGGGATGATGCGTTGAGCGGCATGGATCGGCTGCGCATTATCACCAATGCCATGACGCGCCTGCGCGTGTGCTCGGCAGAGGGCGTGATGGATTTCAGCCATAAGGGCGCGGTGGAAGACCGGCCGAAAAAGACCCTACCCTGGTACGAAGTGCCGGGGCGCAAAAGCGCGAAGGCGAATATCGTGTTCGGCCATTGGTCGGCGCTCGGGCTTAATGTGGGGAGCCGGCATGTGGCCTTGGATACGGGCTGTCTGTGGGGCGGGCAGTTGACGGCGCTGCGGCTGGAAGATCGGCAGGTGTTCCAGGTTTCTTGTGTGGAGCAGGCAGATTTAAATGCGTGGCGATAGCGCTTTCGGCTGCGTCGGAGATTTCGCGGCGGGTTTTTCCTTGCGTGTCGAGCGTACCGAGGCAGGTGATGTCGACGTGGATGCGGCGCCGTGACAATACGGATTTAAACGATTCGAGCAGCGTGAGATTGCCATGATAAGCCGGAGCGGTATCGATGCTGCCGTCGGGCAAGCGATAGCGGATGGTAAATAACAGCACCGGCGCGTGGTGAATCACCGCAGCTTGGAATAAAGAAGAATGAAACGGCAGCAGCCGTGTGCCATCGGTGGTCGTGCCTTCGGGGAACAGGCCGATGCAGTCGCCGTGCGTCAATCGTTCCGCCGCTTCTTTGATGATGGCGGCGGTGTGATGGCGCCGTTCGCGCTGGATAAACAAAGTGCCGCTTTGCTGCGCCAGGAAACCGATTACCGGCCAGCCGCGCACGTCGGCCTTGGATATGAAGCGCAGCGGGCGAATGGCGTACAGCAGCCAGATATCCAGCCACGACATATGGTTCGAGACCATGATCACGCCGCGCGTGCCGAGATCGGGCATGTTGCCGTGCAGGTGGCATTCGACGCCCAGCATGCCCAAGATTTTTTTGGACCAGCGCTGCACGATGCGGTCGTGCCATGCTGCTGGGGTGATCCGAAACACAATGCCGGCAATGAATACACCCCAAGCCAGGTGCAACGCGACGCGCAGGATGCGCAGCAGACGGAGGCTCTTGGGGGTGGGGGCTGGCGTCATGTGTGGTCGAGAAAATGCCTTGCGTAACGTTTATTCATTAAAGAAAGCGGCAGCAACATAAATAGATCCGCGGTATTGAAATCAGGATCCCAAGTGGGTTCGCCGCAGATGAAGCAGCCGAGCCGCATATAGCCCTTGATGAGCGGCGGTAACGCAGCATTTAGAGTACTGTTTAAAGACTCCAGCGGCAAGCGATTACGCGGGAAAACGCGCCATTCTCTTGGACTCATGTGTTCCTGGCACAAGCGGCGATAAATACTGGCAGCCGCATGACCGCCATCTTGCATAGTAATGCTCGCGCAGCCAATTAAATATTTATAGTCCATTTGCTGCATGTATTGCAATACGCCAGACCAGAGCAGCCCAATGCTTGCGCCGTTGCGGTAATTGGGGTGCACACAGGCGCGGCCGACTTCCACCATGCCTTCATTTAATTGGCTCAGGCGGGTGAGATCGAATTGCGTTTCGGCGTAATAAGCGCCAACGCGTTGCGCCATTTTGGGGTTTAACAAGCGGTAGGTGCCGACGACGGCGCCCGTTGCATGGTCGCGCACCAGGAGATGTTCGCAATAGGCATCGAATTGATCCTTGTCCACGCCTGGCTCGGTGCCGCTTAAGCAGGCGCCCATTTCTTCGGAAAATACTTGATAGCGCAGGCGTTGGGCTTCCCGCACTTCCTCAATATTGCGGGCCATGGCGAGACGCAGATGCGGTGTTTTGCGCTCGGCCAGCAGGCAATAGTCTTCTCTTAACATGATGATCCTCGTCGGGTTTTTGACAAGGGCACATTACTGAGCCGGGGTGGCAGTGAAATGACGCGACGATGACGGTTCTATGACGGGATAGCGTTGAGGGATGAGGCATCCATGCACCAAATCATGGAAGATGCATTTTGCGCTAGTCGCGCTCGGGTTGCATCAGCCAGGATCGCAATTGTTCCAGCGGCAGCGGCGGACTCAAAAAATGTCCTTGCGCTATATCGCAGCCCATCGCAATCAAGCGCTGCAACGTGGCTTCGTCTTCTACGCCTTCGGCCACGACGCGCAGCTGGAGGTTATGCGCCAGGTCGATGATCGCGCGTACGATATTTTCGTCGCGGCTGTCGTGCAGCATGCGCTGAATGAAGCTGATATCGATCTTGAGTTCATCCACGGGCAAATGCTTGAGCCGCGCCAGAGAGGAATAGCCGGTGCCGAAGTCGTCTATCGCCAGCTGTACGCCGATTTCCTTTAGGCGCTCCAGCGTCGTCGCGCGGGCGTGCTGGTCATCCATGATGGTGGTTTCGGTGATTTCGATCACGACTTGTTCAGCGGGTACGCTCCACGTGGCGAGCGCCTGCGTTAGCAGCGCCGGCATTTCGGCTTGCACCAAATCGTGGGCAGAAAGGTTGATGCTGATGGTCAGATCCTGCGCGGCGGGTCCCAGTTCTTGAAACTCGCGCAGGGCCACATTCAAGACCCGTATGGTGAGGCGGTGCATCAAGCCTGCCGCTTCCGCAGCCGGGATGAACACCGCAGGCGATACAGCGCCGCGGATGGGCGAATGCCAGCGGCTCAGCGCCTCCATGCCCACCACGCGCCCGCTCCTTAAATCGGTTTGGGGCTGGTGATTCAGGGTGAACGTGTTTTCGTCCAGCGCGTAGCGCAGATCGGTTTGCAGCTGCAACTGAAACTGCGTGGCCGCATCGGCTTCGTTGCTGTAAATAAATACCGGCTCTTTTCTGATGCGCGCTTCGCGCAGCGCGCTGCTGGCGCGTTGCAGCAGGGTGTCGGCGCCGTGACCGTGGGTTGGGAATAGCGCTACGCCCACGTAGGGTTCGCTGTGCACCGCGTATTGATCGAGTACCAGCCGGTTGCCGAGCGTGCGGATGATTTTATGCGCGGCCAATACCGCTTGCGTTTCATTCGCGAGGGAGGGCAGCAGGCACGCGATCTCGCTACGTCCGACGCGAAAAATTTGATCATCTTCCTTGAGGATGCTTTTGAGGTGCGCCAGGGATTTTGCGCATACCGTGTCGCCCGCGCGGTAGCCGAAGATGGCGTCAATGCGGTAGACGCAATCGAGCCAGAGCAAGCATACGCCCAAGGGGCGTGACTGGCTTGCCGCTTGCCGCAAAGCCTCATCCAGGGCATCCAGGCAAATTAGGTGATCCGGTATTAACGGCATAGGGCGAATCTCTACAGGTAATAGTCGCGTGGGTCGATGCCGTACATGCCATGCTCGAGCGCGCGGACTATTTCGTAGGGCTGGTCCCCCACGAGCTTTGGCAGCGTGAGTAAATCCAGGAGAATGGGTGCGCCATAGGGTTTTTTATCGGCGTCTAGAATGGCGAGTACCCGTGGTTTCAAGCGCCGTACACGATTATGCGCCAATACCACCGCCACTTCGCCCGAATTGAGCTCAACCAAGCTGCCGACGGGGTAAATCCCCAAGCTCTGAATGAATTGTTCGACAAGCTCCGAATGAAACAAATGCTGACGCCAGTTATAGAGATGCTGCAGTGCTTCATAAGGCGAATAGGATCGCGCATAGGGACGCTCGCTGGTGAGCGCGTCATAGCAATCTACGATCGCCGCCATTTTTCCCGGCACGCTGATTTCAACGCCGCGCAGGCGATGCGGATAGCCGCTGCCATCTTCCCGCTCATGGTGACAGGCGACGATGTTGAGCAGCTTGTCCGAGATCCCCTTCGATTCGCGCAGCATCTCGAGACCTAATGGCACGTGGCGTTGAATCGCCGCGTATTCGTCGGCGGTGAGTTGACCGTATTTGTTCAAGATTTCGGGCGGCACTTTGGCCGTACCAACATCCAGCAACAGTCCTGCAGCCCCGAGCTGGTGCAAGTGGTCGCGCGGAAAACCCAGATGGCGGCCGAACAACAGCATATTGATTGCAACGCTGACGGAGCGCGCATAGACATAGGTGCTTACACGCTTCACACGACTCAATAAGGCGAGCGCATCCGGGTTGCTAATGATGCTTTCCACCATGCTATCGACCACCTCGTGCGCCCGGTCAAAGTCTGTGGTCCCATGCTGCTGCAGGTCTTCAAATAGTTGCTCTACCGCTTGCTCCGCTTGATATTGGATTTCTTTGGCGCGGGGTAGTTCTTGCTCGAGTTGGGCGCGGTCAGCGTAGCGATTTAGGTTGCGTGAAAAAGGTCCGCTCGCCCGCTCGGCAAGCGCTAATGGCAGTGGAGGAAGCGCGTTTTGGTTTTCACGATCCAGTATCGCCAGCCGCCGCAATGCTTCTTGGTGTTCGGGGGTGTCTTGCCCAGGCTCCCATCCAATGCTGCGCAACGGGTCGACCAAGACGTATTGGCAATAGCGGCGCAAATCCGCGATCTGCTCTTCTGTTTCAATCAGAAAGCCCTGAAATAAAAAAGGCGTGTCGAGCCATGGCCGATCCAGTTCGGTAATGAACATGCCGATCAGTAGGTTTTCTACGCCGATTTTTTCAGTCATGGGCAAATCTTAACGTACTGAGCGCTGTGCTGCCTATGGGGTAGGGATATTCCTTAGCGCGGCAATCGTTTTATAGCGGTGGCATCCGCGCACGTGATCGTTCACCATCCCAACGGCTTGCATGAATGAATAACAGATGGTTGAGCCGACAAACGTAAAGCCGCGCTGTTTGAGTGCGCGGCTCATGGCGTCCGATTCTGGTGTGGAGACCGGGATGTCTTGGGGGGATTCGAAGCGGTTTTGTTTCGCAACGCCGTCGACGAAGGTCCAGATGTAGCGCTCGAAGCTGCCGAATTTTTCCTGCGTGTCGAGAAAGGCGCGTGCGTTCTTCACCGCCGCATTGAGTTTGAGCCGGTTACGGATAATGCCGGCGTTGCCCATCAGCTTTTCGATGCGGGCTGGGGTGAAGCGTGCGATGCGTGCGGGGTCGAAGCCATCCAATGCGGCACGGAAATTTTCGCGCTTCTTCAGGATGGTGAGCCAGCTCAAGCCGGCTTGCTGACCTTCTAGAATCAACATTTCGAACAGGTGCGCATCGTCATGCGATGGCACACCCCATTCGTGGTCGTGGTAGGCGATGTAGAGCGGGTCGGTGCCGCACCACGCACAACGTGTTGGTGCGGCCGAGGACATTTAAGGAAGCGGCCTAATGTGTAACGCGGGTGACGCCGCCGCCGCTCAAGACGCGGATGCGTTCGCCGGGGCGAAACACTTCATCGGCATCTTGGGTGATGGCCAAGAGCCTGCCGTTATCCAATTTCACCGTGATCTCTAGACCCTTGTTGCGCGTGACGCCTTCCTCGATGGCGCTACCCGCCAAGCCGCCGGCGACGGCGCCGACCACGGCGCCGATGGTGCTGCCTTTGCCTCCGCCAAGCGTGCTGCCGGCGACACCGCCGACGACCGCGCCGGCGCCCGCGCCAATCGGCGTTTTAGTGCCTTCGATCTGCACTTCGCGCACGCTTTCCACGACGCCCAATTGGACTTCTTGTACTTGACGCGTTTGCCCGCGCGTATAGGCGCCGCCGGAAGTGCTGGCTGGGCAGCCTGCCAGCAAGGTTGTCGTCGCCAACACGCCCGCTAAGGCTAGATTGCGGATGATGGTCATGAGGTACCCTTTCTTCGTTAAATAGAAAAACCAAATTCAGTGCGAATCTGCGCTGCGATTTCTTCGCGCGGTAGGCCATGATTTTGCGCGCCGCGCTGGGCGATTTTCAGTGCACCCATCAAGCTGGCCAGTTGCCCGGTACTCTTCCAGTCTAGGCCATTCACAATACCGTAGAGCAGGCCGCCGCGGAAGGCATCGCCGCAGCCGGTTGGATCGACCACTTGCTTGGCTTTAACGGGCGCGATGTCGATCGGTTTACCATCGACATAAATCGCCGAGCCGTTTGCGCCCAGCGTGACTATTAAGGCTTTGACGCGCTTGGAAAGTTCCTCCAACGTTTTGCCGGTGCGATCCTGCATGAGTTGCGCTTCGTAGTCGTTGAGCGCGACATAATCCGCCAACTCGACAAACTGCAATAGTTCTGCGCCGTTAAACATCGGCAAGCCTTGGCCGGGATCAAAAACAAAAGGAATCCCTGCTTCGTGAAATTGCTGTGCGTGCTGCAGCATGCCATCGCGGCCGTCGGGCGCGACAATGCCGAGCTTGATATCTTTGGCATCGCTGACCCGGTTTTCATGCGAGTAATTCATCGCGCCGGGATGGAACGCGGTGATCTGATTGTCGTCGAGATCGGTGGTGATAAAGGCTTGCGCCGTGAAGGTGTCGGCAATGTGGCGCACATGCGCTTCTTCCAGGCCTAAGTGCGCTAAACGTGATGTATAGGGACCGAAATCGTCGCCGACGGTGGCCATGATGATTGGGTCGCCGCCGAGTAATTGCAGGTTGAACGCGATATTGCCGGCGCATCCGCCAAACTCGCGGCGCATGTCGGGCACCAGAAAGGACACATTCAGAATATGAATCTTGTCCGGCAGGATATGGTTCTTGAATTGATCATGGAACACCATAATGTTGTCGTAGGCGAGCGAGCCGCAAATCAAAGTACGCATGAATTTCCTTCTTTTTCTTTAGAGATGAACGCAGTCGAATCGGGTAAATCGTTTATTCATTCCGATTATGCCGTGATTTGCCGCTGAGCGCTCAACGTCGGTTGGCCGGGTAGATGGCGCCTAGGATGCAGGCGTGTTTAGCGCCCGTGACGGCGGGTAGGTTTCCGGCTTCACCGTGCATCGTTTGTCGTGCCAGCCAAGCAAAGGCCAGCGCCTCTACGTGCTCTGCGGCTACGCCGAGCGCATCGGTGAGCGCGACGGGCACGGCATTTTTGGCAAAGGCATGGCGCAAGGAATTGACCAAGGCGCTATTGCGCGCGCCGCCGCCGCAAATATAAATTTCTTGTGCGCCAGCGCAATCATCTTGGACTGCTTGCCAAATGCCGTGAACAGTTAGCTTCAAGAGCGTGGCCTGCACATCTTGCGGTGCATATGCGCGGCGCAGATGCTGTTGTAGCCACGCGCTATTGAAGAGATCGCGGCCAGTGCTTTTGGGTGGGGGTTGCTTGAAATAGGGTTCTTCTAGCATGGCGGCCAATAAGTCCGGAATGACTTTGCCGCTCGCCGCCCAAGCGCCGCTATCATCATAAGCTTTCCCAGTATGCTGCATGCACCATGCATCCAGCAGCATATTGCCGGGGCCGCAATCGAAGCCGATGATGTTGCCGCTACTGGGCAAATTCGTGAGATTGGCGATGCCGCCGATGTTGACGATGACGCGATGCAGGCTGGAATGCTGAAAGACGGCCGCATGAAAGGCCGGCACCAAGGGCGCGCCTTGACCGCCGGCGGCAATATCGCGGCTGCGGAAATCTGCGACGACTGGAATGTCGGTTAATTCGGCCAGTAGAGCGCCATTATTGAGCTGCAAGGTATAGCCTAATTCGGGGCGATGGCGCACAGTTTGGCCATGGCAACCGATGGCGGCAATTTCGTTTGGACTTTTTTGGGTGTGCACGAGCAAGGCTTGTACGGCTTGCGCATAGTGCTGCGATAAGCGATTGGCTGCCAGCGCAGCCCGTTCCAGCTCGTTTTCGCCTGGCAGGTTCAGCGCTAATAATTCGGTGCGGAGCGCGGGATCAAAGCCGATATGTTGACTTGCGAGGAGTCTGGGGTGAGCCTGGCTAAAATCGGCAAGGATGGCATCCAAGCCATCGAGACTGGTGCCGGACATAATGCCGATAAATAACTGCGATGCGTTATGCTCCATGGGGCAGATATTTTGCGCAGTACCCGGGTGTGGCACCCGGGTTGAATTACTCTACGCTGGCAAGATTCAAGCCGCTCAACAATTCGAGTTGGGCGTTTAACGGACGGGCGGCAGCCAGGAACTCATTTCTATTTTGCGCTGCGATGGGGAACGATTGCGGCATCGGTATGGTTAGCGGGTTGCGCTGTACGCCCGCGACACGGAACTCGTAGTGCAGATGCGGGCCGGTCGCCATGCCGGTGGAGCCGACGTAGCCAATCACGTCGCCTTGGTTGACGCGTGAACCTCTGTGCAGGCCCTTGGCAAAGGCCGAAAGGTGACCATAGGCGGTGCTGAAAACACCTTTGTGCTGAATCACCACAATATTGCCATAGCCGCGTTCCTTGCCGGCAATGGCGATGGTTCCATCCGCCGTGGCGCGCACCGGGGTGCCAGTGGGCGCGCCATAGTCAACGCCTTTGTGAGCACGCCAGGTTTTAAGAATGGGGTGGAAGCGTGCGTTGGTAAAGCCGGAGGTGATCCGTGAAAACGCTAAAGGCGAACGCAAAAATGCTTTACGCAAGTTGTTGCCCTCGGGCGTGTAGTAGCCCTCGCGACCTTCGTGGTCCTTGAAATACACGGCGCGGTACGTTTTGCCTTGATTGACGAACTGGGCAGCGAGTACGCGACCAGTTTTCACTGGTTCGCCATTGTTGTACAGCATTTCATACACTACTGCGAAGCGGTCGCCCTTGCGGATATCCAAATGAAAGTCGATATCGGATGAAAAAACCTCAGCCATTTGCGAAGCGATCGCGTCCGGTACGCCGGCGGCATCCGTCGCGCCATATAAGGAGTTGCGCACTTCGCCGGATTTCATGACCACGCGCGCATTCAGCGCTGCGGCTTGCTCGCTTGCCTTGAATTCGTTACCGCTACGATCAATCTTCAGCTGAGTATTATCGGAGGCAATATAACGCAAGGCGATTAACTCACCGTCTTCCGTGGTTTGGGCGCGCACGCTGCGGCCGGGCACTAATTGATAAAGCGTTTTTGCGTCTTTCGCACTTCTTATGAAATTGACAGCCGCCATATCTTCAATCTGCAAACGATTGAGCAAGCTAGCAATAGTGTCGCCACGCTGGATGCGCACTTCGCGCCAATAAACATTGTCATCTTTGTTCAGTGCATCGGCTTGGGGCAGGGCAATATTTTCGATGACGGTCTTGAGTTCAACTGGGCGCGGATCCGTCGCAGGCGCAATGCCAAAGGCAACGGCCATGCCTAATAGCGGTACAGTGGAGAGTCCCACAAGCCAACTCAGTGGGATGTTTCTGGTTTCAGGCGATTGTTTTTGCGCTAGAATTATTGCTTCTTTATCTTCCATGGCATGCCGTTCTTAAATAAGTGCCGTGAGGATAACAGAGAATGTTAGCTCGGCAAAATACATTGCTGTCATGATCTAAGTGCCGGTATTTAATGAAAATCTAATATTCGCGCACCCCACTTTTCAATTTTATAAAGACATCCATGCCCTCCGTTGATGAAGCGCTCCAGATAATTAAACGCGGTTGCCACGAGCTGTTGTTGGAAGAAGAGTTAAAGCAAAAACTCGTTAGTGGCCGCTCGCTGCGGGTCAAGGCCGGTTTCGATCCGACCGCCCCGGACTTGCATCTGGGCCATACCGTGCTATTAAACAAGATGCGCCAGCTTCAGGATTTGGGGCATGAGGCCATGTTCTTGATCGGCGATTTTACCGGCATGATCGGCGATCCCACGGGCAAAAGCGTCACACGTCCGCCTTTGACGCGCGATCAAGTGATCGAGAATGCGCGCAGTTACGAGAGCCAGATTTTCAAGATACTGCATCCGGAAAAAACGCTGGTGATGTTCAACTCCAGTTGGATGAGCGAGATGCGCGCCTCTGATTTGATCGCGCTGGCGGCTAAGCATACGGTCGCGCGCATGTTGGAGCGCGACGATTTTCATAAGCGCTATAGCAGTGGGCAGCCGATTGCGATCCACGAGTTTCTGTATCCTTTAATACAAGGCTACGATTCGGTGGCGATGAAAGCCGATATTGAGTTGGGTGGCACCGACCAGAAGTTCAACTTGTTGGTGGGGCGCGAGTTACAGAAACACTATGGGCAAGCGCAGCAAGTCGTGTTGACCATGCCGATCCTGGAAGGCTTGGACGGCGTGCAGAAAATGTCCAAGTCGCTCGGCAACTATATCGGCATCCACGAGCCGCCGAACGAAATGTTCGGCAAATTGATGTCGGTGTCCGACGATTTAATGTGGCGCTATATAGAGCTATTATCGTTCGAATCGCTGGCGACCGTAGAAAAGTGGAAGCAGGAAGTGGCTGCCGGTCGCAATCCTCGCGATATCAAAGTCCAATTCGCGCAGGAGATCGTGGCGCGCTTCCATGATCAAAAAGCCGCGCAGTCCGCGCTGGCGGATTTCGAGGCGCGCTTCAAGCAGGGCGCCATGCCGGACGACATGCCCGAGGTGAGGCTGACTGCGGGTGCGACTGGGATATCCATCGGACAAGTATTAAAGCAAGCTGGCCTCACGCCAAGCACCTCCGAGGCCACACGCATGATCGATCAAGGTGGCGTGAAGCTTAACGGCGAAAAAATTAGTGACAAGTCGCACGCGTTGTTGCCGGGCGTCACGGTGGTGTTGCAAGTTGGTAAGCGCAAATTCGCGCGCATCACCATTCTTTAGTCAGGCATTTCTATCCTGGATTTACCGGGTAAATACGAACATTGTGAAATGCTGATGAAAAATGCTTGACCCAGTGTTTTATATCTGTAAAATGCCGGCTTCGCGATTCAGACCGCGACCTGTTCTTTAAAAATTCAAACAGCCGATAGGTGTGGGTGCTTGATGCCTGGGTGGCTGGATTCAGGGGTAAAACTTTGGGTCTGGTTTAACTGAAAGTA
>JAKANO010000009.1 GCA_021812385.1 Pseudomonadota bacterium | reverse complement strand
TAAGCTGTGCATAGGGCATAGCGGGATCCTTCTGGTAGGTGGGTGGGTCGCACTTCCCACACTATCAGCTTCCCCGCCGTGCCCGCCTCAATTCCTACTGGCGCGCTTGTTATGAGAATTCACCCAACGTGGCGCAACCTATGGGGTCACATCTTGTAATATGACATTTTGTAATATTGGAGAAGGGTCAGCCCGCGTAGGGCGCAATCAATATTGCGCCGAATGAAAAATCTGGTGCATTGATTTCCAATATCAGTTCCGCACCACCCTTGATTCCGCCCGGGGGATGCCTATAGTTAAATTGCCTTGGGACTCGGTGTCGTGCGGGGTTGTGGCCAACGGAAACGGTGACCCTTCGTCGCACGAAGGCTTGAATCCCGGGGCACTTTTATTTCACGTCTTGGCCGTGTTTTGCGGCCAGCGTTTCCAGACGTTCCCTGATCGCCTCGTCAAAATGTGCGTTGCGCCAGTTGCGGGCTTTCCAAATACTTTCCAAGGTTTGATCGTCCATCACGGCCCCATGGAAAAAGGTATCGCTGAGGTTGGCTTCCTGAAATTTCGCGCCGGTGAGGTTGGCCTTGTCGAAATGGGCGGCCTGCAGGCTCGCCCGATAGAACTCAGCGTCACGCAGATCACTTTCCTTCCAATCCGCCGACACGAGGTTTGCGTCGTGAAACTGCGCCTTTGCGCAGCGTGCTTTTTGGAATCGCGCTTCCAGGAATTTTGCGCGTGACAGCCTGGCCTTTTCCAAGTTTGCTTCGATCCCGTGGGCATAGCTCACGATGGCGCCGGTCAAATTGGCTCCCTGCAGATTCGCAAAGCCAAGGTCGGTATAACTTAGGTCCAGTCCGGATAAATCCGCCCGACCGTGAACACCAATAGGGTCACATCTTGTAATATGACATTTTGTAATATTGGAGAAGGGTCAGGACAACGTGCTTATGCGGAACCCCAAACACCGCGCTCAACGCGGCCTGCCCGCAAGCGAGCCTATGGGGTCACATCTTGTAATATGACATTTTGTAATATTGGAGAAGGGTCATGACAACGCACTTATGCGGAACCCCAAACACCGCGCTCAACGCAGCTTGCCTGCAAGCGGGTAGCCGGCTAGTTTAGTGATAGTGGGCGCCCTTTAAATTCTGCCGGCACTTCTGCCACACGCTGCGTTACGCCGCGATTGCTTCCTCAGCCTCAGCCCGCCTATACCCCAAAGGCAATCCTAACCGGTTGCACGCTTAGGGGCAGAAAGTGCTAAGGTAAACCATCGCCGGATCTAAGGTGATTGGGTATAAAAGGCGCAGCTAATATGGATTCCTTTCAAGAGCAGCTCTCCATATCTAAGGCCCTGTTAATGGCCACCAAAAGCCTGGCACAGGGAAATACGCCCGATGAAGTATTGAGGGCGGCTTGTGATGCGCTGGTGGCGTCATCCGATCGCATTTGTTTGGTGTGGATGTACTTGGGCAACCCAGGCTCTGAAACAATCAGGCCCTCTTATTCCGTTGGGAGGGCTTCTGAATATACCCGTGATTTAGCCTTGGATCTCTCTCCGGAAGCGATGAAAGGCCCTGGCCGACGCTCATTGGCAATTAACGAACCTATTTTGGTTCAAGTCAACTCTGATTCAAGCTTCGGCATTTGGCGTGAAAATGCAATTCGCTATGGTTTTCAGGAAGGGCTGACTTTGCCGATTGGCGATCCGAATCATCCTTTCAGGGGGCTGATCGTGATCTTTGTCGATACGCAGGATTACTTTGAGCAGGTTGGGATGGAGCCTTTTATCGCCTTTGCCCAGTTGGCTACGGTGGCTTTGGATCAAACCCGCTTGAAGATTTCGCTGGAAGCAATGGCGACGATTGATCCCTTGACCGATCTACTGAATCGCAGAGCATTTCAAGAAGTGATTAACCGTGAGTATGCAAGTGCGAAACGACTTGAAAAGCCTTTTAGCATGCTGCTGTTCGATCTGGATCGCTTCAAGATGCTTAATGATAATTATGGTCATGATATCGGCGATAAGATTTTGCTCGGCATCAGCGATATCGCAAAAGCCACGCTACGCACCAGCGATTGGTTGAGCCGATGGGGTGGAGAGGAATTTTTAGCGCTCCTGCCCGACACGGATGAGAATGGCGCGCTGAAGATTGCTGAGCGTCTTAGGGAAGAGATCGCAAATTTCTCCATTAGTCTCAATAACCAAAAAATCAATACTTCCGCCAGCATCGGGATTGCCAGCTATCCCCGTGATGGTGATACCCCAGATTTTTTGGTGAAGGCAGCAGATGCCGCACTCTATGAAGCGAAGAAATCCGGGCGCAATCGCGTGGTGGAAGCCAAGGATAAGCGCGAGGTTTATTCCATCGCGGCTAAGCTGAATTCGGCCATTGAGAATCACCGGCTGCTGCCGGCCTACCAGGTGATTGTCGATTTAAAAACCGGAAAGCCGGTTGCTGAAGAAGCC
Source organism: Pseudomonadota bacterium (assembly GCA_021812385.1). Taxonomy (GTDB): domain Bacteria; phylum Pseudomonadota; class Gammaproteobacteria; order Burkholderiales; family Thiobacteraceae; genus RBG-16-58-11. The sequence continues at coordinate 134,815 of JAKANO010000009.1, read as the reverse complement.
TTGGCCAGATTGGTTGATGAGTCCGGAAATATTATTGCGGCTACCGACTTTATTATGGCGGCAATGGAATTGCAGTTAACGCATCTGATCGATTGCCAGATCATTCAACAAACCATGAGCCGCTGCGCGACTAATATTGCTGGCGGCGGCGAAAATATAGCGCATTTCGTTAATATCTCGGCGGATCTTTTGCTGCATCAGGACTTGATTCAGGATTTGTTTGCTAAAGCTCAGGCGGCCTGCATATTGTGTGGGGTGGATATGGGCCCCACCAAACCGCTGGTGCTGGAAATTACAGAAAGACAATTACTCGGTGATGCAAGTGCTGTAAGAACCAAGCTTGCCCCTTTCATCGATTTTGGTATGCGCTTGGCCATTGATGATTTCGGTAGCGGCTATTCTTCATTCCAGTACCTGGTTGACCTGCCGGTTTCGTTTCTGAAAATTGAAGGGAGCCTCATTCAGCAGGTAAAAGACAAACGCGTCAGGCAGATTGTCAAACGGATCAGCGATATCGCAAAAGACCTGCAGTTGACTACGGTAGCGGAGTTTGTCGAAGATGCCGACACCGCAGACATTCTCCGTGAGCTTGAAATAGACTGGGCACAAGGCTATTTCTTTGGGCGCCCTGTTCTGGCAAAACACGGCAAATAAAAGATCTGCCCGATGGGTCACAGCGAAAGGTGCTACTGAACATCAATATAGGAGGAAGTCAGCATGGAAGTATTCGAGATTATCAAAAATACACCTCTCCGCACGCTAGCAGTAGTGATTGGCTTTATTGCGCTCTCTGTCGGATATGGATTGAAAATAAAAGCAGTCATTGACGTCGAAAACATCAACAAAACCTATGCCAAGACAATCGGCGTAATTTTGCTTGTTTTGGGACTTGCGCTATACCTATCTGATATGTCCTTATCTATAAATATTGGTCTATCAAACAAAGCTGATCCATTCTTAATTTATTATGTAATTTCAGTGCCCATTATTGTTGCGCTTTTTGGCGCAGCTTCAAAGTTCACGAGTGGACAAACACAAATCCGTACTCTAAAAATCTTTTTTATATTTGTGGCAATCCTTATCTCCTTTGCCGTTCTATGGAGAGCAATCGATGTTTATTTCTTTGTCACGAGCGCCGGTACACTGAATGCACCTATGGGGCTTTATACAAAAGGGAATTATTTACCTTACCTAATTTTGTTATCAGTTGGGGTGATGGTAATGACGTTGTTTTTTTATATAAATACTCGACAGCCAGAAAATAGCGAGAATCGGCTACCCCTGTTTCAATATTTTTTCGTATTCAGTGTGTACTTGGGAGTTTGCAGATTAGGGTGGGAGATAGTGGACTACGTAGCAAAAATAAAGATCCCGGCGGTACAGTAAAGGGGAAAGCCAGGATCTGATCGTGATGAGCTGGCGAAAGCCGCAGCCTCGCTGCGCTGCCTGACTGCAAGCACTCCGCTTGACTGCATTCATAGGGCCGTACACACAGATCCCCTGCAACAGCGGCAAGAAAGTAAAGTACGGGGTAGACCGGGCTAATTCAAACGCTTTAAGATGATGCTACAGACACCCTCACCCCTCTATACAAGACCATGAGAATTCCACTTCTCTCAAACTCGATAAGAGTTATTACCACAACCTGCATGGTTCTCATGTTGTGCTGGCAATCCACTTTCGCCGCGCAGGAGCAGGTACTGCTGCATGGCCCAGCGGACGAAGCCTACCGCCGCACGCAAAGCGGTCACTGGTTTGCACAGGCCGCCAAATTGAATCCCGATGTTTTGCCGACATCCGATGGTCGAAGTTTTGTGGTGGCGTGGAGACCGCCCGGCACTAATCCCAAACGCTGGATTGTTTCGCTACATGGTACCCGTGGCTTTGCCACGGATGACCTCGCCATTTGGTACCCGACGTTGAAAGATCGCGATGTCGGCTTGCTCAGCGTGCAGTGGTGGGTCGGCGCCGACGACACCCCGCGCTCCTATTACGCGCCCTTGCAAATCTACCGGGAAATCGATCTTGCGCTGCAGAAACTCGGCGTGCAGCCGGGCATGGCGATGTTGCACGGGTTCAGCCGGGGCTCGGCCAATTCCTACGCCCTCGCCGCGATTGATGCCGGCCGCGGCCGACATTATTTCTCGCTCATCGTCGCCAGTTCCGGCGGTGTCGCCACCGACTATCCGCCAACGCGGGCACTGCTCGCGGGCGCCTTTGGCGACCATCCGCTGCGCGGCACGCGTTGGATCACCGCGGCCGGCGCACGCGATCCGCACCCCGATCGCGACGGCATTCCTGGGATGCAACGCACGGCCGTGTGGCTCGCGGAGCAAGGCGCAACCGTAATTGAGCGCATCGAAGATCCGGCACAAGGCCACGGCGCGCTACAACTTAACGCAGCAAATGCGCGGCATGTGCTCGATATATTTCTGAATAAGCAACCTTAAAAAGTGGTGAACAGTCGAGCATTTCCTGCGCAGCACACCGACGCCAACGCATCCATACTATTATTACGAATAAGAACAAATTCCTTTAACCCAATCCTGAAACCCACAGGCCATGCCCAACGACACACAGTGGCAGCTTGACCTCCGCCCAGCCAACATTGAAGATGGCTTGGATATCATCCTCGGCGGACGCTGGTGCATCGACGCCAGCCTGCCTTCCCCCTGCGTCGTGCTCGATGCGCTTGACGATCATATCCACTCCCTGCGTTTCGATGCGGCCGGCCTCAGCGATTGGGACTCCGGCCTGCTGACTTTTCTCGGCGGCGTGCTGAAGGCCTGCGCGCAACGCAACATCACAGCCGATACCAGCGGGCTGCCGTCGGGGGCGCAGCGCCTGTTGGCGATGGCAATGGCGATTCCCGAACAGAAAGTCGCCGGGCGCGACAAGGGTCGGCGGGATATGTTCTCCCTGGTCGGCGCGGCTACCCTCGAGTTCTTCCGCGATGGCCCGCAGATGCTGCGCTTCCTCGGTGAGATCACGCAATCGCTGCTGCGCCTGCTCGCCGGCCGCGCGCGCTTCCGTGCCCGTGACCTGTGGCTGGAGATCGAGGAGGTCGGGCCGCGCGCGCTGCCGATCGTTTCCGTGATCAGCTTTCTGGTCGGCCTGATCCTCGCCTATCTGGGCGCAGATCAGTTGCGCCTGGTCGGCGCCCAGGTCTTCATCGCCGATCTGGTGTCGATCGGCATGGTGCGCGAAGTCGGCGCCTTGATGACCGGCATCATCATCGCCGGCCGCACCGGCGCGGCCTTCGCCGCGCAGCTTGGCACCATGCAGGTGAACGAGGAGATGGACGCCTACAAGACGCTGGGCATTCCGCCGGTGGATTTCCTGGTACTCCCGCGCATGCTGGCGCTGATGCTGATGGTGCCGCTGCTGACGCTGTACGCCGGCTTCATCGGCATCCTCGCCGGGCTGGTGGTATCCGTGACCATCTTCAACATCGGCGCTTTCGAATACTATACGGAGACCTTGCGTGCGCTCGAATTCAAACACTTTCTGGTCGGCCTTTCCAAGGGTACCGTGTACGGCGCGATGATCGCCTTCGCCGGCTGCCTGCGCGGTATGCAATGCGGGCGCAGCGCCGAGGCGGTCGGCCGTGCGGCGACATCGGCGGTGGTCACCGCCATCTTGCTGATCACCATCGCGGCGTCGATCATGACCATCGTGTATTACCAACTCGGCATCTGAATCATGCTTGAAACCACGCCCCCTATCCCCCATATCGAAGTCCGCGACTTGAGCATCGGCTATGGCGATTTCGTCGTGCAGCGCGATCTCAACTTCGTCGTGAACCAGGGCGACATCTTCGTCATCATGGGCGGCAACGGCTGCGGCAAGACCACGCTGATGCGCGCCTTGGTCGGCCTGCAGCGCCCCTTGCAGGGCAGCGTGCTATATAGCGGCGAGGATTTTTGGGGCGCGTCAGAAGAGGATCGGCAGCGCCTCAAGCAACGGCTCGGCGTGCTGTTCCAGAGCGGTGCGCTGTGGAGCTCGCTCACCCTGGCCGACAACGTCGCGCTGCCGATCGCCGAATACACCGATCTGCCGCAAGCCCGTATCGACGAGATCGTTGCCTTCAAGCTGGCGCTGGTCGGCCTCGCCGGCTTCGAGGACTTCTACCCGTCCGAGCTTAGCGGCGGCATGAAGAAGCGCGCGAGTCTGGCGCGGGCGATGGCGCTCGACCCGGACATCCTGGTCATCGACGAACCCTCCTCCGGCCTCGACCCGCTCACGGCGAAGCGGCTCGACGAGTTGATCGTCGAGTTGCGCGACAGCCTCGGCACCACCATCGTGGTGGTGACGCACGAGCTAGCCAGCATTCTTTCAATCGGCAATAATTCGGTCTATCTCGATGCGGAAACCCACACCATGATCCCCACCGGCAATCCGCAGGACGCGCTCAACTCGGGCCATCCCAAAGTACGGCATTTCCTCAAGCGCGGTGCGGCATGAGCAAACAAGCCAACCCCACGCTGATCGGCGCTTTCGTCCTCGGGGCGGTCGCGCTGGCGGTCATCACCACCCTGCTGCTGTCTGGCGGTAGCTGGTTCGGCCAGCGCCAACAACATGTGCTGTACTTCGACGGCGCGGCGCAAGGCTTGCAGGTCGGCGCGCCGGTGGTGTTTCTCGGCGTCAAGGTGGGCACCGTGAAGCAAATCCAACTCGGCCTCGAAGAAAAGAGCCGCCGCTTCCTGGTCGCGGTGACCATCGAAATCGAACCACAAGTCGTGCACACGCGCGGCGTCGAAGCCGTCGACCTGCGCGACCGCGCCACCGTGCGGCAACTGGTGGCGCGCGGTCTGCGCGGCCGGCTGCGCATGCAAAGCCTGCTGACCGGACAACTCTACGTCGATCTGGCTTTCCATCCGGACAAGCCGCCGCATTACGTCGGCCTCGATCCCAATCTCAGCGAAATCCCCACTATCCGCACCACCGTGGAGGAGTTGACGACCAAGCTCGAAGGTTTTGCCATCGACAAGTTCCTGGCCGATGTCGCATCGATCAGCGCCGCCGTCAACAAGCTGATGTCGGACCCGGCCACCCAGGATTTGCCGAAACGGCTCAACGCCACCCTGCACCAGCTCGAATCCTTGGCCACCCACTTGGACGCGCGGAGCAAACCCATGTTCAAGGATGTGAGCCAGGACCTGATTGCGATGCGCAAGGCGCTGGAGGGGGCGCAGGCGGCGATGGCCAAGGTCGAAACGGCGGCGGGCAAAGTCGAAACCGCAGCGGACAAAGTGTCCAATCTGGCGAGCCCCGACTCGAAAATGGTCAGCAATATGTCACGCGCCAGCGACGAGCTGGCGAATGCAGCGGCCTCGCTGCGCCGCCTGACCGCGCAAGATTCTCCGACGGTGCAAAACATGAATGCCACCCTGAAAGAAATTTCGCGCGCCGCGGATGCCCTGCGCGCGCTGGCTGAAATGCTCGAAGAGCAACCGGATGCCATTTATCGCGGCAAGCACAAGTAGAACGCGCCCTGACCGAAATTAAAATTTCTCTGCAAAAGTCCGTCATTCCCCGTAGCCGACAACGACGCCGATGCTTTATCAACAGCGTCGGAAAACCATCGAAAAAAGCATGGCCCAAAGAACGGCATCATGCACCATCCCATTGATTGTAGACGCATTTATCTTTGGCATGACTCATGCTTAATTAGAGATATCTAAAATAATAAATTGAGATCGCAATGCGCATTAAACAAATCCTGTTGGCAGCTACAGTCCTCGCAACTTCGATGGCGAGCCAATCCACACTGGCGGGAACAATTGTCACGACCTATTCCGGCTCGGCCAATTTCGGCAGCGGGCCCGTCGGCTATGAAAGCGGCTCGGTCGCGCCCAACCCCAACTCGAGCACCAGGCTGGTCGGCGTTGGCATCGGCGGCGACAGCTTTACCTCGGCGGATCATAGCTACGACTTCTCCAGCACTGGGCAATTCAACGTCTGGTGTGTCGATATCTATCATTGGATGGTCAATGGCACCGTGACCTACACGGTTGGCAGCGCAAGCGATCTCGCCACGGAATTGTCCCTGCTGCGTCCGGGCACGCCCGGCGGAAGCTTAAGGGTGAGCCAACTGACTCGCTTGGCCAATGAGGTATATAGCTCCGTTAACACCAAGACCGAATCCGCGGCATTCCAATTGGCCGTTTGGGCCATTACCTACGGCACCGCCGACCGCGCCGGCAACTATCGCATCGACACGCTAGACCCGGGCTTTCATGTGGGTAGCAGCACCACCGTGAACTCCGCCTTTGGCGTCTTGGCGAATCAGTGGTTGGCTAATTTGGGTACGGCGGCCACGACCGGGAACTACAAGCTTTCGTACTTGAATGATGGCGCGAGGGAGTTCACGCAAGACGTGGTGGTGTTCAGCAAGCTGCCTGATTTTGTGCGCACGATTCCTGAGCCCGCCTCTATCGCGCTGCTCAGCCTCGGCCTGCTGGGGATCGGCTTCGTGCGGCGCAAGCAAGCCTAAGCGCGGCGCGACCCTCACACAAAACCCGCTGCGGCGGGTTTTTTTACGCCGGCATATTTCCTTATATACGCGCCTCAACCTGTCCCGCTAGAATCACTTAAACTTTCAATTTGCGCCAAGGTCTCGGCGCTAATATTTTCAGGCTTAGGTAAGACCGCTCATTGATTTTAAACTCGATCCATCCACCACTAACGTGACCGACCCAACTCGCGCAGACGCCGAAGCACTTTTCTTCGAGGGCAATGCCAGCATGGCAGCGGGCGACCTCGCCCACGCCGCAGCATGCTTGCACCAAGCGCTGCAAATGGCGCCCGACTTTGCCGAGGCTTATGCCAACTTGGGTCTGCTGCTGGAGCGACAAGGCAGGCTAGAAGCCGCGGAAGCCAACTATCGGCGTTCCATCGCACTGAAACCCGGCTATGCGGAAACGCACCTTAATTTAGGTGCGCTGCTCGCAAACCAAAAGCGCTTCGACGAGGCTGAGGCCGCCTACAAGCAGTCCATCGCGCTCAGACCAAACGCCCCTGCCGGCTGGTCCAATCTGGGCGCGCTGTATGCCTGCATGAAGCGTGAAGATGAAGCGGAGCAATGCTACCGCACTGGCTTGGCTTTAGATGCCACGCATGCCGGTACGCGCTTTAATTTGGGCTATCTGTTATTGCGCCAGGGGCGGTTCGAGGAAGGCTGGCATTGCCTGGAGGCGCGCAATTGGTATGCAGCCTTGGCGGCGCATCTCACGTGCCCGCGCTGGCAAGGCGAAGCGTTGATGGGCAAGTCTCTGCTCATCGGCTATGAAGCCGGGCACGGCGACATGATCCAATTCTGCCGGTATGCAGCACTGCTCAAAGCGCAGGGCGCTGGCGCGATTACCTTGATTTGTCACCCCGGCTTGAAGACGCTGTTAGCAACGCTGGATGGCGTGGACACGGTGATTGCCTACGACGAGCAGATTCCAACATCCGGCTGGGATTATTGGACGCCACTGCTGAGCCTCCCCTACTACTGCAAAACGCGCCTCGACACCATTCCGGCAAACATCCCTTACCTGCAGGCAGCATCCGATCGTATCGCGCACTGGTCAGCGCTTGTTCCACAAGACGGGCTGCGCGTGGGTCTGGCATGGAAAGGCAATCCGCAATTTGAAAATAATGCGGATCGCTCTCTGCCTTCGCTTGCAGTATTGACGCCCTTGGGAGCGATCGCCGGCGTGCATTTTATCAGCCTGCAAAAAGGCGCCGGCGAAGATGAGGCCGCGCATCCGCCCCACGAATTGCCGCTGCGCCATCTGGGATCGCAGTTACAAGACTTTGCCGATACGGCTGCGCTGGTGATGCATCTCGATCTGGTCATTTGCGTCGACACCGCCGTTGCTCATCTGGCGGGTGCGCTCGGCCAACCCTGCTGGGTGTTGTTGCCCGACTACAAGACCGACTGGCGCTGGCTGACCAATCGCACCGACTCGCCTTGGTATCCTGGAGTCATGCGACTGTTTCGCCAATCGAGGATGGGCGAATGGGCCGATGTCGTCGCCGATGTAGCGGCCGCCCTTGCGCGTTTGGCGTTGCAGCGCTAAGCGATAATTTGCTAGCGCTAGGCCTCGACCACTGCATGCCCGACTTGCGCCAATAACGCGCTGCCGGTGATATGGATTTTGTGGTGGTCGATGGCCAGCAAGCCGTCCCGCTCCAATTGCCCCAGTGTCGTGGTCACGGTTTGCCGGGTGGTGCCGATCATGTCGGCGATTTCCTGATGGGTCAGCGTAATATCCAGGCACAGGCCGCGCGCCGAGGCAATGCCGCAGCGCGAACCCAGTTGCAGCACCATTTTTATGATGCGCGTGCGCACGTCGTCGCTGATGAGATTGATCACTACATCGCCCAGCACGCGCAGCCGGCATGCCAGCACTTGCACGATGACGAGCGCGGTTTGCGGATGCGTTTCGAGAAAGGCCGTGAATTGCTCCTGGCGAATGCACAGCACTTCGCACGCATCGCAGGCTTGCGCGCTGACCACGCGCCCGCCGCCGCGCGCCGCTTCCGCCAAACCGAATAGCTCGCCCCCAAAACAAAACCACAGAATCGCCTCTTTGCCGACGTTCGAAGGCTGATAGATTTTGACGCGGCCTTTCAACAACAAAAAAACATGATGGCTGGCCTCGCCGGCGCTAAAGACGAATGCGCCTTTTGCGAAGTCTTGCACCTTGCCCAAGCGAAACAGGCTGTCGCGGTCGCGCTCAGGAATGCGAGACAGTAAATCGGTTACGGCGGACTGTAGAAATGCCATTAATAATCATCAATCTATAAAAATACGGCCGGGTTTTAAGAGGGCGCTAGCGTTGATTCTATCGCGCGCAGGAATTGTCAGCTAGCTGACATACATCCGGCTTACGCAGGCATTTAATGCGCTGTAACGAATGGCGCGCAAACGCAATTCGCTACTATCAAAAAAACGGCTGGAAATTAGCTGCGGCTAAACCAAATAACGTGTTTAGGAGGATGAACAATGAACAAGCAATGCTTATCACTCACGGTTCGTGCAGGACAGGTATTCGGGGCACTTTTTTTGACAGCTTGGTTGGGCGCGGCTTGGGCCGGGGATGTGACGCCCAAGATGCAGCCGAAAATTGATGCGTATAAAAAACAGGCCGTCGCTTGGGCCGCCGATCCGCTGATCGTAAAATCGGTGAAGGAAGCCAATGCCAAGGGGCCGATACCGATGATGGGCAACGCCAAGTGGCGCGAGTTGAAAGAGACCGACCCCATCGTCAAAGCCTTTGTCGATCATCCGGCCGGCCAGTTGATGAGCAAGTGGATGAATGCCGACGCCAAGGGCATCAACAAGATCGTGCTCACCGGCAACAAAAGCCAGCGGGTCGCCTTTACATCCATGCCGGCGATTTATATCGGCAAGGGCAAGCCGAATTTCGATGCCTCATTCAACGATGGCAAGGTGTGGCAGCAAGGTGAAAGCAAGCCGGACCCCAGCACCAATATTGATTCGGTGCAGATTTCAGCGCCGGTAAAAGACGCTGGCAAGGTCATTGGTGTATTGCTGGTGTCGCTGACCGCAGGCAACCTTAATCAATAAGGGGAATTTCATGAGTGAACAAACACAAACATCTGGCGGCTTTCTCGCCAATTGGGGCACCAATATCAGGGATTCGGGGCGCTCACCTACAAAATGCGCCTGCGGCTTTTTTGTAGCGTGGATCGCCTTCGCCTTGATCCTATGGGTCATGCCGGCGCCGGAAGGATTGTCGGTAGCAGGCAAGGCGACGCTCGCGGTGATGGTGTGGGCCTGCATCATGTGGATTACCGAGGCAATTCCAGTCGGCATTTCCGGCATGCTGATTCCGATGTTGCTGGTAATGAGCGGCGCGATCGACAAGTTTCCCAAGGCCGCGAACGGCTTTAGCACGCCGGTGGTGTTCTTGTGCTTGGCGGCGTTTATCTTCGCCGCGGTGATGCAAGCCGCCGGTCTGGATCGGCGCATTGCATTGGGCATGCTGCATAAGCTCAAGGCGCAATCGGTCAATGGCGTAATCTGGGCCATGTTTGGCGCAAACATGGTGCTGTCCTTGATCATCCCTGCGGCGAATGCGCGTGCGGCAACCTTGCTGCCGGTGGTGAATGGCATCACCAATATGTTCGGCGACACCCCGGAAGAACGCGCCGGCAAAAAGGCCATCGTGATCCAAACGCTGGTGTACGGCTCCATGATCAGCGGCATGTGCATCATGACCGCGCACTTGCCGAACTTGGTGCTGGTGGGACTGTTCGACACCGAACTAGCGCTGAACTTATCCTACTTCGACTGGTTCAAGCTGCAATGGCCATACTTGGGCATGTTCGTCATCACGCAGTGGTGGGTGCAGCGCTACTTCAAGACCCGTGGCGTCGGCATTCACGGCGGCTTTGAAGCGGTGCAGAAGCAGCATGCGGAGCTCCCCAAAACCAGCCAGGCGGAATGGATGATTCTCGCGGTGTTCGGCGTCATTGCCGCGCTGTGGGTGACGGAGTCTTTGCATGGCATCAAATCCCACAACGCCGCCTTAATGGGGATGGCCGTGTTGTTCATGCCCGGCATGTTCGGCTTCAAATGGAAAGAACTTCAGGATCGCACTATCTGGGGCACCTTCCTGTTGTTGGCGGGCGCGCTCTCGATGTCATCGGCGATGGGCAGCACCGGCTTGGCGAAATGGCTGTCGGATGTCATCCATCCGCTGGCCACGGGACATCCCTGGTGGATGATTCTGATGATCCTGATGGCGGGCACGCACATCATCCGCTTGGGCATGCTGTCGAATGTCGCGGCCATCACCATGCTGGCGCCGATCCTGCTGGCGCTGGCTCCCAAGCTCGGCTTGCATCCGGTGGCGTTCACCATGCTGGTGTCCGATACCGACACCTTCGCTTACCTGTTGCCGACGCAAATCACCGCAGCGGTGATTGCCTACAGCAGCGGCACCTTTAGCATGGCCGATTACGCCAAGGTCGGCTGGGTATCGGTGTTGATCGCGATTGCCTACGGCGTGCTGGTGATGGCCCCATGGTATGCCTTCATGGGCATACCGGTATGGAATCCGGCTGCGCCCTGGCCTTTCATGTAAGTAAATCCAGCCTGGCCGGGAAACTGGCCGGGCTTTTTTTCGTCATCGATAACTAGCAGAGAGCCATTATGAAGAAAATGACCACTGAAGAATTGAAGAAAACGCTCGGCGATTACACCGCGCCGCCGGGCTTGTACGCCATGACCAAGGACATGCCCTTTCTGGGATCGGTCAGCTGCAATGTCGAAACCATCGTCGCCGGTTCCTGGCAGGAAATCGTGATCGACTACACGCTCGGCGCATCCGGCATGGCGGATGGATCCTGGTTTAAAGCGACGTTTCGTTTCTATTCCGACTGGGCCTTGTTTCAAAACACCGAACCCGCCGGCGCAAATTTTATTTCGGCCGAATACCATGCCAGCCCCACCCTGCCGGGCCAGAGCCCGGCGACGGTGCAGAAGCTCAGCGTGCGCTTCGACCAGAAGGGCCATGAGCGTCCCTTCCAGAAGGCGGTCATCGTCGACACCTTCGATGGCTACCTCAAGGCCGGCGACCACATCGTGATTCGCCTGGGCGACCGCCGCTTCGGCGGCGCGGGCACGCGCGTGCAGACCTTCGTCGAAGAAAATTTCAAGATCCGCTGCTATGTCGATCCGCTCGGCACCTCGCGCTTCGCCGCCGTGGGCCAGGATCTGGTGATCCAGATCGTGCCGGGCGCGCCGGCGCAATTGCAGTGGGCCGGCTCGCGCATCGTGCGCGGCGGCGAGAAATTCCCCTTGCGACTGCGCACCGAAGACGAGTGGGGCAACACCTGCCGCGACCGGCCGGATACGGTCGTGGTGACGGCGACCCTGGACGGCAAGCCGGTGTACGAAAAGACCGCGAAGCTGGCGGATAAAAACTGGGCCGTGCTGCTGCTGGAAGACCTGCCGACGCAGCACGCGGGCGAGCTGGCCGTGACCGCGCACTTGCCGGAGCATCCTTGGGTCAAGCCGGCGACGTTCTACGTGACCGTCGACAAAAACCTGAAAGCGCCGCGCATCTACTACTGCGATTTGCATGTGCACTCCGAGGACACCATCGGCACCAACTCCACCACGTATAACCTGACCTATGGTCGCGACGTGACCGGCCTCGACGTGCTGGCCTTCGCGCACAACGATTTCAATATCACCACCGAGCGCTGGCAAAAGACCGTCGAATTGATCCGTCAGATCACCAAAGACGGCAGCTTCGTCGCCTATCCCGGCACCGAGTGGTGCGGCAGCTCCTGCGCCGGCGGCGATCACAATGTGGTGTTCCTGCACGATCACGATCCTGAATTCCCTTTCCTCAAGACCGGCGAGCATGTGCGCTCGGTGGACTGGAACGAAGACACCAAGGGCGGCGGCGTGGAGCCCGGCGCTTGGCCGCTGGAAGAACTGTGGGCGGCCTACGCCAAGGACCCCGAGGGACATTTGCTGATTCCGCATGTGGGCGGGCGGCGCTGCATCCTGGATTGGCATTATCCGAAGCTGGAGCGCCTGATCGAAATCGGTTCGAGTTGGGGGCACTTCGGCTGGTTGTATCAAGAAGCAATGGAGCGCGGCTACAAAATCGGCGCCACCATGGCAGGCGACGAGCATCGCGGCCGTTGCGGCGGCGGCGTGCCGGGCACGGCGGTGTTCGGCACCAAGGGCGGCATGAGCGGTGTGATTTCGCCCTCGCTCACGCGCAAGGATATCGCCGCCAACTTGCGTGCACGCCATACCTTCGCTTCCACCGGCGAGCGCAGCTACGGCATGATCAGCTGCGGCGATCACATCATGGGCGACGAGTTCAAGCACAAGGGCCCGGCCACGATCGCGTATCGCTTTCTCGGCGATAGCGGCTGGGATGAAATCGTCGCGCTGGATCACACCGGCGAAATCTGGCGCCGCGATCTGCAACAGGAGTTGGGCTACTCCGAGCGCAAAGTGCGCTTCCGCTGGGGCGGCGCGCGCGTCAAGGATCGTTACCGCTGGGCCATCTGGAAAGGCACGGTCACCATCACCAATGCGGTGATCAACGATTTCCAAGGCCTGGGCTTCGAGCATCGCGAGGAAACCTGCTGGCGCGAGAGCGCCACCACCATCGGCTTCCGCAGCGATACCTATGGCGATGTGGACGCCATCGAGATCGATGTCTCGCATCTTAAAACCGCGAAAATTAAAATTGTGGGAACGATCGATGGCTATGTAAAAGTCGGCGACCCCCTGAAAGGCAATCCGTTCGTGCACTGTCCGACATTCGAATGGGAATTCACCGGGGCGGAGTTGCTCGAAGCCGCGCGCCTGAAGAAAGACTTGCCGGGCGTAGAAATGTTTCTGGGCTTCGAACGCATGAGCGAGTCACCCGCGCCGCGCGAAGTGAGCGGCACACTCAACATCGACCCACACAATGGCCCGCACAGCCATCGACCGGTGTATTTCTTCGGCCGCCAGGTCGACGATGCTAAAGTGTGGACTTCCGCTTTGTTCATGACTTTTGAATAGAAAGCATCGCACTGTATGACTTGGTTGAATTGGCCGGTCGAACTGGCAACCGGGCTGGATCGCACACTGCCCAGCTACAGGCAAAACGAAAGCCTGCGCTTGGATTTGCATGGCGATCCGGTGCAGGCGCGCTTGGTGGTATTTTCCGACGGCAATCACCACATGGCGCTGCAAGAAACCTTGCACGCCTTCTCTCTCGCCCACCCCGAAGTGGGCGAGATTTTTTACACCACCACTCCACCCCGCATCGCGACGGAAATGTTGCGCGGCGGCGGCCTTGCAATCGGCAATTTCCGCCTGAGCGTCACGCCGCACGTATTTATCAGCCCGCCCGCCGTATTGGAATCGCTGGTGCAGGATGGCTATATGCAAGGCTATCGCCCGTTCATGCGCAGCCAAGGCGTGGTGTTACTGGTGCGTCGCGACAACCCGAAAGGCATTACCGGCATTAGCGACTTGCTGCGCCCCGATGTGCGTTTGTTCTTATCCAACCCCATTACCGAAAAAGTGAGCAATCAAATTTACACCGATTGCTTGCGGCGGCTGGCGCTGCAAAAAGGCATTGCCTTGGATTTTCTGGCGCATGCGCCGGGGCAGCCCGATCCTGCGAAGCTGGTGTATGGCGAATCCATTCATCACCGCGAAGCACCGCAATTTATTTTGAATCAACAGGCCGATGCGGCCTTGGTGTTTTACCACTTGGCGCTGCGCTATCAGCGCATTTTTCCGGAATACTTCGATTTTGTTTGGCCCGTTGGCTCTCTGGGCAATCAGATCTGCGACATCAGCTATTTCAGTAGCGGCTTGGTGGGCGATGGCGGCGTGTGGGGCAAAACCCTGCTGGATTTTATGCTGAGCGATACGGTGACGAAGATTTACGAATATCACGGCTTATTACGCGCCGACGATTAATGCCCTGACCGCCAAGCCACACGCAAGACTGAATGACCCCCGATCAGTCCTCGTTGTGCAGCACGAAAGCCTTCTCTACGGTGAAATTGCCGACGCCCTTGTGGCTGGTCATGGTCCAGCCATGCGCTTCCAGGTAGGCACGCATTTCCTGCAACATGTGCGGGTTGCCGCAGATCATGACGCGGTCGAATTCCGGATCGGCTGGCGGAAGACCCAGCTTGGAAAACAGCGCACCGGAAATGAACAAGTCCGTGACGCGCTGCGTCGTTTCGAACGGCTCGCGCGTCACCGTTGGCACATACAACAAACGCGCATTGGATAGCGCCTTGATCTCATTCCGATACGCCAACTCGACCTGCGTCCGCACCGTGTGCACCAGCACAACTTTTTCGTAACGCTGGTACAACTCGGGATCGCAAATCAGCGAAATAAAGGGCGCAAGCCCCGTACCCGTTGCCAGCAGGTATAGATTGCGGCCGGGCTGCACATATTTTAGCGTCAGCGAACCGGTCGCCTTGCTATTGATCAACACGCCTTCGCCTTCGCGCACCTGCACTAAGCGGCTGGTGAGCGGGCCATCCGGCACATGGATGCTGAGGAACTCCAAATAATCGGCGTCGTTGCACGAGACGATGGAATAGGCGCGCGCGATGAGCTTGCCCTCGTGACGCAAGCCCAGCGTGACGAACTCGCCATTCTCGAACTGAAAATCGGCGGGGCGGGTGGTGGTGAAGCTGAAGGTCTTGTCAGACCATTTGCGGATCGAGGTCACGCGCTGTTCGGTGTATGCCATGGTGAATTTATCCTTAAAATTTAGGGGCAGCACCTCAAAGACGCTGCACACTGAAGGTATTGCATTGCGACGGTTGTCCCGTTTCCATGCCGCGCTTAAACCAGAGCACGCGCTGTGCCGATGAGCCATGCGTGAAGGTTTCCGGCCGAATGGTGCCCTGCGCCTGCTGCTGTAAATGATCATCGCCAATCGCCGTCGCCGCTTTCAGGGCTTGATCGATTTCACCGGGCTCGATGATGTGTTTCATGCTGTCGGCGCGATTACCCCACACACCGGCAAAGCAATCGGCTTGCAATTCCAAGCGTACCGATAGCGCATTGGCCTGCGCCTGGCTGCCCGCGCGCTCTTGCGCGCTATGCACTTTGTCGGAAATGCCCAACAGCTTCTGCACATGATGCCCCACCTCATGCGCGATCACATAGGCTTCGGCGAACTCTCCCGGCGCCTGAAAGCGATCTTTCAATTCCTGGTAGAAAGCGAGATCGATATAAACCTTCTCGTCCAAAGGGCAATAAAAGGGTCCCATCGCCGCTTGGCCGGCGCCGCAAGCCGTTTGCGTTGCGCCCGTAAACAACACTAACTTTGGATCGCGATAAGTGTGGTTGGTTTCGCGGAAGATGACTTGCCAAGTATCTTCGGTATCGGCCAGCACCTTGGAAACGAAGGTCGCCATCTCGTCATTGGCCGGCGGCTTGTGCGCGGGCGCTGGCTGCGAGGCTATTTGGGGCGAGCCGCCGGAAACCAGGCTGAGCAAGGTCGATGGGTTGATGCCGGTGAAATAGCTGACGACCAGCGCCAACACGATGCCGCCGAGGCCGAAGTGGCCTGCGCCCAGATTAAAGCCTGCGCCGGGGCTTTCGCCGCGCCGGTCTTCTACGTTGTCGCTTTCGCGTTCATCATCGAGTCTCATCGTGTTCCCTTCCAATCAATAGGCTTGCCGTCCTTACTGAGCTTGGATGCCCTGTGCTACATTAAGGTGGCTTCATGAGGCATGCGAATGAAGCGCTATGTTAGCAGCAATAAAGGGCATTGAGCCGACACAAGATGAGCGATAGCGAGCACAAAATCCGCACCACATTGAGCCAGATGCCGCCAGGCGTGTGGGTGCTAGGCATGGTCAGTCTGCTGATGGATGTTTCTTCGGAAATGATACACAGCCTGCTGCCTTTATTCATGGTCACCACGCTCGGCAGCAGCGCCTTCACGGTCGGTTTGGTCGAGGGCTTGGCAGAATCCACGGCACTCATCGTAAAAATATTCTCCGGCGCATTAAGCGATTATCTCGGCAAGCGCAAAGGCCTGGCCTTGTTCGGCTATGCGCTGGGCGCGCTCACCAAGCCGCTGTTTGCCATCGCACCCGGCATCGGCCTAGTGCTCACCGCCCGCCTGCTGGATCGTGTCGGCAAAGGCATGCGCGGCGCGCCGCGCGACGCCTTGGTAGCGGATATCACGCCGGCGCATATGCGCGGCGCGGCTTTTGGCCTGCGCCAGGCGCTCGACACCGTCGGCGCCTTCCTCGGTCCGCTGCTGGCGGTGGGCTTGATGCTGCTGTGGTCGAATGATTTTCGCGCGGTGTTTTGGGTCGCCGTGATTCCCGGCCTGATGGCCGTCGCGCTGCTGTTTTTCGGCTTGCGCGAACCGGAGCATCCGCGCCCTGAAAAGCGCAGCAACCCGATTCGCCGCGAAAACCTCAAGCGCCTGGGGACTGGCTATTGGTGGGTGGTGGGGATTGGCGCGGTGTTCGCGCTGGCGCGCTTCAGCGAAGCATTCTTGGTGTTGCGTGCGCAGCAAGGCGGCATCCCCGTCGCGCTGGTGCCGCTGGTCATGGTCGCCATGAACCTGATCTATGCGCTATCGGCCTACCCTTTCGGCAAACTGTCCGACCGCATGAGCCATGGCAAATTGCTGGCGCTGGGCCTGGTGGTGCTGATCGCCGCCGATCTTGTGCTGGGCATTAACGACCACTGGTGGGTAGTGCTCGGCGGCGTGGCGCTGTGGGGCGTCCACATGGGCATCACCCAAGGCTTGCTCGCCACCATGGTGGCCGACACCGCGCCCGCGGATTTGCGCGGCACGGCTTATGGATTTTTCAATTTGGTCAGCGGCGTCGCCCTGCTCATCGCCAGCGCATTGGCCGGCTTGCTGTGGGATCGTTTGGGCGCAATCGCCACCTTCTATGCCGGCGCGGCTTTTTGTGTGATCGCGCTCGTGGGCTTGATGCGGCGACCACGCGCTCCATCGCTTAGATAACGCGCGATGGATAGGCGTGCATTTGACTGCGCTTCCTGATTCAGCAAAGATGGGCAATGTGGCTGCGCCGCAATTCAAACGCTTTCGTAATCGTGCTTTACCATGGTGAAACCAAGTCCACTTTTCTATGACCACTATCTCTAGCGCACCCCGCCGCCCCACTTTCATCCGCTTTATTCTTGCGCGGCCCCGGCTATTCATTTCGATTCTGATCGGCGTGCTGGTGATCTTGTTTTTACCGCGCTCCTGGGCGTTTCACGCAGTCACGCGCGCCATCATCGGCTGGAATGTGGGGGCATGGCTGTATTTGCTGTTCGCCATGCGCATGATGTTTTGGGCAACGCATGAAAAAATGCGCAGCCGCGCCATCGCGCAAGACGACGGCAAATTTGTCGTGCTGGGGATGGTGATCGTCGCGGCCATCGTGTCCATCGGCGCGATCGTTGCGCAACTGGCGGTGGCCAAGGACATGCACGGCGCGCTGCGCTACGCCCACATCGCGCTCGCGGTGCTGACGATCCTTTCTTCCTGGGCGTTCACGCAGGTGATGTTTGCGCTGCACTATGCGCATGACTTCTATGCGGCGCAGGCGCGCGGCAATTCCGGCGGGCTGGAATTTCCCAATGCGCCCACGCCCGACTATAGCGATTTTCTGTATTTCGCCTGCGTGATCGGCACTTCCGCCCAAACAGCCGACATCAGTTTCACCAGCCGCGCGATGCGCCGAACCGGGTTGGTGCATTGCGTCTTGGCGTTCTTTTTCAATACCACCTTGGTGGCCTTGACCATCAATATTGCATCCGGCTTGATTTGAGCTTGCGTGGCGCTCGCGCGTTGCAAATCAAGTTTCACCTGCTTCCACCGTGATCGTAATGTCGTGGCCCAGCCACGCGCCGCTGCCCGATGCCTGATACGTGAAATTGATGGTCTGCCCGGACAGCAATGCCTTGGTCGCAATCTCCGCCAGGTGCAAACCAAGACCGGTATCCAGCGTGGCGGTGTCTTGCGGCGCTTGCCAGCCATCGATGCTCCAATGCACGGTGCTGGCTTCATACAAGCAAATGAGCAAGGTTTGCCCCATGCTGATTTTCTGAATCGGCGCCTGCGGCAACCAAATCGCACGCTGAATGCTGGGGCGCTTACCCTGATAGCGTTGCCACGTTGCGGGCGGACGGTCGTAGGCATGGCCAAGCGGCCGGGAGATCAAGAGCTTGATGAATTCGGCGTGCGCCCAAACCAGCGGCATGCTCGATCCGCTGGGGCGGCCCGGATAAAGCCCGCGCGCTGCAATCGGGGCGCTGTCCCACACTTGCTCCGGGAGCATGCCGCCCGCGCCGCTCATCGCGGCCATGGCTTCCAGGTAGGGCAAGGGATCCTTGCCGGCAGCGAGCGCATAGTGGCCGCGTTCGCCGGTCAGCAGCGGCCATGCGCGGCCCTGCCCCACGCCGTCGAACGGCGCGCCATCGACATGTTCGCCATAGCCATCGCCGTTATAGCGATGCCAGGAAGGCCCGCTTGGCGTATCGACTTTCAGCAAATCGTCGATGACCTGCAGGCTCTCGATAATCAGCGGGTCATCGGCCCGGCGCAGCCCGAATCGCACCAGTTGCAGGCAATCGACGCCGACCTGCTCTTCCGCGGACAAGCCCGGATCATGGGCCAGATTTTTGATCGGCAATACATCCAATAGCGCGCGCGGATTGCGCTCGCGCTGCATCGGCGCATTACGAATATAGTAGCCGCGCACACCGACGCGGCGCGCCAGCGCCGTGTCATAAACCGCGGTCCATTCCTCGATATGCGCGTTCCAGTAATCCGCCAACGCGAGGGCAAACGCCCGCGCATCGGGCTCCAGCCACGCCGCCCCTTCCACCAAGGCGGCGATGCAGACCGAAAGGGTGAAGGCATTGATCCCCGAATCTTCTTCCCAGCGATCCTGCTGGCTGATCGGCCCGTTGCGCGCAATAAAGCCGAGGGCGCGCGCGATCATGTCGGAAACCGCAATGCCGTGCAGCGCATTTTGCGCCGCCAAGCGTGCCGCGAGCAGCACCGGGAAAGCCGACTCGTCCAACTGCTCGCCCTGCCAGAACGGCTTTCCCCCGAGCCACTGGTTCTGATACCAGTGTCCATCGGCATGCTGGGTTGCGATGAGATAACGCAAAATATTGCGCGCCTCGTCTTCATCGCCCAATGCCAACAATGCGCCGGCACTCTCGACCAAATCGCGCGGCCACACCAAGTGGTAACCACCGCGTTCGTCGCGGGTGTCGCCCCAGGGAACGCTGAGGCTGGCCACCATCGCACCGGGATAGATTTTGTCTTGGTGCACGCGCAGCACCATGGCCGAAATATAGAATTGCTCGAGCAGCGCATCCGGGATTTCGCGCTGGCTATCGCACTGCGCCTCGCAACGGCGATGCCATACCGACCACTCGTCGAGCAGGTGTTGCCAAGCTTGATCGAAGGGTTGCAGCAGCGCGGATATCGCCAGCGTGGCGGCCGATTCTTTACTGCTGGCAAAGCCCAAGGCCAGCGTTGCCTGGCGCGGCAGCTCGCCCATCAGCGCCACGTTGCCGGGGCCGGCGCTGGCGTATTGCCACTGCATGCGATTATGGCGCGTGAAGTCTTGCCAGCCATCGCTGGCGCCGACATAGCCCGCGCTGGCGCGGCCCCAAACATCGCGCTGGCTGTTGTCCACCGCAGCCAATGCCAGGCCAAAGGGCCCTTGTTCCGCCCACAGCACGCGACGGCCGCGATAGGCATTCACCTCTGCCTGGTTGTCGTGGCCGGTGCCGCCCAAATGCGGCGCGAGTACGGCATACGGCCGCAAGCTTGCATCGCCCTCGAGTTGAATATCCAGCAGCAATACGTCGCGCAGCGGATCGGGTGCGATGCGCAGTCTGAGCGTGAAGCGCTCATGTCGATGCAGGATCTCTACCGCCGGCACGCCCTGCGCCGCCCAAAGCAACTGATGGCTGTGCAAGCGCTTCACTTCTACCCAGAATCCCTGGTCGTCGGCCACGATAAAGCCGAGATCGCGTATCTGCGGAATATCGATACGCGGATAAAACACTTCGTTGACGATGCCGCCGCCGATGGTGAACCACACGCACGAAGGCCCCAAAGAACAGCCGACGGTTTCCTTGGCGCTGCTGCACCAGGTGGGCGAAATCCCCGGATAGCCAGGCGCAGCGGTGTTGGGGGATGAATCAGATATGGAGTCCACGATTATTTTTTTCCTGGTTGTTCATCGTTCATGTGCACTGTCCTTGCTGAGCGTCGGCGTCAACCAACTGTGCCCGTCGCGTGCCACCAACAAGTCGGCCGCTTCCGGGCCCCACGACCCGGCAGCGTAGTTGGGAAAATTCACTGCCGGGTTCGCCGCCCAAACATCGAGGACCGGCATCAGCAACTGCCACGCCGCCTCCACCTGATCGGCGCGCATAAATAAAGTGGCATCGCCCACCATCACATCCCAGAGCAAGGTTTCGTAGGCGGCTGGCGTATCGGCCTGGAATGCTTCTTTATAGCTGAAGCGCATGTCGACCGGGCTTAGGCGTAGCGGCGAGCCCGGTTCCTTGGCCATGAACTTGAGCACGATACCCTGTTCCGGATTCAATTGGATGACGAGCCGCGTGGGTTGCGCATTCAGGCCCGCAGCAACAGGAAATGCGCGATGCGGAACGTCGCGAAAACGGATCGAGATTTCCGATACGCTCGCCGCGAGGCGTTTGCCGGTGCGCAAATAAAATGGCACGCCCTGCCAGCGCCAATTGTCGACATACAGCTTGAGGGCGGCATAGGTTTCGGTATTGGAGTGCGCATCGACGTGCGGCTCGGCGCGGTAAGCCGGGCGTTGCTCGCCTTGAATCCAGCCCTCGGCATACTGGCCGCGCGCGGCGTAGGTCTCGACTTCGTCATGGGGTATGGGGCGCAATGCGTGCAACACATCGACTTTTTTGTCGCGAATATCATCCGCATCGTAGGCCACCGGCGGCTCCATGGCGACCAGGCATAGCAACTGGAACAAATGATTTTGCACCATGTCGCGCAGTGCGCCGGCATGCTCGTAATAGCCGCCGCGCTGCTCGACGCCCAAAGTTTCGGCGGCGGTGATCACGACGTGGTCCACATAGCGCCGGTTCCAGATGGGCTCGAAAATCGGGTTCGCGAAACGCATGGCCAAAATGTTTTGCACGGTTTCCTTGCCGAGAAAATGATCGATGCGAAATAGCTGCCGCTCTTCGAAAACACGGCACAGCGCAGCGTTGATTTCACGGAATGATTGCAGATCGTTGCCGAGCGGTTTTTCGACCACCAGCCGCACATGCTCGCGATCCTGCGCCAAGCCCGCCGCACCCAGGCCGAGCGCGATGGGCTCGAACAGCGAAGGCGGCGTGGCCAGGTAAAACACGCGCTCGGCCTTGCCGCCCCATTCCGCTTCATGTGCATCCAGCGCTTTGGCCAATTGCTTGAAACCTTCCGCCTCGGTTGCATCGAGCTTGATGGCGTGGATGTTGCTGGAAAAGCTTTGCCAAGCGTCTGCCGGCGGCGCGCCCCGGCGCGAATTCTCGGTGACGCCTTTCAGGTAGCGCGCGGCAAGGGCCGCATCGCCGGCATCCGCACGATCCACGCCCAGCAACTTGAATCGTTGCGGTAAATGTCCATCGAGAAATAGGTTGAATAGGGCCGGCACCACCAAGCGCCAAGAGAGATCGCCGCCTGCACCGAACAGAATGAATAGGGTATCGCTGGGGGTCATCGCCGCTTTCATCGATTTTTCTCCTTGGGGTGGTGAACATTCGACCGGGGGCGCCACGTTGCGTTCCATTTGCAGTGAACGCAAACAGCACAAAATAAGGGACGTAAAAAAACCCCTCACGATCATCACCGTGAGGGGTTTTTTTGCTACAACATCATCAACGATCGTAGGTGTGGATGTTGACGTGCTTGGTTTCCTTGACGAACAGCATGCCCACCACGAACGTCATTAAGGCGAAGGTGATCGGATACCACAAGCCATAATAAATATCGCCATTCCACGCAACCATCGCAAACGCCACGGTCGGCAGGAAGCCGCCGAACCAGCCATTACCGATGTGATACGGCAAGGACATCGATGTGTAGCGAATGCGCGTCGGGAAGAATTCCACCAGCATCGCCGCGATCGGGCCATACACCATGGTCACATAGATCACCAGAATCACCAGCAACAGCAGCACCATGGCGTGGTCGACGCGGGTGGGGTCAGCCTTGGCCGGATAGCCTGCTTCCTTGATGGTCGCGGTCAAGGCTTTGCTGAATTCCGCAGACTTGGCCTTGAACGCCGCAGCGTCCAAGCCCACGCCTTCAAAACTCGCGACAACCTTGTCACCCACTTTTACCGAGGCCACCGTGCCTGCTGGCGCATCTTCGTTTTTGTACGAAATACCAGACTTCACCAAGGCACTCTTGGCGATGTCGCAGGAGCTCAGGAATTTCGCTTTGCCGATCGGGTCGAACTGGAATCGGCACGTCGCGGGATCTGCCGACACGAGAATCGGTGAGCTGGTCTGCGCTGCTTCCAAGGCCGGATTGGCGAAATGCGTCAGTCCCTGGAAGATCGGGAAGTAAGTCAGCGCCGCAATCAAACAACCCGCCATGATGATCGGCTTGCGGCCAATCTTGTCGGACAGCTTGCCGAACACAATGAAGAACGGCGTGGCGATGATCAGGGACGCTGCGATCAGCAAGTTCGCGGTTTGCGGATCCACTTTCAGCGTTTGGGTCAAAAAGAACAACGCATAGAACTGTCCGGTGTACCACACCACGGCTTGGCCGGCGGTCAAGCCAAGCAAGGCGATGATGACGAACTTGAGGTTTTTCCATTGGCCAAACGATTCCCGCACTGGCGCCTTGGAGCCCGTGCCTTCGGCTTTCATCTTAACGAAAGCCGGGGATTCGCTCAGGGTCAAACGAATCCACATGGAAATGAACAACAGTACAATCGAGACCAGGAACGGAATGCGCCAGCCCCACGATTCGAAATCCGTGCCGGTGAAGTTACGCGTCAACATGATCACGATCAGCGACAGGAATAAGCCCAGCGTTGCCGTGGTTTGGATCCAGGCCGTGAATTCGCCGCGTCGATTTTGCGGCGCATGTTCCGCCACATAAGTGGCTGCGCCGCCGTATTCGCCGCCCAAGGCCAAGCCCTGCAATAAGCGCAAGCACACCAAAATTATGGGCGCCGCAACACCGATGGAGGCATAGGCGGGCAACAGACCAACGACAAACGTCGAAAGACCCATGATCATAATGGTTATAAGAAAGGTGTATTTGCGCCCGACCAAATCGCCCAGGCGGCCAAACACCACGGCGCCGAATGGACGCACCGCAAAGCCTGCGGCAAACGCCATCAAGGCGAAGATAAAGCCTGTCGCTTCATTTACACCGGAGAAGAACTCTTTGCCGATAATGGCGGCCAGCGAGCCATAAAGATAGAAGTCATACCATTCAAAAACGGTTCCAAGCGAGGATGCGAAAATAACCTTCTTTTCCTCCTTGGTCATACGAGTGCTTGCAGCTGTAGTCGCCGTCATGTTTTCTCCTCCAATGTATTTTAATTTGGAAATCCATGCTTTTGGGAGCCTGGATGAGAGTTATGGTAGCAGTAATAAAAACCCGGGTTAGCCATTTTTTCGAAAAAATTCGGTACTGGTATATCCATCCCCCAAACAGGTGTTTTTATGTCAATCTATGCTTAAAAATCGTCCAATACGCCAGCCAACTGGACGGGAGTACTTACAAAGCGCTGGTTTTCATTCATCACACTAGGAGTCTCACATGAATCGTATTGCATATGCCTCGATAGCCGCATTGTTTTTCGCCAGCAGTGTCCAACTCGCTAACGCCAAGGAACCCGCGCCGATGCTCAAGGATGGCGAGCTCAAGGTTCCTGCCGATTACAAGAGCTGGCCCAAATTTTTAACTGGCGTGGATCGCCCCGATCTCAAGCAGGTACGCGACATCTACATCAACCCCATCGGCGCAGGCGCCAAGCCCGGAGAGCAATTCCCCAATGGCACGATTACCGTGATGGAGTTGTACAAGGCCGAACTGGAAGCGGATGGCAGCGTCAAAAAAACCAAGGATGGCAAACTGGTCAAGGGCGCATTACTCAAGGTATTCGTCATGGGTAAAGACGCAGGCTGGGGCGCGCTGGCACCAGCAGGCCTGAAAACCGGCGACTGGTCCTATTCCGGCTATATGGCTGACGCCCAGACACCGACCACCGATGCACCCGCGGCCTGCCGTGGCTGTCACCTGCCGCTGGGCGATACCAAGGACTTTATCGCGCGTTACGACGAGTATTTCCAGAAGCGCTAATTTATATTTGATGCATCGCCGCCAGCAGCATCGTTTTCATCATGCTTCTGCACAATGGCTCTACTCAGGGTTTTAAAACCAGGCGCTCGCACCAGAGTAGAATACGCCTTTGCATAAAATTGGTTGAACGATGGCAATACAATGGTTCCCCGGCCACATGCTGGCGGCGCGGCGCAAGAGCGCCGAAACGATGGAGAATGCCGACCTCGTGATCGAGGTGCTGGATGCGCGCCTGCCGGAAGCGAGTAGCAATCCGATCGTGACCGAACAGCGCCTGTTTCGCCAGCGCCCCTGCCTGAAGATTTTGAACAAATCAGACCTGGCCGACCCCGTCGCCACCCAAGCATGGCTGAATTTTTATAACGCGCAAAAAGGCGTGACTGCGGTTGCGCTGTCGTGCAAGAAGCCGAGCGAAGTGGCCAAGATTCCCAACCTGTGCCTGAAACTCGCGCCGCATCGCGGCACCTCGCTCAAACCCTTGCGCGTGATGATCATGGGCATCCCCAACGTCGGCAAATCCACCTTGATGAATGCGCTGCTGAAACGGCGCGTGGCGGCCGTGGGCGACGAGCCCGCCGTCACCAAAAGCCAGCAGCGTTTGAGCTTGAACGATCGCATCACCCTGATCGACACCCCGGGCATGATGTGGCCGAAGATCGCCTACGACTCCGACGGCTTCATGCTCGCCGCCAGCCACGCCATCGGCCGCAATGCCGTGATCCCGGAAGAAGTCGCGGTATTCCTCGGTGAACTATTGCTTGCGCGCTACCCCGCACTCTTGAATGCGCGCTACAAAATTACGGTGGAAAATATGGACGGCAACGACTTGATCCAAGCCATCGCACAACGTCGCGCGTATCGTTTGAAAGGCGGCGACTACGACCTGGAAAAAGCCGCGCACACCCTGCTGCAAGATTATCGCGACGGCGCCATCGGCCGCATCAGTCTGGAAA
The DNA here is from genome assembly GCA_021812385.1 of Pseudomonadota bacterium. Classification (GTDB taxonomy): domain Bacteria; phylum Pseudomonadota; class Gammaproteobacteria; order Burkholderiales; family Thiobacteraceae; genus RBG-16-58-11. The sequence goes on along the minus strand of JAKANO010000009.1, from coordinate 108,981 downwards.
CGCCGGAGAGCCGGCAAGCGATGTTGCAAGCGTCGGCAAGCGCTACGAGCGAGCCAGACGAAGAAACGCAGAAATAGTTTGAAAAGCGCAAAAATAAACTCATGCAAAACGTAGACCGACTATGGACACTGCGACGCTTCTGGGGCCCCTGCGAGGCGCCGAGTAGCGCAGCCGCGCCGGGGGCAGTCGGCGGATTCATGTTTGAGCGCGTGGCCGCGCAGCGGATCGCGCGAGTTCGAATCCGACGCCCGGCGTGGCGAGCAACGCAGGGGAGTCGCCCAACGGGCGACCGGCGAACCGGGGTGCCCTTCTTTTTGGTTCTCTTTTCTTGGACAAGCAAGAAAAAGAACTGGCATGCCGGGGCATCCCGGCCCTAAAACAACCTGCGCGCAGCGCGACACATAAATGAACACCCCCATCGACCAACACCCCTATGCCACACTCACACCGGACGCGGTATTAAACGCAGTCGACAGTCTCGGCCTGCGCACCGACGGCCGCTTGCTGGCGCTCAACAGTTATGAGAACCGCGTGTATCAAATCGGCATCGAAGATTCGACACCGGTAGTCGCGAAATTCTATCGCCCGGCGCGTTGGTCGGATGAAGCGATTTTGGAAGAGCATGCGTTTACCCAGGAGCTGCAAGAGCGCGAGATTCCGGTGGTAGCGCCGCTGCTATTCGACGGCAGCACTTTGCATAATTATGGCGGCTTTCGCTTCGCGGTCTATCCGCGGCGTGGTGGGCGCGCGCCGGAACTGGATGCGCCCGACACCCTGGAATGGATGGGACGTTTTATTGGCCGGATACATGCGCTGGGTGCGACACAAGCCTACCAGCATCGACCAACCTTGGACATCGCCAGTTTCGGCGAGGCACCACGTGAATTTTTATTGTCGAATCATTGGATACCCGCCGACCTCGAAGCCGCTTACCGCAGCGTGATCGATCAAGCGCTGATCGGGGTGCGCCACTGCTATGCGCGCGCCGGCGCTATCGATCTGATTCGGCTGCATGGCGATTGCCATGGCGGCAATGTGCTTTGGACCGACGACGGTCCTCACTTCGTCGATTTCGACGACAGCCGCATGGGTCCAGCTGTGCAGGATTTATGGATGATGCTGTCGGGCGAACGCGCCGCCCAAGTGCAGCAGATGGGCGACATTTTGGCCGGCTATGAAGACTTCTTCGAATTCGATCCGCGCCAATTGCACTTGATCGAAGCCCTGCGCACGCTGCGCTTGATCCATTACTCGGCCTGGCTCGCCATGCGCTGGCAAGACCCGGCGTTTCCGATTGCCTTTCCGTGGTTCAACACCCAACATTATTGGCAGGATCGGATATTGGAATTGCGCGAACAAATCGCCTTGATGGATGAGCCGCCCTTGTGGTCGAATAGCTGAACTGGAAAAGCAAAAGTAAGCCACAGAGAACACAGAGGTCACAGAGATTTCTTTGTTCAGTTGCTTACATAAGTGATTTCAAAGAACTGTTTTTCTCTGTGACCTCTGTGCTCTCTGTGGCAAACGATTTTAAAATTGAAAGCAAATAAATATGTGCGGCATCGCAGGTGAATTACGATTCGACGGCACCACGCCAGACAAGGGCATGATCGAGCGCATGCTGGTCAAACTGGCGCGGCGCGGGCCGGACGCGGCGGGCACGCACGTGGAAGGTCCGCTGGCCTTCGGCCATCGCCGTCTAGCGATCATCGATCTTTCGCCGCGTTCCAATCAGCCGATGCTGGATGCGGCGCTGGGCTTGGCGCTGGTATTCAACGGCACCATTTACAACTACCCGCACTTGCGCACCGAGTTGCAAGCGCTCGGCCATCAGTTCGTCACCGATGGCGATACCGAGGTGATCTTGAAAGCCTATGCGCAATGGGGCGAATCCTGCGTCGAGCGGCTGCACGGCGCGTTCGCCTTCGCCATCTGGGATCGCAAGGCGCAAAAACTTTTTCTGGCGCGCGACCGGCTCGGCATCAAGCCGCTGTATTTCGCGCAGGACGCGCAGCGCATCCGTTTCGCTTCCAATACCCAAGCGCTGCTCGCGGCGGGCGGTATCGATAGCGCCATCGATCCGGTGGCGCTGCATCACCAATTCACCCTGCACGCCGTGATTCCCGCGCCGCACACTATCTCGCAAGGCATCCGCAAGCTCGCGCCCGGCACCACCCTGACGCTCGACACGCATGGCAACGCCAAATCGCGCCGCTATTGGCATCTGCATGCGCAACGCCCGGCCACGGCGATGAGCGAGCGCGAGTGGACCGATGCAATTCACGCATCGCTCAAGGCCGCGGTCAAAAAGCGCATCGAGATCGCCGACGTGAAAGTCGGCGTGCTGCTGTCCGGCGGCTTGGATTCCAGCTTGCTGGTGGCGCTGCTGGCCGAGCAAGGCGTGCCGGATTTGCTGACCTTCTCCGTCGGCTTCGAAGACCAACCCGAAGAGCGCGGCAACGAGTTCGAGTATTCCGACGCGGTGGCGAATTATTACGGCACGCGCCACCACCAGTACAACATTCCCAACAGCGAAGTGTTGCAGCGCTTGCCGGAAGCCGTGGACAACATGGCCGAGCCGATGGTGAGTCAGGATGCGGTGGCGTTTTACCTGCTCTCGGAACAAGTGTCGAAGACCGTCAAGGTGGTGCAGAGCGGCCAGGGCGCGGACGAAGTGTTCGGCGGCTACTTCTGGTATCCGCGCATGCAAGCGGAGACCGAGGGCACGCCGCTGGAGCGCTTCCGCCGCCACTACTTCGACCGCGATCACGACGAATACCTGCAAACCGTGGCGCCCAAATATCATGGCGCGGACTACAGCGCGGCAACTATCGCTGCGCACCTCAACGAACCGTTTGCCGACAGCTTCATCGACCAAGTGCTGCGCATGGACGCCACCCTGCTCATCACCGACGACCCGGTGAAGCGCGTGGACAACATGACCATGGCCTGGGCGCTGGAAGCGCGCGTGCCCTTCCTGGATCACGAGCTGGTGGAGCTGGCGGCGCAAATGCCGCCGGAACTCAAGCTGCAATCGGGCGGCAAGCATGTGCTGAAACGCATCGCGCGCGGCCTGTTGCCGGATATGGTGATCGACCGCAACAAGGGCTACTTCCCCATGCCCGCGCTGAAATACGTGCGCGGCGATTTCCTGCACTTCATGCAAGACATCCTCAACTCGCGCGCCTGCATCGAGCGCGGCCTGTATCAGCGCAGCTATGTGGAAAAACTCCTGGCCGCGCCGGATAGCTATCACACGCGCATCCAGGGCAATAAGCTGTGGCACCTGGCCTTGCTGGAGTTTTGGTTGCAGCGCAATGTGGATGGGCTTGCCTAAATGCAAAGCAAAACCGAGCAACGCATTGGCGATTGGGCCATTTGGACAGCGCTGCTGGTCTATCTCGCTGTTTGGGTGATTGCGCCGATCCTGTTTCCATTCAGCACGCTGGGGGAGGTGAGCGCATTGCTGGGTTGTATTTATGTCGCCATGCATGTTTATGAAATAAAGTTTCGCAAACATTGCTACCTGTCTGCGGATTCCACGGCGCTACCCGTGACGGCGGCCTTTGCCATCTTGTTATTCTTTGTTCTGCGCGCACGCAACATTCCAGCCCAAGATATTTTCCAGACTTACATGGCCTTACCCGTAACTTTTTTGATCGGCCATGTTGCCGCGTTCCTCTATTCATTTTGCTTCTTAAAAATACTGGGATGGATTTTCCGCAGCCGTATCGCACGCGAAAATGCAGCAGTGCGCGCGGCAGATACGTCCACTGCCTCACCACCCGGCCCATAAAGCGCAAAGCATGCACTTCGACGTCATCATCATCGGCGCCGGCGCCGCCGGCATGATGTGCGCCGCGCAAGCCGGCTTGCGCGGGCGGCGCGTGCTGCTGATCGAGCACACGGAAAAACTGGGCGAGCGCATTCGCATCTCCGGCGGTGGGCGCTGCAATTTCACCAATCGCGATGTCGGCGCGCAAAACTATCTATCGCAAAACCCGCACTTCTGCCGTTCCGCCTTGGCGCGTTTTTCGTCGCGCGATTTCGTGGCGCTGGTGGAGCGTTACGGCATCGCTTACGAGGAGCGCAATCATGGCCAGTTGTTCTGCCTCGATTCGGCCAAGCAGATCATCGATATGCTTAAAAAAGAATGCGATCTGGCGCAGGTGCAATGGGCCATACCGTGCCAGGTGAAGCAGGTCACGACTGCAAATGCCGAAGATGCGCGCTTCAACGTCGCCACGACACAAGGCGAATTCACCTGCCAATCGCTGGTGATCGCCTGCGGCGGCTTGGCCGCACCTAAAATCGGCGCGACGCCTTTCGGTTATCAAATCGCTGAGCAATTTCATATCCCCGTGGTAACACCCAAGCCGGCCTTGGTGCCCTTGGCCTTGGCGCCGGAAATGCTGGAAAAGCTGGAACCGCTGTCCGGCGTTTCCATCGACACCACAACCCGCGTCGCCGGCGCCAAGCCGAGCTTTCATGAGCACGTGTTGATCACGCATCGCGGCCTGTCAGGCCCGGCGATTTTGCAGATATCGAGCTACTGGCAGATGCAGGACAAAAAGCTGCCGCTGGCCATCGACCTGCTGCCGGATAGCGACAGCGCGGCTTGGCTCGCGGAACATCGCCACAGCCATAGCACCTTGGAACATCTGCTGGCGCAGAAACTGCCGCGCCGTTTTGCCCAGGCATGGTGCGCCTTGCACAACTGGAACAAACCGTTGGCGGAATACTCCAATCACGACTTCGCGGCCATGACGCGCGCCGTGCAAGGCTGGACGCTGATGCCGGCCGGCACCTTGGGCTACAACAAGGCCGAGGTCACGCTGGGCGGCGTGGATACGCGCGCGCTATCCTCCAAGACCATGCAGGCCGAAGCCGTGCCGGGATTGTTTTTTATCGGCGAAGTGGTCGATGTCACCGGCTGGCTCGGCGGTTACAATTTTCAATGGGCCTGGTCATCGGGCTGGGTGGCCGGGCAATCGGCTTAAAATGCACTATGCTGAAAGTAGCGTTTGTGTGAGGCTCCCCTCCATGTCCAGCAACACGAAATTCCTCTTTGTGCTGATCGTGCTCGCATCTTTGGCGGGCTGCGTGAGCCCGCGCTACCAAACCGTGTATCGCTACGAACCGCCAAGCGACGCCGCCGGCCGCGCTTGCCTGGAACAATGCGGGCAAAAATTAAGCGCCTGCCAAAGCCAGTGCCAGGAAAAACACCAAGCCTGCCTCAAGCGCATCGAACCCCTGATCGAGACGCGCTACCAAGAAAGAATGCGGCAATACCAAAGAGAATTTCAGCACTACCAATACGCCTTGGAACTGTATCAACGCCAACTCACTTTGGGTTGGTACTATTTCGATCCCTATTTCGGTTCATGGCCCTACTACTACGGCTACGAGCCGCGCTTCCCACCCACGCCGCCGTTCAAGCCTAGTCACGAGCAAATCGCCCAGCAAGTGGCGCAACAGCAATGCGACCGCGATTGCGGCTGCCAGTCGGTTTACGATGCCTGCTTCCTTGGTTGCGGCGGCATGAAGATTCCCGAGCTGAAGTGCATCGCACACTGCCCGCCGGAGAAATAACGCGGCATGGGCGAGGCATGCCTCGCTCCTACAATGAATATCGTGGCGAAGCCATTTTTAGAATAGCCGGCAGAACCGTTACAATATCGTCTTTGACGATTGATCTACCCCATGCTTCCAGCACTCTCCATCCAGCACCTCAGCAAGACCTATAAGACCGGTGTCACCGCGCTGCACGGCATCGACCTGGAAGTTTCGCAGGGCGATTTCTTCGCCTTGCTGGGGCCGAACGGCGCGGGTAAATCGACCACCATCGGCATCGTCTCGTCCCTGGTCAACAAGTCCTCCGGCAAGGTCAGCGTGTTCGGCCACGATCTCGACACCGAATTGGCGGCGGCCAAGGCTTGCATCGGCCTGGTGCCGCAGGAATTCAATTTCAATGTGTTCGAGCCGGTGGTGGAAGTGTTGGTGAACCAGGCCGGCTATTACGGCGTGCCGCGGCGCTTGGCGTTCGAGCGCGCCGAGCGCTATCTGAACCAACTCGGCTTATGGGACAAGCGCAATGAGCAGGCGCGCAATCTGTCGGGCGGCATGAAGCGGCGCTTGATGATTGCCCGTGCGCTGGTGCACGAGCCGCGCTTGCTGATCCTGGACGAGCCGACGGCGGGCGTGGACATCGAGATCCGCCATTCCATGTGGAATTTCTTGACCGAGATCAACAAGGCCGGCACCACCATCATCCTCACCACGCACTATCTGGAAGAAGCCGAAAGTTTGTGCCGCAATATCGCCATCATCGACCATGGGCGCATTGTCGAGAACACCAGCATGCGCGCGCTGTTGAGCCGCATGGATACGCATACCCTGGTGCTGGATTTGCAGCGGCCGCTCTCGGCCGCACCCGCCCTGCCCGGCTATGCCGCGCACTGGGTCGACGATCACACGCTGGAAGTCGAGGTGACGCGCGACGCCAGCATCAACGGCTTGTTCGCCGCGCTCTCGGCGCAGGATATTTTGGTCGGCAGCCTGCGCAACAAGACCAATCGCCTGGAAGAATTGTTCATCCGCCTGGTCGGCAACAAGGAAGATGCGGCATGAACGCACACGGCCAATACATCGCCTTCCGCGCGATTCTGATCAAAGAGGTGTTGCGCTTCACGCGCATCTGGATCCAGACCATCCTGCCGCCGATGATCACCACCGCGCTATATTTCCTGATCTTCGGCCGCCTCATCGGCAGCCAGATCGGCGACGTGCACGGCTATCACTACATGCAGTACATCGTGCCCGGCCTGATCCTGATGGCGGTGCTCACCAACTCCTACGCCAATGTGGTGTCGTCTTTTTTCAGCGCCAAGTTTCAGCGCAACATCGAGGAAATGCTGGTGTCGCCGGTGCCGAATTATTTGATCCTGCTGGGCTACATCGGCGGCGGATTGGCGCGCGGCTTGTCGGTGGGCCTGGCGGTGACCATCGTGGCCATGCTGTTCACGCCGATTCCGCTATATAACCTGTGGGTGGCGGTCTCGGTGCTGATCCTCACCAGCATTTTGTTTTCGCTGGGCGGGCTGATCAACGCCATTTACGCCAAAAACTTCGACCATATTTCCATCGTCCCCACCTTCGTGCTGACCCCGCTCACGTACTTGGGCGGCGTGTTCTATAGCGTGTCCATGCTGCCGCCCTTGTGGCAAAACCTGTCCCTGGCAAACCCGATTTTGTATATGGTGAACGCCTTCCGCTACGGCTTGCTGGGCGTGACGGATGTCAATCTAGGCGTGGCCTATCTCGCCATACTCGGCTTCATCGCCGCCCTGTTCAGCTTTGCCCTGTACCTGCTCAATCGCGGGCACGGCATCCGCTCTTAACACCGACCGCGAGCACGCACCATCATGCCCATGCCCATCATCCATCCGACGTTTACCCCGCCCGAGCAAATCACGCGCGACTTGCAAGACCATGGCTATGTAGTGCTGAGTCCGAATGGCGTTTGCATGCTGGCGCACTGCACCCTCGGCGGGCTGGAAGCCTTTAAAGCCAGCTGGAATGACCTGCCGCCGGATCAGTTTCTGCTCGACGGCGGCCACTATCGCAGCCGCCGCCATTCCTGCTTCGTGGTGGACGACGGCGCAGTCCAGCAAACCCCGCATCGCGGCCACTGGCAGCCGGTGGAATACAACGCGCTGCATGGCGGCATGGTGCGCATGTTCGAACCCATCGCCCCCGCCACCATTGCACACAGCGCTTGGACGCAACTGCTGCAAGCCATCGGCCAAGTTTGCTCCACCGTAAAAGGCCATCAGCCGTGGTATGTCGAAGCGCACCAATTCCGCATCGACACCACCCACGGCATCGGCCGCCCCACACCCGAAGGCGCGCACCGCGACGGCGTGGATTTCGTCGCCATCCTGCTGGTGGCGCGCGAGCATGTGAAAGGCGGCGAGAGCCGCATCTTCGACGCCAGCAGTTCCAACGGCAAACGCTTCACCCTCACCGAGCCCTGGTCGCTAGTGTTGCTCGACGACATGCGCGTGATCCACGAATCGACGCCGATTCAGCCCACCTCGCCTGGCGGGCACCGCGATACCTTGGTGCTAACTTACCGCGCGGGCGGATTTCAAGAGCGCCCCTCGATCCCTATCTGAACGCAGCGGGTGTTGATTCCGCGCACATTGCGGTCTATGTTGAACTAGACCATGTGCAAAGAGGCGACCAGTATGTTTTCACAGGAAATGGAAAAAACCGTTTTAGAACTGACGGCGCCGACGAAAGGCATTCTCGCCGCGGACGAAAGCGCGGGCACCATCGAGAAACGCTTCAAGAGCGTCGATGTCGCCTCCACCGAAGAAAACCGGCGCAGTTATCGCGAAGCGCTGTTTACCGCGCCCGGGCTGAGCGACTACATCAGCGGCGTGATTTTGTTCGAGGAAACGCTGCAACAGAAAAGCGCAACCGGCGTGCCCCTGCCGCAGGTGCTGGCCGATCAAGGCATCGTGCCCGGCATTAAAGTGGACAAGGGCACGCAAGCCCTGGCGAATTTCCCCGGCGACAAGGTGACGCATGGCCTGCAAGGCCTGCCCGAACGATTGGCCGGCTACAAAACCCTCGGCGCGCGCTTTGCGAAATGGCGCGCAGTGATCGCGATTGGCGACAACTTCCCTTCCACCCGCGCCATCGAAGTCAACGCCGACGGCCTGGCGCGCTACGCGGCGATCTGCCAGGAACTCGGCATCGTGCCGATCGTGGAACCGGAAGTCTTGATGGACGGCGGCCACGACATCGCGCGCTGCGCAGCCGTGACAGAGGAAGTATTAGAGACCGTGTTCCACGCGCTGCATCGGCATCGCGTGCAACTGGAATACATGCTGCTCAAGCCGAACATGGTGCTGCCCGGAAAAGATTGTCCGCAACAAGCCAGCGCGGAAGAAATTGCCGCGGCGACGCTGATCTGTTTTCGCCGCACCGTGCCGGCCGCCGTGCCCGGCATCAATTTCCTCTCCGGCGGACAAAGCGATCAAGCCGCCACTGCCAATCTCAACGCCATGAACACCTACGCGCAACAGCAGCCCTGGCAATTGAGTTTCTCCTACGGCCGCGCACTGCAAGCGCCGGCGCTTAAAGCGTGGCATGGCGCTGCTGCCAATATTGGAGCAGGGCAACAAGCCTTGTTGAAACGGGCGCGCCTCAATAGCGCGGCGCGGCAGGGAAAATATTTGGTTTCGATGGAAGCCTAGTCGTCGGGCTAAAACCGTCTATCGCGAAAGCAACATGCACGATTAATCAGCCCCGCCGCCATCACCGAATCCGCCGCCATCATGACCAAAGTGGTCATGTAGCGCGTTGTTCACCTCCACTGCAACCATCTTTTGTGAGCGCTCTGGATAAGCTCGTGTATTGAATTTCTCCCAGCCATATTGCGCCCGAAGAAATAACCAAACTAGCGTTACGCCTAGGCCAGGCAGAAGCCAAATCATTGCACTCTGTGCAAGAATTTGTAGCGGTGAATAAAACCGGGAGCGAAAAACTGAAACCGTAACAAAAAGATTGGCAAGGCATAAAACTGCCGCCACTAATAACAACATTGTTCGCGTTGATGTTTGCAAATTACTCCCCCTAGCGGCGATGGCTAGACCATAAAGTCAGCGCCAAATTTTGCTCACGCTGCCTGCTTGCCATCCCACGGTCGAATTTTAGACAAGGTTTCCGCCATTTCTTCGCGTGCAATCGCCGTGTCGTAAGCCGCCTGTGCACGCAACCAAAACCATCACTCAAGCCGAAGAAGCGGCACAAACGCAGATCCGTGCGGCAGTAATTGCACGTTGGCCTACAACGATTTGTCCGATCCGCCGCTGCGATACGCCAAGTTCCTTGGCCAGTCGATATTGGCTGAGCCCCATGGGCTGGAGAAACTCTTCCAGCAACAATTCGCCGGGGGTAACGGGGGTTAGTTTGCGCATGGTTTTTCCTTAGTGATAGTCCACAATCTCCACATCGTAGGCGGCGGCGCCTTCGAAACGAAAACAAACGCGCCATTGATCTTTGATGCGAATGCTCCCTCGTCCTTGACGGGCAGTGGCTGGGTAGAGGCTAATTTCATCACTACCAACAGCCTGCTAGGAAAAACTGGTCTCACCCTCAATCATTTCCAACATCCCTTGTAATGCAGCCACCACAGCTTGCCGCCGCACTGCGGCACGATCGCCCTGAAAGTGAAAAGTTTGCGATCGTCCAGCACCGCTACGCATGGCCCAAGCGATGCACACCGTACCCACTGGCTTATCCAGCGTCGCACCACCCGGCCCGGCGATGCCGCTGATGGCGAGCGCTACCTGGGCGTGGCTGTGCTTGAGCGCGCCGGCCACCATTTCGCGCACGGTGGGTTCGCTCACCGCGCCGTATTCGGCCAGGGTTTTGGCCGACACGCCGAGCATTTCTTGCTTGGATTCGTTGGTGTAGGTGATGAAGCCGCGATCAAACCAATGCGAGCTGCCGGCCACCGCGGTGATGGCTGCGCCCACCCAGCCGCCGGTGCAGGACTCGGCGCTGGCCAGCATCAGCCCGCGGCTTTTCAGAGCGGCGCCGACTTGTTCGGCTAAAGTTTCGAGATCATCCATACCAGGCCTTGGATCAGCGCCACGCTATACACCGCCGCCAGCGCATCGTCGAACATGACGCCGAAGCCGTTCTTGATGTGGGTGTCGAAGTAGCGAATCGGAAATGGCTTCCATACATCGAAAATGCGGAAGATAAAAAACGCAGCGATGAACCAAGCCACACTCTGCGGCGTGAAATACAGGATGGCCAGGAACGCGACGATCTCGTCCCAAACGATGCCGCCGTAATCGGCTACGCCGAGCGCGCGTCCAGTTTCATGGCTGGCCCAAACGCCGATCAAGAATAAGCCGGCGAGCAGCGCGAAAAACATCGGTGCGCTCAGCGCCGCCAGCATGAGCAAGGCATAGATCGGGAACGCCGCCAGCGTGCCGGCGGTGCCGGGTGCGAACGGGCTTAAGCCGCTGCCGAAGCCGAAAGCGATGAAATACGCCGGGCGGCTGACGATGAATTTAAAATCAGGCGAAATGATCAAAACCGCTTCCTTCAATGTTGATTACTTGATGGTCCGCATCGCGCACGATTAATCCCGGCTCATGGGTAATCGTGCCGATGCAGGTCAAGGATAATTTCAACCGCTTGCCCAGCTGCGCGATTACAGCGTGTTGTGCGGCCTTGGCGGTAAAACACAATTCATAATCATCGCCGCCGGCAAGCGCGGCGTGGCGAGCCACATCGTCTTGCCAATAGGCGCGCAGCGTTTCAGAAATCGGCACGGCATCGAGGCGAATCTCCGCGCCCACACCCGAGGCCTGTAGCACATGGCCCAAATCCGCCAGCAGGCCATCGGAGATGTCGATTGCACTATGCGCGACGCCGAGTAATTTCTGCCCCAGCTTCACGCGCGGCGTGGGCCGATGCAGGCGCGGCAATACCGCGGCGGCGGCATGCGGGGTAATTGCAATGCGGCGCTGCAAATAGGCCAGCGCCAAGGCCGCATCGCCGAGTGTGCCCGAGACCCAAATTTCATCGTCGACTTGCGCGCCGGCACGGCGCAGCGCTTGGCCACGCGCTACTTCACCCATGATGGTGACCGAAAACGCCAGCGGGCCGCGCGTGGTATCGCCGCCGATCAAGCTCACGCCGTGCTGTTCCGCCAACGCGAACCAACCGGCGGAGAAACGTGCGAGCCAGTTTTCATTGGCTTCCGGCAAGGCCAAAGACAGCAAGGCCCAGCGCGGGGTTGCGCCCATCGCCGCGAGATCGGATAAATTAACTGCGAGCGCTTTATGCCCTAAGGACTCGGGATCGTCGCCCGAAAAAAAATGCCGCTCGGCCAGCAGCATGTCGGTGGAAACCGCCAGCTCATGTGCGGCCGCGACACGAATCAGCGCGGCATCGTCGCCAACGCCTAAGACCGTGCGCTTGGCCGGGCGGGTGAAATAGTGTCGAATGAGGTCGAATTCGGAAGGCATAGGTCAGAATTTAACATCTCGCAAATGGATGGGCGGCAGGCAGCCGACCTGCCGGCACTACCAAGGACTAACGCGAACGCGATTCATTCGGCCGCACGTTCGGCAGCAATTTATCCAGCACGCCGTTCACGTATTTATGGCCGTCGGTGCCGCCGTAAGATTTTGCCAGTTCCACCGCTTCATTGATCACCACGCGGTAGGGAACATCCGGGCAATGCAGCGCTTCGTACGCGCCCAGCAGGAGCAGCGCGCTCTCGATCGGCGATAGCTCGCTGAGCTTGCGGTCGAGAAAGGGCGTCAGCGCTTCTTCCAAGGCGGCGGCTTGCTGCGTTGCGCCGTTGAGCAAGATCAGAAAATATTTGTCGTCGATGACGCCATAGCCTTCTTCATCGCGTAAATGCTGCGCAATGCTGGCGACGTCATTGCCACTGAGCTTCCATTCATAAAGTGCTTTAAGCGCAAATTCACGCGCTTTGCGGCGGCTTTTTCTCATCGCGAACGACCTATATCTTTAAAGAGCAAATACTGAAACCACACATGCACACGCATAAAAACAAAACCCGCTTGGCTTTCATGCGCGCTCGAATATTGCCTAAATCTTCTGCAGCAAATTCGCCATCTCCACCGCCACCAGCGCGCAGTCGGCGCCTTTGACGCCCATGCGCGCGAGCGCTTGTTCGTCGGTATCGGTGGTGAGAATGCCGTTGGCGACCGGCACGCCGGTGTCGAGCTGCACTTGAGTAATGCCGCTGCAAGACTCATTGGCGACGATCTCGAAATGATAGGTATCACCGCGCACCACGGCGCCGATCGCAATCAGCGCATCGTAGTTATCGCTCAAGGCCATTTTTTCCAGCACGAGCGGCACTTCCAGCGCACCGGGCACGGTGATCAAGGTGACGTCTTCTTGCTTCACGCCCAGCTTATCCAATTCCGCCACGCAACTGCCCAGCAGGCCTTCGCCGATATCGATATTGAAACGGCTCATGACGATGCCGATGCGCAAGCCTGCACCGCGCAGGTCTTTTTCAATCTCGGTGATGTTGTCGTATTTTTTTACCATGGTTTCCTCACTCGGTTACGTTGGAAGCATCTACCCAGTCTTGCGGCAAGACGTAGCCCGTGACTTCGAGATCGAAGCCCTCCAGGCTCGGCATTTTGCGCGGCGCGGCCAGCAGGCGCATTTTGCGCACGTTCAGATCGCGCAGGATTTGCGCGCCGATGCCGTAGTCGCGCAGGTCGACTTTGGTCGAGGGCTTGTGCGCGGCGTGTTCGATGCGCGCCAACAGGCTTTCGCTGGATTCCGGGCGGCGGAAAAAAACCACCACGCCGGCCGCCGACTCGCTGATCGTTTTTAAGGCCTGGTGCACGTTCCAGGAATGTGGACTGCCGGCATCGTCCAGAAAATCGATCACGGATAAGGGTTCATGCACTCGCACCAAGGTTTCTTGCTCCGGATTGATCCTGCCCTTGACCATCGCCAGATGCACTTCGCCCGACGTCTTATCGCGATAGGCCACCAATTGAAACGCTCCGTAGATGGTCTCTACCGCGCGCTCGGCGACGCGTTCCACCAATTTTTCATGCTGCGAACGGTAGTGGATCAAATCGACGATGGTGCCGATCTTCAGTTCATGCTGCTGCGCGAATTCGATCAAATCCGGCAGGCGCGCCATGGTGCCGTCGTCTTTCAGAATTTCGCAAATCACCGCGGCCGGTTCCAAACCGGCCAAGTCCGCCAGGTCGCAGCCCGCTTCGGTATGGCCGGCGCGCACCAACACGCCGCCCGGCTGCGCGCGCAAGGGGAAAATATGACCCGGCTGAATAATGTCGGTGGCGCGTGCATTTTTGGCCACGGCGGCTTGAATGGTGACGGCGCGGTCGGCTGCGGAAATGCCGGTGGTGACACCTTGCGCCGCTTCGATCGACACGGTGAACGCGGTGCCGTGCGGCGTTTGGTTGTCCGACACCATCTGGCGCAAACCGAGTTGCTTGCAGCGCGCGTCGGTCAGGGTCAAGCACACCAGGCCGCGGCCGTGCTTGGCCATGAAGTTGATGGCTTCCGGCGTCACGAACTCGGCCGCCATGACCAGATCGCCCTCGTTTTCGCGGTCTTCTTCGTCCACTAGGACGACGATTTTACCGGCCTTGAGGTCGGCGATAATGTCTTGAATTGGGCTAATCATTGAAAAACTCTGCACCTAAGTGCTTCTAAAATACATGCGGGGGCGTCATTATCGCATTTCGCCGCGAATCCGGCGAATCTCATTCAGCGGGCGGCCGAATCAGATTGGCCTGGCGTGTAATGCAGCAAGCGTTCGGCATAGCGCGCCAACAAATCCACTTCCAGATTCACGCGGCTGCCGGGCTGAATAAACTTCAGTGTAGTCATTTCCAGGGTATGCGGAATGAGGTTGACCTCGAAGCGATCGCCCTGCACTTGGTTGACCGTCAAGCTCACGCCATTGATGGTGATCGAACCCTTGGCCGCAACAAAACGCGCCAGATCGCCCGGGGCTTCGACTTGCAGCAGAAAACAATCACCGACTTGTTCAAAGCGGCGCACGCTTCCCACGCCATCCACGTGTCCGCTCACCAGATGCCCACCGAGGCGATCCGCGAGGCGCAGCGCTTTTTCCAAGTTAACCGCGCCATCTAATGCGAAGCCGATGGTGCAGCGCAAGGTTTCGGCCGATACATCGACTTCGAAATTCGTCGCGTGCTTGGCAATCACGGTCAGGCACACGCCGTTGACGGCGATGCTGTCGCCGAGTTGCACATCGCTCAGATCCAAGCCGCCGGCGGCGATGGATAAACGCACGTCTTGGCCACGCGCTTGCGTTTGCGCGATCTTGCCGACGGATTGAATAATGCCTGTAAACATATTGGTCCCAAAAATAAACTGAACCGCCAAGACGCCAAGAACGCCGAGAAAATCAAAAGCCTTTCTTGGCGCCCTTGGCGTCTTGGCGGTTATACGATTTTAAACTCGATTCACCCGCGCGATCACGCGCATATCGTTGCCCACTTGCCGCACATCGCAAAGGGATAAATTTTTGCGCTCGTCCATTTTGCGCAAGGCCGGCAGCGCGAACAAGCCGCGCGCCGTATCGCCCAGCAACATCGGCGCCATGTACAACACCAACTCATCGATCAAGTCAGCTTCGAGCAACGCGCCATTCAAGGTCGCGCCTGCTTCCACCATTAATTCGTTGACTTCGCGCTCGGCGAGCAATTGCAGCAAGCGCGCCAAATCCACACGGCCGTTCGCGCCGGGCAACACCAGCACTTCCGCACCGGCATTGCGTAAGGCTTGAATTTTCGTTGCATCCTCGATGGCGCCCACGATCAAGGCCCCGCCCAGCAAAATTTTAGCGCTGGGTGGCGTGCGCAATTGCGAATCCACCACCACGCGCAGCGGTTGGCGCGGCGTCTCGATTTCTCGCACATTCATTTGCGGATCATCCGCCAGCACGGTGCCGACACCGGTGAGAATGGCGCAAGCGCGCGCACGCAACAACTGCACATCCTTGCGCGCCGCCGGGCCGGTAATCCATTGCGAGACGCCATTGGCGAGCGCCGTCCTGCCATCCAGGCTCGCCGCCACTTTCGAGCGCACCCAAGGTCGTGCGCGCGTCATGCGCGAGACGAAACCGATATTTAATTCACGCGCCGGTTCTTCCAGCAGGCCGCATTCAACCGCAATCCCCGCCGCCTGTATTTGCGCCAATCCGCGCCCGGCGACTTGCGGATTGGGGTCGCGCATGGCAGCCACCACGCGCGCCACACCGGCCGCAATCAGCGCATCGGCGCAAGGCGGCGTGCGCCCATGATGCGAGCACGGCTCCAGCGTCACATACACCGTTGCGCCGCGTGCCGCAGCAGTCGCTTGATTTAGCGCATGCACTTCGGCGTGCGGCGTGCCGGCGCGCTGATGCCAGCCTTCGCCGATCACTTGGCCATCGCGCACGATGACGCAACCGACGCGCGGATTGGGACTGGTGCTATTCAGCCCCAGTTCGGCCAGCCGCAAGGCTTGAGCCATGTAGCAATGATCGTCGGCGGAATACACGGAAAAGGATTATTTCGTAGGGGTGGTTTTAGGAGTGGCTTTAGGCGTGGACTTGGCCGGCGCCTTCGCACGCTTCGCCCCGCTGTCGATGTCCTGGATCACCTCGCGGAAATCCTCCACATCCTGGAAGCTGCGATACACCGAAGCGAAGCGGATATAGGCCACCTTATCCAGCTTATACAGCGCGGCCATCACCATCTCGCCGACGCGCCGCGCCGGCACTTCGCGCTCGCCCAAGCCCAGCAACTCTTGCTCAATGTGCTGGATCGCCGCGTCCACATACTCGGTCGGCACTGGGCGCTTGTGCAAGGCGCGAACAAAACTGGTGCGCAGCTTTTCGCGCTTGAATTCCTCGCGGATGCCGTTTTGTTTCACCACTTGCGGCATGCGCAATTCGGCGGTTTCGTATGTGGTAAAGCGCTTGCTGCAGCCCGCGCAGCGGCGGCGGCGGCGAATGCTGTCCCCTTCTTCGCTCACCCGCGAATCAATGACCTGGGTATCGGTGGCACCGCAGAAGGGGCATTTCATGTGTCAGCCTCCGAGGCTCAGGATTTGCCCCTGACGCCTGACGCCCGACGCCCGACGCCTATTTTCCATACACCGGAAACTTCGCGCACATCGCCTGCGCATCTTTCGCCGCGCTGGCGATCACTGCTTCGTCCGCCGGCGCTTCCAACACATCGGCGATCAAGTTGGCCAAATGCTCGGCTTCGATTTCCTTGAAGCCGCGCGTGGTCATCGCCGGCGTGCCGATGCGGATGCCGCTGGTGACGAAGGGCTTTTGCGGATCATTCGGAATGGCGTTTTTGTTGACCGTGATATGCGCACGGCCGAGCGCCGCTTCGGCCTCTTTACCGGTCAAGTTTTTCGCGCGCAGATCGACCAGGAACAAGTGCGAATCGGTGCGCCCGGAAACGATGCGCAAGCCGCGCTCTTGCAATACTTTTGCCATCACGCGCGCATTGGCGATCACTTGCTCTTGATAGTGCTTGAAGTCCTTGCCCATGGCTTCCTTGAACGCCACCGCCTTGGCCGCGATCACATGCATCAGCGGACCGCCTTGGGTGCCGGGAAAGATGGTGGAATTGATCGGTTTCTCGAATTCCGCCTTAGCCATGATGATGCCACCGCGCGGACCACGCAGAGTTTTATGCGTGGTGGTGGTGACAAAATCGGCGATGCCAACCGGGCTCGGATACACGCCCGCCGCGACCAGGCCGGCATAGTGCGCCATGTCCACGAACAGATACGCGCCGACGCTGTCGGCGATGTGGCGGAAGCGCTTCCAGTCGATCACCAAGGAATACGCCGAAGCGCCGGCCACAATCATCTTTGGCTTGTGTTCGGTGGCGAGCTTTTGCACTGCGTCATAATCGATGGCTTCGGTCTCGGGATGCAAGCCGTAGGTCACGGCCTTGTACAGCTTGCCGGAAAAATTCACCGAGGCGCCGTGGGTCAGATGGCCGCCATGCGCCAGCGACATGCCCAAAATGGTATCGCCCGGTTGCAGCATCGCCATGTACACCGCGGCATTGGCTTGCGAGCCGGAGTGCGGCTGCACGTTCACGTATTCAGCGCCGAACAGCGCCTTGGCGCGATCGATCGCCAGTTGCTCGGCGATGTCCACATATTCGCAGCCGCCGTAATAACGCTTGCCAGGATAGCCCTCGGCGTACTTATTGGTCAGCACCGAGCCTTGGGCTTCCATCACCGCCGGGCTGGTGTAGTTTTCGGAAGCGATCAGCTCGATATGGTCTTCTTGGCGCTGGCGCTCTTGCTCCATCGCTTTCCATAAATCGGGATCGGTGGCTTGAATCGTTTGGCTGGCACTGAACATGGGGAGGACTCAACTATTTGAAAAAAGCGTATTTTAGCATGTCCAAGCCAGGTTCGGCAGAGCGTGGCTGGCGTGATAGCCGGATGATTTGCAACTTGGCTGGGGCTGTTTTTTTAGACAAAAGGGAATCAAAAATGCGCGATTTTTGGCTCAGACCCTTGATACCCTATCGGCCCTAAGCAAGCAGTCCACAAGAGGTTATGGAATTACGGGATTTTCCGCCGTCCCGCTTGGATGCAGTGAAGGAAACTTCTACTTCCCAAACACTGCATCCAAGCACTGGATATCAAACAAAGACTCTTTGTCTTCCGGATAGTAAAGGCTCTCTCCATCTTCTAATAGATGCCCAAGTCGTGTTTTTATAAGGCCCATGGCCAAGCTAAGGGCTTGCATCGAGCCAAGCCCATGCATATCAGGGTATTGATTCTCAAACCCGCAAAGCTCAGCTGGGCATGCCCAAGTATTATCATCAACTTTGTATGGTCGCCCAACTTTTGCGGTAAGCAATACTTCCTTTCCATCCTTATGAATCCAAAGTAGCTCTTGGATGGCTATAGGATCAGTTATTGGGGTCTTTTTCATAAGCTTCAGCTTCTTCCATTTGATGCGGGGCCGCCGGATCACCGCAGGTTCGCTGGGAACTCAAAAGCGTAACTGGCGTGTATGTTTCTCTAGTCGTTTGAAAGTGGCCCTGGGGGAGTTGCCAAATCTGTTATTCATGATCTTCCGCCCTTGGTGTTCAGGTGAGCCCGTCCCTTTCCAGTCAGGCGATATTTCTGCAAGCGGCTGCTGGGCTTATCGGGGCGCGTATATGCAATGAGTCCATTCTCCAATAGCTCTTTTATGGCACGCTTGAATGCGCCGGTCTTGCTCCGCAAGTTGAGGTGCGTAATGAGTTCATTGGCTGAGAGCGGTGCCGGCACAAGCGCATGCAGTATCGACGCTGACTGGGCCCCGGTCTGGGCCTTTGACTGGGCCCTTGGTGCCGCGTCGAGGATCATTTGCAGCATGAATTCGATAAATACCGCCGAGTCGCCTTGTTGGTTGCTGCGATTGAGGGCAGCATAATATTCCTGCTGGTGTTCGTGGATGAGGGTTTCCACGGGTATATGGGCTAAAAGTGGGTTCCATTGGCTGAGAATCAAGGTCTGCCACAGCCGTCCCATGCGGCCGTTGCCGTCTTCGAAGGGGTGGATGAACTCGAATTCGTAGTGAAACACCGAGCTGGCGATGAGTGGGTGTTCACCTGTGGTTTTCAGCCAATGCAGCAGGTCGCGCATGAGTTGCGGAACCCGCTTGGCGGGCGGGGCCATGTGTATGACATCCGCGCCCGCCATGACGCCGACCCCGCCGCTGCGGTAATGCCCGGGCGCGTCGAGCAGCCCTTTCATGAGGATGCTGTGTGCTGCCAGCAGATCCTTTTCTGCGGCGGGCTGCCACTGGGTGAAGAGGTCGTAGGCCTTGATAGCGTTGCGTGCTTCTTGAATCTCACGTGGCGGGGCGATGACACGCTTGCCTTCGAGGATAGCGGTAATTTGCTCTTCGCTGAGGGTATTGCCTTCAATCGCCAGCGATCCCTGAATGGTGCGGATGCGATTGATGCGGCGCAGCCGCAGCGACGTCGCGGCGGCATCATGCGCGGAAAGACGACCGACCGCCTCGCCGATCTGGGCGACCAGGGAGACGATGGCGGCGGTGAGGCTGTAGGGCGGGGTATAGGGTTTACTCATAACGTCCCTGCGGCGGTCTTCTTCGTTATTTTCATCTTACTCAAGGCGGCTATTTTTCCAGTTTTTAAATGACTCACTACACACTAACTAGCGCGGCGGCTTGCCATTCAGCTCAGCCATATCGGCGCGCAACTTTCGCACTTCTTCGCGCAATTCCTTGATGTCTTGATGCATCTCGTGGCGCAATTTTTTTTCATCCTCGCCGACAAAGAATGCGGCGAAACTCGCCGTCACCAGGGACAGCATGGCAAAACCGAAGATCACCATGAGTACGGCGAAAATGCGCGATGCAGTCGTGGTCGGCACAAGATCGCCGTAACCCACCGTGGCGCCGGTGGTGAATGCCAGCCACAGCCCATCGCCGTAGGTATGCACGGTCGGTTCCAGCCAGTAAAATCCCGCCCCGGCCAGCGCCAGGGTCACCACTCCCCAGCCTAATAAATAGGGCACTGCGGTGGGCGACAGCAGATTGCGCATCACGCCCAAGGCGCGCACCATCACCAGGGAGACATAGGCGATGCGCAGCAAGCGCACCAAGGGCAGCCATTCCGACTCCACGCCGGCCAGACTGATGGCGGCGCCGAAGATGATCAGCAAATTAAGCCAGTTGTGGGTGATATAGGCGGCGCGCTGCCGGATCAGATGCAGCATCCACAGAAATTCCAGGCTAAAGGCCAGCAGGATCACGCTATCCAATGCGCGGCCCACCTGGTGTAGCAGCCCGTGCGGCGAGGCTATTTCCAGGTAAAACGCCGGCACCGCCAAGAGGGCTACGCCCACCATCAACCAATGCAGGCGGCGCTCCCAAACATAAGCCAAGGGATGGTCATGCGGCGGTACGCCGCCCATGCCGATCAACAGTCGAAAATTGCGCATAGGCGCATGGTAGCACCGTCGATTCGACGGCGGGAGCCAGCCCGCCTATAATCGCGCTAGCTGTTTTCCAGCCTTTTGAAGTTCTGCCCAACCACCATGAAACGCCTACTGCAACTCGCCGGTCTCATCGACCGTATCAATCAAGCCATCGGCCGCGCCGCGACTTGGCTGATCCTCGTCATGGTTCTGATCAGCGCCAGCAATGCCATTATGCGCAAAGCCTTCGATATGAGTTCCAACGGCTGGCTGGAAATCCAATGGAGCCTGTTCGCGGCGGTTTTTTTGCTGGCGGCGGCTTATACCCTGCTGAAAAACGAGCATGTGCGCATCGACCTGTTGAGCAACCGCCTCGGGCCGCGCGCGCAAGCCTGGATCGATATCTTTGGCACGCTATTTTTTCTGCTGCCGCTGTGCGCGCTGATCCTGTTTTATGCTTGGCCGTTTTTTTGGGAATCGTTTACATCGCAGGAGTGGTCGAGCAATCCCGGCGGCTTGATTTTGTGGCCGGCTAAATCCCTGATCCCGATTTGCTTCGCCCTGCTCGCTTTGCAGGGCGTATCGGAAATCATCAAGCGCGTCGGTTTTTTACTGGGCATGGCGCCACCAACCGAAGCTGCGCATGTCCCGAGCGAACACCTGGCGGCGCTCGATTCTCCCGAGAAAAGCGCATGAGCCCGGAGCTGTTTCCGCCGCTGATGTTCGCCGGCTTGGTGCTGTTCCTGTTGCTGGGATATCCGGTGGCGTTTTCGCTCGCCGCCAACGGTTTGCTGTTTGCCGTACTCGGCATTCAGCAAGGCTTGCTCACCGCCGACTTGCTCGGCGCGCTGCCCTACCGCATCTACGGCATCATGCAAAACGAAACGCTGCTGGCGATCCCGTTCTTTACGTTCATGGGCTTGGTTTTGGAACGCAGCGGCATGGCCGAGGATTTGCTCGAAAGCATCGGCCAATTGTTCGGCCCGATTCGCGGCGGCATCGCCTATGCGGTGATTTTCGTCGGCGCGCTACTGGCCGCCACCACCGGCGTGGTCGCCGCTTCGGTGATTTCGATGGGGCTGATTTCCCTGCCGATCATGCTGCGCTATGGCTTCGACCGGCGTTTGTCGGCGGGCGTCATCGCGGCTTCCGGCACGCTGGCGCAAATCATTCCGCCGAGCCTGGTGTTGATTGTGCTGGCCGATCAATTGCAGCGCCCCGTCAGCGCCTTGTATCAAGGCGCGCTGTTGCCGGGCTTGCTGCTGACGGCGTTGTATACCGTGTATGTATTTGCCGTGACCTTGCTCAAGCCGGCAGCCGCACCCGCCCTGCCTCTCGCGGCGCGCACCTTGCGCGGCAGCCAGCTTGCGCGGCATGCGCTCGCCACCTTGGCGCCGCCGCTGCTGCTGATTTTTCTGGTGCTGGGCACGATTTTTCTCGGCATCGCCACGCCCACCGAAGGCGGCGCGATGGGCGCCAGCGGCGCACTGGTGTTGGCGCTGCTCAAGCGCCGCTTGAAATTAGTACAGCTGAAACAAGCCTTGGACACCACCGCCAAACTGTCTTCCTTCGTGATGTTTATTCTGGTCGGCTCCACCGTGTTCAGTCTGGTGTTTCGCGCGGTGAACGGCGATTTATGGGTGGATCAATTGTTGGCCAACTTGCCGGGCGGCGCGCTTGGATTTTTGATCGTGGTCAACCTCATGGTTTTCGTCTTGGCGTTCTTTTTGGACTTCTTTGAACTCTCCTTCATCATCGTGCCGCTGCTGGCGCCGGTCGCGCATAAACTCGGTATCGACTTGGTGTGGTTCGGCGTGCTGCTCGCGGTGAATATGCAAACCTCGTTCATGCACCCGCCGTTCGGCTTTGCCCTGTTCTATTTGCGCAGCGTCGCGCCCAAGCACGATTATGTGGATAATGTCACCGGGCGGCTCACCGGCGGCGTCAAAACCAGCCAGATTTATTGGGGTGCGGTGCCGTTTGTGTTGCTGCAAATAGTGATGGTGGCCTTGATTATCGCTTTCCCTGCGCTGACCGGCACCCGCGTGAAAAAGGTCGAAGCGGATGTCCCGCTGCAAATCGAAATACCGGCGAGCCCAAGCGGTTCCTCGGCACCTTTAAATTTCAATCTTGAGTAAGCAGATATGTCTCAAATCATCGTTGCCGCTTTATATAAATTCGCCAAGCTTCCGGACTTCCGCGCGCTGCAAAACCCGCTACTTGCCTGTTGTGAGGCCAACGCCATCAAGGGCACCCTATTGCTGGCGCAAGAAGGCATCAACGGCACGGTCGCCGGCAGCCGCGCCGGCATCGATGCCTTGCTCGCTTTTCTACGCAGCGATGCGCGCTTGGCGGCGCTCGAACACAAGGAATCCTTGGCCGACGAGATGCCGTTTTACCGCATGAAGGTGCGCTTGAAGAAAGAGATCGTCACCTTGGGTGTGCCCGGCATCGACCCGAATGAAAAAGTCGGCACCTATGTCACGCCGGAAAATTGGAACGCCTTGATTTCCGATCCCGAGGTATTAGTGGTCGATACGCGTAACGATTACGAATACGACATCGGCACTTTTCGCGGCGCGCTCGACCCGAAGACCACCACCTTCCGCGAATTTCCCGCCTATGTGAAACAAAATCTCGATCCCGCGAAACATAAAAAAGTGGCGATGTTTTGCACCGGCGGCATTCGCTGCGAAAAGGCCACCGCCTTCATGCTCGAGCAAGGCTTCGAGGATGTGTATCACCTGCAAGGCGGCATTCTCAAATACCTGGAAAAAATTCCCGCGGAACAAAGCTTGTGGGAAGGCGAGTGCTTCGTGTTCGATCAACGCGTGGCGGTCGGCCATGGCCTGAGCGTGGGCCAACATGATCAATGCCGCTCCTGCCGCTACCCGATAGCGCCCGAAGACAAGGCTTCGCCGAAATATCAAGAAGGCGTTTCCTGCCCGCGCTGTTTCGATACGCTGTCCGAGGAAAAGCGCGCACGCGCCATGGAGCGGCAAAGACAAGTGGCATTAGCGCT
The DNA here is from genome assembly GCA_021812385.1 of Pseudomonadota bacterium. Lineage (GTDB taxonomy): Bacteria > Pseudomonadota > Gammaproteobacteria > Burkholderiales > Thiobacteraceae > RBG-16-58-11. The sequence goes on along the minus strand of JAKANO010000009.1, from coordinate 85,409 downwards.
GCAACGCGGCAAGCAGCACATCGGTATTCGCCACAAAAAGCGCGGCGCGTAAGCGCGGCGTACCCAGACTTTTAACCCTGTAATGCATTAGGTTCGTGATGAAATTTATATTTAAAGCTTTTTTTAAGACTGTGCGCTTCGTGCTTGGCCCAATCCTGCTGTTGTGGGAGCGATTAACCCCGCCCAAGGGCGTGGTGCGCTCGCCTGAAGCGCAAAAGCTCGTCGATCAAAAATGCCAAGCGCTCGCCCTGTATCAATTCAAGACTTGCCCGTTTTGCATGAAGGTGCGGCGCGCGATGCGCAGCAAATCACTGAACATTGAATTGCGCGATGCGCAGCATGATGCACAGCACCGCGCCGATTTGCTGCAAGGCGGCGGCCAAATCAAAGTGCCGTGTTTAAGAATCACCGATGCGCAAGGCAATAGCGAATGGCTCTATGATTCCAACAAGATCATTGCGTATTTGCAGCAGCAATTCGATTAAGGCGCTGGGGACGTAGCGCCTGGTGCGCGGGCCGCATAAAACGTGCTAGCGCTCCACACTTGCAGGTAGCCGCCGCGGAAGAAGCGTTCGAATTCGGGTGGGCTGGCACTGGTACTCGCTTGATCCTCGAACAGCATGATGCGGCCTTGCGGATTTTGCAGCAGCCAAGCGTGGAGGCTTTCCAAGGAAGTGATCTCGGTTACCGGCTTAAGCCGCCCGGTAAAATCGAATTGCGCATGATACTTGCCCCAATAGGCGAGCGCGTTGCCGCGTTGTTGCAAGCCCGCTAAATATTGCGCCACCGGATGCGGATCGCTATACGGTGCTATGAGCGGAACCACGCTGAAATAACTGACCAGGATCACCATCCATACCGCGCTTGCGAGCAGCCGCAGGCGCAGCGCTAGTTTGAGGCCGCTCGCGAAGAGCAGCGCCAGCGCAATCGCAGCAAAAACCACCGCCGGCCAAATAGGCAAAGGCGCGCCGGACAAGGCAGCGCCAAGCCGCTGCGGGTGCATGAATGCATAAACCCAGCCGCTCGCCAGCAGTGCAAAACCCAGTGACGGCATCAGCAAATCGAAGCGCCGCAACCGCTCATGCTGCACGCGCTGCAGCGCATACGCCGCGAGTAAAGCGAACGCCGGCAACAGCGGCAATAAGTAGCGCTCTTGCTTGCCGCTGACGAGCGAGAAACCGATAAACACCGGTACGATCCACGCCAGCAAGAAGCGCACGCTGGTACTTTCCGCCTTGCGCAATGCGAACAAACCGCGCCATAAGCTCGGCCACAACAACCACGGGAACAGCAACACCGGCAACAGCGGTAAATACCACCACAGCGGCGCGCGATGCGCAAAAGAAGAGGTCATGCGCCCTGCAGTCTGCCCCCAAAAAATCGCGGTGCGATACGCCGCTCCGCCAAAATAAGCCGCGGGAACGGCCCACAGCAAGGCGATCACCGCTCCCAGGCCAACCGCGCCCAGCACGCCCCAATACCAGCGACCTTTGTCGCGGCGCACTTCAGGCGACCACCAGGGCGCAAATACAGCGGCGGGCAACAAATGCAACAAGATCACGGGGCCTTTGGACAACACGCCCAGACCGATCGCCACGCCGAGCCAAATCATGCCGCGCCGCAATTCGCCTTGCGCCGCACGCACGATCCCCAGCATGCCGATCAAGGTGCTGCAGACCAGCAACCCATCGAAGCCGAGCAGGGTAAACAAAGCGCCGAACAACAGCGCGCCGCAGTAAATCCAAACCGCCTGGATGGCGAGATCGGTGCTGTCCGGCTGCAAGCGACGCGCCAGCTGCGTCATCAAGGGGATGCTGAGCAGACCGAGCACTGGCGCAATCAAGCGCGGCCACCACTCATTGACGCCGAACAACGCCCAGCCCGCCTGCATCAGCCAAAACAATAACGGCGGTTTCTGGCTATATGGCGCGCCATTCAAATACGGCACCAGGAAGTCGCCGCGCTGCCACATATCCCACGCGACGGCGACATAGCGCGTTTCATCGAGCGGCCACAGCGGGCGCAGAAACAGCGCCGCCACGGCCAGGGCGGCCCAACCGAGCAGGAGCAAAAGGAGGGAACGGTCTTGTTTCAGGGGATACATAAAGTTTGATTTCCAACCATAGCACTAACCGCGCAGAGCACAGTTAATCGGGTTTTAAAAGCTTTTCAGGGGCGGCTTCAGGATCCAACTCCGCATCCACTTCCGCGCCCAAGGTATGGCCGTGGCGAAATTTGCGATACAGCCATACGCCGATGGCGCCCGAAGTCAGGAACAGCACCACCGCCACCCCGATGCGCAGCGTCGGATCGACATTGACGCCGCTGCCCACCAAGGAAAATATCAAGGTCTGCGGAATATAGCCGACCATGGAGCCGAGAATGAATGGCAGCGCACGCACGCTGGTCACACCCGCCGTCAAATTGGTCACCACATTATTGCCCAACGGCAACAGGCGGATCAGCAAGGCCATGGCGAATGGGTTCCTGCCCAGGAAATCGTCGATACGCTTGATGCGCGCGCCCCAGCGCGTGGCGATGAAATGCCGTCCGATCCAGCGCGCATACAGAAAAGTCAGCGCGCAACCCAGGGTAACCGCGACCAAGGTCAGCAACGCGCCGTACAAGAAACCGAAGGCATAGCCGCCGAGAAAGCTGATGATCTGGCGCGGCATGGCCAGCGCGGCGGCCAGCGCGCCGACGCCGATGAATAGCAACTCGCCGCTCAGCCCCTTGCCGCGAATCTCGGTATCGATCCAGGCCTGGTTGAGGCTGGCGCCGAAATGCGTGGCTTCGAGGAGATAGCCCAAGGCCAGCAACGAAGCCATGAAAATCAATCCGCGTAAAATCCTGCGCGGGTTCATGTACGCGCGATCTCGCTCACCTGCGGCAATTTCATGCGCCGCTGCAGCCACATCACGCCGAAGATATCGACGATGCCGACCCATAGGCGGTTATGCAGGCCGTAATTGGAAATGCCGCGGGTGCGCGGGCGGTGGTGCACTTCGACCGAGATCGTCGCGCCGCCGTTGCGCCGCACCAGCGCCGGTAGAAAACGATGCATGTGATTGAAGAACGGCAGCTGCAAATACACCGCGCGCGGGATGAGCTTAAGGCCGCAACCGGTGTCGGGCGTGGCGTCATTCAACATGCGCGAACGCACGCCGTTGGCGATGCGCGAAGAAAGCCGTTTCAACCAAGTGTCCTTGCGCTGCTTGCGCCAGCCGGCGATCAGTTGCAAATTTTTCGGCTGCGCAGGATCGCGCGCCACCGCGAGCAAATTCGGAATATCCGCCGGATCGTTTTGGCCGTCGCCATCCAAGGTGGCGATCCATTCGCCGCGCGCCGCGCGCACGCCGCTCATCACCGCTGCGCTTTGGCCGCAGCTTTGCGCATGCGTCAGCACGCGCAAGCGCGGGAATTCGCGCTGCGCTTGCGCCAGCACGGCCGGGGTGGTGTCGGTGCTGCCGTCGTTGATGTAGATCACTTCGTATTCGCAACGACATTCCAGCGCATCACGAATTTCACCCAGCAAGGGCAGGATGTTTTCCTGCTCGTTTTTGACTGGGACGATGACTGACAATTCCATGGAGGCGCCGTTACTTGACGTTGTTGAAAGTGAAATTGGCGTAGCTCAATTCCGCCACGCGGAACCATTGGAATTGGTCGTTGCGGAAACGGCTCCAGGGTTCGTAGATTTTTTTGAATGCGGGATTTTTTGCGGCTTCTTCCGCATACAGTTGATTCGCCACTTTGAGCGCGGCCACCATGATGTCCTTGGGGAAAGGGTGCAGCTTGGCGCCAGCGCGCAGCAAGCGCCCCAGCGCAGCGGGATTTTTGGCATCGTATTGGGCGAGCATGTGCAAGTTCGCCTCCGCGGTTGCGACTTCGAAGGCTTCTTTGTAGCTGGCCGGAAGTTTTTCCCATTCTTTCGTATTGATCATGAACGATAGATTGGCGCCGCCTTCCCACCACCCGGGGTAGTAGTAATGTTTCGCCACTTTGTAGAAACCCAGCTTTTCATCGTCGTAGGGGCCGACCCATTCCGCGGCGTCGATGGCGCCTTTTTCCAAAGAGGGGTAGATATCCGGCCCAGCCAGGGTCTGCGTCACCACACCCAAGCGCGACATAATTTCTCCGGCGATGCCGGGGATGCGCATTTTCAGGCCCTTCAAATCGGCGAGGCTCTTGATCTCCTTGCGGAACCATCCGCCCATTTGCGTGCCGGTATTGCCGCCGGGGAAATTGATCACGCCATGGCCTTTGAATAAATCGCGCATCAATTCCAGCCCGCCGCCGTAGTACAGCCAGGCATTTTGCTGGCGCGCGGAAAGGCCGAAGGGCAGCGTGGTATCGAAAGCAAACGCCTTGTTCTTGCCGACATAGTAATAGCTGGCGGTGTGGCCGCAGTCCACCGTGCCTTGGCTCACCGCATCCAGCACTTGCAGGCCTGGCACCAATTCGCCGGCGGCAAACACACGAATTTGAAATTTGTTGTTGGTGAGCTGGGCCACGCGCTTGGCCAGCAATTCGGCCGCGCCGAAAATCGTATCCAGGCTCTTGGGGAAGCTGGAGGCAAGACGCCATTTCACTTCGGGTTCGGCGGCCTGCGCGATGCTGGCAGTGGTTCCGAGGGCCAGTCCGATGCCCGCACGTTTCATGAATGTACGACGCTGCATATTATTTCCCCCCTGAATATCTTTAGTCACCGGCAATCGTCATGTTTTCGATCAAGATCGATCCGCTTTGACGCGAGCCGCGCACCACGACATCATTGCCGACAGCGACGATCTGTTTGAACATGTCTTTTAAATTGCCCGCGATGGTGATTTCTTCGACCGGATATTGGATCTCGCCATGCTCCACCCAGAAGCCGGCGGCACCGCGCGAATAATCGCCCGTCACAGGATTCACGCCTTGGCCCAGCAATTCGGTCACCACCAGCCCGGTATCCATTTTCTTGAGCAAGGCGGCGAAGTCGAGCGCGCTGCTTTCGATAATTAAATTGTGGCAACCGCCGGCGTTGCCGGTGCTGTGCATGCCGAGCTTACGCGCGGTGTAGGTCGAGAGAAAATAGCCTTGCAACACGCCGTCGCGGATCACGTCGCGATCTTTGGTGGCAACACCTTCGCTGTCGAAGGGGGCGCTGCCGAGCGCTTGTTTGATATGCGGGCGCTCCACGATTTGCACCGAGGGCGCAAATACCGTTTGGCCGAGGCTATCCAGCAAAAAAGAAGTCTTGCGGTATAAATTGCCGCCGCTGACGGCGGAGACGAAATTGCCCAGCAGGCCGGTTGCGATCGACGCCTCGAAAATCACCGGAGCTTGCCTGGTCTTCAATTTGCGCGCGTTGAGGCGGCGCAGGGTGCGCTCTCCGGCAATGCGTCCGACATCCGCGGCACTTTCCAGTTGCGCGGCGGAGCGTGCGGCGGAATACCAATAATCGCGCTGCATGCCGGATTCGGATTCGGCAATCACGGCGCACGAAATGCCTTGGCGCGACGTGGGATAACCCGCGAGAAAGCCCAAGCTGTTGCCATACACAAACAAGGATTCTTGCGTCGATACCGAGCCGCCCTCGGAATTATTGATGCATGGATCAACCGCGAGCGCGGCGGCTTCGCAGGTTTGCGCCATTTCGATAGCCTGCTCCACCGTCAGTGTCCAGGGCTGATAAAGATCAAGCTCGGGAATATCGCGCGCCAACAGTTCCGGCTCCGGCAGGCCGGCAAATTCATCGGCCGCCGTGTATTTGGCAATGGTCAGTGCCTTGGCCACGGTATCGTGGATCGCCGCGGCGCTTAAATCGGACGTGCTGGCATGGCCGCGCTGCTGGCCGAAATAACAGGTGACGCCCAAGCCCTTATCGCGATTGTACTCAATGGTTTCGACTTGGTTCAGGCGCACCGAAACATTTTGGCCGAAACCTTGGTTGACCTCGGCCTCACAAGCGGTGGCACCTGCGGCTTGGGCTTGGTGCAAAATGTCTTGCGTGAGTTGTTTGAGCTGGTCGATGGGATAAGTAAAACGGTTCGCGTCCACGGCTACTTTCTGACGGCTTGCAAGCGAAGTCGAAAAAAGTGGTTATCATAGCAACTTTGACCGCCCTGGGCGATGCCTAGACGCATCCCGCGAGAACACCATGGAAGAAGAAGGCCCTAGCAAAACCAAGCGCAAGCAAGAAATGAACGCCTTGCAAAAAATTGGCGCAGAGATCGTCACGCTGAAAAAATCCCAGATCGAGCAATTGAATCTTCCGGAACAATTGCTCGACGCCGTGCTGGAAGCCCGGCGCCTGACCAGTCACGAAGCCATACGGCGGCAAATGCAATTTATCGGCAAGATCATGCGCGGCGTCGATGCGGAGCCGATTCAGCAGCAGCTCGATGCCTGGAATGGCGTGAACGATCAAGAAACCGCGCGCTTGCACCATATCGAAAACTGGCGCAAACGATTGCTGGCGGATGATACCTCGCTCAGCGAATTTCTCAGTGCGTACCCCGGTTGCGATGCACAGCAACTACGCACCCTGATCCGCAACACGCGCAAAGAGCAAGCCGCGAACCGCCCGCCGGCGAATTATCGCGCGCTGTTTCGTTGGCTGCGCGAGACCCTGCAAGCGTCACCGCAAGACGACCTGTCATAAATTTAATCTGGCAAAATTTTCTGCTGCGGCACCGACTTAAACAAAGCGTGCAGTTTTGGCGCCGATTTATTGATTGCCGATGGCAAATAAACTGTTCTAAGGTACGTACATTATGACGCAGGAGTTGCTGGTTGGTTTAGTCAGCGTGAGTGATCGCGCAAGCCTTGGTGTCTACGAGGATAAAGGCATCCCCGCCTTGAAAGACTGGTTAGGCGCCGCCATTAGTTCAACATGGCGCGTGGAAACGCGCCTCATCCCGGATGAACAAGCTTTGATCGAACAAACCTTGGTCGACTTGGTCGATGTCATCGGTTGCAACCTGATTCTCACCACCGGCGGCACCGGCCCCGCACCGCGCGATGTGACGCCGGATGCGACGCTGGCCATCGCGCATCGGGTGCTGGATGGTTTCGGCGAACAAATGCGCGCTGTTAGCCTGAAATATGTACCGACCGCTATCCTGTCGCGACAGGTGGGCGTGACGCGCGGCAAGTGCTTGATTTTAAATTTGCCAGGGCAACCGAAAGCGATTAAGGAAACCTTGGACGGCGTATTTGCCGCCGTGCCCTATTGCATTGATTTAATTGGTGGACCGTACATTGAAACCAACCCGGATGTAATACAGGCTTTTCGGCCTAAATCAGCCCAAAAGCCTGCATGAGATTGCCTGGAATGTGCATTAAATGACGTTTTTTGTCATATTCTCGGCATACATATAAATGTATTATGGACTTAATAGTGGCAAACCATGCGCTTTAACTGTAAGATTTTGTTAGAAACAACAAGCACTAAGGTTCGCACCTTAATGAACATTGTTGGTCTTGGCATAATCATTGCGACTAAAATCAAGCACACCCCTTTATGACGAAGGATGTCGAAATGTTAGGAATCCTCCCCAAAGCCGCTGCACCAAAGCGGAAGCCTGACATTGGCGCCAATACCATTATTTCCATTGACGGCCATTCCTATTTGCAGCCCATGTGCGCAAACCCACTGGGGGAAGCGCTGAATAGCGTGCAAATGGCGCAGCAAAAATTCAAAATCCGCCTGACCCGCGATACCGAACATGCGCATTCCGCCAATTTGCTGATCCGCAAGATGTATTCCTGGCGCGGTTATGAAACACATTCCAGCACGGTCAAACATGCCCCGAATAATATTTGCCTGTCGGTGTTTTCCGCTGAACATGCCATCGGGACATTGACCTTGGGTATCGACTCAGCAGAAGGTTTATCGGCTTCCGCCATGTATCCGTGCGAAATCGATGAACTGCGCGCCCAAGGCCGCGTGCTATGCGAAATCACCAAACTGGCCATCGACCAGAGCGTCAGTTCCCGCAACGTATTGGCTTCGCTATTTCATATTGCCTACATTCATGCACGGCAACTGCATGGTTGCACCGATATCCTGATCGAAGTCAATCCGCGCCATGTGCCGTTCTACCAGCGCATGCTGGGCTTTCGCCAAGTCGGTAACGAGCGCCAATGCCCGCGGGTTAAAGCCCCAGCCGTGCTGCTGCGCTTGGAAACCGATTACGTAGAAATCCAGTTACGCAAATTCGGCGGCATGATGGAAAAGGCTAAAGAAGAAACTTCGCTCTATCCCTACTCTTTCAATCCGGCCGACGAAGCCGGCATTATTCAGCGCTTGCTCAAAGACAAGCAGTAACTGCCGCATTCCTCCCTGTGCATGGCTAGCTTGGTCAAGGCCATGCCCCTGGAATACAATATAACGCCTATATGTGCTGCAATTGCCAGCGCACTATTGCTCTCACCCCCATCCTGCATTAGTATTCTCCAGGATTACAATAAATTCACATCCCTATCCATTCCTTAGTCTTTTGGCATCATGTTTGACTTTAGCGGACTCATTAACGCGATCTTGCGCAAAAAGACCGACGACCCAGTCGGCGACCTGAAATCCGCGACCATTTGGGTGCAGGAGTTGCCGCTGGCGGACGTGCATCGTGCGCACATTGAAATCGTGCGCGCCCTATCTTCCATCAACGAAAACAAAAAAATGCCGCTCAAGGAGCGGATTCGGGTCTGCATGTACCTGAATGAGAAAGCGCAAGGTTTACAAAACAACTTATGCCGCGACTATCTCGCCACTACCAACGATCATCACGCCATAGCACGCTCCTACTTGCAGACCATCCTCGCATTTTGGGACGAAATGGCCGTGGCCTACCAAATCTGCATTCGCAATTTCGCCCAGGATCCGATTACCAAGCTCTGGCCAACCATTCACATCATTACGGCACGCGCATTGCATTTCTATGCCATGCAGGCCAAGTGGGCGCATCTGCGCTACCTGCCGGTCGAAGGTGCGGTGTGGCGCAATTTACACCGGCTTTACCTGTTTTCCGAACGCGAAAATTTCGATAAAACCGCGCTCAAGTTATTCCCCGACAGCACGCTGGAAACCAATTGCTTGTCCGAATACATGCAGCCGCTGATGCTGTTTTTAGCCAATCCGGAAAGTTTGCAGCCACTGCAAATTCACCAACTCGATCAATGGCTGGACACTTGGGCCAAGAGTCTGACCCTGGAGCATGAATTCCGCCCGCACCGCCAGTTGTATGCGGTGAATCTGGGCGACACGAAACCCGCGCGCAGCCTGCGCCGCAACATGTTGGGCGAAAAATATCGTTACTGGGGCGTGGGCCTGCTGATGGTCACGATGGAAAAAACCATTGAGCAACTCAAGGCCGGCGAGTTGCCGGCGCGCCTTGGGCTCGGCGAGGAATGCCGCCTGCCGCAATGCCTGGATCTGATTGAAACGCTAGAGCGCCGCTGGTCGAAAAAAGATGTGCGCCGCAAACACGAGCGCACGCCTAACGTTAAAGTCGTGCATGTCGTGCAAGGCTTGCGCGACATTATTGCGCACCTGAAGCCCGGCGCAAAAATAAAGCGCAAACCCAAGGGTGAAATGATTGGCTACCAAGTCATGGGGTATACCGTGGGCGGCACACCCATCGACATGAACACCCAAGGCAATGAGGAATTGTTTGAGCCGGTGCTGGATCAATGGATCATGGAAAACGAAAGCGTCTCCGGCTATGGCGTCACGTTCAACCCTACCGGGCATGGCGGCTTGCGGATCGGCACCCTGATCGGCCTAAAACCGGAAAAAGCGCCGCACTTCCTGATTGGTGCGGTGCGGCGCATGAATAAAAATCCCACCAGCAAGACTTATGTCGGGATTGAAACCTTGTGCCAAACGCCGATTCCGGTTGAGTTGCATCCGCTCCCGGGCAGCGATGCGCCGAACAAAGAGCATATAGAAGCCATCTATTTGTTGGAAATGCCGCAAGCGCAAATTGCGCGCAGCCTGCTGCTGCCCTGCAGCAACGTGCAGTTAGGCCACTTGCTGCAACTGAAAGCGCAAGGCAAAACCTACACCATCCGCCTGCAAAAGATTGTCGAAGAAGCCGAAGACTATTGCCGGGTTGCATTCGACGTGCTCGCGCGACACCATTAACCCCCTAGTAACCCCCTAGCGCCGAGCGCCTTCGGCAATGCCGCTCTAACTTGTATATGCCGCTCAATTACCAGCCTCCCTTGGAAGTCGTCACCCGCGAACCCGCCCACCACAGCGTGATTTGGTTGCATGGACTAGGCGCGAATGGCTACGATTTTTTACCCATTGTCGACGAACTTAAAGGGGCGCATTTGCCCCCAACACGTTTTGTCTTCCCCCATGCGCCGGAACAAGCCGTGACCCTCAATGCGGGCTATATCATGCCGTCTTGGTACGACATCGTGGGCTTGCACGATCAGGCAGCGGAAGATGAGGTGGGGCTGCGTGAATCGATGCATTATGTCGAGCAACTGATCGCGCGCGAACTCGCACGCGGCGTTGCTGCGCAACACATCGTGCTTGCCGGTTTTTCGCAAGGCGGGAATGTCGCGCTGAATTGCGCCTTGCGCTATCCCGAACCCTTGGCGGGCGCGCTGATTCTATCTTCTTACCTGGGCCTAAAAGCGCAGTTGCCGGAGCAGGCCAGCGCAGCGAATCGCACGCTGCCGATTTTCATGGCGCACGGCACGCAGGACGACATCGTACCCTACGCTTTTGCCAGCGCATCGCGCGATACCCTCACGCAATTAGGCTACGCCGTCGAATGGCATCGCTATCCGATGGCGCATACGGTGAGCAGCGCAGAAATTGCCGATATCGGCCACTGGCTCAGCGGCGTATTGGTGGATTAGTTAGCTGTTTTTTGCGGCGTGCTTGGCCACGACTTCGAACGAAGCGCGCAGCCAATCGTCGCCATGTTCCAGCGCGTGTTTCAAACGAATGTGGTAAGTCGTGCTGCGCACGCTAAACCACAGTTCACGGCCGCTGGCGAATTCCGCGCTTTGCAAGATCAGCGCATCGGTTTGCGCCGTTGCGCCTGCACTCTTCAGGAATAGGGCGGGGAACGGCATTTTGATATCCAGTGTATCGATGCCATCAACGCTGAGCGGCCGCTGTTCCGATTTTTCCGCGCGCAACATCAGCGCCATGGGACGCTCCACGATCACTTCAATACCGATGTATTGCTGATTCGGCTGCGTGCGGCGCATGCGCCGAATAACGCCGATGTTCCAGTGTCCCTTTTTCTCCGGCCTGATGCCCACCAGCTTACCGAGGCGCACCCAATCATCGGCCTGGTCGGTGAGGTGCGCGCCATAGCCGCCCTCGCTCTCGTTTTCCATTACCCAGCGCTCATGCGCGATGACATGCTCGATGCTTTCATCCTTGCCCTGCTCCACCTTGTCTTGCCCCACTTTGGCTTGGGTGCGCTTGGTCACGAAACCATATAGATGCACATCGACCATCTCATCGTAGCTGAGCCCGTCCAACGGCTCCGCAGCTTGGGACTTCAGCGCTTTCAAATTGTCGGCACGCACATTCAAGCAAATATCGTTCAGTCCACGCACCACATCAATCGAGTGCATGGCGTTTTTTCGTTCGAAGCTACGCTGCCGGCGCTTTAGGCCGGTCGGCGACCAAAAATAAGTAATCCGCTCCAGCAACTCCAGGCAGGCCGGCACCCGGCAATCTTCCGTGAGTCCCAGCTTGACCGGTAGCGCGCCGACCGAAATCTGGCTGCGCAATTCATCGAGCTTTTCCTTGAGCCCATAGGTTTCCCAATAGCGCATGGCTTCGCCTGGCTCGACGCGCCGCACGCGCCGCGCGCCGTGATTTTCTTCCAAGTTGACGTAGAACACGTGGCGCTCTTGTTTGTACGCCTGCTCCAAGCGAATGCCGCGCACCAACATCGGCATCCAGCGCTCGATCAAGTGGATCTGGCGCGGCGTGAGGCTGCCGGTATTCAGCGTCTCCAGCATTAAAGATTCCAGATAAAGCTGGGTAATGCTGGTCTCATTTTGGTCGTTCGCGTACAGCTTCAATGCGCGTGTTTCGAACTCTTCATACTCCGCGAAGTGATATAGATTGTGCATGCGCTTCCACAACTTGGGATTGGCCTGCGTATAGCGGTAGTAGCTCCACTTGGCATCCAGCCCGAAATACCAGAGTGCGCGCGCCGTCAATCCTGGAATAGCAGCGGCGATTTTGCTGCCGCTTGGGTTACCGATGTATTCCATGATGTACGAATGATAGGCGCGCAGAATTTCCTGGTGATAGCCGTTCACGGTGTTCCACAAACGGCTTTCAACCACGCGCGACATGCGCGGGTTTTGCAGATATTGGTTGCGCAGTATTTCGAGCATATCTTGCGCGCCTTCATCGAGCGCGTTCAACACCGCTAAGCGCTCCTTGGTCAGGACTTGGCGCTGATCAATAAATTCCTTGATTTGAATCGTCAGCGCCTCGATCGCCTTGACGCTATCGCCCATGGGCAAAGTGCCCATCCAACGCGTGATGGCATCCAAGTTCGTCAAGGGGTGGGTGGATCTTGCGCCGATCGTGGCCAGGAATTTAAGCATGCTCATCTGTGCAAATAATAGGGATTAGCGATTTATCAGCAGAAATCATGCCAGCATAAGACCCTGCTGACATAGCTTAAATTAAGCCTAATCCGCCCTTCTAGCTGCGACGCTTGGCGACATTTTGACTAATCATGTTGAGATTAAAGAAGCAAAACCGTATTTGAGTACGGCTATTGCGGTGCGCTTTTCCAGCGCGTCAGCCTGGCCACGGTGAGTAAGGCCATGAGCACCATGATCGCGATGCCGAACCCTTGCGCTAAGGCGATCACATCCAACTCCGCTTTGCGCGCTGCGGTAAAAGCGCCGACTAAAGTGAGCATGGCCACACCTTCGCTAAAATTCTGCACCGCGATGGCGTGGCCGGAACCGACCGTCTCGTGGCCGCGCTCTTGCAATAGCGCATTCAAGGGCACCACATAAAACCCACCGCAAGCGCCGATGATCACCAACAGCGCGACCGCGAGATATAAATTCGACGCGCCGGCGAATATCCACACGCCGAGGCCGAGCAACAAGCCGGCGATCAAGGCGCGATTCACCGATTGCAAATTGACCCAGCGCGCCGCCAAGGCCGCGCCGAGCGCAATGCCAATCGCCACCACGCCGTTCAAATTGGCGGCGGTATGGTTGTTATCGATGGCCAGCGCCACCGGCACCCACGCCACCAACATGAAGCGCAAGGTGCTGCCGCTGCCCCAAAACAAGCTGGTGCCGAGCACCGCAAAGCGCGCATCGGGATGGCGAAACAATTGCTTCAAGGCGCGCCAAAAATCACGCGCCAAGGCCAACACATTAAACTTCTCCAACGGATGCGCGGCCGGCATCTTCGGAATGCGCAGATTCGCCAATGCGGCCACCGCATACAATGCCGCCACCGTGCCCAGCGCCCAATGCACCGACACATCGCTGAGCCAGCCGCCCAATAGCGCGCCGAGCAAAATCGCCACGATGGTCGAGCCCTCCATCAAGCCATTCGCTTGCACCAGTTTTTCGGGCGCCACCAATTCGCTCAGGATGCCGTATTTCGCCGGCGAATAAGCCGCCGCGCCCAGACCGACAATGCCATAAGCCAGCAAGGGGTGCAGGCCCAGGAACATCGCGCCAGCGCCGAGAAATTTTATGGCATTCGCCACCAGCATCACGCGGCCCTTGGCATAGGCATCGGCCAACGGTCCCACGAAAGGCGCGAGTACGATAAATGCGCCGGCAAAGAATTCTTGCAGCATGGATTCGAAATAATCCGGAAAGCCATTGGCCTTAATCAAGCCAATCGCCGCGAACAGCAAGGCGTTATCGGCGGCGGCGGATAAAAACTGCGCGGTGAGCACCGCGAGCATGGCGCTGGAAAATAGCGTGGATTTATTGTTGGAAAGTGTTGGCATGTGGGGATCGCTCAAAGAAGGGGCGGGTTTCAAAAATCCGTGCCGGCAAGCGCTCGCCGTTCAAAAGCAAGGAGCGCTTCAGCACGAAATCAAACAACAGCGGGTTATGCTTTTGAATCGCGTCCAGCACCGGCACGGCGTCTGGCGCGAGCAAACCCAAATCGACAAAGCTGCTCGCGGAATAGATGGGCAAAATTCCCGGCAAGGGATAGTCGGTGCCATTCAAGAGCCGCGCATGCCATTCCGGACGCGCGAGCACTTGCTTCAAAAACGGCGCGCGGTCGAATTGCGTCATGGCGGAAATATCGCCGAACAAGCGGCCCTGGTAGCGCGGCTCTTGCATCATGCGCGCAAACAAATCGAAGCTGGATACCGTCGCGCCATTTGGCCCTTGGTCTAAATCCTTGTCCTCGCCCAAGGAAGCGCAATGCGCCACGATGACGCGCACTCCCAAATCCAAGGCACGCCGCAGTTTAAGCGGATTGCCGTTGTCCTGCGCCACGCTGCCGGATACGGCGCGTTCTTTGCCGGCATGCGTCAGCAGCGGCAAATCGTGCTTGGCCATGGCGCGATAAAAGTCATCGCAACGCGCCGCTGCCGGGTCGATATTCATGGCATTCGGCAGCCATTTCACCGCGCGTGCGCCGGTCTGCGCCGCTTGCTCCAAGGCTGTCACAGCGTCCGCGCGATACGGGTGAATCGATGCGACCCACTCGAAATAGCGCGGATACTGTTGCGCCATCGCGCGCGCATACGCATTCGAGGTATAGAAGCTGCTGTTTTCCCGATCCGCCTGCCCATCCTCGCGATGCTTGAGATCAAACGCGAGCAGCATTAATTTGGCGCCGAGCCGCAGCCCATCCACCAGGTTATGCAAGCGTTCGATATAGCTTTGGTCCACCCGGCCAGGCGCCTCGTGCACGCAGCCGGCATTCAGATAAAACAATTTCTGCGCGTATTGCAGCGGATGCCACCACGAATCGAGTTTAGGGTTGGACCACACATCATTACCGGAATCGCCGATGCCGACCAGATGGACGTGGCAATCCCAAACCTGGTGCGCATCGATGCCGTCCCAGGCCGCGCGCACCAGCGCGCTATCCGCTAACGCCTTGGGTAATTGCGCAAGGCAGGGATTAAACAAGCCACGGCGCGGCCAGTAAACCCCAGCCACGCCCGCTAAGCCGGCAACTGCCGCCAGCCCTAAAAAATGGCGGCGCTTCACGCGGTTTCAGCCATTTTTTTCAGCGTCACGTAATCCGTTTTTCCGGTGCCGAGCAAGGGTATGCTCTCTAACACCAGGATCTTTTTCGGCACGGCAATTTCCGGATTGCCATTGGCGCGCGCCACTTCCAAAATGCGCTCGCGGTTGAGCGTGCTATCCGTGGTATAGAGCACCAAGGCTTCGCCGCGCTGCGGGTCGACTTGATTCACCGCCGCATGCAGATGCTCGGGAGAGGCCTGCGTGGCGAGTTTCTCCACCATCTCCAAGGACACCATTTCGCCGGCGATTTTGGCGAAGCGCTTCACCCGCCCCTTGATGGTGATGAAACCCGCGGCATCCACATCGACCACGTCGCCGGTGTTGTACCAACCTTCGCCGACATCCGATTTCGGCGGCACCAACGCGCCGGGATGGTCGTATAAATAATAGCCCGACATCAGGTTTGGGCCACGCACATGCAAAACGCCGCCGCCCTCGATTCCCGGCACCGGCTCGATGTGATACGCCATTCCGGGCAGCAATTGCCCGACACTGCCAGGCAGGTAGGCCATGGGCGTATTCACCGCCAGCACCGGCGCGCATTCGGTGGCGCCGTAACCTTCCAGGATGCGGATGCCGAATTTTTCGAACCAAATTTTGCGCACTTCTTCGTTCAATTTTTCCGCGCCCGCCACCACGTAGCGCATGCGGTAAAAATCATAGGGATTGGCATAGCGCGCGTAGTGGCCCAGGAACGTACTCGTGCCGAACAGCACCGTGCAATTGCGGTCATAGATCACTTCGGGAATGACTTTGTAGTGCAAGGGCGAAGGATAGAGAAAGAGCTTGGTACCTGTGACCAGGGGCAGAATCGCACCCGCCGTCAAGCCGAATGCGTGAAAGATCGGCAGCACGCACATGAATTTATCGTCGGGCGAAAAATCGATCACGGCGCATATTTGCGCCACGTTGGCGAGCAAGGCGCGATGCGACAGCACCACGCCCTTCGGCTTGCCTTCCGAGCCAGAGGTAAACAGCACCACCGCCGATGCTTCGGGGTCGACCTTGCGCGTCGCCCAGCGTGGGAACCATTGCGCAAACGCCATCAGCCAAAGCTTATCCAGCCAACCAAACGTCGGCTGCAAATCCTCCAAATACACCCAACAAAGGCCCGGCATCGAGGCGACCGTTTCAGTGAGCTTGGCATTTTCCAAAAACTTGCGCGAGGTAATCACCACTTTTACTTGTGCCGTGGTGCAGGCATCGAGCATG
This sequence comes from Pseudomonadota bacterium, assembly GCA_021812385.1. Lineage (GTDB taxonomy): Bacteria > Pseudomonadota > Gammaproteobacteria > Burkholderiales > Thiobacteraceae > RBG-16-58-11. Next base: position 68,963 of record JAKANO010000009.1, on the reverse strand, counting down.
CCTTGCGCACCGGCGCTGTAATTCAGCATCGCCGGCACGCGCTTGAAGGCCGACATGCCGAAAATCAAGCACGCGGTGGTTCCTAAATTCGGCAACAGCACGCCAATGCGCGCTTCTTCGGGCGCCAGTCTTGCGCTCATGCGCCCTAATGCCAATACAGTGCGCAAAATCTCGGCATAAGACATTTCGATTTGGCGCATGTCTTCCATCACGCGCGTGGCGCGGCCATGCAAGCGAATCGCATCCACCAAGGCATCGAATAGCGTGCGTTGCGGCGTCGACGCAAACAGCATTTCTTGCATGATCTTGCGCATAGCTTCGCCGGCCTTTTTGCGCCGCAGCTTCGCGCTCGGTGCATCCGGCATCGGAATGTGTTCTTCCGGCAGCACGGTCAAGGTGATGCGCGGGAAAAATTGTTTCTTGAGCGCCCCGGAGGTGCGGCTGAAATAAGAACGCGTCGCGCCCTCCAAACGCACCGGCACAATGGTCGCCCCGGTACGCGCCGCAACGAAGGCCGGGCCTTCGTAAACTTTCATCAAACTCCCGGTCACGGTAATACGCCCTTCCGGAAAAATCACCACCGGCCGCCCCGCCTCGATGGCTTTGACCACACCCTTCATCGCCATGGGATTGCCCGGGTCAACCGCCAGATAATCTACCAGGGATAGCATCACGCGAAAGCTCCAGCGCTTCGCAACCGTGGTATGCACCACGAATACGGCGTTGTACGGTAAAAATAATCCGAGCAATAAGCCATCGAGAAAGGATTGGTGATTGGCGATAATCAATAAGCGCTCGGCGCGCAATTCCTCCAACTGACCGCGCACCTCCACCTTAAATAACCAGCGCAGCAAACCGCGCAACAGCGTCTTCAGCATTTTGATTACATCTCCCGTTCCATATAGTGGAGTACGCGCACCAGCGCCTGTTTTAGCTGGGTTTGCTCGATCCAGAAATACACTTCTTTGCCGATTTTTTCACTTTGCAAAACACCTGCCTCGCGCAGAATCTTCAGGTGATGCGAAACCGTGGATTGCGCCAAAGGACATGCCGCGGCGATTTGCCCGGCATTGAGTTTTTCGCCGCGCTGGAATAACAACAAAATACGCTGTCGGCGCTCATCGCCGAGCGCGGTGAAAACTTTTGAGATCCCAACCCAGGCGGGCGGGAGTGCATGTGCGTATTGTTTTTTCATTTCGAAATATTTAAATATATCGAAATGAATTTGTCAAGGAGGGGAAATAAAAAAGGGCCATGCCTTGCAGCATGGCCCTTTTCATATTTTGGTGCCGGTGACCGGAATCGAACTGGTGACCTACGCGTTACGAGTGCGTTGCTCTACCGACTGAGCTACACCGGCGAAAAAGAAGGAACGGAATTATAGTGCTTTGAGCTGCGACGAGCAACGCGGCTTAATGATTACCGGGACGAATGCGGATGATGACGTCCACGCCTTCGGTCACCATGCCCTCCGGCAATTGCGGCAAACCCTGAATTTGCACCGCATCGGCATCGATGTCGATCAACTCGCTGGTTTCCAAATTAAAAAAATGGTGATGCGGGCTGGTGTTCGGGTCGTAAAAAACCTTGCTCGGATCGACGATCACTTCGCGAATCAATTGGTGCTGCTTAAACAAATTGAGCGTGTTATACACCGTGGCCTTGGACGTTTCGCTATGCCGATCATTCACAACCGCCATAATTTGGTCCGCCGACAAATGCTCTTGGCGTCCAAATAAGGCATAGGCGATCTCGATCCGCTGATGGGTTGGGTTAATCCCATGCTCCCGCAGCAAATCCGCCATGTTGTCGCGTGTATAGCTCTGTTTTTCCATATAATAATCTTAAACTAAAGATTGGACTTTGTCTAATAAATGGGCCGGGCTAGGCTTTTAACAAGATTTATCGAGCGCTTTCGAGCAGATCTTTAGATGGGCCAACGAAAGGCCGGCAAATCAAACTGGCTGTCGCGCCCCAGCATTAAGTCCGCCAGAGCTTGCGCACTGGCCGGGGCGAGCGTGACGCCATAGCGATAGTGGCCGCTATTGATGAACAAATTCTCGATCTCGGGATGGCGACCAATGATGGGCATGTTGTCCGGGGAAGCGGGGCGCAGGCCGGCCCAATGGGCGACGACCGGCGCGTTGTGAAGCCAAGGCAATAACTCCGTTGCGCGCTGCATCAAATTCAAACGCGCCGTATCGGTAACCTGTTTATCGAACCCCACATCTTCCAAGGTGCTGCCGGCGAGGATATGCCCGTCATCGCGCGGGATCAAGTAGAAGCCATCGCGATACAACATGTGGCGCAAACGACCTGGGATCGATTTGTACAGCACGATCTGCCCGCGCATGGGCTTGACCGGCAACCGTGCGCCATACTCGCCCCCTAATGTCCCCAGGACTGCGCCACTCCAAGCGCCGGCGGCAATCACGTAATGGTCGGCCTCCAGCACGCCTTGTGGCGTCTGCGCGCCGGTGATGCGTCCACCGACTGAGCGCCAAGCGGTGACCGGCGTACCTTCATGCACGGTAACCCCGCGCTGCGCCAATGTGATGCGTAAAGCGCGCAACAAGCGCGGGTTGCGCACTTGCGCCACCTGCGGCAGCCAAAGACCTGCGCTATCAAAAGCCAGGTTTGGTTCTAACTGCCGCGCCGGCAACTCTTCCACCGGCTCGGCACTGCTATGTGCCCAGCTAAATGCCTTGCTTAAATCGTAAGGCGGCAGCACCAGCAAGCCCGAACTGCGGTATTCCGGATCAATACCGCTACTACGCAAGCCCTCGATCCACGCCGGATACATTGCGCGCGATTGGTCCAACAGCCGCACCAACGCATCACGGTAATCCCACGGCAATAATGCCGAGAGCAAGCCCGCACCCGCCCAAGACGATTCACTGCCCAAAGAACTGCGCTCAATGAGCGTGACATGACATCCCACCTGCGCTAACGCCAAAGCGGTTGCACAACCGATAACGCCACCACCGATGATTAAAACAGAGCGTGTCAATGCAAGATGCTCAAGCCTATAGACCGTTCATTCTAACAAAAGCCGTTGGCCAAGCCGTACTAACCGCCTCAACAAAAGGAAAGGCACATATTCATAGCGGATATCTTGAATTAAGAACAGCTAGAACTGGTAGATTAATGCCCTAATCTTGCATTCGTTAGATTATTGCTAGGTATACAGGTGCAAAGCATTGTTGCCAAACCAAGCAAAACTGCAAAATGCCATACTTATCTCTTCGCTCTTCCTCTTTTTTCCATTTCTGACGGAGAAAGAATCGCGCCCGATGCTGCACTTCCAGCAGTTTCCGCATTTCCTGAGTTTTTGCCGGTTTTTTCAGCATCCACACTAGCTTTAGAATCCTGCTTATCGGTTTTTTTATCAGCTGCCAAAACATTTACTGATAACATTAAGAAGCTAATGGCTGCTATCGCTGAAATCATTTTGTGGCATTGCATGATCTACTCCTTCACTCAAATAAAAAACATCATTTGTTCCAACAAGTCGCCACGTCCAACCCCCCGACGCCCTTTTGACCAAGATTATTCAAGGTTAACGTGCCACAGGGATCACCTTGCATCACAGTTCCATTCACAGGGGCTGCGGCGAGCGAGAAAGTCGTGGCGGTTGATGATGCTATAGCAATCCCATAGGTTGCCGTACCTTCTTTAGGCGCACGATTAAACGGCAAAGCCACTGCATTTCCCGCCGCATCCTGATCATAGCGATTAGCTTCGGTAAAATTGCGTTCCATGAATTGGGCATTTTCCATTAAAACCGATATCGCCTGTGACCGGTTTGAACGCCGGATGTAATCTCTATATGAAGGAAATGCGATGGCTGCCAATATTCCGACAAGCGCCACTACCACCATCAACTCAATCAAAGTAAAACCCGGCGTCCCATTTGATTTCATGGTTTAGCTCTCGTCAAAATTAAAGGATTTGCCGCCAGAAAACGCGCGGTGCGCCACCACCATTATTCGGGGTACCGGGGGGCTCTGGCGGCGAACAAGTGGTGCAAGGCTGATCGACGGTCGTCGTAGCGCCGCTGGTACCGCTAAACACCTTGGTATCTTTCCCATCATTGGAACCATTTTTAGTATTCAGATAAACCGGGGTCTTGGAAATGCCGATCCCGAGCTTCACCCCTGACTGCACACCGCCATTGGCCTCATCGGCTGCGTTAAATGCGCCATCGTTATTAAAATCGAAAATCGAGGTCCCAAAGCGAGATCCGCTAGCAGCATTGAGTTCCATCAACCAGCTATCTCCGCCTGCTGCACATTGATCAGTAGATGGTATCACCGTAACAAAAATCACTCGATCGGCAATTAATAGCGGCCTTGAAACTACGCGTTCTCCACCCGTGGCGCTTGGCGCGAGCAAATCCATATACCAGCCACGTTTACCGCCAATATAGTCCACGGTATTGGAACTTGTTTCACGCACGTCATAGGGAAAGGAATTACCGTTAGCATCAGTAAATATTTGGTGCGTTTGCGCAGTAATCGTTTGTTGCTGCAACTGGCTTCTATCGGTGGTTGTAATACGCGAACCGTTATCCCAAATTGCGTAAAAGGTTTGCGGTTGGGTATTCGCAGTATCTCCAGCCGCCAAGTACTGGCCCGTGCCGAAATAAACCAGTACCCCGCCATTGGTATTGGCGCCCACCTGCGGCTGAGAAGTAATGGGTTCCACTTGATTCAAGGCATTGCGCGCCTTAAACAGTGGCTCTCCTGCATAGGCCAGACCCCAACCAGTGGCTGAAGTGCTGGATAGGTCGAATTTCCACAAATTTCCCTGCAAGTCACCGGCATACACGGCATCAACGGCTTTATCGTTATTGGCGTCATATAGCACGGGCGAGGACAAACCATTGGCGGTTGCATTACCAGCGGGGATCTTTTTAACGAGTACACCAGTCTGCAAATTAACTATGTAGAGAAACGCTTTGTCCGAACTGCTGTTGTATCCATTACCAAAAATTGCTACCCAGGGATTCGACGTATCGTTGGTACGGGTAATTAGTGGTTGGCTGAAGGTATAGCCCAAGTCAGTCGCATCGCTGAATTCCCACATGACGTCAGCGGCACTAAAAGCAGAAACATTGCCGACATCAAGCGCGTAAATAGATTTCCCTCCTGCGCCCAACCCGCCCAACAAAACCGTTTTCCAAGCACCGCCTAAATAAGCATCACCAACTGTAGGCGGGCCATCCACATAAAATTTATGCGTATAGTTCGGATCGGTCAGCTTGCTTAAATTCGAATACACGCCATTCGGAATAAAGCTGAACAACTCTACACCCGAGTTAGCGTTACCCACATCCGCGCGGAAGGCATGCAACATGCCATCATTCGCGCCCACAAATATTGCGGGAATACGGCTGGCTTTGGCCGTTACATAGGCAGCGTACGTAGATTGCCCCGGCGTTCCAGCCGGCAAGCCGCCATAGCCAAAATCCTCATTCTGCGCGAACGCCGGGTCCGAGTTGATGATATCGCCCAAAACAGTTACCGCCCGGTTGCGAAAAATCCCACCAGGCGTAAAACGCACTTCCTTGGAAGTATCGCCACGCAACCACGCGAGCCGGTCGGTACACTTGCTGTCTACAACGCCCGCTGCATTGGTGTCCAAAGCCAGCTTTTGCGCAGCACTTAGGTTGGAATTGCAATTGGTGAATGTTTTGCCTGTGCCGCTGCTAATCGTGAAAATATTCCTCGACGCAGCTGCCGGGATCAGTGTCGCGGCATTCCATTGCGCGTTGCCGATACTGCCATCACCTTGCACCGGCAAGGCAGTTAAGCTACCACTCCAGTCTCTGGTATCAAACTTTGCTTGAAACACCAACGTGCCACTTAGAATACTCGTGGAGTTGGCTGCCAAAGCGGCAGCCGAAGGCGTTTCATCTTTAATCGTATTAAGAATTGTCCTGAAGGCATTTCCGATATCCTGGGGCGCCTCCGCACTGAAAAATTGACCCCGGCTGTCTATCGCGGCATGCCACAAGTCATACACATTACCCGGAGTAACGTCAGTACCAGCGGCCGGCCAGCTTTTTGTGGATGCCACCAACAATGGATAGTCCCCTGCATAAGTGCTTCCTCCCCAGACTGGATTTACCATGGTGCCCGTCAACCCTAGGCCAACATTAAAATTCACCATATGCTGCCACGTGGCTGGATCATTTTTTGGGTTGCGGTACTGGTCGTTGGTATTGCCGGAGCGATCAATAATGAAGGGCGAAACATTGTTTGCAAGATCTGTGCGCAGGTCTGTGCTCCAAAAATGGAATGCAATGTCCGCCACACTATTGCTGTTGTTGTCGGCGTAAGGTGCCAGCGCAGAAGGAAAAGCCACGCCATCCGGCAAAGTAGTCGCGCTAGAGTCAGCGTTTCCATAAGCCGTAATATTGTCCGAGTTCCAAATACCATCCGTCATCATCACGTGATAGTTTTTGCGGCAACTTAGTTCCGTTCCCACGCTGACCTGCGGGAACTCCGCATAAGGATTATTGGTGCCAGAACTTGTGGAATAGTACTGTCCGGCCCGTTGCAAAGCAGTTCTCAGCGGAGTGCCGCCATCCGACGAAAAGCGCTGCAAAAAATTATAAAAATCCGTACGATGTGCCGAATTCAAACTGCGAATCCGGTTATCGTAAGTGGTTGCGGTATACCCCCTACAAGAATTTGCGCTGCTAAAACTATTACAACTCGTATAGGCGGTACTGTTCAGAGTTTGCCAAGCAAATCTCACTTGATCATCGTCGATCAAGTCCACCGCACTCATCGCACCGGAAATCGTGGTGAGTGCACGCGTGCGATAAAAGGAATACCAATTTGCAAAATTCTGGCGTTCGTCTTTATCCGAATTATTGATAACACCATCGCCATTGATATCGGCTGTAGCAGGTCCAGAATTACTGCCCACGACAACTTTGTCATAGCAATCCTCATCTGTTTTTAAGCCATTGCAATTATTATTCGTGCTATCGAAAACATAATAGTAGGCCGCTACGTTGGCAGCATCAGCCTGAGTGGAATCATAATTTAAATCGTTGTAGTAATAAACAGTTGCCCGGTATTGGTTAGAAAGATTGCGCGTCCCTTGGCCTGCATCATAGCCATTGCGTTTTGCGGAGGTAAAACTCGTAGTGTAGGCAATGCCATCCCTCCGCGTTGGAATGACATAACGAATGCGCGGATTGTAATATAGCGCATTGAAATCAGCCGAAGTAAAACGCCGCGTGCCCGCTGTATTGAATATATTGTCTGGCACAAATGCTGAACCCATACTGCCCGAGTCGTCCAAAGTCATCACGACATTAGGCGGTAGGGCCACGGTCAGAAATAAGGGGTTATCCGCCAACGATAGCGCCGCTTGCGCGGGGAAAGCACCCAGCGCCAAGCCTGCAAACAAGAACAATGCACTTAGATGCCTATAAAACCAATTGAGCGTTTTCATGCTGTGCTCCCATCATCAAGATTAAGGGGTATATGTATAAGCCGCTTGTAGAATCACCACAGCATTGGCGTCACCGCCGACCCCGCGTGCCGTGACCCGGTAATACTCTGTCGTACCGATGTTGGGCATTTTTTCCACAATGTAATAGGGTTGTGAAGCTACCTGAGTGATCGTGTCGGTGGGATGCCGCGCAGTCGTATCATTCCAAACGAAAGTTGTGCCCCAATAGGTCGCGTCATCAGCATGGTTTACGTTGAAAGTACTCAAACCCGTTGTACTTCCGGCATAATTCAAACTACGCAGATTGTCTCCACTGCTTAGATTGAGCTGCACATATTTAAGAGCGGCTTCTGCGGCTTGGAAAGCCAAATCGCGGTTATGCGTGTTACTGGCCATGCGCTCTTCCAAGCCACTATTTTGCGCAGCCGTTGCACCGAGCAAAGTCAAAGCCGCCATAAAAACCAAAGCAATAATCAGCGTGGCGCCGCGCTGCTGGTTGGGGGCTGACTGCATTAATTTGGGGTGCCCGCTCATAGCCGATTCCTTATCGCGATGGTGGAAGTAAACACTTTGCGCAAGCGACGATCACCCGGGGTCGGGTTGGTACTGCCGTTAAAGGTGTATGCCTGCTCGGCAGTCGTGATATTGTTTTCGGTGCTGCGCATGAGTAGCTCAATTTTTACGCTCAGCACGCGCCGCCATTTTTCGGCATTGGTCGCACCTGGCGTCGCCGCTTGCGTAACGTTATCAGCGGTTAGATAAACATCCACAACATTATCGGCTGTTGCGGATTGATCAACACCATATAAAATTTGCATGTTTTCGACCCCTTCCACCAACTCTTCAGCAGTCGTGGCGACATTTCCGCCGCTTTGCGTTAAGCGCTGGCGGAACAGGGCTGGCTGACCAGCGGCATTGGTGCCGATAAAATAGGTGTTTCCGCTTAGCCTGAATATCCGGGAGCCTGCAGGGTATGTGTAAGCCACGCCGTTAGCGCTACCACAATCTGGCACCCCCGTCATGGTGAGGCCAAAGCCCTTGGTGCAATTACCAGGGCTAGTGGCGGTGCCATCATTATGATTCACCGTAGCGATCGTATTGTTATTGTTTACATTGGTCATCTGGAACGTAGAAGCATGCTGACAATCTGTAATAACCAATATTTCACCCTGCTTTAGATCATGATTAGCCGTTAGCTGAAGCTGGGCAGATGCGGGATTATGCGATGCAACAATATATTCATTGTCAGTATTCGCTCGCAGTACCGTTATAGCATCGCCCCGCAAACGGCTTGCCGCCATTGTGGTGGGAAAAGTACTGGCGCCTTCTTGGTAGCCTGTCAGCGGTTGGGTAAAAAGATCACCATCGACTGCAGTGGTCGTATTGAGCACATTAGCGCTCGTAGTCTCGGTGCATCCTGTAAACCCTGCCATGCGAATGTCGAAATCCAAGGCTTCGAAGGCATAACGAGCACCTTCTTGCATGCGCGCCAAACTATCCTGCTGACGATAAGTCACACGGTTGCCAAGATAGGTATACGCCACCCCAGCCACGAGAACCAAGCCAAGCGTGATGGATATCATCAACTCAATCAGAGTAAAGCCGCGAATCCTGACCGGCATTAAGTTCAAGTATTTTGATTTAGTATTCTTCATCATAGTGTTGTCATGCTGCTAAATTTAACATCTGACGTATCCACTCTACCGTCGCCATTACTATCCCAGCGTATTTCAATAAGTGCGGTTCCGCCGGCAAGCACAGTCACTTGTCCCTCACCCGAAGGGATGGCGCGCGCGATATTTTGTTTCCATTCATTGATATCGGTACCGGCCACACCGGTATTCGATGATGCCGAGGTAGTAAAACTGATGTTGTAGCTCCCCGAATTCACGGCTACCGCGCGATTGGCACGCATGCGATCCACAATGTCATAGGCCAGCATCGTTGCCTGGCTGCGGTAATAGGCCGTGTTATTGCTCTTTAAGGAAACCGCTTGCAAACTGGCCAAGCCTAACAATCCAAGCGCAACCACCACCAGCGATACGAGTATCTCAAGCAAGGTGGTGCCTCCCTGACGCCCTAGGCAGGGGCTTTGACGAGTACTAAATGACGCGGGATGATTCACGGACAGACTCCCGAAGTAGTTTGAATTCGACCTGTGGTATTAATTGAAATAGTTCTCGACACACCCTCCAAGCACACCACCATATTGGCGCTTGCCGAACTGGCACCACTAGGCAGATAGCTAATAAAATCTGCAAACGCGGTATCTGCCGTGACTGTCGCTTGACCGCCGGATGGCTGCCCTACTTTAAGCCGCACATCGGTCGCATCGAAAGTACCAACAACTCCGCTGTTATCCACAAAAATCAACCAACCATTCTGCCAATTAGCGCCAGTGCTGCAAGTTGGTGCAGCAACTTCTGGGTTTGCCGATTTGCAGACAGTAATGCGTGCTCCTCTTTTAACGGCTTCTGATCGGGCTATATTGAGCGCAGAGACAAGATCATTGGTTAAACCCGTTATGCGATTATTGCGCGCAAGAGATTGTAAGCTTGGGGCGGCCAAGGCTAATAGAATAACCAGCACGCTTAGCGTGACCATTAATTCAATCAGGGTAAAACCGCTGCGGCGAGTATGCGGCATGTCAAATCCAACAATTGTTAGGACGTTAACATGACCATAGCTGAAAAGAATTGCAGTACGCTAGTAGCAAATGACTAACGGTATGCTAAGCACGATAAATGGCATAAGCATCTAATTTCATTCGATGAATGCAATGCCTTTATTTCAATCTATTCATGACACGAATTATCGAAACCTTATAACAAAACAACGCTAATATTTCAGAATGTTAAGCAGAAAGGTTCTTAGGCATCGGGAAAACAACACGTTCTTCTACACCCACTATATCTTGAACATCTGTTGCTCCTAAAGAGCGCAGCCGCGCAACCACATCTTCCACCAGCACCTCCGGCGCCGAAGCCCCGGCGGATAAGCCCACGCGCGCTTTCCCCGCGACCCACTCCGGCCGCAAATCCGCCGCCGTATCCACCATATACGCCGGAACGCCCAGCAATTCCGCCACTTCGCGCAGGCGATTAGAGTTGGAGCTATTCGGCGAGCCAACTATGATCACCACATCGCTTTGTAGCGCCAGCGCCTTCACCGCGTCTTGGCGGTTTTGGGTGGCATAGCAAATATCGTCTTTCTTTGGGCCTTGGATCGTTGGGAAGCGCTGTTTCAGCGCTTCGATAATCTTTGCGGCGTCGTCGACGGAGAGCGTGGTTTGGGTGACGAAGGCGAGATTGCCTGGGTCTTTGACGGCAAGTGCGGCCACATCTTCCGGCGTTTCCACGAGGTACATGCCGCCCGTCGCTTGACCCATGGTGCCTTCCACTTCGGGATGGCCTTTGTGGCCGATCATGATGATTTCTTTGCCGCTGGCGCGCATTTTGGCGACTTCGACATGGACTTTGGTGACCAATGGGCAAGTAGCGTCGAACACCTTGAGGCCGCGCGCTTCGGCTTCTTGGCGCACCGCTTGCGATACGCCGTGGGCGCTGAAAATAACGGTATTGCCGCTGGGAACCTCATCCAGCTCCTCGACGAATATAGCGCCCTTGCGCCGCAGGTCGTCCACCACGTATTTGTTATGCACGACTTCGTGCCGCACATAGATCGGCGCGCCATACAGCGCCAGCGCCCGCTCGACGATTTCAATCGCGCGGTCGACCCCGGCGCAGAAGCCGCGCGGATTTGCTAAGAACACTTGCATAATTCACCCAAATCGTTTATGAATATCGTTAATTGTTCATGATAACAATGTTTTAGCTACCATCAAAAATAATAAGGAGGAGAGCCAACATGGCCAACGGCATCGTTAAATGGTTTAACGGCAGCAAAGGATATGGTTTCATTGCGCCGGATGAAGGGGAAGATCTGTTTGTTCACTTTTCATCCATCACGATGGAAGGTTACCGTACTTTAAAAGACGGGCAACGCGTGGCTTTCGAAATCGCGCATGGCGAAAAAGGTCCGCACGCCATCAACGTGAGCCCGGTAAGCGAGCCGAACCCAACTACATAATTTTCCCCGGAATAATTTTTAGCACTTCCACTTCAAAATGCACCGGGCAATCGCTCAAAGGGTGGTTGAAGTCCACCACCGCTTCACTTTGATCGATTGCCTGAATGGTGCCGGGCATGGTCGTGCCATTCGGCAATTGAAACTCGATCATCATCTGCGGCGCCAGCGCCATGTCCGGGGGAAAATCCGCCAACGGCAGGCGCTGCACCAAGCGCTCATCGAAACAACCAAAAGCCTGCGCCGGCTCCAGCATAAAGACGTGGCGCTCGTTTAGCGGCAAGCCGATCAGGCACTGCTCCAGATTCCATGCCAATTCGCCTTGGCCGAGCGTGAGCTCCACCGGCTCATCATCGAACGTATTTTCAAATTCGGTGCCATCGGGACTCGATAGCTGATAGTGCAGCAAAATGGTGTCGCCGGGACCCACGCTATGTTCAAGCTTGCTCACGATTTTTTACGCAGACTATCCAGTATCAACAAAGCGGCGCCGACGCTAATGGCCGAGTCCGCGACATTGAACGCGGGAAAGTGCCAACCGGCGTAATAAAAATCCAGGAAGTCGATCACATAACTCAAACGCACGCGGTCGATCAGATTGCCCAAGGCGCCGCCCAGCACCAGACTCAGCGCCAGGCAAAACCAAGGCTCCTGTGCGTGTTTGCGCAGCAGATACACGATCAAGAGTGAAGCCGCCGAGGCAATGCCGATGAAGAAAAAACGCTGCCAACCGGATTCGCCCGCCAAGAAGCTAAAAGCCGCGCCCGTATTATGCGCATGCACCAGATTGAAGAACGATGTCAGCGCAATACCGCCGCCAAACTGAAAAGCGCCGACGATCCAAAACTTGCTGAGTTGATCGAGCACGATCACCAGCAAACTAATCGACAACCAACGCGCAATACTACGCATGACTACGCGGCTCGCCCGCGCCATATAAATTCGAGTGGCAGCGCCCGCACAAGCCCGGATGCGCCGCATCGGCGCCAACATCGGCGCGATAGTGCCAGCAACGCTCGCACTTCGGCGCGGCACTAGGCGTGGCCACGATTTTTTCATGCGCTGGATCGTTCACTTCCAGCACTTTGGCTTGCGAGGTAATGAACACAAAACGCAAATCGTCATCCAGCCCTTGCAGCAACGCATACTTCGCGCCGCTGGCATGGATTTCCAACTCCGCTTGCAGCGAGGAGCCAATCCCACCCGACACGCGCACGTCTTCCAAATGCTTCGCGACATCGGTCTTGATCTCGCGCAAGGCACGCCATTTAGCGCGCAAGCCGGCGGCATCCTTGGGCAGCGTATGGCCATACCAAGTATGCAGGAACACGCTATCGTCGGATTTGCCGGTCAACACCGCCCAAACTTCTTCGCCGGTGAACGACAACACCGGCGCCAGCAGGCGCGTCAGCGCATGCGTGATGTGATACAGCGCGTTCTGCGCCGAGCGTCGCGCCTTGGAGTCTTTGCCCGCGGTGTACAAACGATCCTTGAGAATATCCAGATAGAAGCCGCCCATGTCCTCGGAGCAAAACGTTTGCAGTTTTTGCACGGCTTGGTGGAATTCATACTGCGCGTAATGCTGCTCCAATTCCGCTTGCAGGTCGGCCATCATCACCCAGGCATAGCGGTCGATATCGAGCCATTCCTCCATCGGCAGCGTGTGCTGCGCGATGTCGAAATCCGCCACGTTCGCCAATAAAAAGCGCAGCGTATTGCGCATGCGGCGGTAACCTTCGACCACGCGCTTGAGAATTTCGTCGGAGATTGAAAGCTCGCCCGAGTAATCGGTCGACGCCACCCACAGCCGCAGAATATCCGCGCCCAAACTGTCGATCACTTTCTGCGGCGCAACGACGTTGCCCTTGGATTTGCTCATCTTGTGGCCTTGGCCGTCGACCACGAAACCATGCGTCAGCAGCGCGCTGTAAGGCGCATGACCGTCCGTGGCGCACCCCGTGAGCAGCGATGATTGGAACCAGCCGCGATGTTGGTCGGAGCCTTCCAAATAAAGGTCCGCCGGATGTTTGAGATAATCGCGGCGCTTCAATACGCAGGCGTGGGTCACGCCCGAATCGAACCACACGTCGAGCGTGTCGGTGACCTTGCGATATTGCGCCGCCTCGTCGCCCAGCAGTTCTTTCGGATCGAGACTGAACCAGGCTTCGATACCCAGCTGCTCCACCCGCGCCGTGACTTGCGCGATCAATTCCTGCGTGCGCGGATGCAAGACGCTGGTTTCTTTATGCACGAACAAGGGCATCGGCACGCCCCAAAAGCGCTGGCGCGAGACGCACCAATCGGGGCGATTCTTGATCATCGCCTCCAAGCGCGCCCGGCCCCAGGCAGGATAAAACGCCGTGGCGTCCACCGCTTTCATGGCGCTGCCACGCAGCGTGCCGTGCTGGGTATCGACATCCATGCCGATGAACCACTGACTGGTGGCGCGGAAAATAATCGGCGTCTTATGGCGCCAGCAATGCGGATAGCTGTGCTTGAGCTTTTCTTCCTTGAGCAGCAGGCCGGCCTGCGACAAAGCCTCGACCACGGTCTTGTTGCCGGCCCAGATCGATTGGCCGCCGACCAATGGCGTTTTCTCGTAAAACTTGCCGTCGTCGCCCACCGGGTTGTCCACCAACAACTTGTATCTTTGGCCCACCACATAGTCATCGAGACCATGCCCTGGCGCGGTATGCACCAAGCCCGTGCCGGCATCGATGGTGACATGATCGCCGCAGATCAGCGGCACTTCGCGCGCATAAAACGGATGCTTGAACAGCACGCCTTCGAGCACGGCGCCTTTCACGCTGCCCAGCACTTCCCATGACGCGGAGCCCTCGAAGCCGTAGCGCTGCATGCAGCCTTCCACCAAATCGCGGGCCAGTATCAACACGCCCTTTGGCGTCTTGACGAAGTCGTAATAGAAATCCGGATGTGCGCACACCGCTTGGTTCGCCGGCAGCGTCCAGGGCGTGGTGGTCCAAATCACGGCATAGGTATCATCCCCCAAGCCGGACACGCCGCTCTGCTTTGCCAGCGCCGCGCTATCCTTCACCGGGAAGGCGACATCAATCGCCGGCGAAGTCTTGTCTTCGTATTCGACTTCCGCTTCGGCCAGCGCCGAGCCGCAATCCACGCACCAGTGCACCGGCTTGGAGCCCTGGTAGAGATAGCCATTTTCCAGCACTTGGCCGAGCGCGCGCATGATGTCGGCTTCGAACTTGAAATCCATGGTGAGGTAAGGATTGTCCCATTCGCCCAGCACGCCCAAGCGGATGAAATCCTGTTTCTGGCGCTCAATTTGGCTCTTGGCATATGCGCGGCACAGCTCGCGGAACTGGGCCGGATCGATGTTCTTGCCGTGCTGTTTTTCGACCTGCAATTCGATCGGCAAGCCATGACAATCCCAACCCGGCACGTAGGGCGCATCGAAGCCGGCCAGGGTCTTGCTCTTGACAATGATGTCCTTCAACACCTTGTTCACGGCGTGGCCGATATGAATGTCGCCGTTGGCGTAGGGCGGGCCATCGTGCAGGATGAACTTGGGACGCCCCTTGGCGACTTCGCGGATGCGCTCATACAGCTTGCGTTCCTGCCAGCTTTTGAGCATGCCCGGTTCGCGCTTGGCGAGATCGCCGCGCATCGGGAACGGGGTGTCGGGAAGGTTCAGGGTATTTTTGTAGTCAGCCATTTGTTAACCAATCAAACCGCCAAAACGCAAAGGCCGCCAAGAAAGAACTCATCCAATCTTGGCGCTCTTTGCGTCTTGGCGGTTAAGAAAAAAAGCCTTTGCATTCACTACATCGCGCTCGATCTGCGCAATCAATGAAGGTAAATCCGGATATTTTTCCTCGTCACGCAACTTATGCAGGAAATCCACCCGGACATGGGCGCCGTAGATACGTTCGTGAAAATCGAAGACATGCACTTCCAGTGTCGCGGCGCCATTCGTCTTCACGGTGGGGCGCACGCCGAGGCTAGCCACGCCCGGCAAGCGGCAGCCATCCAAGCCGTTCAATTCTACCGCAAAGATCCCGGACAACGGCGGCTTGTTGTGCTTCATCTGGATGTTGGCGGTGGGAAAACCCAGCTCCTTGCCCAGTTTGTCGCCATGCACCACGCGGCCGCTGATGCTGTAGGG
This sequence comes from Pseudomonadota bacterium, assembly GCA_021812385.1. Lineage (GTDB taxonomy): Bacteria > Pseudomonadota > Gammaproteobacteria > Burkholderiales > Thiobacteraceae > RBG-16-58-11. The sequence continues at coordinate 53,263 of JAKANO010000009.1, read as the reverse complement.
ACGGCCGAGATAGCGTGCTGCCTTATCCAACTCCCCTTGCGTCAAGGCCGCACGAACCGCCGTGGAAGAAACACGCTCGCCATCGACCAAGACACTGCTCAGGCTTTCAACCTCGAAGCCCTGCTGCGTGCCCGCTTCGCGCAACAGGGCGAGATCGCCGGCGCGCTTGGCGCCGAATTTAAAATCGTCCCCGATCAAGATCCAGCGCGCTTGAATGCCGCTGATCAAAATTTGCTGAATAAATTCTTGCGGGCTCAAGCTTGCAAAGCGTTTGCTAAAACGCACCAGCACCACACGATCAATGCCGTGCGTTTTAAATAACTCGATTTTCTCGCGCAAGCTGGTCAGGCGCGCCGGCGCGAGCTCCGGCGTGAACACTTCGCGCGGATGCGGCTCGAAGGTCATCACCGCCGCAGGCAAGCCGCGCTCGGCAGCCGCCGCCTTCAAGCGCGCCAGCATGGCTTGATGTCCGCAATGCACGCCGTCGAAATTGCCAATGGTCAGGGCGCAAGGCCCCGCCCCTTTGGCCAATGCGGGATTAAGATTCAATAGGCTAAACATAAGCTTGGAATTTTAACGGTTTAGCGAGTGCGCGGTCTACTTGAACCGGTTCAAGAAAGCACGCGTTTGTGCCGATAAAGATAAAGATTCGGACTCTCAATACAAGATCATCATGGATGAAGCGCAAGATCCCGGCAATTCAGCAGCAGAAACGCCAACAACAGAAACCCCCGCAGCAGACGCCCCGCTAGCAGAAACACCGGCAAAAGAAACCTCGGCAGCAGAAAAACGCCAGCACCCGCGCATCCCGGTGCATTGGCAAGCCGCGGTGATGGTGCAGCAACGGCCGTCCATGGGCAAGCTCGGCGATCTATCGCGCGGCGGCTTAACCTTCCTGGGCGAACTCAACCTCCCGGTCGGCTCTAAGCATCAAATCTATATTCGCATGCCCACCACGGATAGGACCGGCTATCATCAATTGGAATTGATCGCGCAAGTCTGTTCCTGCACGCTGGTCGCATCTCAAGGCAACTACCGCGTCGGCATGCGCATTCTGGAAATGCGCGGCAATACGCCGCAACACATCATGCATTTTCTACACATGAATGGCGGCTAAGCCGCGCCACGCTTCGTAAAATCCTGCAAGCGCAATCCCAGCGCATACAAAGCCAGAAAATACACGCTGACGCCAATGGCCACCAGCGCCGACAAATGCAAAATTTTGTTGATGGCGCGCATATGCAGCCAGGCTTGCGCATCGCCCGTGGCCCAGAACAAGGCTCCGCCCATGGCCAATAAGGCGATCAGCACTCTCAGAAAGAAACGCAGCCAGCCCGGTTGCGGCGTATAGATGCGATCCTTGCGCAAGTGGTACAACAGCAGGCCCGCGTTAAAACACGCCGCCAAGCCGGTGGATAGCGCCAAGCCGGCATGCTTGAAGGGGCCGATGAAAGCCAAGTTCATGAGTTGCGTCACCAGCAAGGTAACAATGGCGATTTTGACCGGGGTGCGTATGTTTTGCCGCGCATAGAAACCCGGCGCCAAGACTTTCACCATGATCAAGCCGAGCAAACCCAGGCTGTACGCCATCAAGGCCTCGCGCGTCATGTAAAGATCAAGCGCGCTGAATTTGCCGTAGTGAAACAAGGTCGCGATCAAGGGCACCGCGAGCAAGGCCAAGGCCAGTGCCGCGGGCAGCGCGAGCAACAGCGTGAGGCGCAAGCCCCAATCCAAGAGTTTGGAATATTCATCGCTGGCGTTATCCGCGTAATGCTTGGATAAACTCGGCAATAAAATCGTACCCAAGGCCACCCCCAGCAAGCCGGTCGGAAATTCCATCAAGCGATCGGCGTAATACAGCCAAGACACGCTGCCGGTGACGAGAAACGAGGCAAAGATGGTGTTGATCACCAGCGAGATTTGACTGATCGACACGCCGAACACGGCCGGCCCCATCAACTTCAAAATGCGCCACACGCCGGCATCGTGAAAATCCAAGCGCAAGCGCGGCAATAATTTGATCTGGCGCAAGAACGGCACTTGGAATGCCAATTGCAACACGCCGCCGAGCGCCACCGCCCAAGCCAGCGCCAGCACCGGCGGATGAAAATACGGCGCGAGCCACAAGGCGCCGGCGATCAAGCACAGATTCAACACCACCGGGGTGAATGCGGGCACTGAAAACCGGCTGTGGGTATTGAGAATGCCGGCAGCCAGCGCCACCAGCGAAATAAAGAAAATGTAGGGGAACATGATGCGCAGCATGCGCACGGTGATATCGAACTTTTGCGCATCCGCGGCAAAACCGGGCGCACTGATATAGATCACGATCGGCGCGGCAATCACGCCGATCAGCGTCACGATAAACAATGCCAAGGCCAGCATGCCCGCCACATGATCGACCAAATGCTGCATTTCTCCTGCGCCGCGCCGGCTTTTGTACTCGGACAAGATCGGCACGAAGGCCTGCGAGAAAGAGCCTTCGGCAAATAAGCGGCGCAACAAATTGGGAATTCTAAAGGCGACCACAAACGCATCGGTCATCAAGCTCGCACCAAAGGCGCGCGCGATCACCGTGTCGCGCACAAAGCCTAAGATGCGCGACAGCAGCGTCAGGGAGCTGATCGTCGCCAGGGCCCTCAATAGATTCATGGTGGTCTAGCAGGTTAAGGGAACGCGCCGATTATAAACGCTAGGGGCGCTTCTAGTGTCGCGAACCGGAAATAACGAAACAAAGGAAACCGATGGATTTTTTTGTCACGCTAGGCGTAATCCCGCAGCCGTATGGGGTATACGGCAAGGGATTGCAACGACGCGTGGCGAAAAAAGACGCGGTTTCATGTTGCGTTATTTCCGGTTCGCGACACTAGATGCCTTTTAAATGCGCAATCAAGCGCGCCACGCTGTGCCGCAACTCGCCAAATACCTGCGGCGCTTGGCCCAGATCATCGGCCTTGCCCATCATTTCCAGCGCCTTGGCGCGGTCCATGGCATGGTGCGCGGCAAATGCGCCGAGCGATCCCTTGAACCGATGCGCGACTTCACGCAAACCGAGCGCGTCCGCATTGCGGATTTTTTGCTCCAGCTCCGCCAGTTGCTCGGCATGGCTCTCGATGAACATGTTGGCGACTTGGCGCAGCAGATCCAGGTCCCCGCCCAGGTTTTCCAGGGCGGTATGCACATCGAAAATTTGCGCATCGTCCATGGCGTCCGTCGCCTGCACGGCAGTCGTTACAGGTGCGGCAGATTCCACGCCCAGCAAATAGCGATCCAGCAATGCAAACAATTTCGCGGAATTGATCGGCTTGGAGATGTAGGCATCCATGCCCATATCCAGGCATTTTTGTTCGTCGCCTTGCATGGCGTGCGCCGTCATGGCGACGATCGGAATAGGTGTTCCACTCATCGCTTGCAACGCACGCAGTGCGGCAGTGGCCTCAAAGCCGCTCATCTCCGGCATTTGCACATCCATCAATACAATATCGAAAACAGATTCCTGATAGCGCTCCACCGCCTCGCGCCCATTGTTTGCGATGGTCAATGCATAACCGCGCTGCCGCAGCAGGTTGCTGGCGACGGCTTGATTAATCAGATTGTCTTCGGCCAGCAGAATGCGTCCGCTGCGCTGCTCGCCAGCGCTCGCATTTAACACAACGACCTGGCGCGCCTTTTTCTCCGCGGCTTCTTGATCCGCAAAGGCACAATGCAAGGTAAAGCGGAAAACACTGCCCTGCCCCGGCGTGCTTTCAACCCAAATTTTGCCGCCCATCATTTGCGCCAGACGGCCGGAGATGGTGAGGCCCAAGCCGGTGCCGCCATATTTACGCGTGGTTGAGGTGTCGGCTTGCGAGAACGAGTCAAAGATAATGGCTAATTTATCCGGCGCGATGCCGATGCCCGTGTCGCGAATTTCAAACTGCAATTGCATGCCTTGGGCGTTGACTTGTTCTAATGAAACGCTGGCCGCAACCGAGCCCTGATCGGTGAATTTGATCGCATTGCCAAGCAAGTTCACCACCACTTGACCGACACGCACCGGGTCGGAACGAATGTAGTGCGGGATATTGCTCGCCACCTCGCACGTCAAGCTCAGGCCTTTTTCCTTGGCGCGCACCGCGAGCGAACGCACGATGCCATCGAGCGCTTCGCGCAAATCGAAATCTTCTTCGTTGATGGCCAATTTACCGGCCTCAATCTTGGAGAAATCCAAAATGTCGTTGATGATGGTCAACAGGGATTCGGCTGAAACCTTGACCATGCTCAAATATTCGCGCTGCTGCGCATCGAGCTCGGTGCCGAGCGCAATCTCGGTCATGCCGAGGATGCCGTTCATCGGCGTGCGGATTTCATGGCTCATATTGGCCAGAAATTCACTCTTGGCCTGGCTCGCCGCTTCGGCTAGCTCTTTCGCTTGCTCCAACTCGCGCTCATAACGCTTGCGCTCGGAAATATCGGTGACGACGCCAATGATGCCGGCCACCGAACCATCGATATTCAGAAACGTCGCCTTGTAAAACACCGCATCGCGCTTCTCCTCGCCGCAACCGATGCTCGCCTCATACGACTGCATCCCCGGTTGTTGCAGCAGCTCGGTATCGCGCTGCTGATGCAGCGCGCCGTCGCAATCCCTACCGGCCATCAGCTCGGTATCGTGTTTGCCGACGCACGCTTCGCGCTGCACGCCAAAATAGGCTTCCCAGGATTTATTCACGCCCAGATAGCGCCCCTCGCGATCTTTGAAGAACATCGGATTGGGCAAGGTCTCGATCAACATCTGGTTAAAGTGCAATTGCTCGCGTAACTTATCTTCGGCATCGCGGCGCACGGTGATGTCGTTCAAGGTGCCCATGGCGCCGATGATGTTGCCGCGCTCGTCCAAGGCCGGCCAGGCATACACTTCAAACCAGCGGAAACCGCCGTCCTTGGTGACGAAGCGCACCTCGTGGCGGCAGCGCGCATCGGCCTTTTTCATCAAGGGCAAACTCATTTCATAATGGCGCTGCTGATCGTCCGGATGCACGTAGTTCAGGATATTGGTGCCGATGCTCTTGCCCAAGGAAAAGCCGGTGATCTCCGTCCATGCGGGATTCAAGTAAAGCCAACTGCCTTCCCAGTCCGTCTGAAAAATCACCTCGCGCAGACTTTCGACTACATGGCGATATTTTTGCTCGCTTTTGAGCTGTTCTTCTTGCACCGCGAGCGCTTCTTTTTGTGCGGCCGCGCGCTCCTTCAACAATTGCGCGATCAGCGCGGAAACCGCCTCGGGCGTAAACTCGGCCGCGTCCAAGGGCGCACGCTCGCTGGCCGCAAGCACGCTATTGATGGCTTCGCGCAATAGCGAAAAATTAGCGGGTGCGTTCATCGGAAAGATCGCCAGCCTTTAGTTTCGATGGCATTCACGCCGCCACCAGCCGATCCAGCAGCTGCATATATTCCAGACACTTCACATCGCCCGGGCGCAAAATGTTCGCACGCTCCAGTTCCTTGCGCGTCTCGTACAGCAAGGCATCCTCCCTGCCATTTTCCTGCAGGCGCTTGAGCAACATGCCGGCCAAATTGAGGCGAATGCGGAAGTTGTTGGGCAACTGCGCGACGGCTTGGCGCAACAACTCTATCGCCTCTTCGAGCTTGCCGTCCTGCGCCAAACGGACGCCTTGATTATTGATCTCAATCACTTCGTCCTTCGACGCTTGAATCAAGCTCTTGCCTTCCTCCTGCAAATTCGCTTCTTTAAAGAACTTATCCATCTGGCTCAGCACCGCCGGGCTATCGTGATTATTCTTGGCGACCTGGGTCAACAGCATGAGCGCTTTCTCCTTATCGCCGAGCGACAACATGGCATTGGCCAAGGCTAAGTTTTCCGCCACGCCGGCTTTAGAACCCATGCCCTTGAGTTGCCGTTCCGCGTCTTGCAACAGGCTCTGCGCTTGCGCGGTATGACCGAGTTTCTGGTGCGCCGCCACCTCGGTAATCGATGCCTGTAAAGTGCTCACGGGATCGGAGAAGGTCTTGCGCACATCGGCCATCAGCTTCAACGCCTCTTGCGCATCGCCTTTTTCGGTACACAACTGCGCCAGCCCGGTAAATGCTTCGGAAGTCTTGAGAATGGAATGCTCGGCCAACTTGATCGACTTGCGATAGGCGCTCTCGGCCAAGGCCTTATCGCCATTGGTGTTCGCCAGCTCGCCCAGCACTTTATGCCGCGGCCCGGAATTCGGCGATAGCGCCAAGGCCTGGGTAATCAAGGCCTGCGCTTGCTCGTTGTCGCCGAGCGCTTGATAGGTCTTCACCAGCCAATCATACGTCTCCAAGCTGGAACTGTTTTCTTCCAGCACTTCGGACAAAATATCCTTGGCTTTGAGGTATTCGCCGGAGAGGAAATACACTTTCCCCAAACCGGTTTTGGCCCAGCTAATCGAGCGCACCGAGAGCAGGCTCTCGAACAAGGCTTTGACCGCCGGGTAATCGCCCTTGGCGAGCAAGAAGCGCGCTTTCAGCCGCAGCAAATCTTGCGCCATGGTCGGATCGAGTTTCATCAACTCGTCGCAGCGCGCGACGGCTTTGCCGTAATCCTTGCGTTTGACGGCTTTTTCGACATCTTGCAACGCCCATTTTTTGCTGATCAAGCGTTCCAGCCGCCCTTTGAGCAGCTCTTCGTTGATCGGCTTCAACAAATAATCGTCGGGCTCGTATTCCGCCGCGCCCATCACCATGTCCATGGTTTTTTCGGCAGTAATCATGATCCACACCGTGGCATAGCCGATCAACTCGCGCACCTTGGCTTCTTCCAGCACCTGCTGGCCGTTCTTGCCCTCGCCCAGGTTGTAGTCGCACAGCACGATGTCGTACTTGCGCTTGGTCATCGCGGTGACCGCATCTTTGCCATTATTGGCCGTGTCGATGCGCTGTGCGCCGGCGGCGCGAATGAACTCGCGCAGCATTTTGCACATGCCCTCGAAATCATCGATGATCAATACTTGCGCGTCTTTTAGATTCATTGCCATTGCTTGTTCCTCACGGTAAGCGCAACACGAAACAGCCGCCGCCATAGGCGCCGCCGTTCTCGATCGTCAAACTACCGCTATGCCCATTGTTTTGATGCAGGTTCGCGACCAGCGCAGAAAAATACATGCCCAAGCCGGTGCTGCCGCGATAAAAATTAATGCCCTTATTCGCCGACACCACCCCGTGCAGCAGCGCATCCGGATAACCGCCGCCGTTGTCTTCCACGCGCACTTCGAGCTGGCCATCGGCGACCCGCGCCACCAAGCGCAATTGATCCGCCGTATGTTGAATGGCGTTGTTCAAGGCGTTATTCAGGGCGCCACTGAGCAACTCTTTATCGAAATACCAAACGCTATCGCTTTGGCAATCGAGCGCTAGTTTTATCTGGCGAAATTCGAGCAGCGGCCGATTTTGCATCACGATTTCTTCCAACACGGCGCGAATGGGATGTTCCTGAATATCGACGGGGTATAAACGGTTGCTGATTTTGTAGATGCAAAGCAACTGCAACAAATTATTATTGAGGCGTTTCGCCTCGTATTCCATCTGCCCGAGTTGCGGCGATAGCGGGGAATCGCTCACCCGCGCTTCCTTGATGGTGTTTTCCAGCGCGCCGATCAGCATGCCCAGGGAATTTTTCATGTCGTGGACTGACAGCGCTAGAAAATCCGCAAAGGCAAAGGGTTCAGTTTCTGATTTGGTTTGGTTTTCCATAATCCACGATTGCTTCAAGCCGGCAGCCAGCAACGCGGCTCCCGTGATTGAATATCGCGCTTTTTTGGGAATTCTTTACTGACAGGGCAAAAAGCCACGCGGGAATATTGCCAAATAAGGGAATGCCGCATAGAATGGCGGGTTTCGCTAGTTCTAAAGAATCTTAAGGGGTTATGAATGGCCAATACAGCACAAGCTAGGAAGCGCGCGCGCCAGTCCATCAAGCAGAATATGCACAATGCGAGCTTGCGCTCGGAGCTGCGCACTGCGGTTAAGAAGGTGCAAAAAGCGATTGAAGCAGGCGATAAAGCCGCTGCGCAGAAGGTGTATCAAGAATCCGTCAGCGTCCTCGATCGCATCGCCGACAAGAAAATCATCCACAAAAACAAAGCGTCTCGCCACAAGAGCCGCTTGTCAGCACAAGTCAAAGCACTCGCTTAAGTTTTTCTAGCGGGTGCGGTGGCCATCAATTCGCGATGGCCACCGCTTCGTGGGCTTCGGTCGCCAAATCGGCGCCCTCTTCCACTTGTAAATCATTGTCCTGGGCAAAACCCATCAGAAAACGGAAGCCTTGAGGCTCAACCTCTTTCAGGCTTTTATTCACCGCAACACACTTAATCCCATTGAGCGTGACCGGCCGTACATACGGCGAATAACTCATTCGATTGTCGGCGCCGAATGAGGACAGCACGCCCGACAAGCGCTCCGCCCAATCCCCGGGTCGAAACGTTTTACCTGCGCTGGTCACGCCCTTGATAATCAGGTCCTGGGAAGAGGTATGCATGTTTTTCACTTCAAAGTTGTCAAAATATTACTTTTGAGCTTGCGGCTGGTAATTGGTTTCATCTGCTCCTTATTTCGGCACAAATCCCATCCGCTTGAGGAAAAGTTCATTCTATATTTATAAGAATTGCGTTATTCAGCCCCCACTTTAATAACATAACCAACTAATAATAATGAGTAAATTCTTTTGGCATTGAATCCGCATTAGGGCTATTGGCATTTTCAGCTTGCGCCAAACAGCGCTTTCGCTAAAAATATCCGACTTTATCGCTACACCTTTCCCAACCAATACCACGCTTTTTGAGGAGGAATCACATGAAGAACCCCTTGGATTCACTATGGGGCACGGTCATCTCCGGCCTGATCCTGACCGCTATCTTGTATATCATTGTTAAGAACTTCTTAGGAGCATAAGAACATGGAACTAATATTCGCTCGTTGGCTGCACATCATGTCAGGGGTTATGTGGATCGGCCTCCTGTATTACTTCAACTTCGTGCAAGTGGCGGCGCTTAAAGACGCGACTGCAGATGGCACCAATGCCGGCATCACCAAGCATGTTGCGCCGCGCGCCTTATTTTTCTTCCGTTGGGCCGCCTTGGTGACTTGGCTGGCTGGTGCGGCGCTATTGGGCCAGAACTTCATTGGCGCCTTCACGCTGCAACCTGGCTTAGCCGGCATCGGCATAGGCGCCTGGCTGGGCACCATCATGTTATTCAACGTGTGGGGCCTGATTTGGCCTAACCAGAAGAAGATCCTGGGCATGAAGCCAGCCAGTGACGCAGAAAAGGCCACAGCCCGCCGTGTCGCCTTCCTGGCATCGCGCACCAATACCATGCTGTCGATTCCGATGCTGTTCTTCATGTCCTACGGCTACACGCATCAGCACGTTCTCGCTGTTTTGGGCTAAAATCAGCTTTTCCGCGTTAGTGCACGGCGGCCTTGGCCGCCGTGTGCATTTTTATTTACTGAATTTGTAAAAACCATGTCACATTTAATGAACACTTATTCCCGGCTTCCCGTCATCTTCACCCGTGGCGAAGGGGTGTGGCTTTGGGATGATGCCGGCAAGCGCTACCTGGATGGCGTGGGTGGCGTCGCCGTCAATACCCTGGGCCATGCCCACCCGAAGCTGGCGCAAGCCCTGTGTGAGCAAGCCAAAACTTTGATTCACACCTCGAACTTGTACGGCATCGCGCTGCAAGAACAGCTGGCCGCAAAGCTGTGCGACATCGCCGGCATGGACAATGTGTTCTTCTGCAATTCCGGCTGCGAAGCCAACGAGGCCGCGATTAAAATGGCCCGGCTCTACGGCCATCAGAAAGAAATCGAAGTCCCGACCATCATCGTGATGGACAAAAGCTTCCATGGCCGCACCATGGCAACCTTGACCGCTACCGGCAGCCGCAAAGTGCAAGCCGGCTTCGAGCCCTTGCTCGCCGGTTTCGTGCGCGTGCCATTCAATGATCTGGAAGCGGTGCGCCAAGTCGCCGCACACAATAAAAACATCGTCGCCGTGCTGGTAGAACCGGTGCAAGGCGAAGGCGGCATCAATATTCCCGATGCCGCTTACCTCGCCGGCTTGCGGCAGATTTGCGATGCGCAGCAATGGCTGCTGATGTTGGACGAAGTGCAAAGCGGCATCGGCCGCACCGGCACTTGGTTTGCGCATCAACACACGGCGATCAAGCCGGATGTGATGACGCTGGCGAAGGGCTTGGGCAGCGGCATGCCGATCGGCGCCTGCCTGGCGCGCGGCAACGCAGCGGATATTTTCAAGCCGGGTAATCACGGCTCCACCTTCGGCGGCAATCCCCTGGCGTGCCGGGCTGGTCTCACGACATTAGAAGCCATCGAACAAGAAGGCCTGCGCGAAAATGCAGTGCGCATTGGCACGCTGTTGGTCGACGGATTTCGGCAAGCGCTGCAAGGCGTGGCCGGCGTGGTGCAAGTTCGCGGTCATGGCTTGATGGTCGGCATTGAGCTGGATCGTCCTTGCGGCGATCTCGTCAAGCAAGCGCTGGCCCAGGGGATGCTGATCAATGTCACCTCGGACAAAGTGATCCGCCTCGTACCGCCGCTCATCATAAACGCGCAGGAAGCGCAGCAGTTGATCGCCGGCGTCACCCCGCTGATCAAAGAATTTCTTGTGCAAGCGGCCTGATGATGTCGATCAAACATTTCCTGCAATTCAACGAACTGACGCGCGAAGAGCTGGAGTATGTGTTCGAGCGCACGCGTTGGATCAAGCAACAATTCAAGGCTTACAAGACTTATCACCCGCTGCATGACCGCACCTTGGTGATGATCTTCGAGAAAGCCAGCACGCGTACGCGGCTGTCCTTCGAAGCCGGCATGCAACAGCTGGGCGGTTCGGCGATCTATCTCAACACGCGCGACTCGCAATTAGGACGCGGCGAGCCGGTAGAGGATGCGGCGCAGGTGATTTCGCGCATGTCCGACATCGTCATGATCCGCACCTTCGAGCAGGAAATCATCGAGCGCTTCGCCGCCAATTCGCGCGTGCCGGTGATCAACGGCCTGACCAACGAATACCACCCGTGCCAGATTTTGGCCGACATCTACACCTACATCGAACACCGCGGCCCGATCCAGGGCAAAACCGTGGCCTGGATCGGCGACTCCAACAACGTCTGCAATACGTGGCTACAGGCGGCGGAGGTGTTCGGCTTCAACGTGCACGTATCCACCCCGCCGGGCTATGAAGTCGAACCGGAACGCGCCGGTCTGTACGGCACCGACCACTACGAAGAATTCGCCGACCCCATGGAAGCGGCCGAAGGTGCCGACTTGGTGACCACCGATGTGTGGACCAGCATGGGCTTCGAAGAAGAAAACGCCGAGCGCATGAAAGACTTCGCCGACTGGCAAGTGGATGCCGACATGATGCAAGCCGCGAAGCCCGATGCCTTGTTCATGCACTGCTTGCCCGCGCATCGTGGCGAGGAAGTTGCCGCGGAAGTGATCGACGGCCCGCACAGCGTGGTATGGGACGAAGCCGAAAACCGCTTGCATGCGCAAAAAGCGCTGATGGAATATCTGCTGCTCGGCCGCATCGAGACGCCCAAATGAATATCGTCTACTTCCGCGAGATGGATGCGCTGTATATCGAGCTCAAGCCGAAGGATGCCGAGACCGCGTGGGAACCCGCGCCGGGCATCACCATCAACTACGCCGCCAATGGCGAGCCGGTCGGCATCCAGATCGACCAGGCCAGCGAGCGCGTCGATATCGACCGACTCAATATCGGCAACTTCCCCGGCACGGTTGAAACGATCACCAAACAAAACCAACCCCATTAGTAGAGCCATCATGAGCGAAATCAAAAAAGTCGTACTCGCCTACTCCGGCGGCCTGGACACCTCGGTCATTCTGAAATGGCTGCAGGACGAATATCAATGCGAAGTCGTCACCTTCACCGCCGACATCGGCCAGGGCGAAGAGCTGGAACCGGCGCGCGCCAAGGCCAAACAGTTCGGCGTGAAAGAAATCTTCATCGACGACCTGCGCGAAGAATTCGTGCGCGATTTCGTGTTCCCGATGTTCCGCGCCAACACCATTTACGAAGGCGAATACCTGCTCGGCACCTCCATCGCGCGCCCGCTAATCGCCAAGCGCCTGATCGAAATCGCCAAGAGCACCGGCGCCGACGCCATCTCGCACGGCGCCACCGGCAAGGGCAACGATCAGGTGCGCTTCGAACTCGGCGCCTACGCACTCAACCCCGATATCAAGATCATCGCGCCGTGGCGCGAATGGGATTTGCTGTCGCGCGAGAAGCTGCTGGCGTATGCCGAAAAACACGGCATCCCGGTCGAGATGAAACACAAGGCCGGCGGCTCGCCCTACTCCATGGATGCCAACCTGCTGCACATCAGTTACGAAGGCCGCCACCTGGAAGACCCGGCAGCCGAACCGGAAGAAGACATGTGGCGCTGGACGGTGGCCCCGGAGAAAGCCCCGGACGCGGCCGAATATATCGAGTTGGAATATGAACACGGCGACCCGGTGTCGCTCAACGGCAAGCGCCTCTCGCCCGCGACCATGCTCGCGGAGCTGAACCGCATCGGCGGCAAGCACGGCATCGGCCGCCTCGACTTGGTAGAAAATCGTTACATCGGCATGAAGTCGCGCGGCTGCTACGAAACCCCGGGCGGCACCATCATGCTCAGAGCCCACCGCGCCATCGAGTCCATCACCCTGGACCGCGAAGTCGCGCACCTGAAAGACGATTTGATGCCGCGCTACGCCAGCATGATCTACAACGGCTACTGGTGGGCGCCGGAGCGCCTGGCCCTGCAAGGCCTGATCGACAACACGCAGGACAGCGTCAACGGCTGGGTGCGCGTAAAACTCTACAAGGGCAACGTCACCGTGGTCGGCCGCGACTCCAAAACCGATTCGCTATTCGACGCCAGCATCGCCACCTTCGAAGACGATCAAGGTGCCTACAACCAAGCCGACGCCACCGGATTCATTCGCTTGAACGCGCTGCGCATGCGCATCGCGGCAAAACGTAAGCATCGATAAAAGCTATTAACCGCCAAGGCGCCAAGGACGCCAAGAACCACAGAGAAAGCTTGGCGCTCTTGGCGTCTTGGCGGTTCAAAAAAAGGAAACCAGCATGTCTCAATTCGATAACGTCAGCATCGTCAAAAAAGCCAACCTCTATTTCGACGGCAAGTGCGTCTCGCACACCGTGCTGTTTCCGGACGGCACCAAGAAAACCTGCGGCGTGATTTTCCCCAGCACGCTCAAATTCAACACCGGTGCGCCGGAGGTCATGGAACTCAACGCCGGCGTATGCAAGATCAAACTGGCCGGCGAGAACGCGTGGAAGACCTACAAAGGCGGCGAATCCTTCAGCGTGCCCGGCAATAGCAGCTTCGACATCGAAACCGTCGAAACCCTCGATTACGTTTGCCACTTCAAATAAGCCATGACCACCCTCGCTGTCGTGCGTAAAAATGGCCAATGCGCCATTGCCGCGGATACCCTGACCAAATGGGGCAGCAGCAAGGAATCCGCAGCCTATGTCACGAACCACGAAAAGATATTTCAAGTGGGCGACAGCTATCTGGCGATCACCGGTTCCACCACCTTTAAGCTCATTCTCACCGAGTATTTTTCGCAACTGGAAACAGCGCCGCGCTTCGACTCGGTGACGAGCATCTTCCGCACCTGGCAAGAACTGCACGCGGTGATGAAAGAGCGCTACTTCCTGATTGCGACAGAAGACAAAGAAGACGACCTGGAAACTTCGCGTTTTTATATTCTCATTGCGAACCCGCATGGGATTTTCGGCGTGGCGCCGCATCGTGCCGTACAAGAGTTCTCTAAATTCTATGCTTATGGCGCGGGGGCCGACTATGCCATGGGCGCGCTCTATGCCGCTTATGACCAGCCCAAGTTGAACGCCGAAGCCTTGGCGCGCCTCGCCATTGAAGCCGCTGCGGAGTTCGATGACAGTACCTTGGGGCCGATCAGCAGCAAAACCATCCGCGAAACAAAAACGAAACCACACGCAAAATAGGAGTCACCATGCCTTCTTTTGATATCGTTTCCGAAGTAGACAAGCAAGAAGTCAAAAATGCGGTCGAGCAAGTGAACAAAGAAGTTTCAACGCGCTTTGACTTCAAAGGCTCGGATGCGCGCGTGGAGCAGGCAGAATACGTGTTGACGCTATTTGCCGACGACGAATTCAAGCTCGACCAAGTGCAAGAAGTCCTCAACGCCAAGCTCATCAAGCGCGGCATCGACATCAAATGCATGGAAATCGGCAAGGTCGAAAAAGTCAGCGGCAACAAAGTCAAACGCACCGCCACCATCAAAACCGGACTCGAATCCGAGCTCGCGAAAAAAATCGTCAAGCTCTATAAGGACAACAAGCTCAAGGTGCAAGCCAGCATCCAGGGCGACAGCGTGCGCGTCTCCGGCGCCAAGCGCGACACCCTGCAAGAAGCCATCGCGCTCGCCAAGAAATCCATCAGCGATTTCCCACTGCAATTTAATAACTTCCGCGACTAAGGTCGCTTCGGCTCATGAGCCGCATCGTTTATGCCTGGGAACTGGGCGCCGGCTACGGCCATCTGGCGGCGTTCCTGCCGCTGGCCAAGGCGCTGCGCGCCGCCGGTCACGAGGTCACGTTCGTGATCAAGGAACTCACGCACGCCGAAACCTTGCTGGGGCCGGAGCATTTTACTTACTTGCAGGCGCCGCTGTGGCAGCTACCGTTGGAGCGCCTGACGCATCCCGTCAACTATGCGGAGATTCTGTTTAAAGTCGGCTATCTGTCCAAGCCTGGCGTCACGGGTTTGGTCAAAGCCTGGCGCAAGCAATTGGACTTATTGCGCCCGGATTTACTGATCGTGGATCACGGCCCAACACCTTTACTCGCGTCGCGCGGTGCATCCTTCAAGCGCATGACACTCGGCAGCAGTTTTTATGCGCCGCCGCAAACGACGCCGATGCCGTCTTTTCGCCCCGAGGCGCAGGTGACGCCAGCCAAACTGCTCGAGACGGAAAATCTGGCACTCTCGGTAATCAACGCCGTGGCGCAAGAACAGCAACTCCCGCCGCTCAATGCCTTATGCGATTTATTCGATGTGGATACCAACCTGCTCTGCACCTTCCCGGAACTGGATCTCTATCCGCAGCGCGGTGTTGCGGAATATGTCGGGCCCGCGCTTAGCTTAGATGAAGGAACGCCCTTTGATTGGCCAAGCACTTCCGGCCCAAAGGTATTCGTCTACCTCCAAGCTGGGTTTGCGCATACCGAAAACATCATTGCCGCTTTGTCTGCACTACCAGTGCGTGCCGTGGTGCATAGCCCGATGCTGGATCAAGCCTTGGTGCAAAAGTACACGCAAGCGAATTTGCTGTTTTCCAACACGCCGTTGCATATGGGACAAGCCAGCCTTGAGGCCGACATCGCCATCTGCAACGCCGGCATGGGCACTGTTAGTGCAATGCTGCTGGCCGGTACGCCCATGCTGTTGTTTCCGACGCATCAAGAACAATTCATGCAGGCCAGCGCGGTCATCCGCTTAGGCGCCGGCATGATGGTGACCAATCCGGGGCAGCAGCCAGAATTTCAAAAATGGATTATGGATTTGATCACGCAGCAGCGCTACCACCTTGCCGCCGCCGCATTCCAAGACAAATACCGCGACTTCCATCAAGCACAGCAGATCGAGAAAATCCTTGCCCGTTGCGAGCAACTCTTGCAGCGCTAAGCGATCAATACACCACGCTGACGCGATAGCCCTTCTGCGCCAGCAAATTCAATACGCCCGCCGCGCCCGGCAAATGCAGCGCGCCAATGGCAATGAACGCTTGGCCCGAGTTGAAATAAGGCTCCATGCGCGCCGCCATGCGTTGATTGCGTTTCTCCACTAATTGCAGCATCAGTTTTTGTTCCAATTTTTGGTTTCCCATGGCTTGTTGCGCTGCATTCAAGCGCTCTAATCCAGCCAAATCGCGCGCCAAGTAAAGTTCGTGCAAAGTGGCAAACGTCTGCTGGATATCGGATAGTTGCTTGAGCGCGTCCTCCAACAGCAGGACTTGCTCATTCATCGGCAAGCCTGCAAAGATCCCCACTTGTTCTTCTACCGTCTCTAAGCCGGCCGTCTGTTTGCCTTGCGCCATGGCCTGTTGCATCAAGGATAAATCCAACACCATGCCGGTCTTGGGTTTGGGGGTGCTGAGGGTCATCGCCACGGCCCAGGGCTGCATCAATTGCAGCCCGGCTTCCGGCAGCCCGAAATCCGACATAGCGGAAACGGTTTTCGAATACGTGGACGCGCTCAACACGTCCTTCAACGAGCGCCCGTCATTGAATAACATGGAGGAAGACATCGTCAGTAGCGCACTCTCGTCCAGCAATGCTTCCATGACATAAGTCT
Organism: Pseudomonadota bacterium; assembly: GCA_021812385.1. Classification (GTDB taxonomy): domain Bacteria; phylum Pseudomonadota; class Gammaproteobacteria; order Burkholderiales; family Thiobacteraceae; genus RBG-16-58-11. Next base: position 36,836 of record JAKANO010000009.1, on the reverse strand, counting down.
TGCTGCCGTCGAACACACGCTGCACCGGTTTCGGCAAACTCAGAACGCGCGCATCCTCGGAGTGTATGGTGCCAAACACATAGCTGGGCGCTTGCCCGGCGCGCTCGATTTTCCACAGCAGGCCCTGGCTATAGGGACTATAGGGCGCAGCTTGCGCCGCCGCCAAAAACAACAACAGCAGGACAGCCGCGAAAGTTTGTTTGATCTGGCGCATCGTTTTCAGGCTTTCAACCCCTGTATCCAGCGCATATAAAGTTGCGCGGCCACGCTATTCAGCGCCACCAATTTTTGATCCATGTCCTGCGCCATTTGCTGCGGCGTTTGCACCGCCGGGCTATGCGCGGCGGCGATTTCTTCTTGCCCGACCGCGCACCAAGTTTCGATCATCTCCCGCGTCATTTCGACATGGCATTGCATCCCCAAATGTTTTCCCAGGGCGTAAGCCTGATTCGGGCAATACGCCGATTCCAAAATGCGCGTTGCGCCTTGCGGGATGGAAAAAGTCTCGCCATGCCAATGAAAGCCTGAGAATTTATTGGGTATCGCATTGCACCAGTCATGGGCAATCGGATTGTCGACAACCGAAACTTCGCCCCAACCAATTTCTTTGACCGGGTTTCGGGTGACAACGCCGCCGAGCGCCTTGGCAATGAGTTGACCGCCCAGGCAATGGCCCAACACCGGCACCTCTTGCTGCACCGCAGCACGGATCAACGCCAATATAGGGGCAATCCAGGGTAAGTCGTCATTCACACTCATCGGCCCGCCCATGAACACGAGGCCGCTATATGCGTCGGGGTCACTCGGTACTGGCGCGCCCTCATCCACCTTTATCAATTCCAAAGGAATATTTTTGCTGTGCAAAAATGTGGCAAAATAGCCTGGCCCTTCGGTCGGGGCATGGCGAAAGATGGCAACAGGTTTCATAAGGGGGCTCTGACAATGGTAAGGATGCGTCATTTTATGGCAGGGGCAAGCGCTTGGCTAATCCTCACGGCAACCGCCCATGCAACCGATGTCGAAATCTCGGCCCTATTCAACGGCAAAGCCATGCTCAGCATCAATCAAGGTAGTCCGCGCGTGGTGTCGGTCGGACAGACGATCGATGGCGTCAAACTTCTGAGCGCTAATTCCAGCGGCGCCGTACTCGAGGTTGACGGTAAAAAACAAACGCTCAATTTAGGTCAAAGCATTTCGACCGCACAAGTCTCCGGCAACAAACCATCGATCAAACTGGAAGCCGATGGCGGCGGACATTTCCTGACTTACGGCAGCATCAATGGCCGCCCCGTGAAATTTTTGGTCGACACGGGCGCCACCTGGATAGCCATCAGCAGCGCTCACGCACGCGCCATGGGCATCGACTTGGATAAGGCACAGCGCGGCGCGGTCACCACCGCCTCGGGCTATGCGCGAAGCTACCGAGTAATACTCAGCAACGTGAAGGTCGGCGATATTTCCTTGAACCTGGTCGAAGCCGCGGTCATCGATAACATGCCGGGCGATGTTGCCTTGCTCGGCAATAGTTTTTTGTCGCGGCTGGAAATGAAGCGCCAAGGGACGGTGCTGACTTTGACTAAAAACTATTAACCTTTTACGCGCGGCTTTGAATGCAAAAAAGGCGGGGAGACAGCTCCTCGCCTTTTTTTATTTTCCAACTTCTTGGCAGCTTATTTCTTGGTCTTATCGCGTTCGATCAGCGCATACGCCGAGTGGTTATGGATCGATTCAAAGTTCTCCGACTCCACCACGTAGGCATCGATGCGCTTGTCTGCATTCAACACTGCCGCCACATCGCGCACCATGTCTTCGACGAACTTGGGGTTGTCGTAAGCGCGCTCGGTGACGTATTTCTCATCCGGACGCTTGAGCAGGCCATACACCTCGCAAGAAGCTTGTTCTTCGGCCATGCGCACGACTTCCTCGATCCAGATGAAGGTGTTGGTACGCGCGGTGATAGTGACGTGCGAGCGCTGGTTGTGTGCGCCGTAGTCGGAAATCTTTTTCGAGCACGGGCACAGGCTGGTGACCGGCACCACCACTTTCATGGTCTGATGATAAGCGCCTTTATCGATCTCGCCGGTAAAGGTGACTTCATAATCCATTAAGCTTTGCACGCCGGAAACCGGCGCGGTTTTATTGATGAAGTAAGGGAAGGTCATTTCGACAATACCGGATTCGGCTTCGAGTTTGACAACCATTTGCCGCAACATGTCCTCGAACGACTCGACCGAAATCTCGCGCTCATAGCCGTTCAGAATTTCCAGGAAGCGCGACATATGCGTGCCCTTGAAATGCTGCGGCAGATACACGTACATATTGAAATTGGCGATGGTGTGCTGCACGCCCGCGCTCTTGTCCGCGACCCGTACCGGGTGGCGCACCGACTTGATGCCGACTTGGTTGATCGCGATCTGGCGCGTATCGGGCGTCGACTGGACGTCGGCGATCGGAAGATTTTCACATTGATTCATGGCGTTATCCTGGCAATTCGAGTTCATTTGACGACAGTATACGCCAGGTCAATAGTTGAGTAAAGAACTCGGGTACTATGTTTAATGGTATCCACGATGCCGACCACGTCCAGACCGCAGCTCGCCAGCAGCACCGCCGGGTCGCCATGCTCCACAAACCGGTCCGGCAAGCCCAGTAAAACCACGCGCTTGGTCGAGCCGATCTTGCTCAAATACTCGGCCACCGCGCTGCCCGCGCCGCCTTGGATCACGTTCTCTTCCAGGGTGACCAGCAGGTCGTGGCTTTGCAGCAATTGCTTGATCAGCGCCTCGTCCAGCGGTTTAACGAAGCGCATGTCGGCCACCGTCGCATTCAATTCTTCCGCCGCCGCCAAGGCCGGCTGCACCATGCTGCCGAAGGCCAATAGCGCGACTTTTTCGCCGTTGCGCAACACGCGGCCTTGGCCGATAGGCAGCGCCTGCATCTCGGCCTCGATTTTCGCACCCACACCGCTGCCGCGCGGATAGCGCACCGCTGCCGGGCCATTCAGGGTGAACGCGGTGTACAGCATCTGCCGGCATTCGTTCTCGTCCGACGGCGCCATCACTGTCATGTTTGGGATGCAGCGCAGGAAAGACAAATCGAAAGCGCCCGCGTGGGTCGGACCATCCGCGCCCACTAGGCCGGCGCGATCGATGGCGAACACCACCGGCAGATTTTGCAGCGCCACATCGTGGATCAGTTGATCGTAAGCGCGCTGCAAAAACGTCGAATAGATCGCCACCACCGGCTTCATGCCGTCGCAGGCCATGCCGGCGGCGAAGGTGAGCGCATGCTGTTCGGCGATGCCCACATCGAAATAGCGATCCGGATGTTCCTCGGAAAAACGCACCATGCCAGAACCTTCGCGCATCGCCGGGGTGATACCGACCAAGCGCCAATCGGCGACGGCCATGTCGCACAGCCAGTCGCCGAAGATGTGCGTATAAGTGGGTTTGCTGCCGGCTTTTTGCGCCACGCCGCTGACCGGATCGAACTTCGCCACGCCGTGATACAGGCACGGGTCGTCCTCGGCCAGTTTGTAGCCCTGGCCCTTCTTGGTGACGATGTGCAGAAACTGCGGGCCTTCGAGCTGCTTGATGTTGGTCAGGGTATCGATCAGCGAATCCAGATCATGGCCGTCGATCGGGCCGACATAATTGAAGCCGAATTCCTCGAACAAGGTGCTCGGCACCACCATGCCCTTCATGTGTTCTTCCGCGCGCTTGGCCAGCTCCTTGATCGGTGGCAAAACGTCCAGCACCATGCCGCCGCGCTTCCTGACCGTGTTATAGAAACGGCCCGACAATAATTTGGCGAGATAGTGATTGAGCGCGCCGACATTGGGCGAGATCGACATTTCATTGTCGTTCAAGATCACCAGCAGATTGGCGTCGTTGGCGCCGGCGTTGTTCAAGGCTTCCAGCGCCATGCCGCCGGTGAGCGCGCCGTCGCCGATCACCGCCACCACGCGCCGTTCCAGATTCAAGCGCTTGGCCGCCACCGCCATGCCGAAGGCGGCGCTGATCGAAGTGCTGGAGTGACCGGTGCCGAAGGTATCGTAGGGACTCTCGTCGCGCTTGGGAAAACCAGCGATGCCGCCCAGCATGCGCAGCCGGCTCATCGCCTCGCGGCGCCCGGTGAGAATTTTGTGCGTATAAGTTTGATGCCCCACGTCCCACACCAGCCGATCTTCCGGCGTGTTGAACACGTAGTGCAGCGCCAGCGTCAGTTCTACCGTGCCCAGATTGGACGCGAGATGGCCGCCGGTTTTGGAAACGCTTTCAATCAAAAACGCGCGCAACTCTTCTGCAAGCTTGGGCAAATCCTTGCGCGCGAGTTGGCGCAATTGATGCGGATCGTTGATGCTTTCGAGTAGGGAATCTGCCATGGAACCGCCGCTTTAAAAGGAGCGCAATACAATGAAATCGGCCAGCGCGCGCAAGCGCTGCGCCTTGGCGCCGAAGCCATCCAACGCATCTTGCGCATCTTGGCGCAAGCGCTCGGCTAAAGCTTTGGCTTGCGCCACGCCCAATAGGCTGACGTAGGTGGGCTTATTTTGCTGCGCATCCTTGCCCGCCGTCTTGCCCAGAGTCGCGGTGCTGGCTTCCGCATCCAACACATCATCCACCACTTGAAACGCGAGGCCAATACATTTTGCGAAGTGATCGAGCTTGGCCATTTTGGCTGCGCTCAGCTCGCCGCACAAAGCGCCGAGCATCACCGCGGCACGAATCAGCGCCCCGGTCTTATGGATGTGCATCAATTCCAATTCCGGCAAGCTCAGGGTTTTGCCTACCGAAGCCAAATCGATGGCTTGACCGCCCGCCATGCCGCGCGAACCGGCGGCCACCGCCAGCAAGGTCACCATCTCCAATTGCTTGTGCGCATCGTGCGCCAGCGGATACTGCGCCAACAATTGGAACGCCAGGCTTTGCAGGCTATCGCCCACCAGCAGCGCGGTGGCTTCGTCGAACTCGACGTGCACCGTGGGCTTGCCGCGCCGCAACACATCGTCGTCCATGCACGGCAAATCATCGTGCACCAGCGAATAAGCGTGAATCATCTCCACCGCCGCCGCCGCGATTTCCAAGCGATCCGCATGCGTGCCAGCCACTTCACCGGCCGCGAACACCAGCAACGGCCGCACGCGCTTGCCACCGCCCAGCACCGCATAGCGCATGGCCGCATGCAGCCGTTGCGGCACAATCTCCGCTGCGGGCAAGGTGCGTGCCAAGACTTGCTCCATGCGGGCTTGCACGCTGCAAAGCCAGGCCTGGAAATCAGACGGATTTATCACTAGGGAAAATTTCGAGTTGATTCGCTTCGGTCAGAATGCGCACCTGCTGTTCCGCATCCTGGATTTTTTGCTGGCAAAATTTAAGCAGTTCCGTGCCGCGTTTGTAGGCCACCAAGGACTCTTCCAGCGGCAACTGCCCGGATTCCATATTGGCGACGATTTTCTCCAATTCCGCCAAGGCATCTTCGAATGCCGGTACTTTCGCGGTTTTACTCATGCTGACTCCGCGTGAAAACCCTTAAAATACCGTAATTTGGCCTATTTGGTCAATGTCGGATGCAGGCGCAATCCAGTAGGTCAGCAGGTGCTCAGCCACTGCCCAGCCTTGCCCCACCCCCTGATTTCGGACATAATTATCATTTTAGAACAACGGCTTCCAAACGTTATTTGGAACGACCGGGTTTGTGCGGTAACGCGGCATATGGTTCTGTCGCTGTGTGAGCCCCAACTCGATAGGTAAACTGTATGTCTGACCTCCCCACTTCCTCGGTGCTGCGGCCGAACGCGACGCAGCTCCCCATTGAGTGGTACTTCGATTCCAAGATTTTCGAGCTCGAAAAACAACATTTATTCGCCAATGGCCCAGGTTATATCGGCCACGAATTGATGGTGCCCCGAGTCGGGGATTATCACGTTCTGGATTGGCCCGATGCGGGCAAGGTGTTGGTGCGCAACGCACACGGCATCGAACTGCTGTCGAATGTGTGCCGCCATCGCCAAGCGCTGATCCTGAAGGATCGCGGCAACGCCAAGAACATCGTCTGTCCCCTGCATCGCTGGACCTATGACATGCAAGGCAAGTTGTTGGGCGCGCCGCACTTCCCCGGCAACCCTTGTCTCGATCTCGCTAAAACCCCGCTGCAAAATTGGAACGGCCTGCTGTTCAACGGCCCGCGCAATGTCGCGCAGGATCTGGCGCAATTAGGCGTGCTGAAAGATTTGGATTTTTCCGATTACATGCTGGATAGCGTGAAGATCGACCACCATCCGTATAGCTGGAAGAACTTCATCGAAGTCTATTTGGAGGATTATCACGTCGCGCCGTTTCACCCGGGCCTGAGCCACTTCGTCAATTGCGAGGATTTGAAATGGGAATACGGCGAGAACTACAGCGTGCAAACCGTAGGCGTGCATAAAGCCCTGTCCAAACCCGGCTCGCCGACCTATCAAAAATGGCACGAGCAAGTCTTGAAATACCGCGAAGGCAAAGCGCCGGCGCATGGCGCGATCTGGCTCACCTACTACCCCAACATTATGGTGGAGTGGTATCCGCACGTGCTGGTGGTGAGCACGGTATGGCCGACCTCAGCCGAGTCTTGCGTCAACGTGGTCGAGTTTTACTATCCGGAAGACATCGCGCTATTCGAGCGCGAGTTCGTCGAAGCCGAGCAAGCCGCCTATCGCGAGACCGCAATCGAGGACGACGAAATCTGCCAGCGCATGCAAGACGGCCGCAAGGCGCTGTGGCAGCGCGGCGACAATGAAGTCGGCCCATACCAATCGCCGATGGAAGATGGCATGGTGCACTTCCACGAATACCTGCGGCGGCAGATCGAACCACATTTGTAACGCCTCTGTATCACCACTTCCCCAAACAAGAATCGATCTTTTCTGTGGTGAGTTCTCATGAAATCTAGCTGGATGGTCGTCGCCGGCCTGTTGTTCGCCATCATGGGCGTGTTCGTCAAGCTCGGCAGCGCTTATTTCTCCAGCGCCGAACTGGTGTTCTACCGTTCCGCGATCGGCTTGGTGGTGATCTTCACCATCGTGCGCGTGCAAAAACTGCCGCTGGCCACGCCCCATGTCGCGACGCATGTGTGGCGCGGCTTGTCCGGGTTTTTCGCGCTGATGCTGTTCTTTTACGCTATCAGCGCGCTACCGCTGGCGACGGCGATCACGCTCAACTACACCGCGCCGTTGTTCCTGGCCATTTTGCTCACGCTGTTCCTGAAAGAAAAATTGCACTGGGAATTGGTCGGCGCGATCTTGGTCGGCTTCTCCGGCGTGGTACTGCTGCTGCGCCCGACCTTGGGCTCGGAGCAATCGGCTGCGGGCCTGATGGGGCTGGCCTCCGGCTTCTTGGCCGGTATCGCTTATTTCAACGTCAATCAACTCGGCAAACAAGGCGAGCCGGAATGGCGCGTAGTGTTTTATTTCACCTTGGTGGCCACCCTCGGCGCCGGCGCTTGGATGCTGCTCCACATTTTCCATCCGCTCGCATGGCGTCACTTGCCGATCCTGCTCGGCTTGGGCGCCAGCGCCACCCTGGCGCAGTTGGCCATGACCCGCGCCTACCGCGTCGGCAAGACGCTGGTGGTCGGCAGCCTCGCCTATACCACAGTGGTATTCGCCAGCTTGTTCGGCATTTTGTTGTGGGGCGAGTGGCTGGATAAGCTATCCTGGCTCGGTATGGCGCTGATTGTGTTGAGCGGCATCTTCAGCGTGTTGTGGACACAGCGCGCGTCCACTATAGTTAAGTAAATTACAACAAGGAAATTCGCACATGATTGCCATCGATTTCAAAAATAATCTGGTCAACGTCGCCGTGCTGGGCGAGTTCACGCTCGCCGATTTCAAGCAGTTCGAAGAGCATGTGCTGTACGACATCAAATTGCAGGGCATCGCCAATCTGCTGGTCGATCTGCGCGATATGCTGCGCTACACCGTGGACGTGGCCTGGGAAGAAATCAAATTCACCCGCGAGCACCAATATCAATTCGGCAAAGTCGCCATCGTCACCGACAACCAATGGATTACCTGGAGCGCGTGGCTGCAACGCTTCTATTTCGAGGCCGATATCGAAGTCTTCAGCGACTACGATGAAGCCGTGCGTTGGCTCACCGATAGCGAATTGCCGCCGGCAGCATGAACCACTTGCGCCTGGCGTTGCTGCTCTGCTCGCTGCTTGGCAGCGGCGCCGGCTTGGCCGAGTCGTGGCATAACAGCCTCGACATGCGCTTCGTGCGCATCCCCGCCGGCAGCTTCATCATGGGCAACCCCCAAGTGGACGACACCGCATTCGAGTTGCCGGATGGCGATGTGCAGTCGATTCAAGACGAAACGCCCGCGCATAAAGTACGTATCAGCCGCGTTTTTTGGCTCGGCGCAACCGAAGTGACACAAGGCCAGTGGCTGAAATTGATGGGCACGCGCCCCGGTCCGAGTGCATATTGGCGACGCACGGATTGGCAGCGCCTACCGGTGGTCTCGGTCTCTTGGAACGATGCGCAGCGCTTCATCAAGAAACTCAACGCCAAGGAAAAAACCCAGGTCTATCGCCTACCCAGCGAAGCCGAATGGGAATACGCCGCGCGCGCCGGCAGCACCGACGCACGCCCCTTCCCCAAGGAAAAACTCGCCGAACAGGCCTGGTATATCAAAAATTCCAAGGACGAACCGCAACCAGTCGGCAGCAAACCGGCCAACGCCTGGGGTCTGTACGACATGCTGGGCAATGCCTGGGAATGGGTTGCCGACCGTTACAGCGAGAACTACTACGCGGTTTCTCCAAGCACCGACCCGCAAGGCCCAACCAGCGGCACGCAACGCGTGCGCCGCGGCGGCTCTTACCACTGCGAACCGCACCTGATGCGCGTCAACTACCGCGCGGCGGCCACGCCGGATACGCGCTATTCGGTGCTGGGGTTTCGGGTGTTGCGGGAAGTTACAAGAGGAACGGAATAAATCGGGGTGCCGCCTTACAGGCGGGAAAGTAAAACCTCGAATTTTAGAGATCGTAATAAAACAAAAAGGGGCGCTAGAATATCTAGCGCCTCTTTAATGATTACAACGTTTTTTTCCGCCGCACGAAAGCCAGGCTCGTTAAACCTACAAGCAGCAAAGCCATTACACCTGGCTCCGGAACCGTACCGAATACATAGGGCGAATTCGGATAGACCGGATCAGCAGTAACAAGTGTAGTGTTGGAGAAAATATTTATCTGGGCAATTTCGACAGCTGCCTGATAGGGGGCGTATGTAGGCGCGTAAAGTGCAGTATAGCCAAACCCAGATAACGAAGATTGATATTGGACTGCTGCTGTCCCGGAAGCATCGTACCAATGGAGCACTTGAGTAATGGTGTCGAAGGGCGGGGAGAAAACATAAGCCCCATCACCCCAAATCCCAGCCCAACCGGTAGCGAGATTCGGAGCACCGACAGTTTCAATACTATAACTCCATCCTGTCGGCGAAGTAATGGATGCGAGCGAGATTCCACCCAGTGAAAACCATGGCAAGTCCCAAGAAATTAAATTCTCAGTTACACCATTGGGTAGAAATCCCACGCTAGTGTTAGAGTCGTTGAAAAGTTGATATTGATATTGCCAGCTTCCTCCTGTTAAAGGTATAACCGTATCTACGGTGTGTGTGCCTGCAAAAAGTGCAACTGTGGCATGCGTATTGGTGGATGCGCCAAACAAGAACAAGGCAGAACCCACACCGCAAAGGGTTTTCACCCAGGATTTATAGAATTTCATTATTAAAAGCCTCTTATGCATTTATCCTAAAAGCGGCATCCTAGAGGCATTCATTTGAAGTGTCAAAAATCAAATGCGGTAGACAATCCCAAATCGAATTGCTTTCGCCCTAGTCTTGGATCTTTTTAATCCCCAGCATTTTCAGCACATACTTTTCGTACAGCGGATCGGATGTGCCTTTCTTCATCTTGCGCATGAAGTATTTCTCGAACGCGACTTTCGCCACATGCACCCATTTGCCTTTCTTGAACCAGCTCACATTGCGCGGCGGGATTTGCGGTAGGGCGACGAAAGCCGCGCCGGTATCGCCCATGTCCGCCAGGCAGATGGCATTCCAGGTCGCCTTGGTATCGGCGGCGGTACCGTCGATATCGGCCTTGATGTTATGCACGATGGCCGTGACCATGGATTCGATCATGTAGCCGGTCTTCGGCGCGCCGGTCGGCACCGGCGTCGGTTCCACCGGCGGGATGGCGATGCACACGCCCGCGGAAAAGATGTTGCGATATTTTTTGCTGCGCTGATGCTCGTCCACCAGCACGAAGCCGCGCGGATTGCACAGGCCTTCCACCGCGGCCACTGCATCCACGCCTTTGAATGCCGGGATCATCATCGAGAATTTAAAGGGCAGCTCGTGCTCTTTCACCACCTCGCCATTGATGCCATGCTCGGCGACGAACATCTTGCCTTCCTCGATCTTAGTGACCTTGGCGCTGGTGATCCACTTGATGTGGTGATCGCGCATTTCGTGTTCCAGCAAGCCTTTGGAATCGCCCACCCCGCCCAAGCCCAAATGGCCGATATAGGGTTCGCTGGTGACAAAGGTCATCGGCACTTTATTGCGCATGCGGCGCCGGCGCAAATCGGTATCCAGAATAAATGCGAACTCATACGCCGGCCCGAAACAACTGGCCAAGGCCATCGAACCGACAATGATCGGGCCCGGCTCTTTCACAAATTGCTCATAGGCCGCCCAGGTTTTTTCGGCATGATCCACCGTGCATACCGAGTGGGTGAAATGTTCGGGGCCGGCGCCGGGTATTTCGTCGAACGCCAGTTTCGGGCCGGTTGCGATGACGAGAAAATCGTATTTAACCGTCTCGCCATTCGCCAGGATCAGCGTGTTTTGCTCCGCGTCGATTTTGCTCACCGCCTGCGCGATGAAGTCGATGCCCTTGCGCTCGAGATAGGGCCGAATAGGCAAGGTGACTTTATCCCGCGTGCGCCAACCGACCGCCACCCATGGATTGGAGGGAACAAACTGGAAATAATCCACCGCGTTGATCACAGTGATCTTATGCGCCTCACCCAACGTCTCGCGCATCTCATAAGCGGCGGGCATTCCGCCTATCCCTGCACCCATAATGACGATATGGCTCACTTGCTTTCTCCTTGGCTAAACCAACAAAGTAGATACATTCACCGGATCAAACGCACTATTCATCATAGCATCCAACATCCATCTACATGTTCACTCTTAGGCCTTATGTACTATCGCCGTTGCAGCGAATGGTGAGCGCGGCGCAGCATTCACGTACCAAACCTCAAATAGACCAAGAGTATTAGAACTTTCTAAATTGCTGTTTGAAATTTCATAGGTTTTGTTTTATAAACCCTTAATCAAAAAAATAAATCCACCAAAATCGAGGAGTGAAACATGAATATCCGTTCCTTCGCACTTTTATCCAGCATGGCTTTGATGAGTGTTTCCAGCCTGGCTGCCTGGGCCGACGAAGAATCGCATGAAAGAGGCCACGGCAATGACCGTATCCTGATCACCAACGATGACGGCAGCGTAACGCTGCTGCGCCGCGACCCGCACAATGCGGCCGCGCCGTTCAAAGAAGTGGATCGGGTCAACCTCGCATTGGTGCAGCCGCATTGGCCGGCCAACCAATATAAAGGCAACTCGGAATGGTGGTGGATCGGCCTGCCCACCGGCAACATCTCCGGCTTTAAAATGGAGCACGACGAAAATCTCGCCGAGTTGCTTGAGCCTGAAAACCAAGTTTCGGTGAATGCCTATACCTATTACGGCGTCACGCCCGGCCTGCCGACGGCCGGCGAAAATTTCTCCGGCATCACCCCAAACGGAAAAACACTGTGGAACTCCGCGCGCGAGATCGACGAAATCCAGGAAATCGACACCGACCCGCATAGCGCCACTTTCGGCACCATTCTCACGCACATTCCGGTGCCCTTGTCGGCCAAAGCCGGCGCGGGATCGAGAACCCTCGGCAAAATGCGCCCCTGCGACATGAGCATCACCCCCAATGGCAAGTTCCTGTTCGAGCCGGATATCGGCGGTGAAACCGTGACCGCGGTCGACATCACAACCAAGCAGGTCGCATCCCAGTTGCGCCTCTATCCGCTCGATCAAACCAGTCCGTCTGCCCGCGTGCGTCCCTTCATGCTAACCACGAACGGCAAGATCGCGCTGGTCGAAGTGTTGGAAGGGCAAGGCGGCTATTCGGTGATTGATGTCTCCGACCCTTACCACATGCGCGAGATCAAGCGCATCACCCAGGCCGATGGTCTGGGCGTACGGCCATCCACCAATGAATTCTCCCCGGATGGCAAGTATGCCTACTTGATCACCACCGGCACGCCGAGCGTGCCCGGCGTCATCAGCGTGCTGGATCTGCGCTCGCTGGCGATCGTGAAAAACATTGCCTTGCCCACCAATTGCACGCCCTATGCCGGGGATTTTTCCACCAACGGCAATCATTTCTTCGTGGCTTGCCCAAACGCCAATGCGGTCGCGGTGATCGATACGCATCAGCAACAACTGGTGCAGACGGTCGCCCTCAGCGGCACCAACCCGATTCCACGCGGAGTCATCGTCCGTTAAGCATCCCGGTATGTTCTCTCGCCGACAGTGGCTGAGCCGTTTTTTTCTGCTCTGCGCTGTCGGCCTTCTCTCCCCCGTATTCGCTAGCCCTGTCACGCAGCCGCTCAAGGTTAGCATTGCCGCCGAGCGCACGGCTTTGGCGTGGGCCGCGGCGGAAAAATGGCAAGGCCAAAATGCGGCCTTGGCGCTGGAATCCGCCGCGTCCGCGGATTCCCTGCCGCCCCTTGATCGCGCCGGCATCGCCATCGTGCCGCTGCGCGTATTCGCCCAAGCAGTTCCCGCTGCCGATGTGCTCGCACTGCCATTTCTGTTCGAGGATCTCGCGGCCGTGCACCGCACCCAAGCCGGCGAACTCGGCGCGCTCCTGCAGCACGAAGCCGCGCGCGCCGGCTGGCGCATCCTCGGCTATTGGGATGAAGGCATGCAAAGCCTGTCCGGCAACCAAGCCTACAATCGCCCGGAGAATTTGGCCGGCATCGAATTCGCGCAACTCGCGCCCGACGCCATCGAAGAAAAAACACTGCGCGCGCTCGATGCCTGGCCGCGCAGCGTGCGCCCGAATTCGCAGGCGCAAATGGCGCAAGAGTGTCTCGTGCGCAGCCGCGCCGCAACGCTGCAAACCTTATGGCGCGAAAGCCTGTACCGCGTGCATCTCAATCTCACGCTGACGCGTCATCGTTATGCAGCATGGATCGTGGCGATGCCCGCCGCGCAATGGCAGCGGCTCCCGCTTGCCGAGCGCAAACGGCTTCAGGCGGGTTTGACGCAGACCACGCGTTGGGAGCAAAACGCAGCGCTACAGCGCGAAGCGGATGCGCTGCAGCAGTTAAAAAAGGCAGGAATGGAAGTCACCGAATTGAGCGCAGCAGAGCGCGCCGCCTTGCAAGCCCGGCTCGGCCCACTGCAAGACCTGCTGCCGGATACCCTCGATGCCTCACTCAAGCGGCACTTGCTCGCATTGGCAACAAGCCGGGGCGCAAGCAGCGCTCCCCTGAGCGCGCGCAAAAAACCGCTGCTTGATCCGTAAATAAACGCCCCACACCGCGAGCCCGGCAATCAAGCAAGCCGACCCGACGACAAAAGCCGATGATAGGGAAGGCTGCAATTTTTCCCCGAGCGCCATCATGTCCAAACTGCGCATCGGGTCCAACGCCAGCGTAAAGCCCGGCATCAACCACGCGTTCAGCAACAGCCCCGCGACAAACGACGCGACGATCAACGTCAAACTATACAGCACCACCGTGCGCTTACCGAGCGTGTGATAGAGCGTGATCAACTCGGGTAAATTGGTCGCCGTGCCGGTGACCAGGAACACAATCGCCGCACCCGGCCCCGCGCCCGCCGCCAGCAAAGAAGCGACCAGCGGAATATGCGCTACCGCGCACACATACAGGCTCGCGCCGAACACCGCCACCGCGAGCAAAGAGAGAAACGAAGCGCCGCCCAAATAGTCCTTGATCCAATGCGACGGTGCGAGTCCCGTGGTCAGCGCGCCGATGAGAATACCGATGGCGAGATAAAAACCGATGGACGGCCCCAACTCGAAAATACCCCAAACCAGGCCGCGCCTGACACGTTGCATCCAAGGCGCGGATGGCGACGGCGCTGCCACGGGTGCATCGAGCGGCGCCGTAGCGGATACTTGCGCCACCCCGCCCCAACGTTCGCTCACCACGCCGAGCAACAAGGGCAACAGCAACCCCAGCGCCACATAGGCCGCCGTGATTTGCGGCCCCAGCAAGCCCAAGGACAAAATCACCGCAGCGGGATTGATGATCGGTGTGGCGGCAGTGAACGCCATCACCGGGCCGATGCGCACGCCGGAGCGATACAGGCTGACCGAAAGCGGCACCACGCCGCAGCTGCAAATCGGCAACAGCGCACCGACCACGACCGCGCCCAACAGGCCCGTGAAGCCGCGCCGGTTCAGCGCCGCGCGGAATTGGCTGCTCGGCAAAAATTCGTGCACCAAGCCGCCCGCCAGCAAACTGAGCAAGACCCAAGGCGCGGATTCAGCGGTAATCGACCACACCGCGCCCAAGAAACGCATCCACCCTGCCTCCATCGCACTGCTCCTTATTGGGATTGTGTTATTTTTTCAGCATCGCAGTTACGGTGCCTTGCTGTAGCAGCAAGCGTTCCATCAAATCCGCCGGGCATGCCAGATAGCGCCCCGTCTCGCAATTGCTTGCGGCCTGCAGCAGCGCCGCCATGCGCACCATCTCCATCAATGCCGGCTGGGCGATGCGCTGCGCCACCGCAGCCTGCTCATTAGCCACCATCATTTCACGCAAGGATTCGCGATAGAGCACCACCTGGATGCGGAAACTCGACGCATCGGCCTTGCCGGATTTCACCTTCTGCACCAAGTCACCGGATTGCGTATTCAGCGCGCGCATCCGCTCGCGGATAGAAGCAGGCGCTTCGGGAGCCGCGCTGGGTGCGCCTGTCGCGGACACGGTATTCTGTCCCGCCCAAACCGGCGGCGACAAAAGCGCCGCGCACAACAGCGCGCGTATCCAACCCCGCCGCAACATCCGCCCTGCCCCAACATCGCCATGTGTCATGCTCGATCATCCCCCATGCTTCGGCGATTATAGTGGATACGCCGAGTCAGCTTGTACTGCAATATTTTGAATATTTTTAGCGCATGGTGCGGCCAATGGATGGCGCACGGAAAAGAATGAAAGCTGGCCGATAAGCCGGGTTCTGTCGTGGACAGTCATCTATCTAGGCGCCGTGTTGCCACGGCGCTCAAGCAACCTACCCGGGAACAGCGCGAGCCACGCCATAGTTCCCATATTTGGTCTTGCTCCGGGTGGGGTTTAGCCTGCCACTGAATGTTGCCACCAGTGCGGTGGGCTCTTACCCCACCATTTCACCCTTACCATCCCATTACTGGAATTCGGCGGTATATTTTCTGTGCCACTTTCCATCGCCTCGCGACGCCCGGTCGTTAACCGGCACCCTGCTCTATGGAGCCCGGACTTTCCTCTAGCGGTCGCCGAGAACGGGGCAAAACCCACACTCCCAGCCGCACTGCCAGCGACTGTCTAGCCAGCTTTCATTTTCAAGTATATCAATAAGTTAATTATTTCCCGCATGTTTTGACAAAACCCTACTAAATTACTATACATAAGATACGGGATGGTCTTGGCAAGGCTTGCCAAACCGCACCAATCGCTCAGTAATTTCCTAACCGATAAGGAGATGGCAAATGAAACGCAGACTTTATTTCGTATTACCCAATCTTGCGAGCGCGAAGCAAATCGTCAATGACTTACTGCTCGCGCGCATCGAAGATCGTCACATGCACTTTCACGCCAAGGAGGATGTCTCTTTGGATGGGCTACACCAAGCGAACCTGTTCCAGACTTCCGATATCGTGCATGGCGCGGAATCCGGCTTAGTCGTCGGCGGCGTCGCCGGCGTCATGGCCGGGATTGCCGTCATGCTGTTCCCGCCGACCGGGATGTCCATGCAATTGATTACGGTACTGATTACCGCCGTACTCGGTTCGGTTTTCGGCATGTGGGTATCGAGCATGATCGCGAGCTCGATCCCGAACTCGCGCCTGCGGGAATTCGAGCACGAGATAGCAGCCGGCAAAATTTTGTTGATGGTGGATGTGCCGGCCATGCGCGTTGCCGAAATCCGCGAACTATTCGCCAAGCGCCATCCCGAGGCCACCGGCGGCAGCCAGGAAGCGACCATTCCGGCTTTTCCCTGATTGCGCATTTGCTTCAAACAAAACAGCCCCATTTAACCGGGGCTGTTTTGCTTTCATGACTAACGCAATTAAGCTGCCTGCGCATATTTCTGTTTCGCTGCGCGCGCGGCTTCGGCGTCTTCCTTCGTATAGGCTTTGCCCGACCACAACATATCGTAGGCAATTTCTTCGTTGCCGTTCTCGCACAGTTCCAGTACCTTCTTGAACAAGGGTTGGAAAGTTTTCGAGCGATGCGATTCCTCGTGTTGCTCGAAGCTATTCCAGAAAGTGACGATGAGGGCTTCCTTGCCTTTCAGCGGGCTTTCGACGGCTTGACCCACGGTCGAACCCTCGTTGGAAACCGCGCCGCTATTCAGCATCACGAACCCGCCCACAAACCCCGTATCGGAGTGATAAGTCTTGACGTTTTCGCACAGCTCGGCAACCCGCTCTTCCAAGTCTTCCACCGCATATTCCGGGCGGAGAATCACGCGGTTAAGGGTCACGATGCCATCACTGTTCAAACCATTGATTAAGCTACTCATGATTAACTCCTTTAGAATGTTACGATTTACTAATATTTAATCCGTTTAAAAAACCGATGAATCAGCGCACTAGCAATTGTTGACTGATTTAGTCGGACAAACCAAATATAGCACCGCACCCAAAGAAAATCAATATGCCTAACAAAGATCTTTATGAGCAGCAAATCAACACCACCAAGGTTTACGAGGGAAAACTGTTGCATGTGCATCGGGACGAAGTGCGCTTGCCGGACGGCAAAAGCTCTTTCCGCGAATACATTCGCCACCCCGGCGCCGTGGTGGTGCTGCCGATTACCGACTCGGGCGAGCTGATTTTGGAACGCCAGCACCGCTACCCGCTGGGACGAGACTTCATCGAAGTCCCCGCAGGCAAGATCGATCCAGGTGAGCAAACACTTGCTTGCGCGCAACGCGAGCTGCTCGAAGAAACCGGCTATAAGGCGCGCGAGTGGAGCTATGTCACCACCGTTTATCCCTGCATCGGCTTCGCCGATGAAAAGCTGACCTATTTCCTGGCCAAGGGCTTGGAGTACGAAGGCCACCGGCGCGACGCGGATGAGTTTCTCGAAATATTCACCCTGCCCTTGGAGCAAGCGCTGGCCATGGTGAAGTCAGGCGAAATCTGCGAAGTGAAAACCGTGATCGGACTATTTTGGCTGGAGAAAATTGTTGCTGGAACATGGCAAGTGGAACCGGGCAGCACAGCGCCCTAGCAGGATTGAAATTGGCACCAATGGCACAGTGCGATTCGACTTTAGGCAGCGATTAAAAACCACTTTTTTCAAGCACCAATGCTGCCTATCGGGAAAAGCGTGTATACGTAACCGAGCCAAATCAGGCATAAGAGTTTTCGAAAGCAGCCCTGACGAGGTAAGAGGCTATGCGCTGTTGTGTAGCACCGCTTAATCATGGCTTGCCATTTGATTTCATGATCATACGGAGCTCTTCGATGGAGTATGGAGGGCTGCGCATATGTAGCATGGCATGGCAATTAGGACAAACGGGTCGCAAGTCGCGGATTGGATCGACGGTGTATTGGGAATTAATCTGCGATAGTGGGATAAGGTGATGAACATGGATGAATCCGCTGCCGATTGCACCATATATTCTTGCGAATTCAAATCCACATACGGAACAGCTGGTTCCGTGATGCGAAATACACTTACTTCTTGCGCCGAGATCTCTTTCGTATCGTACAACTTGAACCTCAAATGTTGCACCTTCAACGTAATCCCCACCTGTTTCTACTTCCTCTGGGAGGAGATGGGTACCTCCATTAGGCGTACTGGCTACGCCCGTTTTCAGCACTATGCCAGTTTCAGTGACCTCCAAAATTGCACGATCATTCTTTTTGAATCCTGCATCGGCAACAATGTGAGCGAGTTTTTTTGATTTTCCGTCCTTTGTCTTTACGTTCGGACAAATCCATACATATTTGTTGGCTAAGGTGGCTCTAAGCCCTGCATGGTAGGTCTCGCCATTAACAATAAGCGCCACTGGGACACGCGTACCGTAGCTAAATGGCAAGCCATGGGCATGGTTCGGAAGAACGTGAATTTCAATTGGCTCTGTGCCATCTGCGTATGGCTTTCCAAGACCACGAATTACAGCATTGACTACTGAGGCCATTGTTCCCCCATGGATATTTGTGCGGCTCATGGATAACGAGTGAAACTAGAAGATTGGCGCGCTTTTACCCAGTCCTGCTTCTGCGAAGCTTTAAGTCAGATTTGCGGAATTAGGAAGCATTCAGTCTCCTAATATTTTGTATCTTATTGTTTGATTGTCTGCCTGTATGACTTCAATGCTAAACCGCTGAAATCTTATTATTTTGGATTCAGTGAGGTCATACTTTAGATTCTGGAAAAATGCAGGTGCAGCAAAACCACCCCTGAATTCGCGATAACTTACTTCGATTGTGTTCCCGGATTTCCCGGAATAGAGAAGCTCCTTCCTGACAAAATCCTGAGAGTAGCGATCTTCAATTTTCCAACCATCAGGCGAGTTGAAGATACCAACCCATGTCTTAACCTTTTCAACGGAGCCTTTTTGATCAACTAAAAATGCTTCACCGATTGTGGCGGACGCCTCTCGGCCAACAGAGTAAGAGCTGAATGCTTTTCTTTCTAGGGTTGTAGTTGCACAACCACCCAGAGTTGCGACTGCAATAATTAATATGGCAATGGAGCGTAATGTCCGCATGAAAGTATCGTCCCTAATAATTTAATCAAGAGACCCAAGTATCCGAGCAGTTATTAACATAGCGAGATGTCATAGGGGCTTATCTTGATGATTTTTGTTGATCTTCTTGAGCGCCGATCCGGTTATTTCGTTACATAAAAGGAGACAACGGCAAATGCATTATGCCCTCGTTTTGAAATGTCAGCTATGGCAGTGAGTTGCGGGTTGTGGTGCTGAGTGACTGGTGTGGAGAAGCTGACCGGTCGCCCACTTCTGGCACTTATGCGCCATTCTTCGCGGGACATGAAACCGCTCATAGTCAACCCGCGCCACCCTCCCCAACCACGACAAACGGCGCCCAGAACAAGGGCTGTGCATAGCGCGGATCATTGCGCAGTTTGCGCATCGCCTGCCGCAACGCCTCGGCCTTGCCTAGCTCAGGCTTGGCCGTGTAATCCTTGAGCATTTCGGTGGTGATGCGCACGGCGGCATCGGACACCACATACCAGTTGGACACCAAGAGCGAGCGCGCGCCGGCGTAGAAGAAGCCCTTGGCCAAGCCGGACAAGCCTTCCGCGCCGGGCGTGCCATCGGGCGCGGAGGTGTTGCAGGCGGAGAGGAGCACCCAGTCGGCGTTGAGTTTGAGTTGCGCCACTTCCGAGGCGGAGAGATAGCCGTCGTCTTGCAGCGTGCCTTGCGGCGGCGGTGTGAGGATCAATCCCGGTTCCGCTACGCCGCTGAGTTCGCCCGCCATCACGCCGTGGGTGGCGAAGGCCAGCACGCGGTAACGCGATAGATCCAGGCTTTTCACGGCGCGCTCGCTCGCATCCTGTTGCAAGTGCAAGCTAGCGTCAGAGGCCTTGAGCGTCGTCGCCAGCGCCTTGAGTTCCAGCGCGGTATCGGGCAAGGGCGAAGCTTGGCGGATTTCGTTTACATCCGCGATGCCGCTGGTTACGCCCAGTGCGGCTTGGGTAAATAATGCGCGCGCCACCAATCCGCGCTGGCTGCCGTGGAACCCCAACAGCACCGGATTACCGAAGCCGATGAAGGCTTGCTCGCGCGCTTGCACTTTCGCTTGGGCGCGGCTGAAGCTGCGCAGTGCGCGCAACGCGGATACCGAAGGCACCACGGAAAACGCAAAGCGCTCGGTGAGCCAAACAGGTTTGTCGTGGTGACTGGGCGCCTTGCTCACCAATACCGCGAACGGCAAGCTCTGCAAAGCGCCGTCGTTGATTTGGATGACATGCTGTACGCCCTTGAGGGCGGGCTCCAGCGGCGCGAAGATTTTTTGGTACAGCGCATGCGCAGCGGCAGCATCGTAGGGCAGGAGATCGGAATTTTGTTGCGGGTCGAGCCGGGCGCGCAACGCGCGAACACGACGCTCTAAATCTTGGCGCGTAATGTTAAGACGGCGGAAGTCGATGCGATGCGGACGCACCACCCAAGCGAAACTGCCTTGCGCGTCGATCAGATAGAACAGCAGCGCTTCGTTCGGGCGCAACAGCTGCTGCGCTTCGCGTACGGAAATCGGCGCCGCGCTGACCAGGCTGTCGTATTCGGGAAAGCGTTCGGAAATGTTTTTGGTTTGCGTGGCCAGCGCGCTATCGAGTTCGCCCAGCGTTTGGCGCAGCGCCGCCACTTGCGCGGGATTTTGTTTTTGCGGCGGCTGGCCGATGGCGTCGATCAAGGCTTTGTCCGTGTGCGCCAGGCGATCCGCCGTATCTTGCTGCGCTCGAATGGCCAGGGCCAGCGCATCGCCTTGCACGGCAAAGCGCGCCGCCATCTGCGCCACGCTCTGCCCTACGCTGGAAGCCTGCGCGAGTTGCGCGGCTTCGAATGCGAAGGACGCGGCATCGGCGCGCCGCGCGCGCTGCAGCAGCGCTACATGGCGCGCAAAATACGCGCGCTTGGACTGTTGCTCCGCCAGTTGTCCCGCGCGCATGCCGGATGCTTGGGTGAAGCGTTTGCGCAAAATTTCATAGCCGCGCGTTGAATAGCGCAGCGCTTGCTCGAAGCGATGTTGCCGCGCGTACAGCCGCGCCAGGTTATCCAGGATGATCGTCAGGTCGGGATGCTCGGCGCCGAGCGTTGTTTCTCGAATCGATAATGCGCGCTGATACAAGGGCTCGGCTTGCGTGTAGCGCCCCGCGTGCTCGTAGAGTTGCGCCAGATTATTCAGCACATGCGCGACATAGGGATGCCCTGGGCCAAATGCGGTTTCCCGTATCTTGAGCGCGCGCAGGAACAAGGGCTCCGCCGCCGCATAACGGCCCTGCGCGTCATACAACAATCCGAGGCTGTTCAGCGTGGTCGCGATGTCCGGATGATTCGGACCAAGGGCGGCCTCGCGGATCGTCAAGCTGCGTCGGTAGAGCGGTTCGGCTTCTGCATAGCGGCCTTGATCGCCGTACAGCCGCGCCAGGTTATTCAAGGTCAAACCGACGATCACATGATTTGCGCCAAACGCCTTTTCGCGAATCGCTAAGGCGCGCCGATACAGCGTCTCGGCTTGCGCATATTGCCCTTGCGAATAAAACAGCAGCGCGAGATTGTTGAGGCTCACCGCCACATCAGGATGATCCGGCCCCAGCGCCAATTCCCGGATCGTCAGGCCACGCTGAAGCAAGGGCTCTGCTTCGGCGAAGCGCGCTTGGTTCCAATACAACAGACCCAGGTTGTTGCAGCTTTGCGCCACTTCCGGATGCTTGGCGCCCAGCGCCTGCTCGCGGATCGCCAGGCTGCGCTTGAACAGCGGCTCGGCTTCCGCATAGCGCCCTAATTCCCACAACAAAGACGCCATATCATTCAGGCTGCTTGCCACATCCGGATGGTTTAATCCAAGCGCTTGCTCGCGGATCGATAAGGCCTGCTGATAAAACTGTTGGGCTTGCGCATAATGACCTTGATCCTGATACACCCGACCCAGGTTATTGCGAACGGCCGCCACCTCGGGATGCGCTGCGCCAAACAATTGTTCGCGCATCGCCAAGCTTCTTTTGTAACTGGACTCGGCTTCGGCGTAGCGCCCTTGGGCGCGATATAGCAGGCCGAGATTATTCAGGCTGGTCGCGACCTCGGCATGCATGGGGCCGAAAATTTTTTCTCTGAGCGCCAGGCTGCGCTGATACAGCGGCTCGGCTTCGGCGTAGCGGCCTGTTCGGTACAGCTCTTGTGCGCGATCGTTGAGTTCGGCTGCGGCCTGAACTTCTTCACTCGGGGCTTGCGCGCTTTGGCCTTGCGCAATGCCGGCTTGGCTCCAAGCGGGGGATGCGCAAATCAAAGCCACGACGAGCAAGCTACGGGAAATCAGCCCTGCATCCATTCCGCTACTCAGTCGCTGCATGGCGCTCGATCACCCCGTTGTTAGCTACAGAAATTCAATAACTTACTTGATTTACATCCTACCTTTAAAAATATACTATGGACTTACGGTTTTGAACCAGCTTTAACAGGGTTTTCTCAACTATTACAGGAGCATTCGCCATGAATAAGTTTTTAATTGCACTGACCGTGACCGCAACCGCTGTTGCCTTTTCCGCGCCCGTGATGGCCGGCTCCAGTGGCAGCCCCCCAAGCCCGGAACCAAAATCCGATTTGCTCCCGATCAAGTCGTCGGGCGTCAGCCAGTTGAGCACCCCGAAAATTCCGCGCGCGATCTTAGGCCTGTCTGCCGCAAAGAAATAGTTTCCTGCTTGCACGTGGCTGCTTTGCTATCAAGCAGCCACGCCGCTTCTGCTTAGCGGCTGGCGCGCGCAAAACGCGCCAGCGCTAAATCCCCCCACTGGTGCAAACTCAAGCCCGCCAGGATTCCCGCCGTACCCAACCAGACATTGAACGGCACGGCTTCGTTATTCAAACCATGTCCGAGCAGTAAAGCCAGCACCGGCGTGATCAGCGTAATCAAAGCCACGCGCCCGGTTTCCATGTGCTTGATCATGTAGAAATACAGCACGAAGCCGACGACAGAGCCGAACAAGCCGAGATAAGCGATGGCGATCGCCGCGCGTTCTGGAATTGCCGCCGGCACCTGCCCTTCCGACAACAGCCAAGTCAGCGCAAACAAGGGCAAGGCGAACGACAGCGTGCCGAGATTAATCGCCACCGGCGAGCTGTGGTCGGCAATACGCTTGATCCATACCAAGCCCAAGGACTGTATCGTTACCGCGCCCAGCAGGGCCGCAATGCCGGCAAAGGCATGCGGGCCGAGCGTGATGTTGTGGTAAAAAATAATCGCCAAGCCGACGACCCCAAGCAACATGCCGCCAATCTTGTTCCATGTCAGCGCTTGTTCCTTGAGCCAATAGGCCGCGCCCAGGCCGGTGATCAGCGGCGACAAACCGAACAACACCGAGATCAGCCCGGAGCTGACGTATTGCGCCGACCAGTAGGTGAGGATCATTGCGCCGAACACGCTGCTGCCGCTCACCGCATAGGTCAGCCGCGCGCTGCGGTGCCACGGCATGCGAATGCGCATGACTGCCAGCAACAGCGCGCACAGCGCGACGCCGATGGCCATGCGCGCGAATACGGCAAAGCCGAAACCGGCGCCGAGTGCGCTCCACTTGATGGCCAGCGGCGTGGTGGACCAAATCAATACGACGGCGACAAAGGCGAAGGGCAAGGACATTTTATTTCCCCATTTTTTTCGGATTCGTAAAAACAAAAAGGCCACAGAGATGGTCTGTGGCCTTTGGAAACTTGCTTAGCTTACATTGCTGCTTATGCGCTAACACTCTCCGGGCCACGAACCGAACGGCGCCATACCATGCGAATGACGCAGGGTAGCGGGTGGTTCGGACGAATGGCGATGAATGAAGGCATGGCTCGATTATGCGGGGGCGCGCTGCGTCGTGTCAACGCGATGGATGAAAATCTTGATGTGCCTGGCTTTCCAACATGCGCGCCTCATCTTTACTCAGACTGCGCCCGGGAATCGGCAACAGGCCGGGGACGCGCCGGCGATAGCGCCGATAAGCGGAACCGTAGAGCGCGATTAATTTGTTTTCTTCCAGGCGGCTGCCGATGGCCAGATAAATCGTCACCACGATCGCCGCCAGCAGCCAGGCCGCATTTAAATCGCGCGTCCACAGCACTAACAAGCCCAGCGTATACCAGGGGTGGCGCACATGGCGATGCAAGGGCGAGAGCGTGAAGGCTTCGCACTCCGCGTCCGGCCCCACCCGATCACGCCATTGGCGCAGCCCGAGAAAAGTCGCGCCGTCATACCATTTCATGCTCCAGGCGAAGCCAGCCAGCGCGATGGCCAGCGCCGGCCAGGCGATGACGCTCGGCACCCGCCAAAGCGACGCGCCGTCATAGCGATAGGTGATCCATAACAAAGGCAGCAGCAACACCACGGCAAGCAGGTTGAAGAGCAGGCGGTAGGCCGGCCAGATCGTGGGCCAATGCTGCTCTACCCAATGCTTGACCGCATGGGCGGCAAGCCAGGTATGCAGCGCGCCATAGACGATCCAGGCGCAGGCAATTCCAACAAGCTCAATCATCGATTCAGCGCTGACCATGCATCATGCCCCCAATGCCTGCGCCACGTTTAGTGCGGCTTCTTCTTGCGGCGATGGCGCTGCTTTTCGACGCCGGCATAGTTTTGCCGGATCATCGATAGCTGCAGCAACTGCACGGCCACCATAAAATTGATACTGCCTTCCGGCAAGTGACCGCGCGCGTCCGGCAGGCCGGCGGGAACGCCGGTCAGGATTTCGATGGCCTGATCCACCGTATCCACCGCGTAGATGCGGAATTTACCTTGGGCTGCGGCATCGACCACCGCGCGCTTCAACATCAGATGCTTGACGTTGGCGGCGGGGATCACCACGCCCTGATCGCCCGTCAGCCCGCGGGCGGCGCAGATATCGAAAAAACCTTCGATTTTTTGGTTCACGGCGCCGATGGCTTGCACCTGGCCTTGCTGGTTCACCGAGCCGGTCACGGCGATCGCTTGTCGAATCGGCGCCTGTGCTAAGTCCGACAGCAGCGCGCACAACTCGGCCAGCGAGGCGGAGTCGCCTTCGACGAAGCCGTAGGACTGCTCAAACACCAAGCTTGCCGCCAGCGATAACGGATGCGAGCGCGCAAAGCGCGCGGCCAGGAACGCCGACAAGATCATCACACCCTTGCTGTGGATCGCGCCGCCCAACTCGACTTCGCGCTCGATGTCGATCACGTCGCCGTCGCCCACGCGCGTGGTCGCCGTGATGCGCACGGGATAGGAAAAGGCATAGTTGCCCAAGTCGACCACGGACAAACCGTTGACCTGCCCCGGATAAGCGTCGGCGGTATCGATCAGCAGCGTGCCGCGCAGAATTTCTTCCTGCAGGCGCTGTTTCAAATGGCTGGCGCGCTCCTCGATCGCATCAATCGCCTGCTGCACTTGCACAGCGCCGACCTGCGCGATGCCCGCCTGGCGCGCCCAGTAGTCCGCCTGCCGCAACAGGTCGACAATGCTCGCCATATGCGTCGAGAGCTTTTCCGCATCGTCCGCGAGACGCGACGCCTGCTCGATCACGCGCCCTACGCCGTCACGCTCGAACGGCAGCAGCGCTTCCTTACGCGTCAATGTCGCAATCAACCGTGCATACAGTTGATTGGCCTCGGGATCGCGCGACAGCTGGTCTTCGAATTCCGCCGTAGCCTTGAACAGCTCAGAGAACTCGGGGTCGTATTCTTGCAGCAGGTAATACAGCAGACGTTCGCCGAACAGCACCACTTTCACTTGCAGCGGAATCGGCTCGGGTTCGAGCGACACCGTGGACACCAGGCTCAGCATCTGGCCCAGCGATTCGATGCGTATCTCATGCGCGTACAGCACACGCTTGAGCGCATCCCAGGCAAACGGCTGCGTGAGCAGCTTGTGCGCATCCAGCAGCAGATAGCCGCCATTGGCGCGATGCAGCGACCCGGGCTTGATCAGGGTGAAGTCGGTGACCAGCGCGCCCATTTGCGCCAGGTGTTCCACCCGCCCCAGCAGGCTGTCGTGGACCGGATGATCGTCGGAAACAATCGGCGCGCCCAAACCCGCGCGGTGATCGACCAGCAGGTTGACTTGATAACGGCGCAGCGCACCGTCCAGCGCCTCGGCCAGTGCGCCTTCGCGCTTGATGAACAGAGTCGCATTGTCCACCACATCCTGCTGCACCGCTTGCAGATAGTCGAGCACCGGCGGCAGGTCGGCGTAGGCTTCGCGCAACTCGTCGATCAAATGCTCGGTCGCAAGCAGCGCAGTTTCGTGATTGATCTGCCGCAGCTTTTCGCGCATTTCGCGGTGCCAGCCGGGGAACTGCCGCAGCAGCGTTTGCAGCTGTTCCTGCAACACCTCCACCTGCGCATCGATGCGTTGCTTGTCGGCATCCGGGAGCTTTTCGTATTCTTCCGGCGGCAGCACCGCGCCTTCGCGCATCGGTGCGAACACGAATCCGTCCGGCGTGTGCAACAACGCGATCCCCTGTGCCGTTGCGCTGTCGCCGAGCGCCTGTACGGCTTTTTCTTCGCGCTGCTGCAGCTCCTCATGCAGCGACTCGGTCTTGCGGTGGTATTGCTCGGCTTCGAACGCGGCCGGGATCACCGTCCGCAGATCTTCCACCATGCGCGCGATACGCTCGCGGAATTCCATGCCGCGGCCCGGCGGCAATTTAAGCGCGCGTGGTTTGTGCGCCTCGGTAAAATTATTGACGTAGCACCAATCGCTCGGCGTCTCCTGGGTTTGCGCCTGCTCCCCCAAGAACTGCGTCACCAATGAGCGCTTGCCCACTCCGGGCGGGCCGACGACGAACAGGTTGTAGCCCTCATGGCGCATGCCGATGCCGAACTGCACCGCAGCCAAGGCCCGGGCTTGGCCGATGAATTCGCTCAGATCCGGCAGTTCTTGCGTCGTTGCAAACGCGCTGGCGCTCAAGTCGCAGGCGGTATAAAGCTGTTGGGGCGTGAGTGGAAGCAAATCGGTCATGGTTGTGTGTGCTCGGTTAGCTAGGCTTTTGGCTCATCACCACGATGCGCAATTGGCGCGCTTCAGCATCATAGTAGTAAGTCAATTGCGCGTGGAAAGCATGCTGCACAATATCCGCCAGTTCCCGCGCCAGCCGCATGTCGGTGAAGCTCAACTCTAAACCGTCAGCGCCCATCGCGCGACCGATTAAACGTCGTAAGGGATGCAGGGCACGCGCGCGTTCCGCGCCTTCTTCGATCAAGCGCAAGGCGTTATCTTGATGCTCCGAAAATCCCGCTGTCAGCACGATCCAAGCTGCCGGGAGATGTTGCGCGATGCGCTCGCAGGCGGGGCACAGGCCTTCCCGCACATGCCCCGGGGCCACCCCCCAACGCCAGCGCCCGTCGTAATACACCGCGCCGCAACGCGCGCACTCCGTCGGCGAGGTCGGAAATGCGTGCGCCGGCAAGTCTTCGAGCTCCATCTGCATCAGCACATCGACGGAGACAGACTTGAAACGGGAGAACGGCTCGGCCATGTCAATCCACCAGGCGCCAGGCCACCTGCTCGCCCGCGCGCAGCGGCACTAAAGTATGTTGGCCGAACGCGCGTTCCGCGGGTACTTTCCACGATTCCTTAACCAGCGTGATGCGATCGGTATTGCGCGGTAGTCCATAAAAATCCGGCCCAAAGAAACTCGCAAAGGCTTCGAGTTTGTCCAGCGCCCCCGCCGCTTCGAATGCCTCGGCATACAGCTCGATCGCGGCATGCGCGCTGTAGATGCCGGCGCAGCCGCAGGCCGTCTCTTTGGTCGGCCGCGCATGCGGCGCGCTGTCGGTGCCGAGGAAAAATTTGGCATTGCCGCTGGTCGCAGCATCGATCAAGGCGGCGCGGTGCAGCTCGCGCTTGAGCACCGGCAGGCAATACATATGCGGGCGGATGCCGGAGGCGAACATGGCGTTGCGGTTATACAGCAGATGATGCGGCGTAATCGTCGCGGCCACGGTATCCGGCGTAGTGCTGACGAAGTTCACCGCTTGGCGCGTGGTGATGTGCTCAAACGCGATCTTGAGTTTGGGATAGCGCTGCACCAGCGGCATCAACACTTGGTCGATGAATGCATGCTCGCGATCGAACACATCCACTTCGGGATTGGTCACTTCGCCATGAATCAGCAGCGGCAGGCCGACTTCTTGCATGGCCGCCAGGGCCGCATCGCATTTCGTAATGGCCGTCACACCGGCATCGGAATGGGTGGTCGCGCCGGCGGGATAATATTTCACGCCATGCACGATGCCGCTGGTTTTCGCCGCGTGAATTTCAGCCGCCGTGGTGTTGTCGGTCAGGTACAGCGTCATCAAGGGCGCAAACCGCAAACCCGCGGGCAGCGCCGCAAGAATCTGCGCATGATAGGCTAGCGCCAGCGCGGTCGTCGTGACAGGTGGTTTTAGATTCGGCATGATGATGGCGCGGGCAAAGCGGCGTGCGGTATCGGGTAGCACTGCGGACATCAAAGCGCCGTCGCGCAAGTGCAGATGCCAATCGTCGGGACGGGTGATTTCGAGAATTTTTACCATAATGTTTTTAGTATAGCCGATGCCCCTGCGCCGCGTCGTGCAAGTCGTTTGATGCTTGACTATCCATTGCGACAAGGTATATTAGATTTAAGATATATACATCCTCAATCCTTTTAAAAAGATCACGCCATGAAACTCATTCGAAACGTGCTTGTATTGTTGCTGAGTTGCGCAGCGCCCGCCCTTGCCGCTCCCGACGGCGCCAAACTGTTTGCGCAAAATTGCGCCGCGTGCCATGGCGAAAACGGCACCGGGGGCATTGGCGTTCCTTTATCCCTGCCATCTTTCCAAGCGACGGTCGATGATCATTATTTGGTCCGCACGATTCGCCTGGGCCGACCGGGACGCGTCATGCCGGCTTTCACCCAGTTCAAGGATGACGAAGTGGCCGCCATCGTGCAGCACTTGCGTAGCTGGTACCACGGCAAGATTCCGCATTACGACAACAAGCCGGTGCGCGGCAATGCGCAACACGGCGCAGCATTATTCGCCAAAAATTGCGCCGCCTGTCATGGCCAACAAGCTGAAGGCGGGCATGGCACCGGGGTCACGCTCTCGCGCCCGCGCGACTTGCCCATCATGGCGCCATCGCTGCACAACGCAGGGTTCCTGGCTGCGGCTTCCGATGCCATGATCAAGCACACCCTGGTCACGGGGCGTGACGGCACGCCGATGGTGGCATTCAGCAAGAAAGGATTAAAGGACCAGGATCTCAACGATATTGTGGCGTTTTTGCGCAGCTTGGAGCAGAAATCACCCGCGCCTTCCGCGACTGTATTGTCTACGGATGCAGCCATCCTCGCCATGGACTCGCCGTACGATCTTAAAACCACCATCGAGAATGTGCGCAAGGCGGTGAGCTCGAATAACTTCGTGCTGATCCGCGAACAAGCGCTGAATAGCGGCTTGGTGGCCGATGATAAAGAAGACCAAACACAGCACATCATCTACTTTTGCAACTTTGGCTTGCTCAATAAGGCGCTCGCGACCGACCCGCGCGTTGGGCTCTTTTTGCCCTGCCGCATCACGGTGGTCGAGCGCGGCGGCAAAGTGCGCATGCTGGCGGTCAACCCAAAACGTTTATCGCGCATTTTCAACAATGCAGAGTTGAATGAGATGTGCGATCAAGTCACCAAAATGTACACCGCGATTATGGAGGAAGCATCGCTATGAAATTTTCCCGCCAGTTAATGATCGCGCTCGCGCTGCTGTGTTGCGCCGGGCAGCCGGCCCACGCCGATGAAATGCTGATCGTGCGTTCCGCGCAAAATTTTGAGGATGCGATGTCGACCCTGCAAGCCGCGATCAAGGATCAAGGCTATAAGGTGACCAAAGTGCAGCGCGTTGATGTCGGCCTGGAGGCCAAGGGTTACAAGACCGACCGCTATCGCGTGGTGTTCTATGGCAAGCCGGGCGAAGTGGAGGCGCTCGCGGCGCAGCATCCTGATCTCGTGCCCTATCTGCCCTTGTCAGTCGCCATCTTTGCCGAGGAAGGCAACACCATCCTCACCACGGCGCGCCCCAACTTGCTCAAGCAATTTTATCCAGACCCCGCCTTGAAGCCGGTGTTCGAGCGCTGGGAAAAAGATTTGGAGAAAATTTTCGATACGGTGCGTGAAACGAAGTAGCGCTCACGCCGATCCTGATTCTTTTTTCAGCTGCAACGCCAATTCGTATAAAGCATTTTTCTTCTCGCCGCTAATCTGCGCGGCGAGCTTGGCGGCTTGGCTGGCTGGCAGCTCGCGCAGCAATATTTTCAGCACGCGCTCACCGTCTCCGGCGGAGGTATCTTCGGTTGCGCCGGAGACAATCAGCACGAATTCGCCGCGTTGCCGGTTCGCATCGGCACTCAGCCAAGCGCTGGCCTCGCGCAAGGGGCAAACCTGTATTTGTTCGAAGGTTTTGGTCAGTTCACGGCCAAACACAATTTCCCGTTCGCCGCCGAGAATAGTCAGTAAATCGTCGATGGTTTCGGCGATGCGATGCGGCGCCTCATAAAACACCAGCGCATACGGCAGGGCTTTCAGCGCTTCCAAGGCACTGCGGCGCTCGCCGGTTTTAGCCGGCAAGAAACCATAGAAAAGAAAATGCGGCGCGTTGAGGCCGGACACCGAAAGCGCTGCCACGGCGGCATTCGCGCCGGGTATCGGCACCACCGCGAATCCTGCAGCACGCACCGCCGCCACCACGCGCGCGCCTGGATCGCTGACCGCCGGCGTGCCGGCATCGGTGACCAAGGCAACGCTGCGCCCTTCGCGCATGGCATCGATAAGCTTCAGCGCGCCTGTTTCCTCATTGTGTTCGCGCACCGAAAGCAGTTTGGCGCTGATGCCAAAATGCTTCAGCAGATGGCCGGTTAAGCGCGTATCTTCCGCGGCGATGAGATCGGCTTGTTTCAGCACTTCCAAGGCGCGCAAGGTAATATCGCCCAGATTTCCAATAGGGGTGGCGACCACATATAATAGGCCTTCACTTTTGGCCATTGCGTTATGACTTTCTGTCTTTTCGTTCATCTATTGCGTCGTGTAGAAATACTGGGGTTGGGCTTGCTGCTGGTGACGTTGGCAGCGCCCACCCTAGCAGAGAATGCGGCGCAAGGTAAGGCCGATGCGGCGAGTGCGCATATCGGCGTCATTTTGCCGCTGAATGCCAATGCCTTTCGCCAAGCTGCGGAGGACGTTAAGCAAGGCTTGCTCGCGGCCGCCAAACTGCAACCCGGCACGCCGCCGATACGGATCTATCCGACCAGCGATGATGCCAACGATGTGCTGACCGCTTACCAGCAAGCGTTGAACAATGGCGCCAAGGTGATTATCGGCCCCTTGACCAAATCCGCCATCGCAGCACTTGCCGAATCGAATCTTGTTAATGTGCCCACCGTGGCCTTAAGCGTGCCGGACATAGAGATCACCAACCACAACCTCTACTTATTCGGCCTGTCGCTCGACGCGGAAGCGCGCCAAGTGGCGCAACTCATGCGGCGCAAAGGCCACCAATCGGTGATTATCGTCAGCTCTCCCAGCGCATTGGGAAAACGGCTGCTGTCCGCTTTCAGCGAAACCTGGCAGCGTCAAGGCGGCACCATTGCGGCACAACTGACCTTTTCCCCCAGCACTGACCTGAATACCTTGCATGAGTTCGTGTCGACATTGAAAGCCGATGCAATTTTTCTTGCCCTGAACGCACATGACGCAAGCCTGGCTCGACCTTATCTATTAAACAATATTGCCAGCTATGCAACATCGCAAGTGTTTACCGGCATGGCGTCGCCAGGCAATGTCGACTTGGCTGAAGTGCGTTTTCTGGACATGCCTTGGTTATTGCAGCCGGATCATCCGGCCGTGATGGTATTTACGCGTCCGGAAAGAAACATGAGCGCCGATGACGAGCGGCTCTACGCGATGGGAATTGATGCTTATCGTTTAGCGCAACTTTTTTATCAAGGCACAATGCCGACCTCGGGCACGGTGTTGGATGGCGTGACTGGCCAGATTCGTCTCGCCGACCAGCAATTCACGCGCGAGCTGACCGCCGCGGAATTCCAGGCCAACACCGTCGTGGTGCTCGACAATGCCCAGCCGTGAGTCCGGCCAGGCTGCCGAGCTACGCGCCTTGGACTATCTCAAACAGAACGGATTGAAGCTCATTGCGCGCAATTACCTGACGCGTTTTGGCGAGATTGATCTCATTTTGCGCGATGGCGATGTTTTAGTGTTTACAGAAGTGCGCATGCGCAGCAGCAATGATTTCGGCGGTGCGCGCGCCAGCATCACGGCAGCCAAGCAAGCCAAGCTGATTAAAACGGCACAACAATACTTAATGCAATTTACCCGCCCACCGGCTTGCCGCTTCGATGCGGTGCTGCTTGGCGCGGCAAATAGCGGCACGATAGAATGGATTCGCGATGCGTTTAGCGCGGATTAAATCCCTTGGAATGATGAACTATAAAAAACTTTTCCACTCCGACCTTGGCTTACTTGCAACACTCAAAATAATCACGGTAACCCCATTATGGATCTAGTGACTCGCATTACCCAGCATTTTACCGATAGCGCGCATTTAAAATTGCAGGCGCTAGAGGTGCTCGCGGAACCCATCGCCAAAGCTTCAGAACGCATGGTGCAATGCCTGATGAGCGAAGGCAAAATCATGTCTTGCGGCAACGGCGGATCGGCAGCGGATGCGCAGCATTTTTCCGCGGAAATGCTCAACCGTTTCGAGCGCGAGCGTCCAGGCTTGGCGGCGATCGCGCTCACTACCGACAGCTCGACCATGACTTCCATTGCCAACGACTATGCCTTCGAACAAATTTTTTCCAAGCAAGTGCGCGCCTTGGGTCAACCCAACGATCTCTTGCTCGCCATTTCCACCAGCGGCAATTCCAAGAACGTTCTGGAAGCCATTCACGCCGCCCACGAACGTGAAATCGCCGTCATTGCGCTCACGGGCAATGGCGGTGGACAGATCGCCGAAGCCCTGTACCATACCGACATTCACCTTTGCGTCCCCTCCATGGTGACGGCGCGTATCCAGGAGATACACCTTCTGACCCTGCATTGCCTGTGTGATGCCATCGATTACTCATTACTAGGAGCCGAATAATGCGCAAATTATCCAGTCTGCTGTTGTTAGCTGCTTGTGTACCTTTACTCCAAGCCTGCGTCCCTGTCGTTGCAGGTGGTGTCGGAGCCGGCATTACGATGGCCAACGATCGCCGCACTTCCGGTATTTATATCGAGGATCAAAACATCGAAATCAAAGCGCAAAGCCGCCTCTCGGAGAAACTGAAGGATCAAGTTCACGTCAACGTCACCAGCTACAATCTTGCACTACTGCTCACCGGGGAAGCGCCGAACCCAACGCTACGCACAGAAGCTGAAACCATCGTGCAAACGGTGCCCAACGTGCGCCAAGTATTTAATGAGATCGCGGTCGCGCCACTATCGAGCTTTGGCAACCGCAGCAATGACAGCTATATCACCACCAAAGTAAAAGCACGCATGGTGGATGCCAACAAGTTCAATATCGTGCATGTCAAAGTCGTGACGGAAGCGGGCAATGTTTATCTATTGGGTATCGTCACCCATAAAGAAGCTGAAGATGCGACCGAAATTGCGCGCACCACTTCGGGTGTCACCAAGGTAGTACGTTTGTTTGAATATTTGGACTAAACAACACGCCATGCCCGCTTATCCGCCGCCATCATTCGAACGTAAAATTTGCACACGCGATCAGTTGGCCGCCCACGTCGCGGAGTTGCCGCGTCCGCTGGTATTTACCAATGGCTGTTTCGATATTTTGCACCGCGGCCATGTGACTTATCTTGCCCAAGCACGCGCCTTGGGAGCCAGTTTAGTGGTCGGCGTAAATAGCGATGCTTCCGTAAGGCGCCTGGGAAAGGGTGACGACCGCCCGATTAATGCCGAGGCCGACCGGCTTGCGGTGCTTGCGGCGCTAGATGCGGTCTCATTGGTGACGCTGTTCGATGAAGACACGCCACGCAATTTGATTCTCGCTTGCCGGCCCGAGGTGTTGGTCAAGGGCGGAGACTGGCCCGTGGATGCCATCGTCGGCAGTCATGAGGTGTTAGCTTGGGGTGGCAGTGTGCACTCTATCCCATTTCAGCACCACCGCTCCACCACGGCCATGCTGGAAAAGATTCGCGCGCTTTAAGGCGCCTGGCATTCGATCTGTTTTAGCGACGTTTCGCCAAACCGGGTTTGTAGCGCTTTTAGGGCCGCCACATTTTTTTCACCCGCTTGCTGTATCACAAAAGTGTCGCCGACCGCTTCCCGCTTCAACACTTTGGCCGATTTCACGCCTTTTTCCTTGAGTTGATTGAGATGTACCGTCGCTGCATCTTCGCTTGGATCGATAGCGAGCGATATGGCAAACCGCCATTTCCCGCCTTCATCCACTAACTTGGCATCCGTGATCGTCAGCGCTTTCAACTCGTCTAATTTTTTTTCGGCTTCTTGTTTATTCTTCAAAGGCGGAATGTAGACCCAAAACTCCTCCTTGGATGGCTGCGTCAACTTATCGCCCAAAGCCAACTCGTCCAGCGCCGCGCGTGCCGCATCCCGGTTTTCAGGCTTGAATCCGCTCCATGCCCAACAAGTCGGTTTTTCTGAAACGCTGTTGACTGTGCCGCCCGCTGGCGCAGCACCC
Source organism: Pseudomonadota bacterium (assembly GCA_021812385.1). Taxonomy (GTDB): domain Bacteria; phylum Pseudomonadota; class Gammaproteobacteria; order Burkholderiales; family Thiobacteraceae; genus RBG-16-58-11. Next base: position 2,096 of record JAKANO010000009.1, on the reverse strand, counting down.
TGCAAGCGAATGCGGTCTGCATTCAGCTCCGGAAGCGCAGGTTTAGATGAGTTTGCGCCTTGGTCACGGTAGGCGTAGAAGGCAAAGGCCATCACGTTGACCAACAGTAATATGAAAAATAAAAGTCTCATTGACGCTTCTCTTCCCGGGACAATAATAGCAAACCATCGAGCACCAAATTATCCACGACTTGCACTGGCCTGTTAAGGTAAGGTGCAATCAAATGCGCACCTCCACCGGTCAGAATTGTCATGGCTGGGCACTGAATATGGGTCTCAAATTCCGCGAGCGTTTTTTCGATCACGCCCAATAATGCGTATACAAGACCAGTCTCTACTGCATCTGCTGTATTGGTAGGAAACCTGCTGACCTTGCCTATAGATGGCAAAACCGCATGAGTACCGCTTTCCAACGCTAAGTGCATGAGTTGCAACCCCGGCGCAATTACGCCCCCAAGAAAGATTCCTTCCGCTGTCAACGTATCCACGGTCAATGCAGTGCCAAGGGATGCCACTACACAGGATTGCTTCATTAGTAGTGCTCGCGCTGCAATGAGCATCGCCCAACGATCCGACCCTAGTTGTTCCGGCGCATCATATTGATTCTTGACTCCCCAAGCCATGGGAGCGGCTTTTACCCATTGCATCGAAACACCAGGAAAAGCTGACTCCAAGGCTTGTTGAAACAGGGGGCCAGTTACGTTCGCTATGATTATTTGTTCGGGTAATTGTTGCAGGTAACGGCTGGGCGCAATACAAAAATCATGCAGCGCGACGCGTTGCCGTTCTTGCCATGCATGACCATCGTGATAGGCAAATTTGACAAAGCTATTTCCCGCGTCAATGGCTAGCAGCATGGTCAAATTCCCTCTAATTCCGAGCCCGCTTTAGGGTCTGGTCGCATACTAATTTCACCACTGCCAAAACGGCGTTCACCAGAAGAGGTGTTGAGAATCAGCGCCCCCTCCGACGATACGCCCCGCACAACGCCCGTAATTTCCGAGCCGTCCGGCATGCGCAATACGACGGGTTTATCTTGATAAGCATGCATGTCCTGCCATTCATCGCGCAAAGCGGAAAAACCATTCGCTTCAAATTCCGCCAACACAACCATCAAATGCCTCAACGTCACGCCCAGGACTTTATTGCGTGACAAATCGTCCGGCTGCAAGCTCATTAAATCGACTGCCGCCTGATTGATTTGATCCTTGACCTTGTCCGGGAGTTGTATGTTCAAGCCCACGCCTATAACCGTGGTGCTGGGTCCAAGTGCATCACCTTGTAGCTCAATGAGCACGCCGCCAAGCTTATGGAACCCATGCAATAAATCATTTGGCCATTTTAACTGTACATTGCTGATGCCGACTTCACTTAAGGCACGCACCATGGCAACACCAACGGCAAGACTCAACCCGGAGAGTTGCGCTGCACCGACAGTGAATTGTCTTAGCAAAGAAAAGGTAAGAGAGCCACCTAATGAGCCATGCCAGGTTCTACCACGGCGACCGCGACCCTGGGTTTGGATCTCAGCAGCAACACACCGCGCCTGATCGAGACATTGTGCAGCATTTTGCATCAGCAGTGAGTTTGTTGATTCGACTACATCATGAATTTCGATTGGAAGCTGTGAAACATTCAACCCCATGTGTAAGGCAATTTTTTCCCGTTCTAGCCATTCAATGGCCGCCGGTAATTGATAGCCCCTGCCGCGTATTTTATATAGACGCACACCCAATGCTTCAGCGCATTGCAAAGCATTCCAGATGCTCGCGCGTGAAACGCCTAACGTGGCTGCCAAGGACTCACCGGAATGAAACTCCCCGTCTGACAACAGTCGTAAAATTGGCAAAGTTAGCGGCAACATCGGGAGGCCGAAAAGAATATCGGTCAAATCTTAACATAGCGTTCGACGCTAGTTTACGAATGCGATTGGCTGTAATTGTTATTCCGATAGCAGGAGTTTTTTAATCACATTCCCTCCTTCCAAACGACAAAGCCCTCACGAGGAGGGCTTTGTTTTTATGGGGTGCCTGGCGGTGACCTACTTTCGCACGGGTAATCCGCACTATCATCGGCGCGTTCTCGTTTCACGGTCCT
>JAKANO010000023.1 GCA_021812385.1 Pseudomonadota bacterium | reverse complement strand
AGCTGCTGCTTTTTTAGCGGCGGGCTTCTTAGCGACTGCTTTTTTGGCGGCGGGCTTCTTAGCTGCTGCTTTTTTAGCGGCGGGCTTCTTAGCTGCTGCTTTCTTAACGGCTGGTTTCTTAGCTGTAGACATCTTAAAACTCCTTTATAAAGGTAAGTGACCAAAAGCAACTTGCAATACGCACAGCCATAAGGTCTGTACTCCCTTAGTGGCACCTGTATTGCTTCAGGCCCGCAATTGACTCACGCGCAACTCTTACTTTCCGTGACTCAGTTGAGAGCATTGCCACTTGGTGACGCGAAATGTATTGCACACCGAAATGATGCACAAGTACTTTTGTGCAATAAAGCGCACTTTTTTGTTATCGGACAAAGAGTTAAATACTTTAGTATTGATACGAAACCAATTTACAAAAGCATCGATTGCCTTGGAATGCCCGTCTATAGCGGGATTCAAGACAACGTTTTGAGTCGATACTAACTGGATTGTGAAAAATAAAAATGTCGCTTCGATGCGACATTTTTTTCACGAATGTGGCGGAAGAATGCCTTCCAACGCGTAGAGTTGCGCAACTTCTTCGCGTTTGCGCACCAAATACATCTGCTCTCCGTCCACGACAACCTCCGCCGCACGGGGTCGCGTGTTGTAGTTGGAGCTCATGCTCATGCCGTAGGCGCCCGCGGATAGAATCGCCAGCAGGTCGCCGGCCTCCAGCACCAAATAGCGGTTTTTCCCGAGAAAATCGCCACTTTCGCACACCGGACCGACCACATCGTAGACGTGTTGCGAGCCCGAATGCGGCGCGACCGGCAGGATGTCGTGGTAAGCATCGTACAGCGCCGGCCGCATGAGATCGTTCATCGCGGCATCCACCACCGCAAAACTTTTCTCAGCGCCCTGCTTGAGGTACTCGACCTGCGTCAGCAGCAGGGCGGCATTGCCGACCAAGGCCCGCCCGGGTTCGAGCAGCAGCTTTAAGCCGCGCCCGGCCAAGCGCAATTGCACCGCCTGGGCGTACTGCGCGATCTCGATGGGCGTTTCGTCGCGGTAGCGAATCCCGACGCCGCCGCCCAAATCCATGTGCTCGATGGCGATGCCGACTGCTTGCAGGCAGTCGACGAGCGCCAGCACCTTATCCAAGGCGGCGATAAACGGGCTGACATCGGTAATCTGCGAACCGATATGGCAATCAATGCCGCGCACTGCAATGTGCGGCAATGCGGCGGCGCGTTGATAGAGTTCGAACGCTTGACCGTACTCAACCCCAAACTTGCTCTCTTTGAGGCCGGTGGAAATATAGGGGTGGGTCTTGGGATCGACATCCGGATTGACGCGTAGGGAAATTGGCGCGCGGCATCCCATCTCGCCCGCGACTTGATTCAGCCGCTCCAGCTCGGCTTGCGATTCCACGTTGAAACATAGAATTCCAGCTTCCAACGCTGCGCGCATCTCGGCCGCGGTTTTGCCTACGCCGGAAAACACCACGCGCCGGGCGTCGCCGCCCGCCGCCAACACACGCGCCAACTCGCCGCCGGAGACGATATCGAAGCCGGCGCCCAGCCGCGCGAACAAATTGAGAATAGCCAGATTGGGGTTGGCCTTGACCGCGTAACACAGCAAATGCGGCTGCCCGGCAAACGCTTGATCGAAGCCCTGATACGCTTCAACCAGCGCGCGCCGTGAATAGACGTAACACGGCGTGCCGACGGCTTGGGCAATATCCGTCAGCGGCACATCTTCGGCGTACAGCCGACTTGCGCGGTATTCAAACATGCTTACTTGTCCTGTTGCGCGGGTTGCGGTGCGGCGGGGGAAACAGCGGGCGCAGGTTTCGCGGCAGTTTCCGGCGGCAGCACCAAGGGGCCCTTGAGGCCGCAGGCTTGCAGGCTGCAAGCGAGAACTAATAATATTAAGAGCGTACGCATCTGGTTCGTGGCAAGCTTTGGAGGAACCAGAATATTAACCCAAAATATCAACCGGGAACCATCATGACCGAAACCGAATTTAACCAAGCCGTCGACGCCATCTTCCTCAACATCGAAGCGGCGCTGGAAGCGTGCGATACCGACATCGACACGGAAACCGCCGCCGGTATCCTGACGCTGGAATTCGACAATGGCAGCAAGATCATCCTCAACCGCCAAGGCCCAACCCAGGAAATCTGGGTCGCGGCCAAGTCCGGCGGCTACCACTACCGCCTGGAGAATGGCGCTTGGCGCAACACCCGCGACGGCTCGGAGCTGTTCGCCTCCCTCTCCACCTACATCAGCCAACAAGCCGGCCAAGAGATTCAGCTGACCTGAATCCCGCCCCCGGCTTTACACGCCGGTTTCGACTCGATATGGTATTGTCTCAAAACCTTAATTGCGGTTAATCCTTAAATCAAAGGGGCGGCATGAGGAAAAACGCATTCACCCTGCTCGAATTAACGGAACGCCTGGGTAATATTATCCGTTCCGAGATGCGCCGCGTCGGCAGCACCTACCGCTTACACCCGGTTCACCTCCAGGCCTTAAGCTTTCTCAAGCAAGCCAACCGCTATAGCAACACGCCGCAGGCGCTCACCGAATATTTGGGCCTAACCAAGGGCACCGTATCGCAAAGCCTGCTGTTGCTCTACCGCAAAGGCCTGGTGGCGCGCTATGTGGATGAGGTGGATAAGCGCGTGGTACGGCTCAAGCTCTCGGCCGCCGGCAAACGTTTGGTCAAGGAAGCCCAGCTCGCCCCGGTATGGCAAAGTGCCGCCGCCAACGTCAGCCCGGCGCGCATCAAAACCACGGTATTGGTGCTGCTGGAAACGCTGCGCAACCTGCAAGCCATGCACAACGAACGTCCTTTCGGGGTGTGCAACACCTGCATCCATCTGCAACGCGAAAGCGCGCGCATCTACAACTGCGGGCTATCGGGAGACCGCCTCGCGGTGCCGGAAACGCGGCAGATTTGCCGCTTGCACACGCCGCAGTAGGCCGGTTAAAGCAGTTTAAAGACCCGCAAAAAAGGATTCGCCAAGGCTGGCGTGCGGATCATCTTGCGATAGTCTCCAGCCTTAAACTGCAATTGCTGGTTTTGCACCGCCAAGCCCAAGTTCGTCAGGGTCAGCGGTTTGGTTTGCCACGCGGCCCATTGTTCCGGCAGCGCGCGCAGATCCCAATCGAGCGCGGGCGATTGCGCGACTTTATTGAACAACCCCGCGCGTTCGACCTTGCCATTATTCACTTGCAACAGCACGCTGGGCTCTTCGCGATTCGGATAACCGAAAGCGACGATGGCGCTAAACCCGATCTGCGCCAACGGTCCGGTCATTTCCGCATCGCGATTCCATTTCTGGGCGAAGGCCTCAACCCATTGGCGCGTGAAAAACTCCATACATCCCTTCTACGATAGCGCTGCGCGCGCACGCTGAATCGCGGCGCGCACGGCTTCCGGTGCGGTTCCGCCAATATGTGCGCGGCTGTTCAGCGAGCCCTCCAACGTCAATACGGCAAAGATATCCGCCTCGATCAAAGCGGAAAAAGCCTGCAACTCGGCCAAGGGCAGATCGGATAAATCGCATCCCCGGCTTTCGGCATGGCGCACCGCGCGCGCCACGGCTTCGTGCGCATCGCGGAACGGCAGGCCTTTTTTCACCAGGTAATCCGCCAAATCGGTGGCGGTGGCAAAACCCTCGCGCGCTGCCGCGCGCATTTTTTCTGCGTTCACCGTGAGCCCGCCCATCATGTCGGTATACAGCGTCAGGCAATCCAGCACCGTGTCAACCGTATCGAACAACGGCTCTTTGTCTTCTTGATTGTCTTTATTGTAGGCCAGCGGTTGGCCTTTCATCAGGGTGAACAAACCCATTAAATGCCCGAACACGCGCCCGGTCTTGCCGCGCACCAGCTCCGGCACATCCGGGTTTTTCTTCTGCGGCATGATGCTGGAGCCGGTGCAAAAGCGATCGGCGAGCACGATGAAGCCATAACGCGGGCTCATCCACAGGATCAATTCTTCGGAAAAGCGCGACAGATGGGTCATGATGAGCGCGCCAGCAGCGCTGAATTCCAGCGCAAAATCGCGGTCGGACACGGCATCGAGCGAGTTCTCGCACACCCCGTCGAAGCCCAGCAACTCGGCCACGCGCTCGCGCCGAATCGGGTAGCTGGTGCCGGCCAAGGCCGCACTGCCCAAGGGCAAGCGGTTCACGCGCCGGCGGCAATCGCTGAGCCGCGCCGCATCGCGCTGCAGCATCTCGTAATACGCCATCAGGTGATGGCCAAAAGTAACCGGCTGCGCCACTTGCAGGTGAGTAAATCCCGGCATCACGGTGGCCGCATGGGTCTCGGCCAAGTTCAGCAAGGCCCGTTGAAATTGGCGAATTTGCTGCAAGATGCGGTCGATGGCATCGCGCAAAAACAGCCGCACATCGGTGGCCACTTGGTCATTGCGAGAACGCGCGGTATGCAGGCGCTTGCCGGCATCGCCGGCGAATTCGGTCAGGCGGCGCTCGATATTCATGTGCACGTCTTCGAGGTCCACCGACCAGTTGAATGCGCCGGAAACCACTTCGTCCCGGATGCGCTCCATCCCAAGCCGTATACTGTCGAGATCGCTTGCTGACAATAAACCGACCTCGGACAGCATTTGTGCGTGCGCCAGCGAACCTTGGATATCGAACAAGGCGAGTCGCCGGTCAAAAGTGACGGACGCGGTAAAGCGCTTCACCAACTCATCGACCGGCTCATTAAAGCGCCCGGACCAAGCTTCGCCGGTCGTTGCCACTGGTTTTTCTTGCATCGGGATTAGGCCTTCACCACAATAGAAAAATGCCAAGTATAAAGCAAAACGACCAATACCCTGTCGCGCTACCGGACTTCTGCAACCTCGGCGTGATGCTGCGCATCCTGGTTTTAGCCAACCTCATGGGGCTGGCCGGGGCGCTGGCGCAGGTATCCCGGCTGGCTGAGGTGTTGGGCGAGGTACAGCAAATCTCGCTCATCCTGCAACCGACCTTGCTCTTATGCTTGGTCAGCTTATGCCTGCTCAAAAAGCCGCTGCATCGCCTGTCTTATCCCTTTGGGGTGGGCGCGGTACTGGGCGTAGCCATTGGCAGCGTCAGCGCAGTTTACCAATTGATTGTCAGCCGCTTTTTTCTCGTGGATGGCCTGGGGCAGTTGAATCGCTATTGGCTGCTCACCCTGCTGGCCAGCGGTGTTTTACTGGGCTACTTCAATATGCGCAGCCGCATCCTCTCGCCCGCCATCGGCGAGGCGCGGCTGCAAGCCCTGCAAGCGCGCATTCGCCCGCATTTCCTGTTCAACAGCATCAACGCCGTCATGAGCCTGGTGCGTTCGGAACCGCAGCGCGCCGAGCGCGCGCTGCAAGACATGGCCGACCTGTTCCGGGTATTGATGCGGGAAAACCGCGAATTGGTGCGCTTAGAGGATGAGGTCAACCTCTCTTGGCAATACTTGGAACTCGAAACATTGCGCCTGGGCGAGCGTCTAAAAATCGCCTGGCACATCGATAAAATGCCCAAGGACGCCATGGTGCCGCCGCTGATCCTTCAGCCGATCCTGGAAAATGCCGTATATCACGGTATCGAACCGGCCAGCGGCGCCGGCGAAATTTCGGTGAATATTTTCCATTCGCGCGACCAGGTGCAGTTGGTGATCAAAAACCCGTATTTGCAAGAAGGCTCGCATCACGCCGGCAACAAAATGGCGATGCAAAACATTCGCGAACGCCTAAGCCTGCACTTCGATGCCGAGGCGCGCTTGAAATGCGAAGTGCAAGGCGACTATTACCTGGTTCACATCACCATGCCCTATGTGAAAGCCAGCAAAGCATGAGCGAAACCCTGCGTATTTTGATTGTCGACGACGAGGCCTTGGCGCGACGCCGGCTACGCGATGTGCTCAGCGACAACGCCGCCGCGCTGCCGTTTGAAATTGTCGGCGAAGCCGCCAACGGCAAACAAGCGCTGGAGCAGTTGCACGCCACGCAGCCCCAGGTTCTGCTGCTGGATATCCGCATGCCGGAAATGGACGGGATTGAAACCGCCGAACACTTGCTGACCCTGGAGCATCCTCCGGCCGTGATTTTCACCACCGCCTATGACGACTACGCGATCAAGGCCTTCGAAGTGAACGCCCTCGACTATCTGCTCAAACCGATCCGCCCCGAGCGCCTGATTGCCGCGCTGCAAAAAGCCCATGCGCTGCGCGCCGCACCGATGCTGGCCTTGAAAGCGGCGGTTGGCAAAGCACGCACCCACCTCGCCATCAGCGACCGCGGCCGTATTCTATTGGTGCCGCTCGGCGATATCGCTTACCTGAAAGCCGAGCTGAAATACATCACGGTGCGCACCCTGGAAAAGGAATACTTGCTGGAAGAATCCCTGGTCAAACTGGAACAGGAATTCGCCGAACATTTTGTGCGCGTGCACCGCAATTGCCTGGTGGCGCGCGCATTTATCGAAGGCTTCGAACGCGTGGATTTCACGCCTGAAGAAGGTGAAAGCGCCGGCAGCGGTTGGGTAACACGCCTTCGCGGCTTGGCGGAGCGACTCCCCGTGAGCCGGCGACAACAACAAATTATTCGCGAATTCAAACGCTAGGATACGGCCGGGTATTGTTCCAGCGTGCGTGCTACAAACTCCGCAATATCGGGCGGCAAGGAGTAGCGGATGGCATTAAATGCCGAGCGAATGCGCGTAAGGTCGAAATGCCCATCGGGCACCAAGATCGGCGCGGCCTTGTATTTCCCGGGCCGATGCTCGCCGCTATCCACCGCCATGTGTCGATAGCCATGCGCTTGGCTCCAGGCGATGGAGTGCTCTTTGTCATGCTTGTCGTAACACAACTCGAATCCGTCAAGGGATCGATCGGCGGCAAGCCACACGATGAGATCGAACTGCGGCGATGAAAACCAGCGGCGATCGGCTTTGCCGATGATTTCGTGGAAGGGGCTATCGCTGCGCACGATTGAATTGAAATGCGTCCGGATTGAAAAACAGACCGCGCTTAATTCGAGTTGGCGCGAATCCTGGCGGTGGCATTATCGATGCCTTGATCCATAAAGCCGCCGTAGTAGTCTACCGTCACCAAACCGATAATCGGGTCGGCAACCTCGCGCCCTTTGGCATCGAAGAATTTGACCGTGGGCGCAAAACCCACGCGGTGTTTGGCGGCAAAATCCGCCTGGGAAATAGCATGGCCGTCGAAGTCGACTATTTTCCCGCTATTGCCGTTTTCAACCTCGAGCATAATCACTTTATTGTCGTACTCGGCGTTGTAGGTCGTCGGAATCAGCACTTCCTCCCGCACCCGCTTGCAATAGCCGCAGCCCGGCGCGCTGAACAGAATCAAAATCGGAATTTTCTTTTCCCGCGCCAGCTCAGCTTCTTTCGACAGATCGGTGGCTATCGGCAGCTTGCCGCGCTCCACTGCAAAACTAGCCGGCATCCACAGGCATGCTAAAATAGCCGCAAAAAACGTGATTCCAACGTGTATTTTTTTCATGTTTTCTCCGCCGCAAATGCGGCCAACCTTAACTGAGACCACTTCCAAGCCGTGAGTTCCCACCGCCCATCCGAAATTATCATTGCCTCGCGTGAGAGCATGCTTGCCCTATGGCAAGCCGAGCATATTCAAGCCAGAACGCGAGCATTATACCCAGAGATGCGCGTCAGCATATTGGGCATGACCACCATGGGCGACCAAATCCTCGACTCGCCGCTGTCGAAAATCGGCGGCAAAGGCTTGTTCGTCAAGGAGTTGGAAGTGGCGATGGAAGAGCGCCGCGCGGATATCGCGGTGCATTCCATGAAGGACGTGCCGATGAATTTGCCCGAGGGCTTTACCCTGGTCGCCATCGGCGAGCGCGAAGATCCGCGCGATGCGCTGGTTTCCAACCAATATAAAAATCTATCCGACTTGCCTGCGGGCGCCGTCGTCGGCACTTCCAGCCTACGCCGCCAAGCCTTGCTGATGGCGCGCTACCCGCATCTGAAAATCGCGCCCTTGCGCGGCAACGTGCAAACCCGCCTGCGCAAACTCGACGAAGGCCAATACGCCGCCATCGTGCTCGCCGCCGCCGGTTTAAAACGCCTAGGACTCGCCGCGCGCATCGCCGCCACGCTCGACCCCAGCGAAAGCCTGCCGGCCGTGGGCCAAGGCGCGCTCGGCATCGAATGCTTGGCCGAGCGCGACGACTTGCTCGAACTGATGGCGCCGCTGAACCATGCCGATACCGCCGCCTGCGTACAAGCCGAACGCGCCATGAGCCGGCGCCTTTCCGGCAGCTGCCAGACGCCATTGGGCGGCTATGCGCAGATTCAAAATGGGCAACTGCTGCTCAATGGTTTCGTCGCCGACCTCGCAGGCAAACGCTTCATTCAAGCCAGCTTGACGGGCGCGCCCAGCGACGCGGAAAAAATCGGCGTTGCCATGGCCGAGGATCTGCTGGCCCGGGGCGCCGATAAAATTCTCGCCGAACTCGGCGTTATACCGTGACAGCCATGACCCGGGGCCCACTCGCGGGCCTCGGCATTCTCGTCACGCGCCCGGCGCACCAGGCCGCGCACCTCGCCGAACTCATCCGTCAAGCCGGCGGCAAGCCCATCTTATTTCCCGCGCTGGAAATCGTCGACCTGCCCGACCTTCAGCGCTTGCACGCGCTCATCGAGCGCTTGGATCAATTCGACCTCGCCATCTTCATCAGCCCCAACGCCGTGCACAAAGCGCTCAACCTGATCCGCGCCCAGCGCGCGTTGCCGCCGCACTTGAAAATTGCGGCCATCGGCAAAGGCAGCCGCAAGGCCTTGGAACAGTTCGGGGTAAAAGATGTCATCGCACCCACGCAACGCTCCGACAGCGAAGCCCTGCTTGAGCGCCCTGAATTACAGAATATAGCCGGGCTGCACATCGTCATTTTTCGTGGCGATGGCGGGCGCGAACTGTTGGGCGATGTCCTGGCGCAGCGCGGCGCACACCTGGAATACGCGGAATGCTACCGCCGCCAAAAGCCGCAGGCCGACAACAGCGCGCTGCGCTACCTATGGGCGCGCAATGAATTGAATGCCGTGACCGTCACCAGCACCGAGGCCTTGCGCAATCTCTACGATATTGCCGGCAAACTATGCCAACAATGGTTCAAGAAAACGCCGGTGTTCGTAACCCATGAACGCATCGCGCGAACCGCGCGCGAACTGGGTCTAGAGCAGGTATATGTGACCGAAGACGGGGATGAAGGGATCGTGGCAAGCATCCAAGCCTGGCGCGAGCGGAACAAATAATACGTTCAAGGCTGTGCGCTTGCGCCTGCCGCGGTGACGATGCCTAGCCCAGGACCTTTCCCGCCATCATCCGACTCCTCTGGAAACGCTTTGATGGCGGAAAAACTTGGAATCACGGTACGAGTCGTCAGCACAAAATTCGCCGCCTGCATCTCATAGCGCAGCGGGTCCGGGTTTACCCCGATGCGCTTGGCAATGGCCTCCCAAGCAAGGCGTTTTGCACGCAGCTTAAGCACCCCTTGCAGACGAATCCGGCGCACATCGCCCAAATAATTTTGCTCGAACTCGCCGCCATTCAAGGCGCACTTTATTTGCAATGGCGTCGGTTGGCTGACGCCATATTGCGCCAAGTTCTGCTTTGCCAGGAGCAATGCGACATAGACGTTGGCTAAGCTCATGGGCTTAGAGGCGGGTTTAAAAGTCTCGATCTTGCCCGCAGCGGCATTCATCAACGCGACTGTCTGGCTATTTTGCAAGCTGTTCATCAACGATTCGGCCGATTGTTGCGAAACAATAAAAGGCCGAAATTTGTGCGCCAGTTTTTCGGTGGCCACATCACGTTTATGCTGCGCCGCTGCTTTATCCATTGCCTTTATCAGCGGCTCAAAAGCATCCCGCGCTGTAGATGCAAGCGCGGGGCTCAACATCAGCGAACCCAGCAGGGCGCAACAAAATATAAAACATTGACGTTTCAGCATGCCTACCTCGACTCAAGCTATTTTTCAGCCGGAATGATTATGACTTTCCTGATTACCCATGATACTCAGCCATTCCGACGCGTCGATGCCGATGCGCAAAACCAACGCCAGATGAGCCCGGTTCCTTCCCCTTCAGGGGGAAGGACAGGATGGGGGTGGGTTAAGGACATCAAGTCATCTTACCCATCCCCACCCCGGCCCTCCCCTTGAAGGGGAGGGAGTCAAGCGCCTAGGAATTTCAGCTATGTGTTGCCACGCAAGATTGGCTGAACCTTGTGGTTAATCAGGATGACTTTTGGCCATGCTACCGACATAGGGATTTAAGTCAACAACAGCACACACTCGACAACGCGACGTAGTTAGAGCGTCATCGCCAGTTGCACGGCGAGTTTTTGCGCCACGCTGTCCGGGTTTTCTGCGATGCCCAGTGCACGCAGTTGCGTGACTTCCAGCCCTTCGTAGCCGCAGGGATTGATATATTGAAACGGCGCAAGATCCATATCCACATTGAGCGCCAAGCCGTGATAGCTCATGCCCTGCTTGATGCGCAAGCCCAGCGCGGCGATCTTGCGCGCATCCACATACACGCCCGGCGCCTTGGCGCGGCGCGCCGCCTGGATGCCGTAGCCGGCCAGCAAATCCATCACCGTTTGCTCCAGGCGCTGCACCAATTCGCGCACGCCGTAACCGCGGCGCTTTAAATCCAGCAACACATAAGCGACCACTTGCCCCGGGCCGTGATATGTCACTTGGCCGCCGCGGTCGATGGGGATGATGGGGATGTCGGTGACTTGCAAGATGTGTTCGCGCTTGCCCGCCAGCCCTAAGGTGAATACCGGCGGATGTTGCAGCAGCCAAAGTTCGTCCGGCGTATCCGGCCCGCGTTGCGCGGTAAAGGCTTGCATGGCGCGCCACGTCGGCTCGTAGTCCACTAGGCCGAGGTGTTTTATGGTGAGCGGGAAGTTGCTCACCTAGAGCACCATCTTCACCAGGGGATGCGCCGTCAATTCGCGATAGAGATTGTCCAGCTGCGTCTGCGAAGTGGCGATAATGGTGCAGGTGAGACCGAGATACTTGCCGCCGCTGGAAGGGCGCATCTCGGTGCTCGCGGCGTCGAAATCCGGCGCGTGCTTGATCACGATATCCACGATGGCCTGGGCGAAACCGTCTTGCGCCACTCCCATGATCTTGATGGGGAAGGCGCTGGGAAATTCGAGTAAGCTGGTTTTTTCTTCGGACATTTGCATCGCTACAAAAAAATCGGTTTAACCGCCAAGACGCCAAGAGCGCCAAGAAAGGCAAAGCGTTACATCGTCAAAACTTGCCGCCATTATTTATTCGCATGATATTTTTTTGGTTTTACCTTGGCGCTCTTGGCGTCTTGGCGGTTAACAAGATTTTTGACGTTAATCCGCTTTGCGCATCACCGTCGCCTTGTAACTCTGGTACAACGCATCCATGCGCTTAAACAAGGGGCCGGGTTGGCCATTGCCCACCGGCTGGCCATCGAGCACGGTAATCGGCAGCACTTCGCGTGTGGACGAAGTCAGCCATATTTCGTTCGCGCTACGCAGCGCCGCTTCCGGCACCGGGCCGACTTTCAAGGGAATATGGTCGGCGGCGGCCAATTCCAAGATCAAGTCATAGGTGATGCCGGGCAGCATCAGGTTGTTTTTCGGCGGCGCCAACACCGTGCCGTTTTGCACCACGAAAATATTGCTGGCCGAGCCTTCGGTCATGAAACCGTCGCGCACCAGCACCGCTTCCATGGTGCCGGCAGCCACGGCTTGCTGGCGCAGCAGCACATTCGGCAGCAGCGAAATCGCCTTGATATCGCAGCGCAGCCAGCGGTTGTCCTGCGCGGTGATGGCGGTCACGCCGCTGGCTTTCAATTCCGCCGCCGGCGGCGTCAGCGGGCTGCTCATCATAAAAACCGTCGGAGTGACGTTTTTCGGGAAAGCATGGTCGCGCTTGGCCACGCCGCGCGTGATATGCAGGTATAAATACTGGTCTTCCCCTTCATTGCGATCGATCAGTTGTTGCAGCAGTTGCCCCCACTCGGCATCGCTATGCGGGTTTTTCAGCTGGATGCCATCCAGGCTGTTTTGCAGCCGGCGCAGATGCTCGGCCAGCCGAAACGGCCGGCGCGAATACACGGGGATGACCTCATAGATACCGTCGCCGAAAATAAAGCCGCGATCCAGCACCGGAATCGTCGCCTCCTCCAGCGGCATGAAGCGGCCGTTGAGATAAATCATTTGAACCATAATTTCATGCTGTCCCACGTGCGGCCGAATAAACCGGCCACTTTGACCTCATCCAGCGCTTGCAGCGATAGGGTGCTGAGCGGCTTGCCGTCGACATTCACCGTCAAGGTGCCGACGGTCTGCCCCGGAATCAAGGGCGCGAGCAGCGGTTGGCGGCTCGTGAGTGTCATTTTGGCGTGCTGAAAATAACCCTTGGGCAGCGATACAAAAACGTCATTCACGAAACCGGCTTTGACGCTGTTATCGCTGCCTTTATACACCGGCAGCGTGGCCACCGTCTGGCCTTTTTGATACAGGCGATAAGTCTCGTAAAACTGGAAGCCGTAGTTGAGCAGTTTCTGGCTTTCCGTGGTGCGCGCATTGTCGGAGCCGGTACCGAGCATCACGGAGATCAAACGCATGTCGCCACGCTTGGCGGAAGTCACCAGGCAAAAGCCCGCCGATTCGGTATGCCCGGTCTTCACGCCGTCGACATACGGGTCTTGCCACAACAAGCGATTGCGATTGGGCTGGGTGATGTTGTTGTAGCTGTATTCCTTGATCGAGTACAAAGGGTAATACTCGGGGAAATCGCGCATGATCGCCGCGGTGAGGATCGCCAGATCGCGCGCCGTCGAGTAATGCTGGGCGTGCGGCAGGCCGGTGGCATTCATGAAATAGGTGTTGCGCATGCCCAGCCGTTGCGCCTCGCGGTTCATCAACACCACGAATGCGTCTTCCGTGCCGGCAATGCCTTCGGCCAGCGTCACGCAGGCATCATTGCCGGACTGCACGATCATGCCCTTCATCAAATCCTCGACCGCGACTTGCGAATTGACCTTGAGGAACATGCGCGAGCCTTCCGAGCGCCAGGCTTTTTCCGACACCGGCAAGGTTTGGTTCGGCTTTAAGCGGCCTTGCTTGAGCGCGGTGAAGGTCAGATAGGCCGTCATCAGCTTGGTCAGCGAAGCCGGTTCCACCCGCTCGTCGGGCTTGAGCGCTTGCAGCACTTGGCCGCTTTGATAATCCATGAGGACGAAGGCATGCGCCGCGATATCGGGTGCGGGCGGCGGCGGCAACAAAGACGATTCGGCGGCGTGCGTGAAACCAGTCAGCAAGAAAGACAGGGCAATCAGAAGTAATTTCATAGGTAGGATAGGCTTAAAAGTGTGAATTATAACGTGGGGATTGAACAACGCTGTAAATGTGAAAATTACGCACCGCTAAACAAGACAAGCATCCTTGTCCAAGAGTTCACAAAGAATAGCGAGATAACAAATTTTTAAACGTTGTTGAGCTTCGCCAGCAGGCTATGCATCTTTTCGAAATCGTCGGTTTTCAGCATTTTGGCCACCAAGACGTGAATTTCCGGCAAATTGGTTTTGAGCACTTGCTGCTTGACCGCCAGCAGGTGCGCCGGGTGCATGGAAAATTCGCGCAAGCCAAAACCCAACAATAAACGCGTGAGGCGCGGATCGCCGCCCATTTCGCCGCACACCACGACCGGGGTGCCGACCCGGTTCGCGGTGCGTATCGTATGCGACACCAATTGCAGCACGGCCGGATGCAAGGGATCGTACAAATGCGCCACAGCGTCGTCGGTGCGATCGATGGCCAGGGTGTATTGGATCAAATCGTTGGTGCCGATGGACAAAAAATCCAGCTTCTTGGCGAAGCTTTGCACCATCAGCGCCGCCGCCGGAATTTCGATCATGCCGCCGAGCTTGATGCCCTTATCGTAGGGCGTGCGCTCGGCGTCCAAGCTCTCTTTCGCAGCCTTCACATGATGCAAGGTCTGATCCAGCTCCGACAACGAAGACAGCATCGGAATCAGGATCTGCACCCGGCCGTAATGCGACGCGCGCAAAATCGCCCGGATTTGCGTATGGAACAAATGCGGCTCGGCCAGGCACAAGCGGATGGCGCGCAGGCCCAGCGCCGGATTGGCGCTCTGGCCGTGCTCCATTTGCGTCAACTGCTTATCCGCGCCCAAATCCAGGGTACGTATCGTGACCGGCAAGCCCTTCAAGCCTTCCGCTACCGCGCGGTAGGCCAGGAACTGCTCTTCCTCGTCCGGTAGTTCCGGACGGTTCATGAACAAGAATTCGCTGCGGAACAGGCCGACGCCCGCCGCGCCATTCTCGTGCACCAGCGTTACGTCCTGCGGCAATTCGATATTGGCGTGCAACTCCACCGAGGCGCCATCCAACGTGCGCGTGGCGGCGCCGGCCAAACGCTTGAGTTTTTGCTGATCGATTTCCCATTGATTCTGCTTGATGCGATATTCGGCCAGCACATGCTGATCCGGATTGACGATCACCACGCCTTGGCCGCCATCGACGATCAGCAGCTCGCGCTCGCGGATCAGTTGCCGCGCATGGTGTAAGGCCACGACCGATGGAATATTCAAGCTGCGCGCCAGAATCGCCGTATGCGAAGTCGCGCCGCCAACATCGGTGACAAACGCCGCGAACTGGTGGCGCTTGAATAAAATCATGTCCGCCGGCGACAAGTCGTGCGCCACGAGAATGCTGGCTTCTTCCGGCGTCGCATCGCTGCTCGGCACGCCGGGGTGTCCCAGCAGCACTTTCAGCACGCGCTCCACCACTTGAATCACATCGTTTTGGCGTGCGCGCAAATAGGCGTCTTCAATGTGTTCGAATTGGTCGAGCAGGTTTTCCAATTGCTGCGTCAGCGCCCATTCCGCATTGCATTGCTGTGCTTCGATCAATTGCCGCGGCACCTTGGACAAGGACGAATCGTTGAGGATCATCAAGTGCACGTCGAGGAAGGCCTCGACTTCCGGCGGCGCGCTGACCGGAATATGCGCGCGCATGGATTCCAATTCCTGGCGCGTGGCCAGAATCGCCCGATCAAAACGCGCAACCTCATCCTTGAGCAATTCCTTGGGGAGCGCGTAATGCGGGACTTCGAGCGTGGCATGCGAGACCAAATGCGAAAAACCGATGGCGATGCCACCGGAGACGGCAACGCCATGCATGGTAAAGCTCATTCGCCCTCGCCGAATTTGTCGTTGATCAGGTTCAGCACCGCTTGCAAGGCCTCGGCTTCGTCCGGACCGTCGGTCTCCACCACGATGGAAGTGCCCTTGGCGGCCGCCAGCATCATCACGCCCATGATGCTTTTTGCGTTGACCTTATTGCCGTTGCGCCCGAGAAAGACATCGCTTTTAAATTGGTTCGCGGTTTGCGACAACTTGGCCGAGGCGCGCGCATGCAAGCCCAGCTTGTTGGTGATTTCAACGTCCTGTTGCAACACGGCAAGCTTCCTTAGAGACTTCGATCACGCCTTCGCGTCCGCCGCTGATGGCTTTTTCCACCAGCACGTGCAAGGGCTCATTGCGGTAATTCAGCACCCGCACCAACATCGGCAAATTCACCCCCGCCACCACTTCCAGCTTGCCCGGTTGCATCAAGCGACAGCACACATTGCACGGGGTGGCGCCATACATATCGCTCAACACCAACACCCCGTCACCTTGGTCGAGCTGTTTGATCAACTCCTGCGCGCGCGGCAGCAAAGTATTCGGGTCATCGTGCAGGGCCACCGACATTTGGTCCAAGTGCGGCGGATGCACGCCAAACACATGATTGGCACAGTGAATCAAGCTTTCGCCCAATGTGCCATGGGCAATAATGAGTATTCCGATCATGAAAACACCTGCTTTCTGTCCGTTTTTGACCTGGCTCTATTTTTTATTGGCGCACCAAGCGCGCGCGTTTGGCCAGTGTTTTTGTTAATGCTATTTTACCGCTTTCATCTACCAGCATAGCGGCTTCTATCCCCATACGCTTAAGTTGCGTTTCCCAACCGGGCGCGCCGACGATAAAACCCGGCTTGGATGCAACATCCGAGCGCAATCCGGCATCGGCACCCGCCGGCACCAGCACCGTCAGCGATTGCGTATGCATGGCCGGATAACCGCTGCGCGGATCGATGATATGACAATAGCGCTTGCCGCCCAGTTCGAAAAAACGCTGGTAATCGCCCGAAGTGCCGATCGCTTCGCCATCGTTCAAATCCAGCTCCAATACCGCGCCCGGCCGGCGCGGGTGCTGCACCCCGACATGCCAGGGACGCGCCCCATGCCGCCCCAGCGCGATCAGATTGCCGCCGATGTTCACCAACGCATTTTGGATACCGCGCGCGCGCAGGATTTGCAGCGCGTGATCCAAGGCCAAGCCCTTGGCGTAGCCGCCGAAATCGAGTTGCACCGCAGGGTTGCGGCTGGACGCCCATCCGTCTGCATCCACCGTAATGTCGCTCATGCGCGGATTTGTCTGCAGCAGCGCCGCAATACGTTGCGCCGCCGGCAGCTGCGGTTTGAATTCGTCCGACTGAAAACCCCACAAGGCGATCAGCCGACCGATCGCCGGATTGAACAAATTATCCGAAGCCTCGGCATAGCGCGTCGCACTGCGAATCGCCGCCGCCAATTCCGGCGACACTTGGTGACGCTCACCGCGCGCAAACGCCGCATTCAACTCCGTCACCGGGCTCGGCTGCCAGGCATGAAACGCCCGATGCATGCGATCGAATTCTTGCAGCACCGCCGCACTGGCGGCACGCGCCTTGGCATCGTCCGCGCCATAAATGCTGATCTCGACCTGGGTGCCGAAGACGAAGGCTTGCTGCTGGTACAGGGGTTCTCGGCCGCATGCCACAACCAGCAAGGCCACGGCTACGATCAACAAAGAAGTGAGCGGTGAGCGGTAAGCGGTGAGCGGGAAACCCCACCCGTTTTTTCCGCTCACTGCTCCCGGCTTACTGCTCACCGACTTTACGCTCCAAGGCATCCACCAGCATCCCCGCCACATCGAAACCGCTCTGCGCGGCAATCTCCTGCATGCCGGTGGGGCTGGTGACATTCACCTCGGTGAGGTAGTCGCCGATCACATCCAAGCCGACCAAGAACAAACCCGCTGCTTTCAATGTTGGCCCGAGCGCCGCGGCAATCTCGCGGTCGCGCGCCGTCAACGCTTGCGCCACACCTTTTCCGCCCGCCGCCAAATTGCCGCGCGTCTCGCCGGGCTTGGGAATGCGCGCCAAGGCGAACGGCACAAGCGCGCCATCGATAATCAAAATACGCTTATCTCCCTGGGCAATTTCCGGGATATAACGCTGCGCCATAATCGTGCGGCTAGCCAGCGCCGTCACGGTTTCCAGAATCACATTTAAATTAGGGTCGGCGTCAGTGATGCGGAAAATCCCGGCGCCGCCCATGGCATCCAAGGGCTTGACGATCACGTCGCGGTGCTCGCCGATAAAGGCGCGGATCAATTCCGGCTGGCGCGTCACCAGCGTCGGCGCCATGAACTGCGGGAACTTGGCAATCGCCAATTTCTCGTTGTAATCGCGGATCGATGCCGGTTTGTTCAGAATGCGCGCGCCCTGCGCTTCGGCCAGTTCCAGCAAATACGTGCTGATCACATATTCCATGTCGAACGGCGGGTCCTTGCGCATCAAGACCGCATCGAAGGCGCTCAAGGGTTCGGCCACGGGATCGCTCAAGGTATACCAAGCATGATCGTGCTGCCGCATTTCCAGGCGGCGGGCATAGCCGATGACCTGACCGGCTTGCAGCACGACATCGCCTTGCTGCATTACATGGATTTCGTGACCACGGTTTGCCGCCTCGCGCATGATGGCGTAGCTGGTGTCTTTGTAGGTCTTGATATGCTCGAGCGGGTCGAGAATGAGTGCGAGGCGCATCGGCTCCCGTTTCTATTATGGCTAAGCGGCGGCGACTTCGGTGTTCAGTGGGTCGGTGCGCGAAAGCTCCAAGGACGCCGCGAGCAAGGCCAAGCGCGCCACCACGCCATAGGTGTAAAAACGGTTCGGCGGCGCATCCGGGCGATCGTCGCAATCCGGCATGGAGCATGGCATCTCGAACGCCTGCGGCACGAAATGCATGCCGGGCGCGTTGAGGTTTTCATCCACGCCGCGACTGGTGTGCACGCGGTAGAAACCGCCGACCACGAAGCGGTCGATCATGTACACCACCGGCTCGGCCACGGCGGCGTTGATGCTCTCGAAGGTGTACACGCCCTCTTGAATAATCACGTCCGAAACCTGCAAGCCTTCTTTCACCACGGACATTTTGTTGCGCTGCTTGCGGTTCAGTTCGCGCACGTCGTCCGGCGATTTGGCGGTCATGATCCCCATGCCATAGGTACCGGCATCGGCTTTGACAATCACGAACGGCTCTTCGTTGATGCCATGTTCTTTGTATTTTGCGCGGATCGAGTCGAGCAGATCGGCGACGTGCCCGGCCAAACATTCCTCGCCTTCTCGCGCCTGAAAATCCACGCGACTACAGGTTTCGAAATACGGATTGATGATCCAGGGATCGATGCCGATCAAGGCCGCGAATTTTTCCGCCACTTCGTTATAGGCGGCGAAGTGATTCGATTTCAGGCGCGTCGACCAACCGGCATGCGTCGGCGGAATAACGGGTTGGTCCAGGCCTTGCAATATCTGGGGTATGCCGGCGGATAAATCGTTATTCAGAATGATCGCACAAGGGTCGAAACCCTCGAGCTTGAGCCGGCGGCCTTCGCGGATCATGGGCTCCAATACAAGTTTTTCGCCGTTGGGCAAATCGATGCTGGTCGGCGCGGTAATCTCCGGCAGCAGCGTGCCGATGCGCACATGCAATCCCGCCTGGTGCAGGATGTAGCGCAGCGCCGCCACGTTTTGCAAATAGAACATATTGCGCGTGTGGTTTTCGGGGATGAGCAGGAAACGCTGCGCCTCGGGACAAATCTTTTCCACCGCCGATTGCGCCGCCAGCACGCACAAGGGCAAGAAATGCGGATTCAAATTATTGAACCCGCCGGGAAATAAGTTGGTATCGACCGGCGCGAGCTTGAAACCGGAATTGCGCAAGTCCACCGAGCAATAAAACGGCACGGTGTTTTCCTGCCACTGCGAACGAAACCAATGCTCGATCGTCGGCATCGCATCCAGGGTGCGTTTTTCAATATCCAGCAAGGGGCCGGTCAAGGCGGTCGTTAAATGAGGAACCATGGTTTATTTTAGTCGGGGAAGGGCAATGATTGTAGCGCATTTCAAGGATAGAAATGCTTCGCTCATTAACCGCCAAGACGCCAAGAGCACCAAGCAAGTCAAAAGATTAGGCGCGTTTGCGATTTTCTTTTTTGCACTTTTATCTTGGCGCTCTTGGCGCTCTTGGCGTCTTGGCGGTTCAAACGTTCTTTTGCTTCACTACATGTTTCATCAGTCTTGCTAAGATGCCGCTTTTGATCGGAGGGATTATGCGCACTATCGTGATTATCGGTCTAGGCCAGTTGGGGCGCGTATTTGCCGGCGGCCTGTTGCGCACGGGCTATCCCATCGTGCCGGTGAACCGCCACGACGACATGCTGCACATCGCCGCCGCCTATCCCCAGCCGCTGTGCGTGCTCATCGCGGTGGCGGAAGCGGATTTGCACGCGGTGCTCGCCGCGCTGCCCGCAACCTGGCGCGACCGCGTCGCCTTAATTCAAAACGAACTCTTGCCGCGCGATTGGGAATCGCACCAGATCCGCAATCCCACGGTGGCCGCCGTATGGTTCGAAAAAAAGAAAGGCGCCGAGAGCAAGCCCCTGATCCCTACCCCGGTGTATGGACCGCAAGCGCAGCTCATTTGCGCCGCGCTCAGCGCCATCGACATTCCCGCGCGCAGCGTGGATCGCGCCGAGCAACTGCTGTACGAATTGGTGCGCAAGAACGTCTATATCCTCACCAGCAACATCGCCGGCATCAAGACCGGCGGCAACGTAGGCGCGTTATGGGCACATCACCGCACCCTGGCAAGCGCAGTCGCCCAGGAGGTGATGGATATCCAGGACTGGCTCACCGCGCATAAACACGACCGCGCAAAATTGCTCGATGGCATGCTCGAAGCCTTCGAGGCAGACCCGCAACATGCTTGCTGCGGCCGCAGCGCGCCGGATCGTCTCAAGCGCAATTTAGGCTTCGCGAACCAGGCCGGACTGGCCGTACCCAAGCTGCGCGAGATCGCAGCGGAGGTATTTTCTTAGGGTAAAAAAAGGGGCGCCCGAAAGCGCCCCGTAAAGTTCCAATTACTTGGAAGGAGGAGATAATCGTTTACATGGTGTAGGCACGTTCGCCGTGCTCGGTCACATCCAGACCTTCGCGCTCTTTGTCTTCCGCTACGCGCAGACCGATGAGCAGATCGACGATCTTGTAGGAGATGAAGGCCGCGACTGCCGACCACACCACCGTGACACCCACCGCTTTAGCCTGGATCCACACCTGATCCATGATCGAGACCGAGCCCACTGTAGCAGTGACCCAGTCGGTAACCAGGCCCGGGCCACCCAAGGCTTGGTTATTGAACACGCCCGTCAACAGCGCGCCCAAGATACCGCCGAGGCCGTGCACGCCGAATACGTCCAGCGAGTCGTCCGCGCCCAGGATCTTCTTCAGACCCGTCACGCCCCACAAGCAGACCACACCCGCGATCAAGCCGATCGCCAGACCGCCCATCATGCCGACGTTACCGGCAGCCGGGGTGATCGCAACCAGACCTGCAACCGCACCGGAAGCCGCACCCAGCATGGAGGGTTTGCCTTTGATCATCCACTCGGCGAAGGTCCAGGACATGACTGCGCCAGCCGTTGCGAGGAAGGTGTTAAAGAACGCCAGCACTGCGGAGTTGCCCGCTTCCAGGGCAGAACCCGCGTTGAAGCCGAACCAGCCCACCCACAGCATGGAAGCGCCGATCATGGTCATGGTCAGGTTATGCGGAGGCATGGCTTCTTTTCCGTAACCGATGCGCTTGCCCAGCATGATCGCACCCACCAGACCAGCAACACCGGCGTTGATGTGCACCACGGTGCCGCCCGCGAAGTCGAGCGCGCCCCACTGCCAGAGCAAGCCGGCCTTGGCGTTCATCGCGTCAACTACTTCTTTGCCGGTGTAAGCATCCGGGCCCATCCAGAACCACACCATGTGCGCGACCGGCAGGTAGCTCAAGGTGAACCACAGCACCATGAACAACAGCACGGCGGAGAACTTCATGCGCTCGGCAATGGCGCCCACGATCAGCGCGCAGGTAATGGCGGCGAACGTGGCCTGGAACGCTGCGAATAACAGCTCGGGAATGACCACGCCCTTGCTGAAGGTCGCACCCATGGCCATGGTGCCGGCGTTCGCGTCGAACATGCCATTCATGAACAACCGGCTGAAACCGCCGATGAAAGCGTTGCCCTCGGTGAACGCCAGGCTGTAGCCGTAAAGGGCCCACAGCACGGAAATCAAGGAGAAGGTCACCATCACCTGCATCAGCACCGACAAGGTGTTCTTGGTGCGTACCAGTCCGCCGTAGAACAGCGCGAGACCCGGTATCGCCATCATCAACACCAGCAGCGTGGACACCAGCATCCAGGACACGTCGCCCTTGTTCGGGGTCGGTGCCGGGGCGGGGGCAGCAGCGGCAGGGGCCGCAGCAGCCGGAGCCGCAGTAGCGGGCGCAGCCGCCGCGGCTGGCGCCGGTGCAGCTGCGGGGGCCGTGACAGCCGGCGCAGCTTCAGCCGGCTTATCATCCGCCATTGACGGACTTGCCAATCCGAATGTCCCCAATAGGGCTATTAGAGCAATCCAATGCTTCATGTTGTTCTCCTTATAACGCTTCCGGACCGGACTCGCCGGTACGGATGCGTATGACTTGGCCGAGATCGAAGACAAAAATTTTGCCGTCGCCGATTTTTCCGGTATTGGCGGATTTGGTGATCGCTTCGACCACTTGATCCAACATATCGGCTTTGATCGCGACTTCGATCTTCACTTTGGGTAGAAAGTCCACCACATACTCCGCGCCGCGATAGAGTTCGGTGTGGCCCTTTTGCCGTCCAAAGCCTTTGACTTCGGTAACGGTCACGCCTTGCACGCCGATGGCGGAAAGCGCTTCACGTACCTCGTCCAGCTTGAACGGCTTGATGATTGCGGTAACGAATTTCATAACGTCCCTGCCTTTCGCTTAGAAGGATTTGGAAACCCATACAGTAGTTTGGCCATTAGCGATATTTTTTGGAAATACGCCCGTGCAAGCTGCGCCATTGACACTGCCGGACTGCGTTGACGCACCATAGCCGCAAGTGTTGGCACTGCTGGTATCGGTATACGCCACACCCACCGTCATGCCGGAGAAGGTCTTGCTCGCCTTACTCATGTCATAGGCTAGGCTGATCTTGTAGTCGTCGTAGGAATACAGCGCATCATTGCTGGCGCCATTGGTGTTGATTGGGTCTTTGCCGTCATATGTTTGCATGCCGTAATGCAAGCCTACGGTCAAACCAGTTTCGGCGATCGGCACAGCAGCGGAGAGGTCAAGGTAAGACGTGCCGCGTGCATCGTTAACACCGAACACATGGTTGCTAAGGGCATGCGAATATTTCACCGTGAACCACTTCCAACTGCCCGCAGCATAAGCTTCCAAGGTATTGGCTTTAAGGAATCCGGTATTGACATCGCCGGGGTAGTAATATTGCAACAAACCCACGTCGTAGCCGAAATCACCCACGCTGCCTTTATAGCCGCCGTAGAAATCCAGTTCCACGCTGCCGCCCGACTTGTAAGTGCTGGACGGTGTTGAGCCAGTCAAGTTCTCGCGTAACCAGCTGATGTTGGAGCCCCAAGTACCCAGGTAAAAGCCGCTGCTGTGCGCATAATCAAAACCGCCTTGAATGGCCGGTTCTTCATTAGTTTGCGTCAGGCCGCGGAACACGTATTGGCTATACAAGCCAACGTTGGCGGTCAGGGTGTGTGGAGAGGCCGGTTCATCTGCGGCAAACGTTGCGGCACTAAGACCAAGCGTAGAAAGGCTGATGAGTAATGCGATTGGTTTGAGTTTAGTCATGCTAATTTCCCCTTAAAAAGTTACAAAGAAAAGTCTGGCATTGCTCATACAGCATAGACCGTGCCAGAAATTTTTATGTTTTTTTTCAATGCGATAGTAGTTAACCCTATTTTCCCTCGAAAAGGCGTGCTCTGCGCTGGTGCGTGCCTTTATTGCAACGCACCAAACAAGGGCTGGGTTCCGCGCGCGCTGCATGGAAAAAATGCCAAACGTATGCAGCAGCCAGTATTTGATAAACTGGGCGCCTTTTCCTTCTCTACATAAGAGGCGTCATGCTCAACCAAAAAATCATCGAAGAAGTCTCAGCCAAGCTCAAAGACGTACTGGGCCAATCGCCGGCGGCGGATATCGAAAAGAATCTGCGCGCGGTATTGCAAAGCGTCTTCGCCAAGCTGGACCTGGTCACGCGCGAAGAATTCGACGTACAGCAAGCGGTGTTGTTGCGCACGCGGGAGAAGCTGGAAGCACTGGAGGCGAAGGTCGCTGCGTTGGAGGCGTCAGGCGTCGGAAACCCGCACGAACCCGTCGCCTGACGCCCGCCACCTGAAAATGAGCTTAGCCGTTCTCTACAGCCGCGCGCTGTCCGGCATGGATGCGCCGCTGGTGACGGTGGAAACGCACTTGGCCAACGGCCTACCCGCGTTCACCATCGTCGGCCTGCCGGAGGCGGAAGTGAAGGAAGCGCGCGACCGGGTGCGCGCCGCTTTGCTCAATGCGCGCTTCGAATTTCCGGCGCGGCGCATTACCGTCAATCTCGCGCCCGCCGATTTGCCCAAGGAAGGCGGACGCTACGATTTGCCCATCGCGCTCGGCATTCTCGCCGCTTCCGGGCAAATCCCCGCAGACCAACTCGACCAATACGAATTCGCCGGCGAGCTGGCCTTGACCGGCCAACTGCGCCGGGTGCGCGGCGCCTTGGCCATGACTTACAAGGCGGCGCGAGACGGCCGCGCGTTTATATTGCCGCAAGAAAATGCCGCCGAAGCCGCCTTGGTGGACGAAGCGCAAGTTTATCCGGCGGACAGCCTGTTACAAGTTTGCGCGCATTTCGCCGGCATTGAGACCTTGCAGCGTTACGATGCGCAAGCCGTAGTGCTGCCAGCCGCCTACCCGGATTTTTCCGAAGTCAAAGGCCAGACCCACGCCAAGCGCGCGCTCGAAGTCGCCGCCGCCGGCGGCCATAGCGTGCTGATGAGCGGCCCGCCCGGCACCGGCAAATCCATGCTCGCCGCGCGCCTGCCCGGCATCCTGCCCAGCATGACCCAAGCCGAAGCGCTGGAGTCGGCGGCGCTGCAATCGCTCGGCAGCCGCGGCTTCAAATTGGAACAATGGCAACGCCGCCCGTTTCGCGCGCCGCATCACACCGCTTCCGCCGTGGCCTTGGTCGGCGGCGGCAGCCAGGCCAAGCCGGGCGAAATTTCGCTGGCGCACCACGGCGTTTTATTTTTGGACGAGCTACCCGAATTCGACCGCAAGGTTTTGGAAGTGCTGCGCGAACCCTTGGAATCGGGGCGCATCCACATCTCGCGCGCGGCGCAGCAGGCCGAATATCCGGCGCGCTTTCAACTCATCGCCGCCATGAACCCCTGCCCCTGCGGCTATCTCGGCGATACCGGTAATATCGGGGGGCGCTGCCGCTGCACGCCGGATCAAGTGGCGCGCTATCGCTCGAAAATTTCCGGGCCGCTGCTGGATCGCATCGATTTGCAAATCGAAGTGCCGCCCCTGCCGCAAGCCGAACTCACGGCCGCCGCGACGGGCGAGGAGTCCACCACGATCCAAGCCCGCGTGCAAGCCGCGCGCGACCGGCAATGGGCGCGCCAAGGCAAGCCCAACCATCTCTTGGACAGCAAGGAAATCGACCGCTACTGCGCCCCGGATGCGGCGGGTGAAACCCTGCTGAAGCAAGCCATCAGCCGCTTCAACCTATCGGCGCGCGCCTATCACCGCATCCTCAAAGTGGCGCGCAGCATCGCCGACTTGGCGCGCGCGGAACAAGTGCAAAGCGCGCACATCGCGGAAGCAATCCAGTATCGGCGCTTCGATGCGCGGAAATAAAGCGCAAAAACAATGCGTCTAACCGCCAAGACGCCAAGAGCGCCAAGAAAATCTTTTTTTGCCACAGAGATCACAGAGGGCACAGAGAAAAGCAAACCCGGAATCTCTGTGTGCTCTGTGATCTCTGTGGTAAGGATTTTTGCTTTTCTTGGCGCTCTTGGCGCCTTGGCGGTTAACCCAGTTTTTAATTCCCCGTGACCCCCGACACCCATCCCGCACCAAAGCACACGCACCTTCTGCAATATCTGCTGGCCGCGCTGGCCACGCTCGGGCCTTTTTCCATCGACACTTACATGCCGTCGTTTCCGGCCATGGGCGCCGCGCTCGCGGCCTCGCCGCTGCAAGTACAGCAAACGCTCACCGCTTATTTACTGGCGTTCGCGACCATGATGTTGTTCCACGGCGCGCTGTCCGATGCTTATGGACGGCGGCCCATCGTATTGGTTTCGCTGCTGCTGTATACCGCCGCCTCCATCGGCTGCGCGTTCAGCACAAACATCGGCGCGCTGCTGGCCTTGCGCGCCTTGCAGGGTGTGAGCGCCGGCGCCGGGCTGGTGATCGGGCGCGCCATGATTCGCGATTTGTACGAAGGCGCCGAAGCGCAGCGCCTGATGTCGCGCGTCACCATGATTTTCGGCATCGCGCCGGCCATCGCGCCCATCATCGGCGGCTGGCTGCACACCTGGTTCGGCTGGCAAGCGATTTTCATTTTTTTAGCGCTGTTTGGCAGCGCGCTGTTCGCGGCGTGCGCGCGCTATTTGCCGGAAACGCTGCCGCACACCGCACGCGCATCGTTTCATCCCGTGCCCTTATTCGCCAACTATCGCAAAGTCGGCTCGCACCCGGAGTTTCAATGGCTGTCCTTGGCGGTGGCCTTGAATTTCGCCGGCTTCTTTTTGTACATCGCCTCCGCGCCGGTGTTCATCATTCAGCACCTGCATTTGGGCGAGCATCAATTCGGCTGGCTGTTCATTCCGGCGGTGTCGGGCATCGTGCTCGGCGCGTTTATTTCGGGCCGCCTGGCGGGCAAGTGTGCGCTGCGCCACACCGTGCGCTACGCACTGCTGATCTCATTCGCCGCAGCAATTTTGAACGTGCTGTATAACCTGATGACGCCGCCAGGGTTGCCGTGGGCGGTGCTGCTGGTCATGCTCTACGGCACCGGCATGTCCTTGGCCATGCCGAGCATTTCGCTGCTGAATTTGGAACTCTATCCGCGCAATCGCGGCATGGTGTCGTCGCTGCAAGGCTTTATTCATACCCTGGGCAGCGCCTTGGCGGCGGGCGTCTTATCGCCTTGGCTGGCGCACTCGCCGCTGCTGCTTGCACTCGGCATGCTGGGGTGTTTGATCGGCGGCGGCTTGGCGTGGCTAGGTTATTTGAAGGTGGCTCAACATACGGCTGGCTGAGGACGCCGTACTGAGCGCCCTTGGCAGTGATGGCCTATTTGCATCGCCGTTCGGGTTGGTCTTCGCCCTCCTCCCTGGCGAAGCCGCCCGTGTAACCCGTATGAAGCTAAACCCAGGAAACCGCCAAAATATTTGTCGAAGTATTTTACATTTCCGCGAGGCGGCAGTCCGAATCTGCATAAATAACCATTTGTAATCAATTCGTTACAAATTTGGCATAATTGATGCTTGTTTTATTACAAAAGAGCAACAAGGGGTTGCTCTCAGCGTTCCTCGGAGAAAAACCATGAACAAAAGTAAAAACAGCTTATTCAGCTTCAACACCTTTGCTAAGGTGTCGGCGTTGGCATTGTTGTTTGCCGGTGGTGCCGCGCAGGCTGCCCTAGTGACGATACCGGCCTCGGCCTTGAACAATTCACCAGGCGTCTACACCGCAGGCGGGTACTACACGAATACCCTGGGTCCGAACATCGTCACCACGGGTGGCGGCAATGCCGCCAATGTGGGGCAGCTGGACGGCCGAAACGACGACGGTTTCATGGCCCTGAACCTGGGTTTCAACGTCACCTTCTTTGGCAACACCTACAACAACCTGTTCATCAACAACAACGGCAACGTCAGTTTCGGTGCGGGAATTTCTTCCTACATCCCAAGCGGTCCGACTGGCGCCAACCAGCCCATCATCTCGCCGTTCTTCGGCGACGTGGATACGCGAAATGCCTTATCGGGCGTTGTTCACTACAACCTCACCTCCAACCAGTTGGTCGTCACCTGGGACAACGTTGGGTGGTTCGGCGCTCATGGCAGTCCGACCGACAGCTTCCAGCTCGTCCTGCGTAGCGACGGTTACGTCGTGCCTGCCGGTGAAGGAAGCATTGGCTTTTTCTATCAGACCATGGGCTGGGCTGCCACTGACACGAACCAAGTTGCAGCGGCAGGTTTCGGCGATGGCGCCGGCAACGGTGAAGTGATCCAGGGTTCGTTGGCGTCCGGGCTGAACACGGTTGTGCAAAACAAGTACCTCTGGTTCGATCCCAACCTCAACGTAGTGCCGCCGACTGTCCCCGAGCCGGGTTCGCTGGCCCTGGTCGCAATCGGATTGTTGGGTGCAGGTTTTGCCTCACGCAAGAAGCGCAACACCTAAACTTTTGACTTGCGTACAACAAGGCGACCTTCGGGTCGCCTTTTTTATGCCCAAGCTGCCGGTTGAGGACACTCCAAATACAAATTTGTCCCATCTATTGCAAGACCGAAACCGGCATGGTCTGTAGCTTATCGCTTGCTGCGGTAATAGACGCCCCGCTGACATGACTTAGCCAAGCATTCGAAATTTTTTCTTGCACGCTGTTCTGCCCTTGCCGCGCTTGCAGGTTGGCGAAGTCGAGGTCGAACAAAGGCTGATGCTGGTTAAAGCAAGAGAACACGAACTTGGTCGTCTCGCCGGTCGCTTGGTCCACATGCCGGCACAGGCATTGCGCGCACACTTCCTTCATCATGCATTGCATCGGGCTGTTGACGGCCGCCACCGCCATCAAATTCGACTTGAGCGCGGATTTGAGCCGGGATTGCAGATCCGTGGAAAATTGCTGCATCGCGTCGGGGCGATCCGATAGGACGATGCATCCTGCAATGACCCACCCTGTACTTTTCCCCAGAGAGATTTTGTCGGGTTTTATTACATTTTTCCTACAGCAAAAACCGCTTGTGAATGTAAAGCTCTAATTTAAAATAATAATTTGTAATGGCATGATTCGTGCATTATTTGACAATAATCAAAATCAAATCCAAGGGAGCACTTAAAAAAATGAAAAAACTTCTACTACCGATTCTTTGGCTGCTCTTTTCGCTATCGATAAGTTCGGCTGCCGTGGCAACGCCGGTTTTCTTTGCCAATCCATCCTGTTCAAACAACGGCCAACCTATCGCTTGCAATATCAATATGCATGATTTCGGTGGCCCCAAGATGACTGGAACCACAAACATCATCAATATTTGGTATGGGTATACGGATCTCAGCAATTCGACCGTGACCACGCTTGGGAGCTTCTTCGGCAATCTGACGGGGTCGGATTATTTAAACATCGGCAGCTTATACGGCGTTAGCACGGCGCTCAACTTCCATGGCAATTTTTTGCAAGACACCAGTGTCTATGGCACATATTTGAGCGACGCAGAGCTTGATGCGATCACTAAAGATGCGAGCACCCTGACAGGTATTCCGGACAACAATAACACCATCGTTTTTATCTATACCGCCCCCGGAATTGGCCAGCAGGAAGATAGCGTGGCTTGCGGCTTCCACTCAGACGTCCTGGATGGCGCTTCCGACTTAAAGTATGCGTGGATCGGTGCAAAATATGCCAATCCCAATTCAGGTTGTGGTGCTGGTACGTTTACGCAAAACACCAACTCGACTGCATCGCACGAACTATTGGAAGCCTTGACCGATCCCTTAGTCGGTCAATCCACAGTCATTGGCCCGCCGCTTGGCTGGTACGACGGTGGCGGGACCAATCAAGGCGAAGTCGGGGATATGTGCAATCAAAAGTCTTTTGATACCACGCTGAATGGCAGCTCTTATAGGGTGCAGTCCATTTTTGTAAATGATCCCAGCTATGCGGCGGGCGGGTTCTGCGCTTCGGGAAATACCTTCCCGGCCGTTACATCTGTCCCAGAACCAGCACCGCTCGCACTGCTCGCCTTAGGCTTAGCCGCAATCGGGTTCAGCCGCCGCAAGAAAGCGTAAACCAACATCGCGCCATCCAACCCCGCTTCGGCGGGGTTTGTTTTTTGCGATTTTGAACGTCTGAATCCGCACTGCCTTTCAGGCGCTATTGTGTAAATCCGCTCCAAATATAAATTTAGCCCTCTATTGCACGACCGGGTCCGGCGTGGGCTGTGACTTATCTGTTGTTGTGGCAATAGACACCCCGCTGACATGGCTTAGCCAAGCATTCGAAATTTTTTCTTGCACGCTGTTCTGCCCTTGCCGCGCTTGCAGGTTGGCGAAGTCGAGATCGAACAAGGGCTGATGCTGGTTAAAGCAAGAGAACACGAACTTGGTCGTCTCGCCGGTCGCTTGGTCCACATGCCGGCACAGGCATTGCGCGCACACTTCCTTCATCATGCATTGCATCGGGCTGTTGACCGCCGCCACCGCCAGCAAATTCGGCTTGAGCGCGGATTTGAGCCGGGATTGCAGATCCGTGGAAAATTGCTGCATCGCGTCGGGGCGATCCGACAGCACGATGCAATCGCTGGCGCTGACCCAGTCCGCGTGCGCGCCGTCGCTCTCGGCACAGGCATCGAGAAACTCCGCCACGCCATGCACGAAACAGCGGTCTTGCTTGCGCTTCAAAAGCAGCTCCGGGCCTTGGTCGAGAATCCAGATCGCCTGGTCGGTCAGAATTTCCAAGCTGACTTGCACCGCGCGCGCTTGCTCCTGGTTGCGGAAATGGCCGATGAATATTATGCGGTTGCCGGCGGCGCGCCAGCTGGCGGCGCCATCGATGGTGCTGGTGACGGCCGAGTGGCCGCCGATCACGGTGATGGTGCCTTGCTGCGGTATCGGCAAGCCGGTGCCGGTCGGCCCCATGAGAATGACGGGCGCGCCGGGTTTCAGGCTGGCCGCGATGCGGCTGGAAGCGCCGACGCTGTTGACCAGCAACTGCACTTCGCCGCGCGCTTTATCCACGTGCACGCCATCGATGGCCATGCCCTCCATGGTCAAGGGAATGCCCTGCAAGCGCTCGGCCAAGCTATCGAAATTTTGCAGCCGATACACTTGTCCCGGCCGCCAATTCTGCGCCGCTTGCGGCGCGTGCACGGTGAGGCGGGTGAGGTGCGCGGCGAGTCGTTCGACTTGCAGAATTTTTGGCTGTAAGCGCCGCTCCAGATCCGTGGCGAAACGCTGCCAAGCGTGATCCGGCGCAGCTTGCTGACGCGGCGCCAATAACGTTGCGATGTCCTGCGCCGCGCGCTTGCCGGAGGCCATGGCTTTCACCACGCTGCCGTTGAACTGCGGATGGGTATCGCCGATAAACGAAACGCGCAGCGCGTCATGTTTATAGGAAGTAAAAAATCCGGGCGCGGCGGATTTGTTGTTGCCGGCGCCGCTGACACACACCAATTCCCCTTGGTCGTCGATGCGGTGAGCGGCGAAAAATTTTCCGTCCATGACGAAGGTGCCGGGGTGCTCGCGCTCGTACACCGTATTGGGAATGCTGCCTGCCGCGACGAATACGGCGCGCGCCGGCAAGGTGACGATTTCGTCGCTGCCGCTGCGCCGCAAGCGCAGCGCGCTGACATGCTCGTGCGCATCCAGCACGGCCTCGGTCGGCTCCAGATTTTCCGCGTAGTAAATGCCTTCTTCCAGGGCCTTGCTGATTTCGTCGTGGTTGCGCAAATACGCCGGCGAAGCGCTCATGGCGCGACGATAGGCGACGGTGACGCCGCCCCAGGCATGAATCAAGCGCGCGAAGTCCGGTGCTTGGCCGCTGTGCTGCGCGCGTTCGCGCTCGGCGCGCACGGCGCGGCCATGCGCCAGGAACTCTTGCAGAATCTCCGCTTCCATTGCGCTCCAATGCGGTTGCGCCTGCTCGGCTGCCGCGAGCGCTTCCCAGCGCGCCAACAGCTTTTCCACCTGGCGAATGTAATACGCCTGGACTTCGGTGGCGGTGTCGATCGCGGTGAGCCCGCCGCCGATCACCACCGCCGGCAGGCGCACTTGCAGATTGGCCAGACTCTGGCGCTTGGCCGCGCCGGTGAGTTGCAGCGCCATCAAAAAATCGCTCGCCTGGCGAATGCCCTGCGCCATATTGTTTTTCATCGGCAGTACCGTCGGCCGCCCGGCGCCGGTGGCCAGCGTGACATGGTCGAAGCCGAGTTGCGCCGCATCTTCCAGGGTCAGCGTGCCGCCCAAGCGCACGCCGCCAAACAGGCTGAATTGCGCGCTGCGCGCGAGCGCGATGCGCACCAACTTGAGAAAGTTTTTGTCCCAGCGGATGGTGATGCCGTATTCCGCCACGCCGCCGAAGCCGGCCATGCTGCGGCCATCCAGCGGCTCGAACAAATCTTCAACTTGCCGTACCGGCAGCGGCGTTACGCCCGACTGCCCGACCAAGTGTGTCGGCAAGGGCTCGATCTTGAGGCCATCCACCATCGCCACGCCGAAGCCATCCTGCAGCAAATGCTGCGCCAGATTGAAACCGGCGGGACCGGCGCCCACCACCAACACCTTGGCGCCGCGATACGCCAGCCGATACGGCCGCGCGCGATGCAGCGGGTTCCAGCGCGTGAGCAGGAAATAAATTTCGAAGCCCCAGGGCCAGGACAGCACCTCGGTCAAAATGCGCGTTTCGACTTGCGGAATGTCGACCGCGTCCTGCTTCTGATACACGCAACTCGTCATGCAGTCGTTGCAAATGCGATGGCCGGTCGCGGGCAGCAGCGGATTGTCCACCATGATCATGGCCAGCGCGCCCAGGGTGTAGCCGTCGCGCTTGAGCACGTGCGCTTCGGAAATTTTCTCGCCCAGCGGGCAGCCGGAAAGCTCCACGGCGAGCGGGTTTTGACGAAAGCCCGGGCCGTCTTTTTCCGGAAAGCCGCGCGAGCAAAAATCGCCTTCATGCGCGTGGCAATACACGCAGTAATGCACTTGATCCATGGTTTCGCGCATGCCGAAGCGCGGGTCGGTGAGATTAAAACCGTCGCGCGTGCGGCGCGCGGCGAGCGGGCCTTGGGCGCGCGCGGCGTGATCCTCCGGCACCGACTCGACCGCCACCAGCTTCAAGTGCTCGGTGCGCTGCGGCAATTGCAGGCTGACCCAGGCTTGCGTCGCGGCGCGCCCTTCCGGGCTGTTGAACGCGGCATGCACCCACTCCTCCAGCAGCGCCAGCAAGGCGGTATCTTGCGCGGTGTCGGCTTGCGACCACAGGCTCGCTACGGCGTATTCGCGATCCGCATCCAGCGCGATGGGCAGCAAGGCGTACAGCGCGTGAAACGGCCGCGCGGGTGTCGCGCGCTTCTTGCGCGCGCGCTGCTTGACGAACTTGTCCTTGAACGCGTGAATCACTTCCTCCCGCGTTTGAGCGGCGCGCAAGGCATCGCGCGATGCCGCGACACGGAAAGTACGCACTAGAAAATCCTCGGTGTGGCGCGCCACGGCGATCAGCAATTCCGACTCACCAGATCCTTCGCAAACGGCGCCCTCGCAGGCCTCGCCGTTGCGGTACGCGGCATAGCGCAGGGCAAGCTCCGGATCGGCTTGTTGCAGCGCTGCGTAAAACAATTCATCCAGCAGCGGCAAGCGCGCGGCGTCGTAAATGTCCGCATAGTCAAAACCCGCTAAATCGAAATGCAAATTCGTGCTCATCAATGGCTCCTTCATGTCGCCAACTCGTTATGACAAGTTAGCTCAAAAAAACGGCGGTCTAGACCGCTGTGGATGTGGGTGGGTACTGCGGGTTTACACCCCCATCCCCACCCTAGCCCTCCCCTTGAAGGGGAGGGAATGTATGCGTTAAATCAACTCGGCAACGCCTTGCGGCCCGACTTCGATATCGAACCCGGCCAAGCCGCTGTCTTTCAGTTCGCCGCCCATGGCCTTCAGGCTTTCTTCGCTGATCAGGTTGCGCAGCTTGGTCTTGATGGCCAGGTACTCCGGCGTTGAGGCCATCTCCGGCGTGCGCGGTCGCGGTAGCGGGATGGGTATCTCGGCCTTGATCTTGCCGGGGCGCGCCGTCATCACGTACACGCGGTCGGAGAGGAAGATGCTCTCGTCGATGTCGTGCGTGATGAACAGCACCGAGATGCGAAAGCGCTGCCACATATTGGTGAGGATTTGCTGCATCACCACGCGCGTTTGCGCATCGAGCGCGCCGAACGGTTCGTCCATCAGCAGCACTTGCGGACTGGTGGCGAGCGCGCGCACGATGCCGACGCGCTGCTTCATGCCGCCCGAGAGCTGCTCCGGGTAATGGTTTTCGAAGGCGAGCAAGCCCGCGAGCCCGAGCAAGGTGCGCGCGGCCTGCGCGCGGTGGCTATTGTCCATGCCCTGCTGCTTCAAGCCGAACTCCACGTTCTTGCGCACCGTGAGCCAGGGAAACAGCGAGTACTGCTGGAACACCATGCCGCGATCCGCGCCCGGTTTGTCGGTGGGCTTGCCATCGACCGTGACCGTCCCGGTGCTGGGCTGCACGAAGCCGGCGACGACGTTGAGCAAGGTGGATTTGCCGCAACCGGACGGGCCGATGATGGAGACGAACTCGCCCGGTTTCACTTGCATCGAGACATCGCTCACCGCTTCGACGGCGGAGCTGTTGCGGCCAAAAAATACGCGCAGATTTTCTACTTGGATGTGGCCGGTGGTGGAGTCTTTCTTTACGTAGGGATTCATGTGCGGCCTCTATTCGCGTGAGTGGTGAGCCATGGCATCAATAAATTGCCCAGGAAGCGGATGCCGCCGCTGCAAGCCAGCCCCAGGACACCGATGACGATCATGCCGATGGCGATGTCGGCGTATTGAATCAGCGAGTAGGCTTCCCAGGTGAAGTAGCCGATGCCGTACTGGCCGGAGATCATTTCCGCCGCGATCAGCGATACCCAAGCCACGCCCATGCCGACGGTGAGTCCGGTAAAAATATGCGGCAGCGCAGCCGGCAGAATCACTTGCCGCAACAGCCCCAATTCGTTGGCCCCGAGGCAGCGCCCGGCGCGCACCAGCACCGGGTCGACGCTGTTCACGCCATGAATGGTGTTGAGCAGGATCGGGAAAAACGAACCGAGAAACGTGATGAACACAATGCTGGTTTCGTTGGTCGGCCACAGCATGATGGCCATCGGCACCCAGGCGATCGCGGGGATCGGCCGCAGCACCTCGAACACCGGCAACAGCAGGCCGCGCGCCACGCGGTATTGCCCGATCAGCAAACCGAAGGCCACACCCAGGCCGGTGGCGATGCCGAAACCCAGCAGGATGCGGCGCACGCTGACCCACATATTGTTGTAGAACTTTTCGCTGTGGATCAAATTCGCGGCATTGCCGAGCACCTCGCCGGGCGAGGGGATGTTGTTAAAGCGAATGTAAAAATCCCAGCGATACTTGGTGGCGAAGTACCACAGCGCGATGAACAGGCCCAGCGAGAGCGTCGTCATCAGCAGGCCGGGTAGCGCAGCGC
Organism: Pseudomonadota bacterium; assembly: GCA_021812385.1. Classification (GTDB taxonomy): domain Bacteria; phylum Pseudomonadota; class Gammaproteobacteria; order Burkholderiales; family Thiobacteraceae; genus RBG-16-58-11. The sequence goes on along the minus strand of JAKANO010000023.1, from coordinate 5,205 downwards.
GCAGCCCGCCCACGATGCGCTGCGCCAGCGACGGCATCGATTCCAGCGGCTTCGCTCCTGGCGCAGCGATTTGCGGCGTTGCCTGCGTTGCGGGCGCAAGCGTCAGGCCGGGCGCATCCGCCACCCCTGCTTGCGAAGAACCATGCAATGATCCAGAATCGAGCGTCGGCGCGGGCTGCATGATTCAGCTCCCGACTTTCGCAACAGCCAGTACTTCGGTGTAATCCGCGAGTCGCCCACCGCTCTTCGCCGCCCAGGCTTCGGCATCCTTTTTCAACAGGAAGGGGACGATCTCCGTCTTCTTCGGGTTCTTGGTGCTCAGCGCATAGAACGCCTTGTCCGCGAACAGCTTGATGCCTGCGCTCTTGTCGAACACGAAAGCCACGCCGATCTTCTTGCCTTCTTGCAGCGCCTTCTTCACGCCCGCCAGGGTGCAAGCAGCCGAGCTGTAGGCCGTGATGCCGCCGCCCTCGATCCACACCTCGCCGCCCTCGCGCGGATTCTTGATCGGCTTTTTGCACAGCGGGTCCATGCCGCCGATCTCGTAGCCGGCGAAGCTCGCCTTCTGTTTCTCGTAGTTGAGTCCCTTCTCCTTGAACGCCTGCTTGATGTAGCTGTCGTTGACCCAGACATCGGCGTTGAAGTCCTTCACCCGGCCCATGCGCTGCAGCACGCCGTGGTCGTACTTGATGGTCTCAACCCACTTCGGCTTGATGGTCGGATCCAGCGTATGCACGCCGCTTGGGCCGAGAAACATGTAAGCGACTTCTTTCTCGATCTTGGTCCATTCCTCGATCTTGGTCGCCGCCAGCGCCGGATTCTTGCGCACCCAGTCGTTCGCATCGATCAAGGCCTTCAAATAAGCCACCACGAATTCCGGATACTTGTCGGCGAAATCTTTGCGCACCACGATGCCGTGAAAGGTCGGAATCTTGGTCTCCACGCCGTCGAAAATCTTGCGCGCGAATCCGCGATACGGCAGCAATTCGGCGAACGGCACGAAATCGGCATGCGCATCGATCTTGCGCTCTTGCAGATTGGTCGTACCCACTTCCGGGCTCTGGCTGGAAAGTTCCCAGAAGTCGTCTTTCCACTTATGGTCTTCCATCGCCTTCAGCAGCATGCCGTGGGCAGCGGAGCCGAAGGGCACGGAAATTTTCTTGCCCTTCAAATCCGACAGCTGATAGTAGGGCGAGTCCTTGTGCACCACGACACCGTTGCCCGCGCCATTCAAGTTGTAGGCGATCAGCGCGATCAACTCGCTCTTGGTTTCGTTGCCAGCCTGGAAGGTGGCGCCATTCACCAGCAGCGGGTAGTCGCCCATCATGCCGATCTGCAATTTGTTGGCGATCATGCCGTTGGTCACGGGCGGGCCGGAGGTGAAGTTCTGCCAATCGAATTTGAAATCGACATCCTTGTACTTCGGCATCTTCTTCAACTCGGCGAGGTACTTGTTCATCAAGCCGAGCTTCTCGATCGCGATGCCGGCGGTGACGGTGTTGGTGGTGGTGTTTTGGATGCCGATACCCACGGTGACGGATTCCGCCAGCGCACTGGCGCTGCACGTTGCCGCCAATACCAAGCTTGCGAATAGCGTTTGCACGCGCCGATTAAAACCATCCCGAATAAAACTATTAAGCACAAGCGTTTTCATAATTCACTTCCTTCCGAAAAATAAAACCTGCAATGAAAATTCGATTCGTACTATTTAAGCTCTAGCAATCTCCATACCAGCGCAACACCCCTATTTTTATAGCCATTTGAGCAGTGTTCGCGCGCGCATCCATCAATCTGGTGCAGTGTTCCCGAGCGCGCGCACTGTGCCTGTGCATCACACGGTTTCCGCTGTTTCCAGGTACTGGAATTTATCTTTCACTTCCGCCCAGGCATCGGCATCCGCCAGCGGCTCGCCTTGTTCCTTGGTGAGCGGCCAGGTTTTCGTCAGCTCGGCATTCAGCGCGACGTAGTGCGCGTATTCCGCAGGCAAATCGGGTTCGTTGAAAATCGCATTGACCGGGCATTCGTCCACGCACAGCGAGCAATCGATGCACTCTTCCGGATCGATCACCATGAAGTTCGGCCCTTCGTGAAACGCATCCACCGGGCACACCGCCACGCAGTCCGTGTACTTGCATTTGATGCAGGGTTCGGTCACTACATAAGTCATGACAGCCTCCTTATTTGAGAATTTGGTTGAGCGCGAGTTGCGCTAATTTGCGCACATCGGGATCGGTGTCTTGCAAGGCTTTTTCCAGCGCGGGGATGGCGCTGATGTCGCCCACTTCGCCCAGAGCGATGGCGGCTTCCTTGCGCAGATTGCTCATTTCGTGGCCCAGCGCATCGATCAGCACGGGCAAAGCGGCGCGCGCTTTCAGCTTGCCCAGGCTGCGCGCGGCTTTGATGCGCACTTCCCAGTAGGGATCGGCCATCGCCGCAATCAAGTCGTCGATGGCGTCCGCTGCCAGCAGCTTGCCCAGGGTCGCGGTTGCTTCCTCGCGCACCTGCCATGAGTTGTCTTGCAAGGCTTGCTTCAGCGCAGGCGTGACCGCCGCCAGATCGCTGGCGAAGCCCAGCGCGCCGATGGCGATGCGACGCGCCTCCGCATCGGGATCGATACCGGCGATGCGCGCGATCTCCGGCAGCGCGGCATTGTTTTTCAGATAGCCCAGCACGCCCAGCGCGGCACAGCGCACTTCGCTAGCGGCCGCATTGAGCGCCGCCAGCGCCGGGGCAAAGGCTTCGCTGCGGCGCAATTCGCGCAGCGCACGGAACAGCGCCGCTGTTGCGAAGGTCGTCTTGGCCTTGGGCAGCGCGGCCAACAAGCCATCGCCCATCGGCGGCTCTTTCAATTCGGACAGCGACAGCGCGGCGGCTTCGCACACTTCGGCATCGCCATCCTCCAACACGCCGATCAAGCCGGCCACGACCGCGTGGGTTTCATAACCTTCCAGCAGACGCGCCGCTTCTGCGCGCACTTTGGCATCCGTGTCTTGCAGCGCGGCGAGGAATAAGTCTTCGATGTCGTCTTCGTCGCTGTCGAGCAGATTCATGACGGCGATGCGCCGCACTTCGGGATCGAGGCTCGCCAGGCGGCTGTGAATATCCAGGGGGTTGGTTGCGGGCAACATGCGGTTCTCCTTAACGCAGCAGATAGGGGATGTCGACGCGAATGGCCTGGGTCGGGCAATCCGTCTCGCACGGCAGGCAGTACCAGCACTCGTCGTACTTCATGTAAGCCTTGCCCTTGAGCAGGTCGATGGCGAGCAGATCGAGCGGGCAGACATCCACGCACACGGTGCAACCCTTGTCGGCGATGCACTTCCCTTCATCCACGATCACGGGCACGGAGACCCGGTTTAAAGTCATAGTCATGTTGTTTCTCCTTAAGCGACGGCGGCTTGTTTCACAATGCGCATGCGGTTGTAGGCATCTTTTTCCGCATCGTCGAGCGGCACGATGTAGGGCTCGATGGGGCGTTTGAAGCAGGTCATGTCGCCGGCGGCGTTCTTCTTCAACTGCGCGTGGCAGAACCAATCGGCATCGTTTTTCTCCGGATGTTCGACGCGGTAGTGATACAGGCCCCAGCGCGATTCGGTGCGATACAGCGAGGCGCGCGCCGCCATCTCGGCGCAATCGCGGATGAAGTGCACTTCCATCGCGCGCATCAGCTCATGCGGATTGGTGGCGGACATGAAGGGCAGATCGGCGCCGATTTCAGCGAAGCGCTGCAAGCCGATTTCCATCTTGCGCGAGACCTTGGGCGGTTGCAGGTAGTCGTTCACGAAGCGGCGCAGCTTGTATTCGACTTGCGTCGGCGTGAAGCCTTCGGCGTTGTTGAGCGGCCCCAGCACGCGCGCTGCTTCTTGCGCCACTTGCGCTGCGTCGACCGGCGCAAGCGTGCGTCCGGCGGCATATTCGGCCGCGCTCTCGCCGGCGAACTTGCCATACACGAAGGCGCCCAGCATGTAGTTGTGCGGCACGCAGGCCAGGTCGCCCGCCGCATACAAGCCCGGCACGGTAGTCGCGGCGTGTTCGTCCACCCACACGCCGGAAGCCGAGTGGCCGCTGCACAAGCCGATTTCGGAGATGTGCATTTCCACCATGCCGGTGCGGTAGTTGAGGTTGCGGCCTTCGTGGAAGCGCCCGCGGCTCGGGCGCTCGTTGGTGTGCAGAATGGTTTCGATGTTGCTGATGGTTTCTTCCGCCAAGTGATCGATCTTGAGGAACACCGGGCCGTTGCCGCCTTCCAGTTCCTTGTAGAACTCCATCATCATCTGGCCGCTCCAGTAATCGCACTCGATGAAGCGCTCGCCTTTGGAGTTCGCGGTGTAGCCGCCGAATGGCCCGGTCACATAGGCGCAGGCAGGGCCGTTGTAATCCTTGATCAGCGGATTGATCTGGTAGCACTCGATGCCGGACAGCTCGGCGCCGGCGTGATACGCCAGCGCGTAGCCGTCGCCGGCATTGGTGGGATTTTCGTAAGTGCCGAACAGGTAGCCGGAACTCGGCAGGCCAAGCCGACCCGCCGCGCCGGTGCTGAGAATGACCGCCTTGGCGCGAATCACGCCGAACGTGCCTTCGCGCGTATCCAGCACCATCGCGCCGGCGATCGCACCGTGCTCATCCAGCAGCAGGCGCGTGGCCATGTAGCGGTTGGTGATCTCCACGCGCGCCTTCTTGAGCTGGCGGTACAGCACCTTTTTCATGTGGTGGCCTTCCGGCATGGGCAGCACGTAGGTCCCCATGTGGTGCACTTTGCGCACCGCGTAGTCGCCGGTCTCGTCCTTCTCGAACTTCACGCCCCAGCGATCCAGCTGGTTGATCATGTTGAAGCTCTCTTGCGCATACGCCATGACGGTTTTTTGATTCACGATGCCGTCGTTGGCCACCGTGATTTCCTTCACGTACTGCTCGGGCGTGGCGTGGCCGGGAATCACCGCGTTGTTCAAGCCATCCATGCCCATGGAGATGGCGCCGCTGCGCTTCACATGCGCTTTCTCCAGCAGCATGACCTTGGCGGCGGGATTTTTTTCCTTGGCCTTGACTGCAGCCATCGGCCCGGCGGTACCGCCGCCGATCACCAGAACGTCTACTTCAGCAATAATGTTGCTCATGTGATTTCTCCGTAATCAAAGGTGGCCGCGCTCGATGCGCAACCGGTATTGGAAGGCATCTCCGCGGTAGTACAGGTGCTCGTAATCGAGC
>JAKANO010000022.1 GCA_021812385.1 Pseudomonadota bacterium | reverse complement strand
AGAAGCCGGTATACAGCAGGACGTTCCAGGCGAACACCGATTTGGGGTTTAAATAGGTCATGGCGATGATCAACCGATCGGGCCGTCCCAGGTCGAGCATGAGTACGGTCAAACCACCCGCGAGCAGGGCGATGGCGAGTAAGCCGGAGAGTGGCGCCAGGGGTTTATAAACCATCTTGCCGAAGACCGAGGCAATCGATGCGGCATTCAGTGCGCCGGAAGCTGCCACGATTAAGAACACCGCGAACACATGCGGCATGCCCCAAACGATGGAGTTGTTCATGCCGGTCACGATGTGGCCATGGTGCTCCATATAGTATGCAGAACCAAGGCCGAGTGCGGCGAAGAGGCCGATCAAGCCAGCCAAGAACCAGTAGCGTGTGGACGTATCCTTGAGCTCACTGAAGGTGATAGAGGCCATGCTTAAAATCCTTCGTAACGAATGCCGGGGTTGAGCGCCAAATCAGCGCGCAGTTGAACGGTGGCCTTAGAGGCGATACGTTTTGCAATTTCACTATTGGGATCGTTCAAATCCCCAAACAGGATGGCTTGATGACCTGCCTTTGTGCAGGCGTCGGCACATGCCGGATTTAGACCTTGATCAACGCGTTGAACACACATGGTGCACGATTCGACGCAACCCTTGCCGCGCGGCACATCCGGATTTTGATCGGTCAAGGTCTCATGAACGAAGGAGCGTGCTTTATATGGGCAGGCCATCATGCAATAGCGACAGCCGATGCAGATATGGCGGTCCACTAACACGATACCGTCCGCACGTTTAAAGGAGGCTCCCGTTGGGCATACATCCACGCAGGGAGGCTCTTCGCAATGCTGGCACATGACCGGCAACGATTGGGTGCGGCTGGTGCGCATGTCTTTCAATTCGACTTTGCGAATCCATTGCGAATCGGTCTCCTTGGGCGGAGTCGAAGGTAGGCTGATGCCATTCTCGGTGAAGCAGGCGGTCACGCAGTCGGTACAACCATCGGCACATTTGCTGGAGTCAATGAGCATGCCCCAGCGTACTTTATTGCTCACCGGTTCATCCGCGGGTTTGCTTTGCGCAAGGCCATAAACCATGACGCCTGGTGCAATAGTCAGGGTGGCTAAAGCTGCGGATGTACCGATAAAATTACGCCGATGTTCATCCACGGCTTGTGCAGATTGGTTTTCATTATTCTGCGGCTGACTCATTTTTTTTCTCCCTCAACCCTTTCAGCTGGCGCTGGAAGCGTTGTAGCGATGGCAGCTGGCGCTGGTCTGGCTTTGTTGGCGTGGCACTCCCAGCAATCTAAAGTCACGGCAGCGTAGGTATGACATCCCTGGCAGAAATGCTCATCATCCCCGATCACGCGGTTGTCTTTGGTACTGGCGTGGCAACTAATACAGTTTTTCAGGCTGTACTTCGTGGTACGGATACCCTTGTGCATGGTTTCATCACGCTGGTGCAACAGCAGCTTCATGTGGTTCTTGCGCATAAAAGCCGTGTCTTCCACGCAATGATCGCCACTCCGGGTTTTATCAATGACGATTTTGGGGCCGACACTTGGCGCCGAGCTGGACGCGGCATACGCGATGCTTAAACACAACACCGCGATAATGCCTACAGTCCATTTCCACATACGATGAGAAGCCAGCCAAACCATAATTAGTCACCCATACCCATCTTGATGTAACCGGTGGGGCAGACGTCGGCGCAAATATGGCAACCGATGCACTTTGCGTAGTCGGTATCGACGTAGCGGCCAGTGGCTTGCTTATCGCGCTTGACCTTGAATACGGCAGTCTGCGGGCAATAGATGACGCAGTTGTCGCATTCGAAGCACAGGCCGCAGCTCATGCAACGCTTGGCTTCAGCAATGACGTCTTTTTCCGACAAGGTCATCAGGCGCTCTTCGAAATTACCCAGCGCTTGTTCTGCTGAAAGGTTGATTTCAACGCGCTTGAAGCGTGGCGTTTCCATGAAGTGGCCCAGGAACAGCTCGTTCGACGGGATGACGTATTTTGAAGAGCGATCTTCAAAATTGTGTACCGCAAAGTTGGAGCTATCGGTGCCGGTCGTTTGTACGTGGTTGTACTCTTCAACTTTCAGACCTTTTTCAACCAATTTGCGGGTCACGTCAAAGAAGTGCACGTCAACTTTTGGACGCTTGTCGAGATCGCTGCCTTTGAGATAGTGATCGATGCTATCTGCGGCAATCGAGCCGTGGCCGATTGCGGTGGTCAGCAGATGCGGCTGCAATACGTCACCACCAACAAAGAAACCTGGGCGATTCGGCACTTGGTAGTTCTTGTCGGCCTTCATCAAGCCTTTGCCGTTGTCGAAGCCTTCGAGGCCGGTGAAGTCTACCGCTTGGCCGATTGCGGATACGATCAAGTCTGCCGGAATGTCGAATTCGGTGCCGGGTCTAATCACAGTGTCGTTCTTGACCATATCGAACTCGGCAACGCGCAATGCGGTGGCACGGCCATCCGGGCCTTTCACTACGGCAACCGGGGTGAGGTTGCCGCGGATTTCAATGCCTTCGGACAAGGCATGTTCTACTTCGGCCTTGGCTGCGTTCATTTTCTCAATCGAAGCGCGGGTAATCAGCACAACTTCCGCACCTTGGCGAGCCGAGACAGAAGCTACGTCATGGGCGACATGGCCCGCGATGACATGCTCGGGACGGTCGCTTTCGTTGATCTTGGTGATATTGCCGAGGCGGCGTGCAACAGTTGCCACGTCGATCGAGGTATCGCCACCACCGATGACGACGACTTTGCTGCCGACGTGTTGCAGACGGCCATCGTTAAAGGCTTTCAGGAAGGCCATGGCGGTTACGCAGTTAGGTGCATCCGAACCTTCAACTGGAAGCGGACGGCCACTTTGCGCGCCCATGCCCATGAAGACTGCATCGTAGTCTTTTTCAAGTTGTTCGAGAGTGATGTCGGTGCCAACGCGGGTTTTTAACTTCACGTCTACGCCGAGATCGGTGATGCGCTTAATTTCGGTATCCAACACGCTACGCGGGGTACGGAAACCTGGGATACCGTAACGCATCATGCCGCCCAACTCCGCATGCTCATCAAATATGGTGCAGGCGTGGCCTTTGAGGCGCAATTGATAGGCGACGGATAAACCGGCTGGACCACCGCCAATGATGGCGACTTTTTTGCCGGTTTCTGCAGCGGTCGAGGTGAAGGTCATGTTGTTGGCAATGCCCCATTCACCGATGAAGTGCTCAACGGCGTTGATGCCGACGTTGTCTTCGACTTGATTGCGGTTACAACCTTTTTCACAAGGGGCCGGGCAAACACGGCCCATCACCGATGGGAAGGGATTGGCCGCAGTCATACGACGGAAAGCATATTCCTGCCAGGTCACGCCACCCACGGGCTTTTCAATACCGCGCACAATATTCAGCCAGCCACGAATGTCTTCACCGGAAGGGCAGCTGCCTTGGCAGGGAGGTGTTGCCAAAACATACTCTGGACATTTATGGGTTTCATCCCCTTCGAAGATCCATTCAGACCACTCGGGAGCGCCGGTTTCGCCATCTTTGTAGCGACGGTAGGATTTGCCTTCGGTTTTCGGTTGATTCGGGGATGCCATCTAAATTCTCCTTAAACAGTGATACGTGTTTAGTTCAAAAACTATTCTTTTTGCTCCAACTGGATCGCAGTGCTGACCAGTTGATGCACGCCGCCCACCATGCCCATATCGAAGCCGTAGTAGGGTAAAACTTTGCTGAATTGGGCCTTGCAAATGGCGCATATGGTTGCCATGAAATTGACTTGCTGGCCGTCCACGACGCGCTTCAAGGCTTCCATGCGCGGCAGGGCGCCCTTGACGCGTAATTCCATCAGATCATCGGTGAGCAAACCGCCGCCGCCGCCGCAGCAGAAGGTGCTTTCATGGATCGTATCGGCTTCCATGTCTTGAAAATTGTTCGCCACCATTTTGATGACTTCACGCGGGATCACGAATTGGCCGCCAGGCATATCGCCCATGCGCGAAGCGCGCGCGACGTTGCAGGAATCGTGATAGGTGATGACGCGATGATCGTTGGCCGATTTGTCGACCTTAATCACTCCACGCTTCAACAAATCGTAGGTGAATTCACAAATGTGTTGCGGCGCCGGGTAACGCGGGTCGAGTTGCTGCTGCAACTCAACGGCGAACGGATCATTGGCGCCGGCGCCGATACCTGCCAGGGTGTTCCAAAAACTGTAGGCAACGCGCCAAGCATGGCCGCATTCGCCGACGATGATGCGCTTGACACCCAATTCCAAGGCGGCTTCGCGGATGCGCAAGGCGATGTTGCGCATGGTCTCATAGTTGCCGATGAACAAGCCGAAGTTGCCGGCTTCCGAAGCGTGCGACGACAGCGTCCAACTGACACCAGCCGCATGAAATACCTTCGCATAACCGATCAAAGATTCGACGTGTGGCTCGGAGAAGAAGTCGGCGCTGGGGGTCACCAGCAGCACTTCCGCGCCTTTTTGATCCAGCGGCAAACGCACCTTAACTCCGGTGTCGGCTTCGATGTCCTCTTCCAGGCCTTCGAGCGTGTCTTCCAAGGCGGGGCCAGGCAAGCCCAGGTTGTTACCGATGCGTTGCACCTTGCCAACGATTTCGTTGGTGTATTTTTGGCCATAGCCGATGCTGTCCAGAATTTCCTTGGCGGCCATGGTGATTTCCGCGGTATCGATGCCGTAAGGGCAGAATACGGAGCAACGGCGGCATTCGGAACACTGGTTGTAGTAGGTGTACCACTTGTCCAGTACGTCCTTGGTCAGATCGACTGCGCCAACCAGCTTGGGAAAATATTTTCCGGCAAACGTGAAGTGCCGGCGATAAACTTTGCGCACCAATTCCTGGCGTGCCACCGGCATGTTATTGGGATCGCCCGTGCCGAGGAAATAGTGGCATTTGTCGGTGCAGGCGCCGCAATGCACGCAGGCATCCAGATAAACCTTGAAGGAACGATATTTGCCCAGCAAATCGCCCATCTTCTCGATGGCTTTTTGTTCCCAGTTTTCCACTAGTTCGCCGGGGAAACCGATAGCCTGTTGAATCGGTGCGGCGGCAACAAAGGATTGTACGTGCGCCATCGCGCCTTCTTGGACGCGTGGAACCTCGGATACTTCCTTGAGTGTTGGAATCTCGAATTTTGGCGCAGCCATGTTTAATCGTCCTATTTTTGTTCGAGCTTAGCTGCCCAGGCGGAGACATAGCGATGTTCGCGAGGGTTGTCTGCTTGATTACGCGATGGGCTGAAAAACAGGCCAGGGATATGCAGTAATTTGCTGATGGGGAAAATCGTCATCAAACACGCCACCAAGGTCAAGTGCACGAGCAGGATAGGATCCTCTGGCATGGGTTGGATGTTGAAGGTCATTAAGCCTTGCATGAAATTTTTAACACTGACGATATCGGTATGTGCAACAAACTTCATGCCCATGCCGCTCAATCCGATGGCTAATAACAAGGCCAGCATTAAATGATCCGACAAGGTGGAGATGTAACGCACGCGGTCTACCAGAAAGCGGCGCGCCCATAAGCCGCCCAAGCCGATCACCATGCCGAACGCGGCATACAGGCCAAATGGTTGCACCAGGGCAACAATGGTCCAGATCGGTTCTTGAAAGTATCGGACATGACGCAGGAGAACCAGCGCCAGTGCGCCGTGAAATACGTAGCCAAAAATCCAAGTCCACTTGGTGGCCTTGAATAAGCTTTCAAAAAAAACAACTTCGCGGAATAGGCGAAATGCGACACCTGTCGTCGTGGTCGGCGCAGGTGTGGTGGGAATTTTGAGCGGGGCAGGTGTGCGCGCGTAATCGTAAATTTTGTAGCCAAGGCCCAACACCATTATGGCGGTGGCGGCATAGAACATGCACGCAAATAGAATGGTCAATGTCGACATGACCTACCTCATCGATAACGAATAATTATTTTGTACAAACGCTACGCCGCTTGCTTTAACAAGCGGCGTAGCGTGCTGTTTGCTTAGATACAGCCAGTTGGCTTCGGCAAGCCGGCAATTTTACATGCTTGCTTGGCTGGGCCGTAGGGGAACAACTCATACAGATACTTGCTGTTGCCCTTTTCGGCGCCCAGCTTTTTACCGATCGCTTTGGTCAAAACGCGAATGGCCGGTGCGATCTGGTAGTCGTTATAGTATTCGCGCAGGAAGTTAACTACTTCCCAGTGGCTAGGGGTCATTTCAACCTTTTCTTCGATTGCCAGATAGGCGCCGACATCTTCGTTCCATTCGCCCAGATTGATCAGATAGCCTTCTTCATCAGTTTCATAGGATTTGCCGTTAACTTCGATTGTTGGCATGGTAATGCTCCTTCAAATTTAAAAAATTATAGCCAGGATTGGCAGTTACTGTGTTCCGCGACCAGATCCACAAAGCCACCGTAGTCAACCATTTTAATGCCTTCGATGACGCGGTCTTGCATCCCACGCGCTTCGACATCCGGCCACAGGGCATAAATTTTCACCTTGCCCATGACAGCCTTGATCTTGCTTTCATTGCTATTGCCCTTGGACGCTGCATAGACTGCATCTTCTGTGAGGAGGATAGCAGCGCCATCGGCGTTACCAGCTACTCTCAGACAGCTATCCAGTGTCTGGTTTTCGAACGGAGATTTATTTACGATGTGCAGCATCTTGATTCCCTTAGAAGCTGATTACGATGTCTTGCTCGGCCATCATCTTGGCCATATCCGCCGAGCTCATGACTTGTACATCCACCAACAAGTCAGCCTCGGTCAGGCCGCGTTGATCGAGCGATTCTTTTTCGACATAAAGCTTTTCAATGTCGTAACCTTCGAGCGCACGATAGGTGGGCGAGAAGTTTTTCACGTCGATTGCCTTGGTATGCTGGCCTTTAACGATTTGATACACGCCATCGTCCAGGAACGCCAGGCTAACGTCTTGATCGAACGCGGCGCTGATCAACACAACTTCCAATGCCTCAAGCGCATAAATCGTCCCGTAGGGCGCTTTGCGATTGACGAACATGAATTTCTTTACGACGCCCGACTCTTCATCTTCGAAGTCGATGCCACCAGTAGCTTCAGTCATCTCTACCCCCATTAATCACCAAACACGACCAGACGGTCGGCTTGGATACCAGCTTCAACGAGTTGACCTAGACCGGAAATGCGAAATCCCTCGGCTAGATTCGATTCTTTAATACCGCGGCGCAACGCTGCAGCAATGCACACCACCATGTCGATGTTGTGCTCTTTTGCCAACTTCTGCCAACGGCTGACAATGTTGCGATCATCCTGCGGCGGCTCGGTTAAGCTGCTCGCGTTATAAACGCCGTCGTGATAGAAAAATATACGCGGTACTTCGTGACCTTTTTCAATGGCAGCCTTAGCGAATTGATAAGCGCTATCGGTTGCTTGGTGCTGGTACACGCCTTCATTGACCATAATTGCAAATTTCATCAAAACCCCTGATTTAAGTAAGGTTTTTTAATGGCACTACCCCGATTTCCGCGAGGAAATCGGGGAAAGATGCTACCTATTAGAAACGGATATGAGCCGACGCGTTGAGGGTGCGGCGGTGGCCCTTCCAATCATCAATGTGATACTTGGTGAAAGGAAGACCGGTTTTCTCGAAGAAACCAGGCCAACCAATACGGTCTATCCAGTCAGCCATACGTTCCCAAGGACGGGCGTCAGCTTTGTATACATTGAGGATCTTCTTAACCACTTCGCCAACTTCCGGCCAACGGGGCACGTTGTTAGGCAAGCCAGCAGCGACCAACTTGTGGAAAGTAGGACGTGAACGCGCATTGGAGTTCTTACCACCAACCCAAATTGCGATTTTCGAATGCTCTGGGTCGTTGATTTGCATCGGCGGGCAGGGTGGGTAGCAAGCGCCACAGCAGATGCATTTCTTTTCGTCAACTTCTAGAGAAGGCTTGCCGTTTACCAGCGCAGGACGAATTGCTGCAACTGGGCAACGTGCAACTACAGAAGGGCGCTCACACACATTGGCCACTAAGTCATGATTGATCTTAGGCGGTTTGGTGTGTTGCACGATGATAGCGATATCAGCCTGGCCGCCGCAGTTGATCTCGCAGCAGGAGGTCGACAATTTCACGCGGTTTGGCATTTCGCAATTGATGAATTCTTCATATAACTCGTCCATCAAGGCTTTGACAACGCCAGAAGCATCGGTACCCGGAATGTCGCAATGCAACCAACCTTGGGTATGCGCAATCATCGAAACAGAGTTCGCTGTGCCGCCAACGGGGAAGCCATTTTCGAACAAAGTTTTGATCAGCGGTTCAACTTTTGAACCATCCGTCACCATGTATTCGATATTGGAGCGGGTCGTGAAGCGCACGTAACCATCGGCATATTCATCGGCGATGTCAGCCAGTTTGCGAATGGTGTACACATCCATCTGACGCTGCGTTCCGGCCTTGACGGTCCAGATCTCATCGCCGCTTTCAGCGCGGTGATACAACACACCGGCTTTAGGATGGTTGTGGTAAACCCATTTGCCATAGTTCTTGACCATGGTTGGGTGCATATAAGGCGTCGCGTCTGGAATGCCAGATTCGACTGGTGGGCGCATTTCTGCCATTTGTTTTCCTCTTTAATGCGAATTAACGATATTGGACGCAGGTCAGCCGGCTTGGCGCTCGTTCCACTTTTCCACTTCCTCATCCCAGCCGTCCATACGAACATAAGGATTATTGCGCGGCTCGAGGATCATGTTTGGATCAACTTCGAGACCGATACCATCCAGGAAGTTAACGAGGCCAATACGATCGATCATTTCACCCGTACGCTCATGCTCAAGCGCATTCTCGGCGAAGAAATCAAGAATGTTGCGAGCCAACTCGTTCAGTTTTTCGAAATCTTCATCGGTATCAAGCTTCATGAAAGGAATCACCATGGTACCCATGGTTGCGCCGATCTTCAGAACACCCTTACCGCCAACCATAATCGATACGCCGCGATCTTTACCTGGCAATAAAGCGCCTGGCATGACGTTCAAGCAGTGCATGCAACGTACGCAGCTGTGGTTTTCGATTTGAATTGCATGGGTGCCGTCAACAGCAACACTGCTAATGCCTTCGGCCTTGGAAACTTCGCCGATTTTCTTCAGCGTAATTGCCTTGGTCGGGCACAGACCAATCACGTCGGTCATCAATTTTTCCATGCCATGAGAAGCCATGTATTCCTTGGCAATCTTCTCATTGACCTGAATGTTGTCGCGCCAAGTACCGATGGTCGCCATGTCGGAACGCTGAATGGCGTTCACGCAGTCATTGGGGCAACCAGAGAACTTGAATTTGAATTTGTAAGGCAGGGCTGGACGGTGCATGTCGTCCAGGTTGTTATTGATCACGGTACGCATGGCTTTGGCTTCATCGTAGCAAGACATTTCGCAACGTGCTGCGCCAACGCAGGACATGGAGGTGCGCAGGGCTGGGCCGGCGCCGCCGAGATCGAATCCCATTTCGTTGAATTCATCGAAAGCAGGCTGAACATTGGCGGTCGTTACGCCTTGGAACATGATGTCGCCAGATTGGCCGTGAAAAGCGATTAGGCCAGAGCCATATTTTTCCCATACGTTGCTCAAGTCGCGCAGCAGTTTGGAACTATAGTGCATGCCTGCAGGCGGTTGTACGCGCAGGGTGTGGAATTCAGCCGCATCGGGGAAAACCGGTTTTTCGTTTTCTTTCAGTTCGGTAAAACGAGGAATCACGCCACCACCGTAGCCGAATACGCCAACGGTGCCGCCTTTCCAGTAGCCCTTTTTGGTACGATATGAAGCTTCGAGCTGCCCCATCAGGTCAACCGACATATCGTTATCTTTGGCCAGACGCTTCAAACCTGTAACAAAGCTGGGCCAGGGTCCGCTTTCTAATTGGTCGAGCAAGGGCGTTTCGTGCATTTTCTTAGCCATGACGTGTTTCTCCGTTCACTAAAAAGATTACTTAAAAAAGTGCCTGTGGAAGTTACAAATCCACCAGGTCCTGACCACCAAAACCGGTTTAGCAGCCGGTTATGTCCGGTAAATTATTGCAAAATATTACTGCCGGGTTAATCCTCAACACCATCATTCTGATGGTTAGCCTAAAACTACCCAAAAGGAGTAGTTCGCCTTACCCATTTTGCTTGATTGGCTTGCTTACGCTTGATTTGCCCCTATGTATTTGATTACCTTTAGAGGAAACTCTAATACTACAACATAGTTCGAGTTCTTGGAATAACGGATATACTTTATTCGCTGTTTTAACCTCCATTATCAAGTGGTTATTGCGACGCTGTTGATATCTGTATTAAAGGAGAAAATTATCGGCTGGCTAGTAGAAGAAAGCTTTGACCAAAAGGACATGGATGAGGCTGCGGTAACGGATATCCAATTCGAGTTAAAGGGCACGTTATTGCCTAAAGATCATGGCTATGCTTTATTTTTAGCACTTGTTGAACTCATACCCTGGATCGCCGATGAGCCTTTATTAGGCATACATCCGGTGCAAGGGGCGGAAATTGGCGATGGCAATCTTATGTTAAATCGTCGCGGGAAATTGGTATTTCGCGCGCCACGGATCCGTGCAGAAGAGCTTTTAAAACTAACTGGCAAAGAATTCCAGATAGCGGGGAAAACCTTCACTATTGGCGCCGGAAAATTGCGCTCTTTGTCTTGGCATACTCCGCTATATGCGCATTGTGTGACCACTGGGCATGAAGATGAGCGCGAATTTACGCAAGATATTTTAGACGAGCTGGATGCATTTAAAATTGATAGCCGTTTTATCTGTGGTAAGCGCCAATTGCTGACCACGGCACAAGGATTGGAATCTGGTTACAGTCTAATGTTGCATGGCTTGCCGATGGAGCATGCGCTGCAAATTCAGGAACAAGGCTTAGGAACCAACCGCAAGCTGGGTTGTGGCATCTTTATTCCACATAAGTCGATTGTGGCGGTTTCTTGATTTTAGTGGTTTGAATGTGTATTTACTTTGTTTTTATGTTTATTAGGAGAAAATAATGGGTTATATGATTGACGGGGTTGAGTATGAATATGACGAAGAGAAATTTTTGCTTGAGCCGAACTATAGCGATGAAGCAGTAAAAGTCATCGCCGCCGAAGAAGGCATTACGCTCACCGATGATCATTGGCTGGTCGTTGAATTCTTGCGCAACCAGTATCGTGATCATGGTCAAACCCCGAACTTTCGCAATTTCCTCAAAGAAATCGACGAACAACATCCAGGCAAAGACTGGAAAAAGCTGCTGTACGATTTGTTCCCGATGCAGCCGGCTCGACAAGCTGTACGCGTGTCCGGTCTACCGAAGCCCTATGGCAAAGGCGGCTATTGATTTAAGGGCCTATGCGCCCAAATAAAAAAGGCCGGCAATGCGCCGGCCTTTTTATTCTCTAGAAAGTATTATGTTTTCCACGATCATCAGTACCGAGCAGCTGGAGCAACATCTGAATGACCCAAATTGGGTCGTGATCGATTGCCGCTTTACTCTGACCGAAACCGAGGCGGGGCGTGCAGTCTACGCGCAAGGCCATATTCCGGGCGCGCGCTATGCCCATCTGGATGAAGATTTATCCGGTATAAAAAACGGGGCCAATGGTCGCCATCCGCTTCCCGATGTACAAGCCTTCGCACAAAAACTTGGTTCCTGGGGCGTGGGCAATCAAACCCAAGTGGTGGTTTACGATGACAGTTTCGGCGCCATCGCGGTGCGCTTGTGGTGGATGCTGCGCTGGATGGGGCACGATGCTGCTGCCTTGTTGGATGGCGGCTTGCCGAAGTGGCAGCGTGAGAAAAGACCATTCACTGCTGAATTGCCAAAGGCCGCTCCCGCGCAATTCACGGCGCATGTCCGTCCCGATATGGTGGCCGATACCGATGTGGTTTTAAAGGCCGCGCTTCAGCAGTCAAATTTAATTGTCGATGCGCGTGCGGAGATGCGCTTTATCGGTGAAATCGAGCCACTCGATCCCGTGGCGGGACATATACCAGGGGCGAAAAATTTACCATTTGACGATAATCTCGACATGGATGGCACCTTGCTGTCTGCCGCAGAATTGCGTGAACAGTATTCAGCATTTTTAGAGGGCCATCAGCCGGGGGAAGTGATTCACATGTGCGGCTCGGGTGTGACTGCTTGTCACAACTTACTAGCGATGGAAATTGCCGGGCTGAAAGGCGGCAAGCTCTATGCCGGCTCATGGAGTGCGTGGATCGCCGATCCAAGCCATCCGGTTACAAAGGGATATTAAATGGCAAAGTTGCGCATTAAAACCACTTGGTTTAGAAAAGATGCAGGTCGCGCGGCAGATGAAACCGCGAGTGTGCTGGCGCTTAATTTTTGGAAAATGGCGAATAAAGCGGTGGACGACATTTCCAAAGCGGATTACGACATTATCCACCTTGGGCGCGGCTTTGGTTTAATTGCCGAGATGGGCGCCTTCATGCTGCACATCGCCGATCGGATGTTATATGGCCGAGTCGATGAAGAACGACGCGCCGCATTAATCGAGTCTGCAGGCGTACATTTAGCCGAGTATGTCGAAAAAAATATTCAGGATTTCCTGAACGACGATCTTGACGAGCGGGATTACCTCGGGGAATTTTTGGACTTTCTCAACCGCCGCACTGCGGATTATGAAACTTTCGACTTCCCGCCGGAAGAGCCGAATTACGCGATCAAGCGCTATCTTGCAAACGTCATCCGCGAGCGCATGGAAGGCCACGACCAAACTTGGATCATCGATCAAATCATCGAATTCCAAGCGCCGGAAGCAATAGAAACCGTGCAAAAACTGATCGATGGCTTTTTCCCCAAGGCCGAGCCGGAGTCAGCGGTGAAATAAATGGCTGGACCTTTCGATCTTGCCGATGAGGCTAGCTACCAAAGCTGGCGCGCGCAAAAACTGAGCGCTTATCCGAAGCGTGTGGAAGACTTAATTGTCGCCGTCGCTGATCCACGCAATCTCACCCGCGCCGAGCGCGCAGCAATAATCGACCGATGCCGCCGCGCCAATATGGCGATCTACGCCAGCGCTGCGCACACTGGAGCGGATAAGGAATTACCGCGGCGCATGGGTGAGCAATTCGGCTTAGTGCAACTCGATCACAATTTATTGGCGGACGAAGACGCGATTTCCACCCTGACCGTGGCGGAAGAGGAGAGCGGTCCGCGCGCCGATTTCATTCCCTACACCAACAAACCGATTCGCTGGCATAGCGACGGTTACTACAACCCGCCCGCACGGCGCATTTGCGGCATGATTTTGCATTGCGTACAGGATGCCGAGACGGGCGGCGAGAATCGACTGTTGGATCACGAAATCGCTTATATTTTGCTGCGCGACGAAAACCCGGCGTTCATCCGTGCTTTAAGCGCAGCGGATGCGATGACCATTCCGCCGCGCATGGAAGGCGCTACAGAGGCCCGCGCAGCGGAAGCAGGCCCGGTGTTTTCACTATTTCCGAACGGCGCGCTGCACATGCGCTATACCGCGCGCACCAAAAGCATCGTGTGGAAAGACACCGCCGATACGCGCGCTGCCGTTGCCGCACTGGAAAAAATTTTAGCGAGCGATTCACCCTATATCCACCAAGCGCGCTTGAAGCCGGGCATGGGATTAATCTGCAACAATATTTTGCATGACCGCACGGGCTTTAACGACAGCCCAACGCACAAACGCATCGTCTATCGCGCACGCTATCTCGACCGCATGCAATTAGAAGAAGTTGGCCAGCGCTAGGAAAAAATATTCGGGCATTCACGTGCGCGGCAAATGTTGCTTAATGCCCCTAGATCGGCGATGATGCACGCCCTGAGTTTCATGGCGGGCCTCCCCGCATTGTACGCTGGTGAACCTGGTCAGGTCCGGAAGGAAGCAGCCACAGCCGGTTAGTGCAAGTGCCGGGGGTTTGGCTCGCCACCCCTAATTTCCCCAAAAAATATATTCAGCCGAAGCGAAAGATAAGCAGGATTATTCGATGCGGCGCCAAGAAATCGCGCCTCGTATCACAAAGTTTGATTAGTGCCGCACAGTGTCTATCATGAAGAGGTAGTCGTTGAACAATTCGTGAAAAAGGATGCAGCATGACGCAAATCATTCCAGAAACCCAAGCAGATTATGATAAAACCCGCGTTCTCGAACGACCGGATGGTTTTTACTGGGTGAATCAAGAAACTACGGAGGAATACGGGCCCTTTGTTTCCTTGTTGGAAGCAGTGCAGGACATGGAATATAACAGCGAAACCGGCCCGATCCAAACGATGGCGGAGGACTTGCACGAAGTGGAAGAGGAAATCGGCATCAACGACTGGATCGACCCGGATACCGGCGAGCCGGCGGAAGAAACCTTCACACACATCGAAGATCATTAAGCCTTTAAGCAGCGCTGACGCGTTTGGCCTGCAGTCCCTCGCCAGCCGTCTCTTCCAGATAGCGTACCGGCATGCCGGAGGCGAGTTGCTCGAAGCTTGGGTGAACCACGTTCTCGGCGCTGAAGTAAAGTTCGCGCCCATCCAGGGATTCGATGAATCCATAGCCTTCTTCCCGCAGTAGACGCGCGACCCGGCCGATGCTTTCCTCTTCATGCGCCTTAATTTCGCCGCGCTGGCGCCGTCCATAGTCCTCTAATTGCCGTTTCGCTATGTCAAAGGCGTCGCGCAGAGCGACATACACATCTTCATGATGGTCGCGCGTAATCACGATTTCCTTACCTGGAACGGTTAGATCGATGCGCACGCTAAATTCGTTGCCTTGGTGTTTGTGTTTAGCGGGCTTTTCCACCACGACATGGCAGCGCATGATATGCGCGTAAAACTGATCGAGCTTCTCGGCTTTGTCGCGAATGGCGGCGTCTAAAGCATCGGATGGCGGAAAATTGCGCAGGGTGATTTGTAACGGCAACTGCATGATAAGACCTCCTTAACAGAAATGGCGCAGGCAGCATTGACAAGGCTTTCATGCCACAACGCGAAAACAATCTCTGCTTTCAATATAGGCAAATATTTAAGGGGTGTAAGGCTTAAGTATTGAAGGACGCAAGTAGCCGAATCCATGGCCGCTGGTCGCGCTATTAAAGCGATTGTTCCAATTGAGATTGGATAAACGCGGCGGCCTCAACGCTGCCGCTGGCTCTGAGCGGCGTCGCGCGCGGTTGCTGCAACAGCGCACTGAGCGCATGACCAAACGTCCCTTGTTCGAATTGCGCGCGCGTGATGCCGTGCGCCAGATTATGTTGCTTGAGCCAGGCAACCAAGCATGGCTCTTCCGGCCAGTCTGGTCGTTCAACATACAGTACCGGCGTGCCGCAAACCGTAGCCTCGGCAAACACACCGTAAGCACTCTTGGTGAAAACGCAATCGCAGGAGGCAAGCACATCGTGGAAATCCATACCGATGGAATCCAAGGGGAGCATGTCTTCGCGCTGCCAGGCGGCTTCGCCTGGGACGATCCATGTACAGCCGGGCAATACGGGCCACGAGCCCGGCAACCGCATGGAAATGCCCCCCATGGCAAACAAAATCAGTCGCTGTGTCGATGCCAAGCCTAATGCGGCACGCAATTCCTCTGGCTGAGCTGTGCCGCGGCTTGCGATCGGGGCAATATCGCGCAGATGCTTAATCTCGGGCATGGGCATGCCCGGCGTGAGGCGCAAGAATGCAGTGGGGCTGTTGTAAGCATCCAGCATTTGCGCGTGGATTTTGGACATGGCGGGGGAGGATGGAACGTAGGGAAAGAATATATCCATCCAATTCAGCGAACACATGGCCAGCGCAGGAATCTGCGCGTTTTGAGCCGCTGCCAGGGCCAGATAGGAAATATTCGCGAGCACCAGGTCCGGCTTGATTGCGCGGATTTGCCGCGCGTATTCACGGACTTTGTTATCCCAATCCGCGTGGAATTCTTGATAGCGCGCAACGCTGTCCGGCACGTCTACCTCGATTGCATTTTTCATGCTGAGGCCAAAATCGCTTGCCGTTGGGATATGCGCGAAAGGGCCGCTAAGGCGTTGACGGAGCAGAGCGTGGGCCAAGCCGCAACGGATGGTCAATTGGAGATCCGGCATGCGCAAGCGTAGCGCATTAAGAACCGGTGCGGTTTGCGCGAGATGCCCGAAACCATGAGAAGAAATATCGACGAAAAGGTGCACTGACTAGGGGCTTGCAATCGTTGGGTAAGTGCGGCCAGTTTGCCACAATTATTGCCCGATTCACCACAAGCAAAGGTAAGCAGGGCCGTAGCGATTAAAACAAATCGATATCGCCCGACGCCATATGGCCTTGCGAAACGGGTCCGGAGCCACTGGGCCCGCTATTGGCTTTTTCGATTACGGAGTCATAGCGCTGCAGATATTGGCTTAAGCTGGGCAAGTCATGAATCGCCGCCGCAGCTGACTGAACTTGCTCAATTTCTTGCAAGGAATCGGACATGGTTTGGATGCGATTGCACACCCGCGCCAACAATTGCGCAACCAAGTCCTGGAATTGCAAGCTCGTGACAGTGCGTGCGACTTCGCTACCCACTTCTTTCGAGATCACGGTGATTTCGTCGACCGCTACATTCATATGTTGATTGATCCCACGCACGCTTTCTAGCATATTGCCGACACGCTGCTTGGAAATCAAAGCGAACTGCATATCCTTGGAAGCCATGCCATTGATAGATTGCTCAGCCGCGCGCACTGAGTTATGCACGCCGCTCATATACTCGCGAATCTGGCTGGAGAATTGGCTGGAGCGGGTGGATAGATTGCGCACTTCATCCGCGACGACGGCAAAACCGCGTCCGGCCTCGCCAGCGCGCGCTGCCTCAATGGCGGCGTTCAGCGCCAGCAGGTTGGTTTGCTTCGCGATCGATTCGATTTCGCCTAAAACGCCGACAATGGTACTCACGCGTCCGTTAATGTCATCCATCATTTCGACCAGTTGCATGCCGACCCGGCTGGTATCGACCGTCGTATCGACAAATACCGATAGCGTGCTGGCTATTTCTCCCAAGAAAGATTCGAAATCGACCTGTTCGTCAGCATTGTCTAAATTGTCGCGATGGCCTTGAGCCGTGATGCTCAAAGCAAGCTCTTGTTGCTTGCGGGAATGCGTTTCTAAATTGGTAAAGCTTGTCACGAGTTTGTCCGAGGCATCATCGAGCAGACCGCGCACCTGCTTCAATTCGCCGCTGGCTTGGGTGTATTGCGTGCTAAAGCAGTGCGAAAGTCCGCTTAACATCGTGTCGATGTGGTGTTTGATTTCGGCGACTTGATGCGTTTGTTTGGGGGTGGAGTGGCCTGTATGCGTAGATGCCTTGGCGAATAAGCTTGACGCGATGCCGACCACACTAAAAAATGTGAGTGCGAAAGCCACCCAGGTGCTGGTGCTGGCATGCAGCGGGGCGCCAAAACTCCAGAGGAGGAGAGCGCTCAGCGCAAACATGCCAAGCCCTGCGATAAGCGCCATCAGGGGAAATTTAAAGTTCAAATTGGGTGCTTTTGTCATCGGCTCTATACGTTTGTTCTATTAGGCCATTTGCATTTTAAGCTGCCACAAACTCAAGCGTTTTAAGGGTAATTTCGGATATTTTTAAAACGTTTTTTGGCTCTAATCCCATAGCGGCAACTGCGCGGCGGAACTTTAGCCTTTGTTTTTATTGTGATGGCAAGCCCAAATTAGTCATGCTGCAAGTTTCTGGACCGCGCCTATGGCGCAAAAACGCAAGAAAATAGCTGAAAGTCGATACTAGCCGGGGGTTAAAAGCGACGTTGGCTCGGCGTAGCGCGTATAAATCGAAAGCATTTCCGGCAATAATTTAATAAATAACGCGACTAAGACCGGATCAAAGTGCGTCCCGCTGTTATTTTGGATAAATTCCAGCGCGGCTTCGATACTCCAGGCCTTTTTATAGGGCCGCTCCGAAGTCAGTGCATCGAATACGTCGGCGAGCGCGACAATGCGCCCGGTAATCGGAATATCTTCGCCTTTCAGCCCATGCGGATAGCCGGAGCCATCCCATTTCTCGTGATGCGTCATCGCGATTTCGCGCGCCAGGGTCAGCAAGGGAGAATTGTCGCCATCTAGAATATGCGCGCCGATGGTTGTGTGCGACTTCATGACCTCCCATTCCTCTGCATCGAGTTTTCCCGGTTTAAGCAGGATGCGATCCGGGATGCCGATTTTGCCTACATCGTGCATCGGACTGGCATGCAGCAATAATTCGCACTGATTTTCGTTCCAGCCCAAGGCGCGCGCCAGCAGCACGGAAGAATGGCTCATGCGCAAAATGTGGTAACCGGTTTCATTGTCGCGGAATTCGGCGGCTCGGCCCAGGCGGCGCACAATCTGCAAGCGCGTATCGCTTAATTCGCTGGTGCGGATGCGCACCATTTCGTCGAGTTCGATGTTGCGGTTGCGGATGTATTTGCTATACAAATGTGCTTCCAGCAGATTGCGCACCCGCGCTTGCAACTCGGAGCGATCGAAGGGTTTATTTAAATAGTCGCGTGCGCCGTTTTCCAGTGCGCGTATCCGGTGCTCAAATCCCTGTTGCGCCGTGAGCACCAAAATCGGCGGCGCAGCATCGCCGAATTTCTGCTTGAGCAAGTCCATCACGGCAAAACCGTCGAGATACGGCATATTCAAATCGAGCAATAATAGATCCGGCATATTGCGCTCGCAGTTGGGTACGACTTCGCGCGGATCTTGAATCAGCGTCAAATTGGTATAACCCTGGGCGTACAGGATCTTGTCCAGCAATTTTAAATTGGAGGGTTCATCGTCTACGACAAAAAGACGTGCGGCGGTAAATTCTTGGATCGGGTTGTCGCAACTCACTTTACTTAACTCTCAATATGGACACTCTATGGGCAAAAAGCTATCTACTTAGTTATCGGTACTACTCAGGTTAAATTTAGGCTTGAGGCATCTAATTTATGTTGGACGGGTATCATTTTGATTCAATGTTATTTTGCGGAAAATACAGGGGAAATTGCCTTCCTAGCATCCTGGATAGCAGGCCAACACTCTTCTTGCGGCAGTTCAATCCAAAAAGTGCTGCCCATCCCAGGTGTGCTCGTGACTCCAATGCTTCCGTCCATCGCTTCAATCAAATGTTTGCAAATGGTTAAACCGATTCCAGTGCCTTCCACCTGCGTTTGTTCGGCACCTAGCCGCTGAAAGGGGTGAAACAAGTCGGCGAGACGCGATGCAGGTATTCCGGGGCCGGTATCGGTCACCGAAAAACGCAAGCGATCCGAAACGCCTAGCTCAACCAATACAGTCACTTTGCCGTGAATGCTGTTGTACTTCACGGCATTTGAAATCAAGTTGATCAGCGCTTGTTTGAGTCGTACCCGGTCGGCCTGCACCACCAGCGGTCCTTGCACTTGCCAATCGAGAGAGATTTTCTGCTGGTCGGCGATGGGCTGGATCAGACGCACGCATTCCGAGATTAATTCGCTACATGCAATCGCTTCGATGGCCAGTTCAATTCGCCCTGACTCGATTTGGGCAAGATTCAATACTTCATTGATCAACTCAAGCAAATGCCTGCCGGCTTTCAGAATTTCTTGCATGTTATCCAGTTGATCCGGGGACAAGGTGGAGTCGCACTCGGCCAATTGCGCAAACCCCATAATTGCATTCATCGGGGTACGCAATTCATGGCTCATGTTGGAAAGAAATACCGACTTAGCGCGATTCGCGCATTCTGCCTCATCCTTTGCAAGAACCAATGCCGCCTCATATTGCTTAAGTTGGCCGATGTCGGTTCCTGTGCCAATTAAACAAGGTTGGCCTGCGATCATTATATTTGCCCCCTGGAAATAGAAGGGTAATCGCACACCGCATTGGGTGACGAGCGCGGCTTCAGTATTCGCAAAGCCGGTCGTAAAGGCTTCGCGAATTTTTCCGCTCATGTGCTCATGGTCACGCTCATCGAAAAAATCGAGCGGCGTCATGGATTCTATTTCTTGTGCTGTATAGCCGGTGATGCGCGAAAAATTTTCGTTGATGCGGAGAAACTTATTTTCGGCGCTAATAATATAAAAAATTCCGGGAAGTGCGTTGATAGCCGCTTCTGTGAACTGACGTTCGGCGTGTATGGCCGATTCCGCATGCAAAATCTGCGTGACATCGGTGCGAATCGAAATGTATTGATAGGGTAAACCGTTTTCGTCCAATAATGGCACGATGGTGGATTCCACCCAGTACAGATTTCCGTCCTTGCGACGGTTACAGATGGTACCGCGCCAAACATTCCCCGCGCATATCGTGCTCCACATCGCTTCATAGAAACTCGGCGGATGTTCGCTGGATTTAACGATGCGGTGATTTTTGCCGATCAATTCGGCGGCAGCGTAACCGCTGACTGCGCAAAATCTATCGTTGACATGGGTGATGACGCCGTTGGTATTGGCGATACTGACAATGGCGTGCTGGTTCAGTGCATATTCTTGGTATCCCTTTTCACGCACGATGCGCCGCAGTTTATGTGCCGCAGCTTGCAGATGCCGCGAACGCTTCGCCCGTGTCCGTATGGCCATCACTAGATGGGCTGGATCGATTGGCTTGAGGAGAAATTCGTCACCGCCGAGATCAAGCGCTAGTAATTGTTGCTGTATATCGATTTCCGAGGACAGAAACAACATCGGCACATGCGCAAAGCTATCGTTGTCGCGCAGCAATGCAGCTAATTCGATACCCGATATGCCGGGCATCTTTACATCGAGCACAATCACATCCGGGTTGTATGCCTCGGCGATGGACAGCGCTTGCAATGGGTCGAGGATTTCTGTGACATGCATTCCTGCGCTGCGTAAGACCGTCGCGGAGAATTCCGTGAAGTCGCTATCGTTATCCACGAGCAGAATACGGTAGGGATCGTGCACGCGGTAATTGGTGAAATCGTCCAACAGGCGCACTAGACGCTCTAAGTCGAGGGGTTTGGCAAGGTAGCGCGCGGCCCCGCCGCGCAGGGCGCCAAGGCGCGCTTCGATATCGCTGTGCAGGCCGATGCCGATAAATGGGATATCCATTTGGCTTGCAGCTCTATATTCCGCGATGGCACTGGTTCCTGCAGCGCATGGCATTTCCATGACGATGACTTGCGGTTGCGCAGGCTCGGCAGTGCTTCGTAGAAGCGCATCAGCATCATGCAGGATGCGGGTTTGATAGCCGGCCTGTTGCAAGTAAGTGGCGATGTCGTTTGCCACAGGCGCATCACTTTCGATGATGTAAATCAAGGGCGCAGCAAGATTGCTATTGTGCCAAGGTAACGCCTCGTTGGCGGAGCTTTCCTGCTGTGCATCTTGCGCGGTGTAGCTGATCTCCAGCACGCAGCGATGGATGGCGATGCGGTCTATTTTCTGTAATGGCGGCGTTTCCAGATAGGGGGTTAGTATTCTTTCCAACCGGCATGCGGCTTGGCTTAAGGCATGCAATCCAAATGTGTCGGACGCGCCCGCAAGGCTGTGGGCCAGCAGTTGCAATCTCTGCGCCCCCGCGTCTGACCAATCGCCGCGTAGCAAGCGATTAGCCTCGGATTCGATGGCGCTGATGCGCGTGCCAAGCTTATCGCGATACGCCTGGCGCAGGTTCGCCAGTTTATGATTTAAGTCTGAAGTGGTTGGTTGCGGCTGAAAAAATGTGCTCATTCTGGTTTCAAAGTGATTAAATTTTGCGTGGCATTAATTTAGCGAAAAGATGGCGAAAGCTTCATTGCCGTTACCGAGATATTCCAATTTGATGCACAGTTGTTTCACCAGCATAATGCCGCGGCCGCTGAATTGGTCCGGCGCGGACTCGCGTTTTGCGATCATGCCAACAAAGTCGAATCCCGGGCCGCTGTCCTTTACCTTGATGCTCAGCCGATCTTGGCCTTCGATATTTAAGCGCTCCATTTCAACTTCGACGGTACCTTCCTTCAGTGCGCTGAGGCGCGCCTCGCGTAATTCGATATATTGTTCGAAACCATGCGGGTCTTGCTTGAACTGGGAATCGAGTTTGAGAATGCCATGATCCAATGCGTTATTGAATAATTCGCTCAACACCAAAAAAGCTTGCCCGCGGTTGTGTCCGCCAATATGCAGTTGATCAAGCCAATTCATGATGAGGGGCAAGACATCCAATTTCTTGATTTCCTGCGCGCCGAGACATAACTTTAAGCGCCAGCACGAATGCCCGGCGTCGGCGCTATGCTGGGATTGGCTGCTTTGCTCGGCCAGCCCCGCCGCTGCGCTTTCCATACAGCAACGCACCGTCACCAGCGAAATATCGTCGAGTTGCTGCGAGCCTTCAATGTGTGCTTTTAAAGACTCCTTGACCAGATTGAAGCGGCCGGTTCCATAGGGCCGCCCCAGCAACTGCTTGAACTGCGTCATGCTAAAGGGGATTTTATTCGAGTCCTCCGCTTCAGGCAGGCCGTCGGAGCACATCACCACTTCGCCTGCTTCTTGCCAATAGAAAAATTGCGGCACGCTGTCGAATTCCGCATCCGACAGGATGCCTAAGGCCGGCTGGGTGGATTGCCACGTGCGCAGGATGTTGCCGCCATCACTGACGAAAAACACTTCGGGCGCACCGCCATTCCAGATGCGTATCGTGCGATTGGTAAAATCAATCGAAATCACCGCCGCGGCGACGAATCGATCAATCGGCAATAGTTGCTTTACCTTGCGATTGAGCTCCCTGACGATGCTGGCGAGGGAAAATCCTTTCTCGGTCATGCTATAGAAAGACTCAATAACCGGTATGACGCTAATTGCAGCGGAGAGACCATGGCCCGTGGCGTCGGCCAAAAGCACATTGAGTTCGTTGCCGGGGGAGCGTGCCGTCATGACGACATCGCCGCTAAAGTGCTGCGCAGGGGATACCCAGGAGGTCACCAGATCCGGCTCCGCTTTATCTTGACGGATGATGTGATCAAGCAAATAGCGCGCTAATAAACGCTCGTCGCGGTTTTGCTCCAGATTGGCCTGAAGCTGGCGTGCATAGCGCGCAACCTGCTCTTGCATATCGGCAACGCGTCGCAACGCCAGGATTTTGTTGTTCAGCAGGAATAAATTGACTGGCTTGACCAGGTAGTCGTCGCCCCCGGCTTCCAGCCCCTTGGTGCGTTCGCTATCATCGGTATTGGCGCTGAGGAAGAGGATGGGGACCCAGCGCCGGTGGTCAATATGCCGGATACGGGCCGTGGCCTGGTAGCCATTCATGACCGGCATCTCGACGTCCATGATCACTAAATCAGGCAGCCCATCCTGATAAGCCGTCACGGCTTCGGCGCCATTTGTTGCGGTTAGCGTTTCATGGCCCAGGGTCAGAAAGTGTTGCTTCAGCAACAATAAGCTTTCCGGGGAGTCATCGACTACCAGAATTTTCATTTTTCGTTGCTAACGGGCGGGTGATTAGAACCGAAAAAAATCACTGGCGCGGATTTAAGTAATGCTGAATAAACGTCCGAAATTGGCTACTTCCAACACTTGCCGAACCGAATCCTTGGGATTGACCAAGGTCATCTTGATGTTTTTAGCCGTAGCTTTTTCGCGTAACAGCAACAGCATCCCCAATGCGGAACTATCGATGTAATCGACGCCGTTGAGATCAACGTCAAGTTCGTTCACGCCGGCAGTATTGAGAATGGTTTCGTAATTGCTGCGAAAGTCTCGGTGAATCGAGAAATCGAAGCGGCCGTTCAAGGACAACAAAGCCTTGTTATCGCTAACACGGCTAGAAACATTGGAGGCCATTAGTCTTTCCTTTTAAGTTCGGGGTGGAATAAATGCCTTTATCGGCGGAAATAAGGCTAAGTTTAGGCGCCCTTGGATAAAACTATTGGGGATGCCACGATTCAACCTGCGCTTTTTAATAATGCATGGTATTTTTCACGAAACTTGACGACCTTTGGCGCCACCACGACTTGGCAATAGGCTTGGTTGGCGTGCCCGCGATAATAGCCTTGGTGATAAGCTTCGGCCGGATAGAAGCGTTCGAATGCTTGCAATTGGGTGACAAGAGGCGCATCCCAGATTTTGCGCTCGGAGATTTCCCGCATCACCGCTTGCGCCACGGCTTTTTGGTTCAAATCGTGATGCAGAATGATAGAGCGGTATTGCGTGCCGCGATCGTTGCCTTGGCGATTGAGCGTCGTCGGATCATGGATCGTGAAGAAAATTTCCAGCAGTGCACGATAGGAGATGGTTTGCGGATCGAACGTGATCTGCACGACTTCAGCATGGCCGGTCTGGCCGGTGCAGATTTGTTCGTAATTGGGATTTTCCGTTTGCCCGGCACTGTAGCCAGATACCACTTGCTCCACGCCGCGCGCCTGTTCGAACACCGCCTCTAAACACCAAAAGCAGCCGCCGCCCAGGGTGGCCAGTTCCAAGCCGAGCCGATTTCCAGTCATGTCGTAGGTCCCCATTGAAAAGGGCATTTTAGTGCTGAAATCCGCAGGGTGTCACATGCTGGCCAAGCGCTGCAAAGGCCAGTACTATTGTGCGTGCCTAAATCATCCATATTTTCCCCCATGTCCAAGCCGGCCCCAAAACCCATGCAAGCCTATTTCAAAAGTCGCGGCTATGTACCAGGCGGCGTGGTCACCAACAGCAAGAATGAGATATTCCATATGGAACGTCTACCGCCATTTTTACGCACCTTGTTGGTGGCCGATGGCACGGTGACCAAAAGTTTGGAGGCGTTTTTTTGGGAGCAGGTCGAAGTGGAGAACCTGGGCCAAACCCCCTTGCGTTTGACGCGCAATGAGCCCGCGCTGGATTTGCTGGCCGGCGCCACCGTGCTGGAGCGCCGCGTGCGTTTGCTGGGCATGGAATCCCGGCGCGAATTTGCCTTGGCGCATTCGCTGATTAAATTGGAAGCGCTGCCGGCGCATTTGCGCGAGGATCTCCAGCAGGGACGCATCGGCATTGGCGAACTATTGCGTGAGCGTAGTTTGGAAACCTACCGCGAGATTCTGGATGTCGGACAGGGCGATGCCGCAGGCGAGACGATTTATCGCACTTACCGCATCGTGATCCAGCATCAGCCGGCCATTTTGATTACCGAGACTTTTCCATGCAGCGTTTATCGATAGTTTCTATGGCGCTGCTACTCAGCGCCGCGCCTGCGGCGGCTTTTGAGGTGGATGTTTTCAAAAGCGGCATGACCAAAGATCAAGTGCGCGAAGCACTGAAACCGTATGCGTTCGATCGCGTGCAGGAGTTCTCCGCGAAAACCCTCATTGCCTACGATCAGCCGGAAAAGGGCAGCAATCGCCAGTTCGTGTTTGATTTTTGCAACGGAAAATTATCCGGCTTGCAACAAGATATGGCGCCGTCTATGCGCAATGTCACGATTGTCCTGAATAGCTATATCGCTAAATATGGCCAGCCTTTTAAGGTCAATGCGCAGTCTAGTGTCACCAGTATTGGCGATAAAAATGAATTGTCGTTCTACTGGCGAAAAGACTTGGATGTCGTCGGTGTGAAATATAACGAGACTTTGCCGATCGAGCAGTTATTGTTGCAGTTCGACACGCCGAACAATTGTTGGCAAACGCCGCGCTAGCGCTAGGCTTTGCAAATGAACGCGAATAATGGCAACCTAATCTACCAGGTATTAATTTAGGTGATGCAGCAATTCCGCGGATTTTTATTTCTAGTTTTTTTCCTTGCGGCCAATGCCGGTGCGCAAACCCCCTTAGCCAATGCCGCGATTGCCAGCGCACATCCGCTGGCCACCGCCGCCGGCAAAGCAATCCTGCAACAAGGCGGCAATGCGTTCGATGCCGCTGTCGCGGTGGCGGCGGCTTTGGCCGTGGTCGAACCCTATGGCTCGGGCCTGGGGGGCGGCGGTTTCTTTTTATTGCACCGCGCACGCGATGGTAAACAGGTCATGATCGATGCGCGTGAGCGCGCGCCCTTCAAGGCAACGCCGAATATGTACCGCAATGCGGCGGGGCAAGTTTTGCCGCAAGCCTCCTTGGAAGGCCCGCTGGCGGCGGCGATTCCAGGCATCCCGGCGGGATTGGCGCATCTCGCCCAGCGCTATGGGCGTTTGTCTTTGGCGCAAAGCCTCGCCCCGGCAATCCGCTTAGCGGAGCAAGGCTTTCCCGCCGATGCGCGCTATCGTGCCCTGGCGCAGTCGCACTTAACACTATTGCAAAGGCAGCCGGAAGCCGCTGCGCAATATTTGCAAAATCAAGCCGTACCAGAACCAAATGCACTGATCGTGCAAGCAAATTTAGGCAAAACCTTGCGCGCTTTGGCGCAACACGGTGCATCCGGCTTTTATCGCGGCGCAGTGGCAAAGGAAATGGTCGCGGCAGTGCAAGCGGCAGGCGGCATTTGGCAACGTGCGGATTTGGCGCGCTATCGTATCGTCGAGCGTCAACCAATCGCTTTCGATTATCGCGGCATGCATATCGTCAGCGCCGCGCCACCTTCTGCGGGAGGCCTGACACTGGCGGAAGCGTTGCATATTCTTGAACGCTACGATTTGAACGCGCTCAAACCCGCGCAACGTATGCATTTAGTAGTGGAAGCATTGCGTCGTGCCTATCATGATCGGGCGCGCTACATGGGCGATCCGGATTTTGTCAGCATGCCGCTACAGCGCTTGATGAGCCCGCGCTATGCCGATGAACGTGCGGCCAGCATCGATCTTGCCAATGCGACGCTCAGCGCCGATTTGGATAAGGCGCCACAAGTACAGCAAGGCAATCACACGACGCATTTTTCGATTGTGGATCGACAAGGCAATCGCGTCGCGGCGACCTTGAGCATCAATACCTTTTTCGGTTCGGGTTTTGTCGCGGGTAAAAGCGGCGTGTTGCTGAACAACGAAATGGATGATTTTGCCGTAGCGGAACACGGCATGAATGTTTACGGTTTGGTGAATAGCGGGCCTAACCGCATTGCGCCCGGCAAACGCCCGCTGTCCAGCATGACCCCGACCTTTGTTGAAGATGCGCGCGGCACGCTGATTCTCGGAGCGCCTGGCGGTTCGCGCATCATTAGCATGGTTTTACTCGGCATTTTAAATTATCAGTCGCAGACGCAAGTCGACCTGCAGGCCTTAGTCAGTGCGCCGCGTTATCATCATCAATATTTGCCGGATCAGCTTGAAGTCGAGCCGGATAGTTTTCCCGGTAGCGTGCTGGATGAGTTGCAACTTATCGGGCACGTAGTCCGGGTCAGTAAACAGAAGTGGGGCAACATGCAAGCCGTGTGGATCGATCGTGCGAGTGGTGAGGCATTTGCCGCCAGCGATCCGCGCGGCATCGGCAGCGGGGTCGCATGGCATTAGCCGGCTAGCGTGTATTTAAGGTATGATTGGCGCGCTTTTTATACGTAAACTCATACGAACAGGGTACGGAAACCGGGATGAAAACCACTTTCCTCGACTTCGAGCAGCCGATTGCCGAGCTTGAATCCAAAATTGAAGAATTGCGCTATGTGCAAGACGACTCCGCGCTAGATATCTCGGAAGAGATTGAGCGCCTGCAAAAAAAGAGCAAAACCCTCACCAAAGATATCTACGCGAAGCTGTCGCCGTGGCAGATTTCGCAAGTGTCGCGCCATCCGCAGCGACCTTATACGCTCGATTATCTCGGCGCCTTATTCACCGATTTCGAAGAGTTGCACGGCGACCGTCACTTCGCCGACGACCCCGCCATTGTGGGCGGTTTGGCGCGCTTTAACGGACAAACAGTCATGGTGATCGGGCATCAAAAAGGCCGCGATACCAAAGAAAAAATTTACCGCAATTTCGGCATGCCGCGCCCCGAGGGTTATCGCAAAGCGCAGCGCTTGATGAAGTTGGCGGAGAAATTCGCAATCCCCATTATGACGTTTATCGACACCCCGGGCGCCTATCCGGGTATCGATGCCGAAGAGCGCGGCCAATCCGAAGCCATCGCCAGCAGCTTGTATTTGATGGCGGCATTGCGCACCCCCATCGTTTGCACCGTCATCGGCGAGGGTGGTTCCGGCGGGGCTTTGGCAGTG
This sequence comes from Pseudomonadota bacterium, assembly GCA_021812385.1. Lineage (GTDB taxonomy): Bacteria > Pseudomonadota > Gammaproteobacteria > Burkholderiales > Thiobacteraceae > RBG-16-58-11. The sequence goes on along the minus strand of JAKANO010000022.1, from coordinate 14,597 downwards.
GGGGTAGGGGACGTCACTTTGATTTTGCAGTACTCCACTTACTCGGTGATCTCACCCGAAGGCTGCGCATCGATCTTGTGGAAGAAGGCCGATAAGGCGCCGGAAGCGGCAGAGACCTTGGGCATTACCTCTACCCGCCTGAAAGCCATGGGCTTAGTGGATAAAATCATCAGCGAACCCTTGGGCGGCGCACATCGCGACCCCGAAGCGATGATGCTCTCGATGAAAAAAGCGCTAACCGACAGCTTGCGTTCACTGCAAGATTATTCTTTGGATGAGTTGCTCAAGATGCGCTTCGAGCGCTTGATGGGCTATGGCAAATTCAAAGAAGCTAGCGCCAAGTAATCTTGCTGCGTATCTGCTTCAACGTCTGCTTGCATTAAACACGCCTGGACGACGCTGGACGCTGGCCTTAAGCGGCGGGGTCGATTCCGTTGTGCTGCTCGATTTACTGTTGCAGTTGCGCGGTAGCCTGGATTTCTCTCTTTCCGCAATCCATGTCAATCACCAAATCAGCCCGCATGCTACGGCTTGGGCGGATTTTTGTACGGCCTTATGCGCTAAACACGCGGTTCCGATTCAAGTCAAGAAAGTGCATGTGGCGCGCCGTTCCAAGCGCGGTTTGGAAGCGGCGGCACGTGCGGCGCGCTATCAAGCGTTTGCCGAACTCGATGCCGACCTATTGTTGCTCGCACATCATTTGGATGATCAAGCTGAGACCTTGTTGCTGAATTTGCTGCGCGGCACGGGGGTGCGTGGTGCGGCGGGAATGCCGGCGGTGCGGGGGGAAGGGTGCCCGTTGGCGCGGCCTTTGATCGATGTGCCGCGCGCGACTTTGACTGCCTATGCCAAGCAACATCGGCTGGTTTGGATCGAGGACGAAAGCAACGATGATACGGCGTTCACCCGTAATTATTTGCGCCATGACGTGTTGCCGCTGATCGAACCCCGCTTTCCCGCATACCGACAAACCCTGGCGCGCGCCGCCCAACATTTTTCCGAGGCCGACACTTTGCTCGACGATCTCGCCGCGCTCGATGCGGCGCACGCAGTGCATGCGGATAAATTGAATTTGACGGCACTGGCGCAACTCACCCCGGCGCGCGCCAAAAATCTATTGCGTGCTTATTTGGAAATCCAAGGCGTGCCGAGCTTGGATACCGAGCGCTTGCAGGAATGGCTGCGCCAGCTGCTCACTGCACGCGCCGATAGTCGGGTGGCCTTGGGCGTGGCGGGACTGATGCTGCGGCGCTATCGCGGTCAAGCTTGGGTCGAGCTTGATACTCCCGCGCCTGAGCAGCATTGGCAGATGGCTTGGCGCGGCGAGCGCGAGCTCAAGCTTCCCCTACTGGGCGGCAAATTATCCTTTAGCGCGGCAAGCGGCGCGGGCATCAGTCTGGCGAAATTGAACCTAGCAGACGTGACGCTACGCCTGCGCCAAGGCGGCGAAAAGCTCAAACCGGATTGCCGCCGTCCGCGCAAAACGCTCAAGCATCTGCTGCAAGACGCGGCGATGCCGCCTTGGCAACGCGAACGCTTGCCCCTGATTTATTGCGGTGCGCATTTGGTCGCCGTGCCGGGAATCGGCATCGATTGCGCGTTTCACGCCAGCCCCGGCGAGCCTGCCTTGAAAATTAGCTGGGCGCGCGTTTAAACTGGGTATAGCATCGTCAGCGATTTCCTGCGCGGCATTTTCCGCCGACCCGATCATCACACGGGCTCAGTGCGCCACAATCGTCGCCGTAATTCCCTTTTCGCGCATTTTTGCTAACGCAGCTTCCGCTTCGGCCTTGGTTTTAAAAGGCGGCAGTTGTACCCGTGTTTCCACTTGCGCTGGGATTCCGGCTTGCTTGAGCTTTTGCGCCAATTGCAGTGCGTTTTCATGATTGCTGAAAACACCGAATTGCACCACATAGCTCGTGGGTGGCGTAGCGCCGGGTTTAGGTGCAGGGGTCGCAGGCGCAGCTGCGACTGGGGGCTTGGCGCCTGCTTGAACTGGCGCATTTTGCGCTGGTATCAAGGGCTTTTGCACCGCTGGCGGGGTATATTTCTTTGGCCCAGGGCCAGGTTGTGGTAACGGCTTGCTCGTCACGCTGGGCGGCGGTGGCGGAGGTAGCGTTGGCGCGCTAGGGGGTGTTGCCTCAGGCGCCGGCGGAGGCGGAAGTTCAGGAAGCGCTTGTTCAGGTTGTGCAGGTACTATCTGTTCCGGTTCCGGTCCACTAACGATGGGCGGCAGTGGTGGCGGAAGCTTTTCGGCAACCGGCTTGGTAACCACCTTGGCTGGCTTGTAGTAGCTTAGGTAGGTGAGGATGCCAACCGCAACCAGGACCAACACCACGGCGATCACTAAACGCCGCACGGCACGCTGCTTGATCTCGTTATTTTCCAGCTCTGCTTCAGCCATGCATTCCCCCTAGTGGAATTGATTTTTCCAAAGATGGTAGCATTTTCCCGTAGTGATCAACAGGCCGCGAGAAGCCGCCAGAGGTACTTTTAACGCATGAATTATTGGTTATCTCATTTATTTCCAAGGGGTAAGCGGGTATAGTTATAACTTTATGTTTATTCTGAACTTATGAGAGAGGGAGTGGAACAAATGGCTGTAGAACGTACCTTGTCCATCATTAAACCGGACGCCGTGGGCAAGAATGTGATCGGTAAGATTTATTCGCGTTTCGAGACCAACGGCCTGAAAATTATTGCCGCAAAAATGAAATGGCTTTCTAAAGCGGATGCCGAGGGCTTTTATGCAGTCCACAAAGGACGTCCCTTTTTTGACGACTTAGTGGCTTTTATGTCCTCCGGCCCGGTGATGATTCAAGCCTTGGAAGGCGAGAATGCGATTGCCATGAATCGCCAACTGATGGGCGCCACCGACCCCAAGAAGGCCGAAGCTGGAACCATCCGCGCTGATTTTGCTCAGAGTATTGATGCGAATGCGGTTCACGGCTCCGATGGCCCGGAAACGGCTGCGGTGGAAATCGCTTATTTTTTCCCTGAGATGGAAGTTTATTCCGGTCGCTAATGATCAATCTGCTGGATTTCGATTTGCCTGGCTTGACGCGCTATTTCGCCGAAATTGGCGAGAAGCCGTTTCGCGCCAAACAAGTATTGCGCTGGATACATCAAAAGGGCGCAAGTGATTTCGAGCAGATGACGGATTTGGCGAAGTCGCTGCGCGAAAATCTCACGCAGCGCGCCGAAATTGTGGCGCCGAAAATCCGCGATGAATTTCGCTCGGATGATGGGACCGTTAAGTGGTTGATCGACACCGGCGCCGGCAATGCCGTGGAAACCGTTTTTATCCCCGAAGACGATCGGGGCACTTTGTGCGTCTCGTCGCAAGTCGGATGCGCGCTGGCTTGCACTTTTTGCTCCACCGGACGACAAGGCTTCAACCGCAATCTTTCCGTTTCTGAAATCATCGGCCAGCTTTGGTTGGCGAATAAGGCCTTGGGGCGCGACCCCAAAGGCGAACGCATCATCAGCAATGTGGTGATGATGGGCATGGGCGAGCCGCTCACCAATTTCGATAATGTGGTGACTGCGCTCAATATCATGCTGGACGACCATGCTTATGGTTTGTCGCGCCGCCGCGTGACGGTGAGCACCTCCGGTGTGGTGCCGGCGATGGATCGACTGGCAGCAGCCTGTCCTGTGGCGCTGGCGGTGTCGTTGCATGCGCCGAACGATGCGCTACGCGATGTGTTGGTGCCGATCAACCAAAAATACCCGTTGGCGGAATTGATGGCCGCGTGCCAACGCTATTTGGAAGTTGCGCCGCGAGATTTCATCACGTTTGAATATGTGATGTTGGATGGCGTAAACGATAGTTTGAGTCATGCCGCGCAATTAATCGCACTGACGCGCGATGTACCCTGCAAATTTAATTTGATCCCGTTCAATCCGTTTCCCGATTCTGGCTATGCGCGCTCTAAACCGGAGGCGATTCGTCGTTTTCGTGAGGCTTTGCAAGAAGCCGGTTATGTGGTCACCACGCGCAAAACGCGCGGCGACGATATCGATGCCGCGTGCGGCCAATTAGCCGGCCAGGTGCACGATAAAACGAAACGTAAGCTTCACAAAGAGGGAGTCACCCTGTGATAGGTAAAACTTTAATCGCACTGAGTTTGTTGATGAGCGCTAGCGCGTTTGCCGCAGGCCAAGTACCTGGCATGCCGCCCGGCTATGCGCCGTCATCACAGGAGGATTTGGTCGCCTATGATCGCGCGAAAATCCATACCGAACTTGGCGCGCAATATTATGGCGCTGGGCAGATCGGTGTGGCATTGGATGAGTTTACGACGGCCTTGGCTGCCGAAAAGCGCTATGTCCCGGCCAATTACATGATGGGTTTAGTCTATATGGAGCTGAAGGAGGATGCGAAGGCCGAGCAGTATTTTAAGCGCGCATTGGAACTCGATAACGAAAATTCCGAGGCGCACAATAATTATGGCTGGTTTTTGTGCCAGCGCGGCAAGATCGAGGAATCGATCAAGCAATTCATGACGGCGCTCAAAAATCCCTTGTATGAAACGCCCGACAAACCCTATGTGAATGCAGGCATTTGCTCGCTGAAACGACAAGACGATAAAGGCGCCGAGGATTTTTTTCTCAAGGCGCTGAAATTAAAACCGAATCAGCCGCAAGCATTGCTGGCCTTGGCGGATATTTATTATCGCGCCAATGACTTGCCCAATGCCCGCGCACAAGTTTTGTCTTTCATGAAAACCCAGCAACCCACGCCGGAAGCGCTGTGGCTGGGGGTGAGGATCGAACGCAAATTGGGTGAAAAAAACGATCAGCAAAGCTATGCGCAAATGCTGCGCCAACGTTTTCCACTCTCCAAGGAAGCGCAGGCACTCGTAACTGAGCACTACGAATGAACGAGGAAGTTCAACCGTTGGAAGTGCCGGTCGATGCGGATCTGCCGAAGTTGCCAATGTTAGGGGAACTCCTGATTGCCGCGCGCGAGCGTTGTAACTTATCTGCCGCCGACTTGGCGCGGCAATTGCGTCTTGCCTTGCGTCAGGTGCAAGCATTGGAAGAGAACCGCTTCGATGATCTGCCGGGCAATACCTTCGTTCGCGGTTTTGTTCGAAATTATGCGCGGGTTGTCCAGTCCGAACCGGAAGCGTTTCTCGAAGCTTACGAACGTTGCCGGCCCCGGCTAGAGCAATCGCAAATTGAGCGCAGGGCCGAGCAAATTCCTTTTCCACGCAAAACCGCGCCGAAATGGTTATGGTATCTCGCCGTTTTGTTGCTACTGCTGCTGGTGTCACCGCTGCTGGTTTACTTGGCATTGCATGAAGACGAGGTGGCACCCAAACGGGTTAAGCCAGCCAGCGCTACGGCCAGCATGGCGCCTAAGCCGGTGGTTGATGCCCCCGTGACGCTGCCCCCACCGCAAGCGGTATTGCAGCATATTGCACCTGGCGCTGCGTCCGGGACACAAGTTACAGCGGCCATTGCACCTGAAAAGCCTGTGCCCACGTCGCCAACAATCGCGACGCATGGCTCAGCCAATGTGCAGATGAACTTTGACGGGGATGCCTGGGTTGAAATCCGCGACAAATCCGGAAAGATTGTCTTTTCCAAGTTAAATCGGCGTGGCGAGGAGCAAGTCGTACAAGGGATGCCGCCATTATCCGTGGTGGTTGGCAATGCGGAGCAAGTAAGAATTGCCTATAATGGCAAGCCCTTTGTCCTTACCCCATTCACTAAAGTCAACGTCGCACGTTTCACATTGGAGTAGGTATGTTGCACGCTCACCACATTTCGCGCCGCAAAAGCCGTCAAATTAAAGTTGGTTCGGTGCTGATCGGCGGCGATGCGCCAATTTCGGTGCAGACCATGACCAATACCGAGACCACCGATGTGGATGCGACCGTGGCGCAAATCGAACGCGCGGTAAAAGTCGGCGCGGATCTTGTGCGGGTTTCGATCCCCAGCATGGAAGCGGCCGAAGCGTTTGGGCTGATCAGAAAACGCTCCCCGGTTCCGTTGATCACCGATATTCATTTTGACTACAAAATCGCTCTGCGTGTCGCCGAACTGGGTGCGGATTGCTTGCGCATTAACCCGGGCAATATTGGCCGTGATGACCGGGTGCAGGCGGTGGTGCAATCGGCCAAGGATCACGGTATTCCAATTCGCATTGGCGTCAATGCCGGCTCCTTGGAAAAAGATTTGCAGAAAAAATATGGCGAGCCGACCCCTGAAGCGCTTGTAGAGTCGGCGTTGCGCCATGTTGAAATTCTCGATCGCTTGAATTTTCACGATTTCAAGGTGAGCGTCAAAGCCTCGGATGTGTTCATGGCGGTGGAGGCGTATCGCTTACTCGCGCAAAAGATTGAGCAGCCGTTGCATTTGGGGATTACCGAAGCGGGTGGTTTTCGTTCCGGCGCGGTGAAGTCGTCGATCGGACTGGGCATGTTATTGGCGGAAGGCATCGGCGACACGATCCGGATTTCTTTGGCGGCCGATCCTGTGGAAGAAGTGCGCGTGGGTTTCGATATTTTGAAGAGCCTGCATTTGCGTAATAAAGGCGTGAATATTATTGCTTGCCCTTCTTGTTCGCGCCAGGAGTTCGATGTGATTCGCACCGTCAATCTGCTGGAAGCACGCTTAGAGGATATTTTAGAGCCGCTGGATTTGGCCGTCATTGGTTGTGTGGTGAACGGGCCCGGTGAAGCGCGCGAAGCCGATATCGGTCTTGCGGGCGGGCAACCCAATTTGCTGTACGTGGATGGCAAACCCAGTCACAAAGTGACCGAAGCGGAATTGGTCGATGAATTGGAGCGTCAAGTGCGCGCCAAAATCGCCGCCGCGAAAGATTCCGCGAACGGCGGCACCATCCCCATTAAAGCCATCGGTTAGGGCGCGCAACAAATCTAAGGAACAAACGGCTAAAGCCGTGTGCATCATCCATGAGTAAGACCCTACAAGCTATCCGTGGCATGAACGACATCCTGCCGGAGCAAACGCCGCTGTGGCAGCATTTCGAACAGGTCGTGCGCGATTGGTTGCGCGCCTATGGCTATCGTGAAATACGCATGCCGATCGTTGAACCGACGGGCTTATTCAAGCGCGCCATCGGCGAAGTGACGGATATCGTCGAAAAGGAAATGTACACGTGGAGCGATGCGCTGAATGGCGAAAGCTTGACGCTGCGTCCGGAAGGCACGGCGTCCTGCGTGCGTGCGGCATTGGAACATAATTTGTTGTTCAACACTCAGCAACGCTTGTTTTATAGCGGTCCTATGTTTCGCCATGAGCGCCCGCAGAAAGGGCGCTATCGCCAGTTTCACCAAGTCGGGATCGAATCGCTGGGCTTCGTCGGTCCGGATATGGATGTCGAGCACATCTTGATGGGCGCGCGCTTGTGGAAGCAATTGGGGATTAGCGGGATTCAGCTGCAAATTAATACCCTGGGCACCAGCGAAGACCGGGCGCGGCATCGTACACGCCTGATTCATTATCTGGAAGGCCACCAAGCCTTGCTCGATGAGGATGCGAAGCGCAGGCTGCATAGTAATCCGCTGCGTATTCTCGATAGTAAAAATCCTGCTTTGCAGGACTTGATCGCCGCGGCGCCCAAGCTACTGGACGATTTGGACGAGACCTCGCTGAAACACTTTGAAGAATTGCAAGCCATGCTGCGCGTGGCGGATGTTAGTTACAGCATCAACCCGCGCTTGGTGCGCGGGCTGGACTATTACAACTTCACGGTGTTCGAGTGGGTGACGGATCAACTCGGGAGCCAAGGTACTGTATGCGCCGGCGGACGCTATGATGGATTGGTGGAACAATTAGGCGGCAAGCCTACGCCGGCCTGCGGCTTTGCCATGGGCGTGGAACGCCTGTTGGCGTTGATGGAAGCGCAAGGAAGCTTGCCGACAGTGCATGTTCCCGATCTTTATATCGTACATTCCGGCGAGCAAGCGCAGCGTTTTGCTTTGACTGCTGCCGAACAATTACGCGATACCGGATTGCAGCTTGTTCTACACTGCGGCGGCGGCAGCTTCAAGTCGCAAATGAAAAAGGCCGATGCCAGCGGCGCGCGTTTCGCGATCATTATTGGTGATGATGAAGTAAATGCGGGCGTGGTCAGTTTGAAATCGTTACGGGCGCAAGCCGAGCAAATATCAGTGCCTATCGCGCAAGTCGCGGCGATGGTGCGTCATTCAGTGGATTGAGGAGAGCGGAAATGGCATTAGATTTAGAAGAACAAGAACAAGTCGACGAACTTAAAGCCTGGTGGAAGCAGCATGGCAACAAAGTCACCATGCTATTGGCTGCCTTTGTATTGAGCGTCGTGGGCTGGAATGGCTGGCAAAGCTATCAGGCGCGCCAGTCGAACGAGGCGTCAGCCTTATTCGATGTATTGCGCAAGGAATTATCGACCAACAATGTAAAGGGAATTCGCGGAGTCGCCGGACAAATCATCGATAAGTATCCGCGAACGGCCTATGCAGTCGATGCCGCCATGTTTGCGGCAAAGGCAAACTTTGAAACAGGCGATGCCAAGAGCGCCAAAGCCCAATATCAATGGGTGATCGATCATGCCAAACAAGACCAATCCAAAGATCTTGCGCACATGCGTTTAGCCGTTGTGCTGGTGGACGAAAAAAACTACGCTGAGGCATTAAAGCAGCTTGAGGCAAAGCACGATGCTGCATTTGATCCTTTGTTCAACGATCTGAAAGGCGATGTGTACGCACTGCAAGGCAATGCTAAGGATGCGCGTGTGGCTTATCAAGCGGCTATCGCAGCGCTAACGAAAGACACGCCGTTCAAAAGCTACCTACAGGTCAAGCTGGATGCGCTAGGAGAGCAGGGATGAAGCGTGCACTGACAGCAAGCCTCTTGCTCATGACGCTTGCCGGTTGCCAGACCGTAGGCAATATGTGGGACGATTTATTCGGCAGTAGCGGCCCTAAGCAAGTCCCCGCAGCGTTGGTTCAATTTAATCCCGCTATTGACGTGAAATTGCGCGCTAACGCAAATATTGGCAGCGCGGTCGGCAGTATTTTTACCCCGGCACTCACCAAGGATGGTGTATTCGCAGCTAGCTATGATGGCAAGATCGCACGCTTCGACACGGATACGCTGAAGGAAATTTGGCGTGTTGATACGCTGAAGAAGCTGACTGGCGGTGTCGGTGCCGCGGATAACGTGGTGGTTGTCGGTACCTCCAAAGGGGATGTACTTGCCTACGACTTTAACGGTAAAGCATTGTGGCAAGCACGGGTTTCAAGCGAGATATTAAGCGCACCGCAAATATCAGAAGGTTTAGTGCTTGTACGCTCCGGAGATGGTAGGGTTTTTGCGCTCTCCGCTAAAGATGGGAGCCGTAAGTGGCTTTATCAACGCGACACACCGGCATTGACGGTGCGCAGTTATGGCGGAGTTTTAACCGATAAGAATGCCGTGTTCGCTGGGTTTGGCGGCGGGAAAATGGTGGCGCTGGAACTGCAAACGGGCGGCTTGGGCTGGGAAGCTTCAGTGGCTTTGCCACGGGGCGTATCCGAGATAGAGCGCATCGCCGATGTCACCAGCAATCCTGTGACGGATGGACGCGAGGTGTGCGCTGTAGCATTCCAAGGTCGTGTAGCTTGTTTCGAACCGCAATCGGGCAATTTAATCTGGGCGCGTGAAATGTCGAGTATTGCCGGCATGGCAATAGACGCTCGCAATGTTTACGTATCCGATGTGAATGGCACCGTGCATGCACTCGACAAAACCAGTGGCGCTTATGTTTGGAAGCAAGACAAACTTGCCAATCGAGAACTATCCGCGCCCTTGATCTATCGCGGGTATGTGGTCGTGGCCGATTTGCAAGGTTATGTGCATTTCTTGTCGCGTGAAGACGGCGCTTTTGTGGCGAGGATTGCTACGGATGGCTCCCCGATACGCGCGCAGCCAGTGGGATTGACCGACGGCGTATTGGTTCAGACAAAAAAGGGCGGCTTGTTTGTGTTGAGTTTGAATTAGAAGTCGGCAGCTTAGCGCACCGAGGACAAATTCAATTTCACTGAGCGACTGCCTAATTTCACCGTGACTGGCTTGGCTTCTATATCGCCAGGTGCTGGTGCCGCTTGACCTGATTTTGAGATGCGTGCAATCAGAATGACTTCCGAATACTTGGTGAGAGTTCTGCTCGGAATCATTGCGCTTGAATCATCCAGCTCAAAATGCGCAGGCAGATCGGAAACCGTTAGCCGTTTAACGGCTAAAGGCGGATTACTTCCATCCGGGGCTCTGGCCACAATGAATACGGTGTCGGTTGGGGCGGCCTGGGCTTTGAGTTTGGCGTCCAGTGTGACGGTACCCTCAACTCCCGCGGCAGATTGCCCTGTCGGACTTACACCTGCAGTCGTAGACTTTTTGCCCGAGAGCAGCGCTTCGGATTCATGGAGATTTTCTTCAGCCAGTTTTGCATCCATCGACCCCGCCTCGGAAGCTGCCAGCATGCGCTTCCAATAGGTGATCGCCGTCTTGTAATCGGCACGACTAAACGCTTCTGTGCCGGCAAGCGAAAGTGCTTTGACATTCTTTGCATCAGCCTCAAGCGCACGCTTAACAATTAATTTCGCTTCCGCATCCCATTTTCCATTATTGGCCATTACATAAGCATTGGCCCAGTCCGCAAATAGTGATGCATTTGGCGGTAAGAGTGCGGCAGCCTTGGCATAGGCGGACGAGGCTTCCTTCATTTGGTTTATTTCAGTATAGGTGCGCGCCAACAGTAACCAACCTTCTGAGTCGCCCGGATTTTTGGCCATTTTATCCGCAAGGCGTTTGACCATGACATGCAGATCTCCGCCGATATTCGTTTGTTTGGGCTCGCTTGAGGCTGTTCCGAAATGCGTATCGAGTGGCCCGGCGGAATTTAATTCTATAGGTTGAGATTCAAATTTTTCTGGTGGTTTGTTTTGCCATTTATAAATACCGGCAGCAACGACTAGCATAAGGATTGCGCCCAATCCCAAGTACTTGCGATTAGGAGTCGGCTTAGGTGCAAGCAATGCGGCATGTAATGCCGACTGCCGGCGCAGAAATTCTTCTTCGTTCACGCTGCCTTCGTCGCGGGCTTGCAACAGTGCGCGTAATTGAGCACTGATTGCATTGTCACGTCGATTCGAAAGCAATCGTCCTCCGAATATAAGCCAAATTAAAAGCAGTATTGCGATGACGAGTAATACAATTGCCATTGTGAATCCTTTAAATTATGTAGTGGTTCTAGCGCTGATTTTGGCGAAGAATTGTTCAATAGGAAACGCAACCGGATAGGTAAATATTAGGGGGAAAAATGGTTGCCCACATTTGGCATGCTGAAAAGCCACTTCTAATCTGCGTTCAGCGGAATTCCCAACGCACGCCTGCGGAGAAGTAATCCCGCTTGGTTCGATCGCTTTGGGTTGTACCATTTGTTTTTGCAATCTCGCGGCCTATCTCACCATCGAAAAATAAACTCTCTCGCCACTGATAAGACACCCTAAGATTGGGAGAAAGTCTATTCAGACTAGTGCCCAAATTATCCTTTTGTGTGTAATAGCGGAGGTTGGTATCGATGCGCCACTGGCCAATAGGCAAAACATAGCCTAGTGAGTACGACTGGCCGGATAAGCCGGGGGCTTTGATGAAGCTGGCGCTTGAAATTCCCACGGCGTTAGTTACGAACAGGTTGTTTTTTGAAACTTGAAAACTGATTGCGTGATTGAGCCCACTCGCTTGCTGGGAAGCCGTATCGAACAGGCAATTGTCCACATTGGTGGGGTCAATCGTGCCGACGCAGGTACCGATTAGGCTGATAGGAATTGATGCCGTGACGGGTTGCGTGCTAGTAATCTCTGATAGACGATAATCTGCGCCCACTTGTAAATCCTGGGTAAGCGGGTGTGTAAAGCCAAAAGAGAGTGAGCTGGATATGGCCGCTAGTGCTTTGGCTTGATCTCTCGTTAGGGCTATTCCCTGCGCTGTTATTATTTGTTGAAGGCTTAAACCAGGCGCTGCAAGTAAGGCGTTTGTGAGACCGAAAGAAGGCGCACGGCGCCGGTCATATACCGCAAAATAGTTCGTGCCGGCATCAGACAGATAGTTCCCTTGAAGCAGTGCAACATTGATGTCTTTATACAAAACATCATAATCGAGTGTTCCATAGGCATTGATATGGCCGTCAAAATAACGGACTTCAGTTCCCAGGGCGCGTCGATTTTCAAATCCATCCAACGTTTGATTGAGCGCATACAGACTCACGCCGGGCACACCGCTTTGTTCTGGTAGAAAATCTACACTAGCACCATAAAATTCTCTTTTATACGGCGAGTTGAATTCCACTGCGTCACCATATACGGCATTGAGGCGCCATTCAGGATTCAAGTTGTATCCTACTTGCGCTCCATCGAAGCGCTCAAACACGCCGATTCCATTTGGATTCTGCCGGCCAAACCGAACGTAATACCCAATCCTTTTATCATTGTGATCGATATAAGCAGAATAGAGTCGGTTATAGCTTCTATTAGAGTTGAGTGAGTCATGGTTATCGGTATCCCGCACCACAATGCGCGTATCTGAAAAGGCGTCCCTGCGTCGTGCATTCAGGTTGATCGAGGTAATCAGGGATTTCTGGTCCACGGTCGCTAATCGACTTTGGCTGACTGTATTCGTGCTTAGAACAGTTGTCGTATCAATCAGCGAGCTTCCGCCGTAATAGGTCGTTGATATGTTTCCAAACGTAGTCCATTGCGCGGGGCCGGCTTCCTTCGGTAAAGGTTTTCGTACCCTGACTTCACCTTTGGGCAACTTAGCAAGATGTTCCCGCACTCGAGCAGCTTCCAATCCATTCGGATATAGTTTCAGATACGATTCATATTCCGCACGCGCTTTTGCAATCTCACCATTCATCTCTCGGACCTCCCCGATCAATGCCTGCGCAGACTGCGTTTGTTCATTCGCCGGGAAACTAAGGATACGGTTGAGGTGGTTGATCGCTGTCACGTAATTTTTTTCTGCGATCAAGCGTTGAACATCTTCCATGAGTGCCTTTGCAAGACGTTCAATTTCAGCGGGCGACCGCGTCGGGGCCGCGACTGGAGCCTGAGGCTGAGCTAAAGCTGGTGCAGGTGAAGATGGTTCTGGTTTTCCGGGGAGGGGGGTTGTCTCGGCAGGTGTTTTTACGACTGGCGGAGCAATTCCTTTGGAAACTGCTGGCTCAGGAGTTGCGGGTATTGGTGGCGTCGCTGCTGGGGGCGCTATCTTGGGTTCGAGCAGCAACGGTTTTGTTATTTTTTCTTTCAAATCCGTTAGTGTAATTACCATGCTACGGCCGTCGTCACCAGGCCGGACAGTATATTTAGTCGGACGAGAGAAAGTGACGACCACTTGATTATTGTTGTTCGCGTAAGTGACAGAAACCCCTGGAATTCCATCAGTTCGTTTTAAACGCAAGGTTTCTTCGACGAAGCTTTTTTCCTCATTGGTGGGATGTTGATCGAGCAGTCGGAGTCGCAGGAATAATACCTTCGCTTCTTTCTGTGGATAATGTCTTTCAAAGAGAACATTTTTATCGAAATGAATCACGATATTCGTGTTGCCATCATCGTGAACAACTTCAATATGATTCAAATACTCCGCTTTTGCAAAATTGCAGAAGGTGAGCAAATTGATTGCCAAAAATAAGGCGCTGAAACGTCTAGATAGATTCATGAAAATTATTTTGTACCAGACTGGCTGGCTTCATATTGTAGTTATGGCAGAAATCTAAAGATGCTTATTTGAATTTCCATGCGCTCGCCTATCAATCCCAATTTGTATAAGTGCTGCCTTTGCTACCCAAGGGTTTGTGACAGCCGCTAGAAGAGCAATCTTTCGTACCAGCATTATTATGCCTTGATCGATTTATCTTCTCCATGTTTCCAAGATAGGGTGATGTTGAGTCATGGCATGTAACGCAGGATGTTTGCATAGAGCCGTGGTTCATCCTCTCAGTACTAAACTGAGATGTGCTGGTATGGCACAGCGAACATTCATTCCCGGGCATACCCGTAGGGAAGGTCGTCGGTATATGGTTGCTAGGTTTGGCCTGGGCATTTACTGCAACATAACTGCCGTTATGACATGTCGCGCAGTTGCCCGTTGCGATCGGTCCGGTAGTGCCGGTATGGCTCATGGTAGCCGGCGCAAAGGCCGTGGTGTTGCGATGGCAGGTATCGCACTGCGCCGTGGTTGGAATATGCGTGCCTGGCTTGCCGGTGGCAGTGACGCCATGGCAGCTAGAGCAACGGCCGGCCACCGGCGGTGTGACCAATGAATGATTAAAGACGGCACCTGAGAAAGTGGTCGTGCTTGAATGACAGGTATCGCACTGCGCCGTGGTAGACACATGGTTCGTCGGTTTAGCGAGCGCATTCGCGGAAATATAGGCGCCACTATGGCAGGTTGCGCAATTGCCAGTCGCGATCGGTCCGGTAGTTCCGCTATGGCTCATGGTAGCCGGCGCAAAGGCCGTGGTGTTGCGATGGCAGGTATCGCACTGCGCCGTGGTCGGAATATGCGTGCCTGGCTTGCCGGTGGCGGTGACGCCATGGCAGCTG
>JAKANO010000028.1 GCA_021812385.1 Pseudomonadota bacterium | reverse complement strand
CGCCTCTAGGGCAAAAACCGAAACGATAGGGAGAGCCGTCTTCTTCATCACCCCGCAAAGCCGCGAACTGCTTCAAGAAAACCTGCTCGCTTACGATGAAAGCGCGTCAGGGGGTCTCTACGTGCAATCTGATCCGATTGGGTTGGACGGCGGCATCAACACCTATAGCTATGCTAAATCAAATCCACTGAAATATACCGACCCAAATGGGTTGACGGCTTATGATGTGATGGTTGCATTGCAATGCATTAAAGAATTATTTCCAAACTTACAAGTTCCCAATGATTTTAGTTTTGGTAACCTTCAAAATCCAATTACAGGAAATGAGGCCGGAGGGCAAACCAACGGATTTACAGGCGCAATTACTTTTAGCTATGGTTTGTATGGGGGGGCTATTTCAGATGGAGATGTCGGCGGTTTAGCCATAACTGCCCTGCATGAGGTTCTTCACGCAAACCAAAATATATTCAATCGTACTGTGACTAAAATGCAGGAAAACTTTGGCAATGATAGTCATAATGACGAAGCATTGCAGAAAGTTATCGAGAAGAGGGTTGATGAATGCATCCGGAAAAAAAGAAAAAAACCTATTTGCACGTATTGAGATGAGCCGCAATACTCGCTTAGTAATTGGATTCCTTTTGCTACTCGCATTATTGGTTGGCGTAGTTGTTGCGACTATTTCATGGCCAACAAATGCTCCTTCAAAGTACGCTCTTGATTATCTCAAGATAAATAATTCGATATTGGATATTGAACGTCGTGTTGAAATAAAAAAGATGGGCACGATGATTGGCAAGGACGTGAGTGGCTTTGCTTTTAAGGGGCTTACCCAAGAAGAAATAAAACAAATTCAAGATAAATCTGGTGGCCTTGTACGTCGGGTAGATCTTCGCGCGGATGGGGTGATAGCAGTAGTAGCAGCAATGTCTCCAAGACGATCTTTTAATGAAACAAAGACTATTGAAGTACATTTGCTCTTCGTGCCTAAATACGTCGAAAATGGAAAATTTGAATGGGCTTGTTTTGGTACTCCGATTGATGCACTTCCACGATTTTGTAAAGGGCTTGAAAAAATTCCACAATAGTGACGGTGTCAGGCTTTCACCAACGCCCGGTTTACGAGGGCGTTGTCGCTTTAGCTGCTTGCATTTGAATCGGTAGGCTGCTTGTGGTTATGAGAAAGGCTGCAACGAACAATAAACTGTTGGCGCTCCTAACGGCCAGGACACAGGTAGTGAATGATGGTCTCGGCTTGCTTACTATCAAACCACCCTGCCCAAACAGCTTGGCTGAAATCGAATTGAGAAACCAGGCAGGCGGCTGAGAAAACTAGCGCGGCAATCGCGATCCCGCGTCGTTGGAGTAAGGCAGCATGCCCAAAGAAGCCAATGCCAGTGATAAAGAATATCCATCGCGCCAACGCGCCGAGTGCGCCGATTAAGGCAAGCATCAAACCGGGTACTGCAAACACCGACATGGCAAGCATATGATAGGTGGCAAGCTGCTTGCCATACGGTGATAGGCCACACACAAAACCCTTCCACGTTACGGCCTGATGAGCCAGTTGCGTCAACTCAACGCGGTAGTTTCCCGCGCTCATCCATACCCCAAGTGCGACCAACACAACTGCCAGCCCACTCATTGCCTGATCGATGAGCCACTTTCTCGGCTGGTCGTTGTAGAGACCCGTTGTTGTAACAAGATTGAGTCCGATAACGGCGAGTGCACAAGACTTAAGAATTAGGTAAATTGATGGGGCATACAGAGCAAACTTGTAGGCTGCCACCGCGAGAGCGATGATGGCCACCACCGCCGCGCCACCCGCTGCGGCCATAGGGTTGTCGTCCGGTTGGCCTCGCCTATCACCCCCAGCGGTAGTCTTGTTTTGGATGATCGTTCTCTTGTCGACGAAAATCCGATTCCCGTCTCCGATTGCGTTACCATCTCCTTTGATCTTGATGTTCATGGGATGACCTCCTTGTGGGTTGAAAAAACTCCGAGGCCGGAGTAAGGCAAGAAATTCTTCCCCAACCCGCCTTCGGCGGGTAGCTACTAAAAGAGAAGGGCCGCTTGCGCGGCCCTTTGTTCATTTGGCGGCGGCGTGCGCCTTGCGCTTCGCGCCGGTTTCCTTCGCCGGTGCTGTGCGCGCTGAATCCCAGCGCCTGGCCTGGTACTTGATAATCAAACTATCGAGTACCTCCTTGACCACCGATTGTTCCTCTGGCGGTAGTTGGCTAATCGCCTCGAACTGGAGGCGCAGCTCATCAGATGGCCCGCGTTCATCCTGTTCAAAGACAAGCGCATCTGCGCTCACCGAGAGCGCGCGTGCGAGTTTGCGAATGACTTCCAGGGTCGGTTGGGTTTCGTTCGCTTCATAGCGGCGAATCATCGTGACGTGACAACTAACCTGATCGGCTAGCGCCTGCTGTGTTATGGCGCGCTCCTTGCGGAGTGCCGCCAGTCGTTTCCCGAAATTCATCGTCAGTAAATGCCAAGTAAGCAATGCCGACACTGTAACCCCCGGTTTCAAATGTGCTGGTTGCAGCATACCAGATATGCATGTAACAATACACCACGTTTGCATCTTGACAGGTTTTTACCGGAGGCAAGATTTATGGCAAGAATCCCCGACACTGAAATCGAGCGGCTAAAGAACGAAATATCGGTCGAGCGCCTGGTCGAGTCCTCCGGCATCGAACTCAAGCAGGGCGGCAAAGATTTGCTCGGCCGCTGCCCGTTCCACGAGGACGCCACCGCCAGCCTGGTGGTGACGCCTGCCAAGAATCTCTGGCACTGCTTCGGCTGCGGCCTGGGCGGCGGCCCCATCGACTGGGTCATCCGCAAAAACGGCATCAGCTTCCGCCACGCCGTCGAACTGTTGCGCGCCGATCCTTCCTTAGCCGCTGGCGACGGTGCGCCGGTCAAACGTTCGCAGGCGCGGAAACTGCCGCCGCCGGTCGAACTGGACGCGGGCGAACAGGAACTGCTCAACCAGGTCATCGGCTACTACCACGAAACCTTGCTCGCCAGCCCCGAGGCGCTGGCGTATTTGGACAAACGCGGGCTGGGCTCCCGCGAGTTGATCGAGCGCCACCGCTTGGGCTTCGCCAATCGCACATTAGGCTTGAGACTGCCCGCCGCGCGAGTGAAGGCCGGGGCGGAGTTGCGCGGGCGCTTGCAAAAGACCGGCGTGCTGCGCGAGTCTGGCCACGAGCACTTCAACGGCTGCCTGGTGGTGCCGGTGTTCGATGAGCAAGGCAACGTGCTCGAAGTCTACGGCCGCAAGATCACCGAGAACGTGAACCCGCCCTTACATCTGTACCTGCCGGGGCCGCATCGCGGCGTGTGGAACGCGCAAGCCTTGCAGGGCAGTAAAGAAATCATCCTTACCGAAGCGCTGATCGACGCCATGACCTTCTGGTGCGCGGGCTTCCGCAACGTGACGAGCGCTTACGGCATCGAGGGCTTTACTGACGATCACCTTGCCGCGTTCAAGCGTTACGGCACGCAGCGCGTGCTGATCGCCTTCGACCGCGACGACGCGGGCGAGCGCGGCAGCGAGAAGGTAGCCGAGCGGCTGCTGAGCGAGGGCATCGAGTGCTACCGCATCCAATTCCCCAAGGGCATGGACGCCAACGACTACGCGCTCAAAGTCACTCCCGCTGAAAAATCCCTGGGCCTCTCGATCCGCAAAGCCGCCTGGCTGGGCCGTGGTGCGCCGCCTGCCGAATCACCAGGGCAGCACGTCGAGGATGCGGCACCGGCCACTGTCGCGCCGTTGGTTGATGAAGTCATTCCTTCCTTAGCCGCTTCGCCCGTGGCGGCACCCGCCGCCGACATCCCGGCGCAAGTCAGTGATGATGAAGTCGTGATGAGCTTCGGCGACCGCCGCTACCGCATTCGCGGACTCGCCAAAAATCTCAGCTACGAGACCCTGAAAGTAAACGTCCTGGTTTCGCGCGAGGAGGCTTACTACGTCGATACCTTCGACCTGTACGCCGCGCGAGCACGCAGCCAATACCTGCTGCACGCCGCGAAGGAAATCGCCGTGCGCGAAGAGATCGTTAAAGTCGATCTCGGCCGCGTATTGTTGAAGCTGGAAGCCTTGCAGGATGCACGTATCAAGGCCGCGCTTAAAATCGAACCCGAAGCGCCGCGTCTGAGTGAGGCCGAGCGCGCGGACGCGCTGGCGCTGCTGCAATCGCCCGATCTGCTCGAACGCATCCTGCATGACTTCGCCGCCTGCGGCATCGTGGGCGAAGCCACCAACAAACTGGTCGGATACTTGGCCGCGACTTCGCGCCTGCTCGATCATCCCTTGGCCGTGGTGATCCAGAGCAGTAGCGCGGCGGGCAAGAGCTCGCTCATGGACGCGGTGCTGGCGCTCATGCCCGAGGAAGAAAAAGTGAAATACAGCGCCATGACCGGGCAGAGCTTGTTCTACATGGGCGAAACCAACCTCAAGCACAAAGTCCTCGCCATCGCCGAGGAAGAAGGTGCTACCCGCGCCAGTTACGCGCTCAAGCTGTTGCAGAGCGAAGGCGAACTCACCATCGCCAGCACCGGCAAAGACCCGAACACCGGCAACCTCATCACGCAGCAATACCGGGTGGAAGGCCCGGTGATGATATTCTTGACCACTACGGCGATTGAGATCGACGAAGAACTCATGAACCGCTGCTTAGTGTTGAGTGTGGACGAAGGCCGCGAGCAGACCGAGGCGATTCATAAGCTGCAACGGCAAAAGCGCACGCTTGACGGCCTGCGCGCGAAGCAGGACAAGGCGCGGCTGATTGCCTTGCACCAGAACGCGCAACGCCTGCTGCGGCCCTTGGCCGTGGTCAATCCTTACGCCGATCAACTCACCTTCCTCAGTGACAAAACCCGCACCCGCCGCGATCATGAAAAGTATCTCACCCTGATCGACAGCATCGCGCTACTGCATCAACACCAACGCCCCATCAAAACCATGCTCGATGCAGGTCAAGCCGTGGAATACATCGAAGTCACGCTCGACGACATCGCGCACGCCAACACGCTCGCGCATGAAGTGCTGGGCCGATCCTTGGACGACCTGCCGCCGCAGACGCGGCGCTTGCTCATGTTGGTCGACGCGATGGTGACGGATGCCGAGACCGCGCAGCAACTGCCGCAGAGCGAGATTCGTTTCAGCCGCAAGACCGTGCGCGATTACTCGGGCTGGTCCGACTTCCAGATCAAGACCCACATGATGAAGCTCACCGAACTGGAGTATCTGCTGCCGCACCGCGGCGGACGCGGCCAGTGCTTCGAATACGAACTGCTCTACGACGGCGACGGCGCGACGGCTCCGCACCTGTCGGGCCTGCTGGACATCGCCGCGTTGCACTACGACGGCGACAAGGAGCATGTGAAAGCTGAGTTGGAGGGCTCAAGTAGCCCCCAAGGAGGTGTCAAGTCGGCCCCAAGTAGCGCTACGCAATCGGCCGGAAACCCGCATGCAGAAAGCGTTTCCGCCGATTCGGACGATTCTGGCAACAAAACGCGCTGCTACAAGGGCAACGGCAAAAACCCATCGTACCCGCAGATCATCCCCTTAGCCGCTAAGGCGGCGTTATGAGCTGGCGGCCCGGTAAGAAACCCGGCGCGCTGCGCGTGGCGGGCGACCCGGAAACGCAAGGCGGCTTCCGTGCCTACCTCATCGAATTCCTCGACTGGATGGCGGCGCGGCGCTTCTCGCCGTACACCATCAAGAACCGGCGCATCGAACTGGGCTACTTCATCGACTGGTGCGAGGAGCGCGGCCTTAACCGGCCTGATGATGTCACGCGCGCCATGCTGGAGCGCTACCGGCAGCACGTGTTCCATTACCGGCGCAAGAACGCCGGGGGCCACACCAGCCCGGAAGGACAGCCGCTGTCCTTCCAGAGCCAGGCCAAGCGCCTGATCTCGGTGCGGGTGTTGTTTCAATGGCTCGCGCGCCAACACTACCTGCTGTTCAATCCCGCCAGCGAATTGGAATTACCCCGACCGGAAAAGCGCCTGCCGCGCCACTTGCTGACCATCAGCGAGGTCGAACAGATCATCAACGCCATCGACACCAACTACGCTACAGGGCTGGGTGTGCGCGACCGCGCCATGCTGGAAACGCTGTACAGCACCGGCATGCGCCGCAGTGAATTGGTCAATTTGCGCATCGACGACGTGGACATCGAACGCGGCACAGTACTGATTCGTCAGGGCAAGGGAGCCAAGGATCGCATGGTGCCGATCGGGCAGCGCGCCTGTCGCTGGATCGAGAAATACATCTACACCGTGCGGCCCTTGTACATCGACGACGTGGACAGCGCGATGCTGTTTCTGGCCAAGCACGGCGAAGGCATGCAGGGCAAGCAGCTCTCGGTGATTGTCAAAAAAAGTATCGAGGCGGCCAACCTGGAACGCTTCACCGACACGCATCCGAACGCCGCCTGCCACTTGTTCCGCCATGCCTGCGCCACGCACATGCTGGAGAACGGTGCGGACATCCGTTATATCCAGGCACTGCTGGGACACGCGGACTTGAGCACGACCGAGATTTACACCCAAGTGTCGATTCTGCAATTGAAGGCGGTGCATGAACGAACGCATCCGGCGCGATTAGAGGGCCGCAGTCGCGACAACGACGCGATGGACGAGGCAAACCCTGCCGACCCGCGCGAGATGCTTCTGGCCGCTTTGAAGGCGGAACGCGATGTAGATGATGCGGAGCGCGTTGCAGCGGACGCGCCGCCAGCGGCGCACCGCTGAACGCGTGTCGCACTCAACACGCCCGTCACGCGGCTTGCGGGAACAGGCAAGCCGCGCGCCGGGCTACGCCGGTGGCGATTCATCCTCCGTGCCTTCTTTAGCGGCTGAGTTTTATGCGGTGCTTCGCACGCCGCTTGATGCGCGCATTCAGCGCGCACGCTGCGCGCCACGCAAAGGCCAAGCCCATTGGGTGCAGGCCGGGGGTAAACACTGCGTGTTCAACATAACATCCGTTATGCAAAGCCGCAGCGGCTACGCCGCTAAACGCGCGGCCTCGCATAACGCATGTTATGTCTGGCGCCCCCGGCCTGCGTTTGTCGCTGCGCGGTTTGTTTATGCAGGGGCAACTACGTTACCCCTGCACCCCGGCTTGTGCGGTCGCGCTATCGCGCCACCGCGTTTGTGTTTGTTCCCCTGGCCCGCCCTGCGTGTCGCATTCGCGCGGCTTCAGCCCTGCGGGCTTACGCTTCGCGCTCGATGCGCCGTGCACCCATCCGCCCCCAAGGGGGCTCCCTTCAAAGCAAAAGCACGCTCGCCGCTGGGCAGCGGTTGCGGGATAAACCCTTCCCGCAACCGCGCCTGACAGCGTGTCTCTATCCGTGGCCGTCAAGGGTCGCTGCGCTCAAGCCCTTGACGGAACCGGTAGCGGCTAAAGGAAAAAACTGTTTGCCTACGCGCACGCGCGTGAGCCAGAATGCGCCTCTAGGGCAAAAACCGAAACGATAGGGAGAGCCGTCTTCTTCATCACCCCGCAAAGCCGCGAACTGCTTCAAGAAAACCTGCTCGCTTACGATGAAAGCGCGTCAGGGGGTCTCTACGTGCAAAGTGATCCGATTGGGCTTAGTGGTGGTATCAACACGTATGCATATGTGGATGGCAATCCTCTAAGTCTAATAGACCCATTGGGGTTAGCGGGAGGGCCTCCGGCACCTTCAACTTTTTATCCTCGAGGTTCAATACCCCGACCACCCATGAACGGGAACAGGGAGAATGCCGCCACTATGGAAGCAGGAGCAAATGGCTTAGAGAATGCTACTGAAAAAGGTAAACCCAAGGGACTCTCGCGTGAATTAGTTCGTGTGTGCAAACGCACTTTATGCCCAAATCCGAACTATTCGCCCAATACTAAACAATGTACACGTAGTAATCCGAATGGCATTCCGGATGAGAGAAAATATTTAGATGGGCCTTTTATCACTTCATCAGATGGTAAAGGTATGATCGGGTGTCAATGTGTTGAATGGGGATGGGAGTTGCAATGGGTATCGATATACTAAATATTCCGCGCCTAGGGCGAAAGCTTGCTGAGAACAAAGTACATGGGTGGCAATCGGTAGTATTCCTGATCGCCGGAAATCTTCTTTATATTTTGTTTTCATTTGTTGCCGCTTATATTTTGGGGTTCGGATCTACCCCCTATATTGAGGTGGCGGTTGCTGAATCTTTTATCGCTTCGGTGATAGTGATATTCGGTGTGAGGGCTTGTTACAACGCATATTCTGGCTCTAACTTTATGCGGGATTTTATTGTTTTGTCTGTACCTGCATTAATTTACTCGACTGTTTTAAGCTGGGTTATCCACTGGGGATTTCTGTACGCAGTGGGAAAGTATGGCTCAACCACTTCATTCTCTAGTGCGGAAGCGGCTGATGCTTCAATGGCTAGCGCCTCTAAAATATTAGAAGGAGGGGCTTTGATTGCGACCACCGTAGGTTTATTGAGCTTTTACTATGCTATTAGACTCGGACTTAGAGCGACGAACGATGCTCGGGTTAGCTCAGACCACGATAATTGAGTTCTTCATGGTTAGCGAGAGTAGGGCGTTTGGCATGCGCTACGCTCGCGTTTTTGCTTGTATTGATAACTATCCCGGTGCAACGCCAATCCAATTTCCACATATCGATTAAGCGTTCTTGACGCTGGCATATGCCTTCGGTATTCTGCCGCAAACCGTCAAATTACAAACAAGCAATAGACGGGGCATTGACTTGCCGTAGCGCCATCGGCGCTGCCGCCACCAAAGGAAAAAATTCATGCGGGTTCTTGCTGCGCCATCGCGCGCCTTGTTGGGTTGCTTTGATTTTGTTTTGTGCTTGCTGTCGGTTCGAGGGCTGAGCAAACGCAAGAGAAAAGTAATATTACAAGATGTGCACCCTTTGTGCTGGTTGGCGGCACCAATTTTTTTACTGGCTTTATACCATTCTGGTACCGCCGTTGCAGCCACTGCCAGTATTACCTACACGACCGATCTTACAGGGGCAGCTATTTTTTCTGATCCTGGCGGTGCATGTAATGCAGCATATGCATCGGATGCTTTTGCAGAATCAAGGAAAAATGGCTGGGTAAACCCTGGCGTTGTTTGGTCGAAAAGATATCCACTAGGAAATTGCAATGCTTCTTGCAACTCCTACCCTATCTGTGGCATCTACTATGGTGCGGGCCCCTTCAATTTTGCTATCTTTTATGAGCACTCGAATACTAAGGGCCTAGGCCCGGGCAACTGTTCGACCTCTCCAACAACGCCAAATCCGATTAGGATTGGAATTGGCAACAAATTTGTAACTGAGATTCCTTATCAGGGAGTTGGTTATTTCCCGACAACATTTTCTATGACGTATAACAGTGGCGATACGGGTAATCCATCACAATGGCGATTAAGCCCATTTTCTCGATTTATTAATGTAAGCGGCGGAATAACAGCCACGGTGTTTCGTGGCGATGGAAGAAGATTTATTTTTACAAAAAATGGCTCTGTTTGGACGCCAGACGCCGATATTTCTGACAAACTCACCCAATTTGTTGATGCCGCAGGAACAACGACGTCTTGGGTGTTTACGAGTGCTGGCGATGAAATAGAGACTTATGCGGCTACTGGTAGTTTCCTGTCTATCAAAAACCGTCGTGGTTTTATCCAGAACGCTACAAATAGTGATGGCACAAGTGGTCAAAATGGTGGCTATGTTTTGGACTCTTATGGGAATCCCAGTACGGCAGTGTTATCTGCGGGCCTTCCGATTCGTCTCACAGACTCCTCTGGCCGCTCGCTTTCATTCGGTTACGATTCTTCGAACCGCATCGTTACAATGACCGACCCCGAAGGCCAGTCCTATCGATACAAATACGACGCCAACAACAATCTCTCCTCCGTCACCTACCCCGATGGCAAAACCAAGACCTACCTCTACGGCGAAACGGCCTACACCTCCGGTGCAAGCCTGCCCCACGCCCTAACCGGCATCCTCGACGAAAACGGCACGCGCTACGCCACCTACCGCTACGATGCCCAAGGCCGCGCCTACGACGAAGACCACGGCGGCCCCGTCGATCACTACAACCTAGCCTACAACACCGACACCTCCGGCAACCCTGTTTCGACGGTAGTCACCGACCCCCTCGGCACCACCCGCACCTACAACTTCACCACCGTTTTAGGCGTAGTAAAAAGCACCGGCAACACCCAACCCGGCGGTTCCGGCTGCGGCGCGGCCTCGC
>JAKANO010000008.1 GCA_021812385.1 Pseudomonadota bacterium | reverse complement strand
CAATCGATTCGCCAGCGTGGACCAGGTCAATAGCAACGACTTTTTGAAATGGGACAGCCTGTACTTCGGCGGCATCCAAGTCGTCTCCGCACCGCTCAAGCTAGCCATCGGCGAAATCGCGCTGAGCAATTTTTATTCGCGCTTGATCATTAATCCGGATGGCACGCTGAATGTGCAGCATATCGTCGGCGGCAGCGCGCAGGCAGCGGCCGGCGAAACCGCTGCGCCAGCCACGCCGCAAGTCGAAGCGGCGCAGGCCGCGCCTGCTGTAGCCGCCGCGCCCACAACGCCGGCGGCGGTTACCCCCATCACAATCGGTCGCGTGGTGCTGCAAGGCGGGCAAGTCAATTTTTCCGATCGCTTCATCAAGCCGAATTACTCGGCCAACCTGACCAATATCGGCGGGCGCGTGAGCGGCTTGTCCTCCGATCTCGCGACCACCGCCGATGTCGAGCTGCGCGGCCAAGTCGACAACACCGCGCCGGTGGAAATTTTGGGCAAAGTCAATCCGCTGTCGGGCAATTTATTCCTGGATCTTGCCGCTTCCGCCAAGGGCGTCGATTTGCCGACCGCCACGCCATACTCGGCACGCTATGCCGGCTATCCGATCATCAAGGGCAAGCTGTCGATGGACGTGAAATACCGCATCGAAAACAAAAAGCTCAGCGCCGAAAATCACATCGTGCTGGATCAGCTCACCTTCGGCGACAAAGTGGAAAGCCCGGACGCCACCAAGCTGCCGGTGCTGCTCGCGGTGGCCTTGCTGCGCGACCGCAATGGCGTGATCGACATCAACCTGCCGATCAGCGGCTCCTTGGATGACCCGAAATTCAGCATCGGCGGCATCGTGGTGCGCGTCATCATTAATTTGATCGGCAAGGCGCTGACCTCACCCTTCGCGCTGCTCGGCAGCCTGTTCCCCAACAGCGAACAGCTCTCTTATATCGAGTTCGAAGACGGTCAAGCGCGCCTGGATGCGGCCGCCGCCACGAAAATTCAAAACCTGGCGCAAGCCCTGGAACAGCGCCCCGCGCTCAAGCTCGACATCACCGGCCGCGTCGACCCACAAGGCGATAAGGAAGGCCTGCGCCGCGCCAGCATCGAGCGCAAAGTGAA
The DNA here is from genome assembly GCA_021812385.1 of Pseudomonadota bacterium. Classification (GTDB taxonomy): domain Bacteria; phylum Pseudomonadota; class Gammaproteobacteria; order Burkholderiales; family Thiobacteraceae; genus RBG-16-58-11. The sequence continues at coordinate 175,504 of JAKANO010000008.1, read as the reverse complement.
AGCGGTGAAATTTGAAATCTTAAGCAAACAAGGCAAGGCGCCCGTTTCCTTGGATGAAGTTAAAGTCGAGCCGGCCGAATATCCGAAACTGCTGAAAGAAGCGTACAGCCGCGAAAAATTCGCCAAGCCGCGCAATGTCATCGGCTTTGCCAAGGATTTGCCGGTGCCGGAAATGGAAAAGCTGATGCTGACCAATGCCGTAATTGGCGACGACGACCTGCGTCAGCTCGCCTTGCGCCGCGCGCGCGCGGTAGCCGACGCCTTGGCCAAGACCGGCAAGGTAAGCGCCGACCGCGTGTTCGTGCTGGAACCCAAATTAAGCGCCGACCCCAAAGACAAGCTGAAAAATAGCCGGGTGGATTTTTCCTTGAAGTGAACCCGGCCAGGCCTTTTCCTTAAAATGCCTGCAACGGCTTCCTGCCGTTGCTCGCAAGCGCCATGCCTTCTGTGCCAACGCCCCTCTTGGCCGCCACGCAATAGCTTGTACGCCAGTTGATCCAAATTAACAGGCTTTAATCAAGAATCCGCTGGCGCAACGCCAATTTATTTTTTCCGTGACTAATATGGTATTTGCATTTCAATTTTGCGTTTGCATCGCTTGTGCTGCGCGCATTGAAGCACGGTTGAATTTCTGATTTTTGTCCTTGTCTCGGGACGCTCGGCTTGTTTAACGAGACGTTTCCATCCCTTAAATTCAGGAGGCATCATGGTGAAACCCAAGGTAACGCGCACTTCAAAAAAAACGCCGGCCGTGGCGGCGGGCAAAAGCAAGGCTTCTGTATCGCCTAAGCCGCGGCGGGCGGCAACGCCCAAGGCCAGCGCTTCCAAGCCCGCCAAGATGAAGAAAACCAGCCCCCGCAAAACCACTGCGACCGCCTCCCGCACCATACGCAAACCGGTCGCCGCCGAAACAAGCTCAAACCGCTTACTGCAAGCCGTGCAGCGCGTCTCCCTGCAAAATTTACCGGCCATGAACAAGGCGGTGCGCACTGTTCCGCACCGCGCCGTAGAGCTGGCGCCGACTTTCCGCACGGTTTTCCAACACAGCCGTAGTGACGCGGCGCGGCTGGCGCAAGCTTATGCCGAATCGATCGCCGACCCGCTGCACCACCGCGAACTATTCCAACAGGCGGCCGGCATGAGCAGCGAAGAACGGCGCACGCTGATTTCGGGTTACCGCCATGCCGGCCAGGCGCGCGGCGTGGTGCACGCCATCGGCCAATTGCCGCGCGCACAGGGCCGCACGCTGATGCGCGACCTGGTGTTGAAGGAAGACAAGAGCGTCGACAAGCACGCGTTGCGCGACGTGCTGTTCTATCTGCGCGATGCCGGCGCCGAAATCACGCGCTTGCAAAAAGGCCAGCCGCCAGCGCCGCCCAACACCGACGCGGCGGTGGTGGATTTCTTCGAGGACGTCGCCGATGCCATCGTCAGCGCCATCAACTCCATTGTCGACGCCGTGGTCGACGCGGTGAAAACCCTCGGCCAAGCCATCGCCGATGTGGTCAACTGGGTCGCCAACGACGTGGCGAATCTGGTCAAGTCCTTGATCGAAGCCGCGGGCAAATCCATCCTCGATCTGCTGAACGCGGCGCTCGAAACCGGCTATGAGCTAGTGAAGAAGATCGTGGGCGCGCTGGAAGATATCGGCCAAGGCCTGTTCAATGTGCTGGATGCGGCCTTCAACCTCGCCAAGGACGCATTGGTCACGGTGCTGAAAGCCATCGACAACCTCGGCCGCCAGCTCGGCGAACTGCTGTCCTACATCGCCAGCAAGACCTACGACATCATCAAGCGCGGCGCCGAGGCGCTGCTGGCGATCGGCAAGACCATCGGCAACGTGCTGCAGCAGGCGCTCGAATTCGGCGCGACCCTGGTGCGCGGCTTCGTGCAGGCCTTCATCGAACTGGGCAAGGCCATCGGCGAAATTTTGGTGACGCTGGTGACGCGCCCGCTGTCGCTATTGGATGCCGTGGTGGCGGCGTTTCTACAGCTCGGCCGAGCGTTTGCCGACATCATCAGCGCGGCGGTCAACGCCGGGCTGGACCTGATCAAGGAAATCGCGCGCGCCGCGGTCAAGGCCGGCCAAGCGCTGATCGAATTCACCAAATACATCGCCACGGCGACGGCCAACATCGTGACCAAGGTGCTTGCCGGATTGCTAGAGGCCGGCAAGCTGCTAGTCGACGTAATCAAGACCATCGCCACGCATGCGCTGGCGGCGATCAAGAAAGTGGTGCAGGCCGCTTTCGCGCTCGGCAAGACGCTGCTGAATTTGCTCAAGGACACGCTGAGCCTGGCCATGAATCTGCTGAAAGCCGTGGTCAAGGCCGCGTTCGAACTCGGCAAAACCATCGTCGAGTTCACCAAGCAGATGGTCGAATTCACCTACAAAACGGCGGCGCGCCTGGTCGAGGCGGCGCTGGCGGTGGGCGCCAAGGTGGTGGAGATTCTCGAAACCGTGGCCAAGGCGACTTACTTCGTGTTCCGCAAGATCATCAACGCGGTGCTGCAAGCGCTCGGCCCGGTGGGCGACATCCTCGGCTGGCTGCTGGATCGCGGCGAGGCGCTGGCCTCGGCGCTGTGGCGCGAAGCGGTACTGGCCATCCGTTTCGTGAAGAAGAGCGTGACCGAGATTCTCGACTGGGCGGCGGCGCAAACCCGGGCGGCGTTCGAGCGCATTATCCAGCTCTGCGAAGATGTGGGCGCGGCGGTGACCGAGGCCATCGACTGGGCCATCGCGCGCGGCGCCGATGCGCTCGACCTGTTGGGCAGCATCTGGGAAAAAGTCGGCAACTCCATCACCTACGCCTTGAATTATTTGGAAACGGATTTTCTGCCCGGCATCGCCAAGTTCATCAAGGGCGCGCTGGCGGCCGGTTACGAGCTCGCCAAGCTGGTGGTGTGGACTGTCGGCAAGGCCTTCGAGGTGGCGCTCGAAGTGGTGCGCGGCGCCTTGGAAGCGGGCGCGACGCTGGCCGAGCTGGTGATCGAGACCATCAAACACCCGGACCAGGCGCTGCAAAACATCACGCGCGCGGCGCGCCAGCTCGGCAGCACGCTGAACGAGGTGGTGGATGCCTTCCAGCAGGCGGCGGCGGATTTCGCCGAGCGTTTCGTGCGCACCATGCGCGCCATCGGCGAGCATGTGAAGGACATGCTGATCGCGGTGCTCGAAGTGGCGGTGGGCGCGCTGGACACGGTGGTCATCGAACTGATGAACCTACTCAACGGCTTCCGCCACCTCACCGCGGCCGAGCGCGCCGACGCGCAGCTGGTGTTCGCCGATACGGTGGATCTGGACAACACCTTCATCGCCACCGACACGCCGACCAACGACATCATCTTCGGCATCCAGGATTTCTTCACCGGCAATCCCGACTCGCGCGCCTTCGTCACCGGCAACCTGATCAACTTCGACGCCGATGAAGTACCGATCAAGCGTTACCAATTCATTCACGAGATGACGCATGTGTGGCAGAACCAGAATGTCGGGCCGGTTTACCTCGGGCATGCAGTGTTCACGCAAATCGCGATGGGCGACGCGGCCTACAACTACGGCTACAACAGCGGCGCCGGCGATGTGAGCATCGCGCTGCCGAATGCCGACTATGCCGGCAACCCCGAGCCCAGCATCAGCGAAGGCTTCGCCACCGGCGAGGGCGGACAGGACGAACTCACGGCGCCCGGCGTCGACTTCATGGACTTCCCGCCCGAGCAGCAGGGTCAGATCATGATGCAGTACTTCGTGCGCCGCGTGCTGCTGAATCGCCCGCCCGCGAACTACCAGCCGTGGCAGAACTGCGTCGATTATGTGCAATCGCACCCGCAGGTAGCTTAGTGGCGGAGCACGCACAAAGGCTGTTGCTGGTTGCGCCGCAGGCGCAGCTCGATGACCTCGATGCGCTGATCCAGGCGTGGCGCGGGCGTGGCATCGACGTAGTGGTCGACAGCTATCAGCAGGCGATGCCGATCGCCGACACGCTGCTCGATGGGCACGATGCGATCGAGGCGCTGCTGCTGGCGGGCGATGCGCGGCGCGCACCGGCCACGGTGTTGCCCGGACCGTTCTTGATGGCGCGCGATGGCCGGCGCGTGCCCGCCGCTTGGCTGCCGCTGCGCAATAGCGCGGCCAATCAACGCTTCGCTGCCTGCGCGGCGCGCGTGCAGCGCCGCACCGCTTCCGAACAAAGCCTCGCCCTGTTCAGCCAATGGCATCCGCAATATCTGCGCGTGATCGAGCGCATCGATTCCCTGGTGCGCGCGCAGTGGCAAACCTTTCGCTGGAGCGGCGACCTCATCACGCGCGAAGGCTTGGTGGACGCGGTGGGTAGCGGCCTGGGCCTGGGCGTGTATTTGGGCCATGGGCGCGCGGTGGGCTGGGTGGGCTATCACGGCGTGCGCAGCCATCATTTCGACGCCTTCGACGGCGAGCCCATGGGCGCGCTGATGTCGCTGTGCTGCCGCACCGCGAGCCGCCGCCGCACCGGGCTTTCGTATGCCGAGGCGCTGCCGCTGCGCGGCGTGGCCGCCGCCAGCTTCGGCGCGACTTCCGACACGCTGCACACCGACAACACGCGCTGGGCCATCGGCCTGTGCGATGCGCTATCCGCCGGCGTCAAAACCATCGGCGAGCTGGTCGCGCGCGCCGCGCCGGCCTCCCCCAGCGCCTGCAAAGCGTATCGCTTGATAGGCGACCCGCTGGCCCCGCTGGCAAGCTCGCGCGCCGCGGTGATGGACGCGCTGGCGGTGCCAACCTATCCTTGAACGATTACTGCATAAAGGCGGCCGCTTGGACGACACAACCGTAAACGATGAAATGGCGGAATTTTTAGTCGGCGCGATGCGCGAGATTTGCCCCGAGCTGCCCGCGACCTGGCCGAGCAACGCGCGCTTCCAAGCGGATCTGCGTCTGGATTCCTTGGATCTGGTGGAACTGGTGGCGCGCATCGAACAGCGCTACGTTTTGTTTGTGCCCGACGCCGATCTGGAACAATTCATCTCGCTCGACGCCACCATGCGCTACATCGTCGAGCACCATGATGCATAATCCGCGCGTCGTCATTACCGGCGTCGGCCTGATTACGCCCTTGGGCGATACGCCCGAGGCTTTGTGGCGCGCCCTGCTGGCGGGCGCGACCGCGGTGCGCGATTGGCCGGACTTGGCGGCGGCGGGTTTTCGCGGCACGCGTGCCTGCCGCATCGCGAATTTCGCGGCCGACCCGTTGCGCCGCGGCCGCGCGCTGGCCATCGCCGCGGCCGAACAAGCGGTGCAGCATGCGGCGCTGACGCTGCCGGAAAACAGCGGCGTGTTCATGGGCAGCACCATCGGCGAGAGCACTGCGTTCGAGCGCGCCGCCGAAGGGGCCACGGAAGGTAAAAGCATCGATTTGAGCGATCATCGCGTGCCGTCTTTCACCAGCGGCGTGCGCCAACGCTTCGGGCTGAACGGGCCGCAGCAATCCCTGGCCACTGCCTGCACCGCCGGCAACTACGCCGTCGGCAGCGCCTTGGCGGCCTTACGCGCCGGGCGCTGCGAGGTGGCGCTGGCCGGCGCCGCCGAACCGTTCTCGCGCCTGTCGCAAGTCGGCTTCAGCCGCGCGCGCGCCATGGCGGCCGATGTTTGCCGGCCGTTCGACGCGCGCCGCAGCGGCATGCTGCTGGGCGAAGGCGCGGCGGTGTTCGTGCTGGAACGCGCCGATGCCGCGCAGCGCCGCGGCGCGACGCCGCTCGCCGAAGTGGTAGCGCTCGGGCTGTCGTGCGACGCCTATCATCCGACCGCGCCGCAGCCCGATGGCTTGGGCATGCGCGCGGCGATGCAGGCGGCCATCGATGCCGCCGCGATCAGCAGCGCCGATATCGATTGGGTGAATACCCACGGCAGCGGCACGCGCGCCTCGGACGCAGCGGAAGCGAAGGCGCTGCACGGGCTATTCGGTGCGGACATGCCGAGCATCAGCGGCAGCAAAGGCGCGCTCGGCCATGCCTTGGGCGCCGCCTCGGCGATTGAACTCGCGCTGTGCGTGCTCGGCTTGCAGCATCAAACCCTGCCGCCCACGCCGGGCCACGAGCAGCCCGATGCCGAGGGCGGCATTGCCTGCACGCGCGCCCCTCTGGCGCGGCGCTTGCGCTGGGTGATGAATAACGCTTTCGCTTTCGGCGGTCTCAACTCCGCGCTGTTGCTGCGCGCCTGGGAGGCTTGATGCTGCTCGATGCACTGCGCTCGCTCGACTTCGATGCAGACTTGGAACGCGAAGCCATGGAGCAGATCGGCGACGGCATAGCGGCCTTGTTCGATTACCAGGGATTCGAGATTGAAATTCCGCGCGACCGCATCGGCCTGCTCGTCGCCTCGGACAACGCCGGCACGGCGACCTCGGTTAAATTCTGGGCCGACGCGCTGCGCACCGGCGTCGGCCTCGCCAGCCCTGAGCTTTTCCCCTGGTGTTTGGCGAACGCGCCCTGCGGCGCCTTGGCGCGGCGTTTCGCGATCACCGGGCCGAATACAACGCTGCTGGGCGAGGCCGATGCGCTGCGCGCGGCGCTCGATACCAGTGCGGACTTGTTCGCCCAAGGGCATATCGACAGCGCCATTATCGTGGCGACGTGCTTCGCAGCGGACGGCCAGCCGGGCCAGGCCATCGCCCTGCGCCTGCGGCAAGATGATGGCGCGCAGGATGAAGCGGGTCTTGTCGCGCTGACGCAAGCCTGTGCCGCGCCATCGCTGCGCGCCGCTATCGATCGCCTAGGCCGGCTGCTCGAAGCGGGCTAAGTATGAATTTTCAAAACTGTAGCGCCGGCTTCCTTGCACTGCATTGCTAGCTTAATTGCCAGGTAATGCCCGCTTGGCTGTCGCGCTTTCCCAGCGCCAGACTGGGACGTAGCGGCACCGCGCGCGGCCGGCGCCCGGCGGCCAAGGCCGTGAGCAGAACGCGCGGATCGTGCTGGAAGCGCACGGTCTGCGGCGGCGGATTATCGTGGCGCGCTTTCTCCAATTCCAAAGTCGCGCGCTCGTATGCCAACACCTCGCTTAAATATTTGTTGCGGATTTTGCGCCGCGCGAGAAAGTCGCAAAACTCCAAGGCCTCGGGAATGAAGTAGAAGCTGCTCGGTGCGCGCTCCGCCCAAAAGGCCGACACTTCGCGCGCGAGGCGCCCCGGTCCCAGCAGCTGGCAAGTCAGGGGCAACATGGCGCGCAGCTTGCCCAAGCGAAATCCTTTGTGCAGGGTGCGGTTGATGTCGAGCCCGGGATCGGCGGCAATTTGGATCAAGCGCGATTTCTCGCGCGCGCTCAGGCTGGCATCCAATGCGCTGGCGGCGCAATGCTGCACGCGCTCCCGAAAATCGGGATCGACGATGAGACGGGCGAGGCCTGTTTGAAATGTGTGCAGGCTCATGCCAGCAGCGCCGTTTGTGGCAGCGTTGCTTCAGGCACGGGTTGCGCCCTGGCCCAAATTTCCCGCAAGCGCTCCAGGTCGCGGCGCACGCGCTGCTCTCCCACCACATCGAACCAGGAGCCGAATAGCTCGAACACCACGCCGCCGACATTCGGGCAGCGCGGCAAGGTCCATTCGAGCAAATCCCACACCGGCGGCGGCACCGGACCGGAATGTGCGTCCAGATAAAATCCATCCAGCTCCATCCCGCCCGCCACGTGCAGTTCGCCGACATGCTCAAGATCGAGTTGCGCTAAAAATGCTTGTGCATCGAAGCCGTGGTTGCGGCTGTTGGTGTAAACATTGTGCAGGTCCAGCAACAAGCCGCAGCCGCTCTCGGCGCATAAGGTGTTGAGAAATTCCGCTTCGTCCATTTCGGCTTCGGGTATATCGAAGTAATACACGTTGTTTTCCAGCAGGAAGGGCGCCGGGATGCGCCGCATGACTTCGGCCACGCGCGGAATCAGCAACTCCAACGTGGCATGATCGCGCGGCAAGGGTAGGGTAATGCCCACGTTCATTTCGCTGCCTTGATGCTCGGCCAAGTGATAGGCCAAATGATCGCTATGCCAGGGAAACTGGAAGCGCTCCCACCACTGGCGCATTTGGGCGATGTGGTCGCGATTGAACTGATGCGCGCTGCCGATGGAAAGGCCGATGCTATGCGGAATCAGCGGGTGCGCCATGCGCTGCATAAACGCCAGCCCATCATGGTCGTCAATGTAGCGCGGCACCGCTTCCGGCCCTAGATCGCTCCACAGGATGTCCGGCACCAGCTCGATAAATCCCAAGTCTGCGCCGGCCTGCTCGATCAACGTGCGAAGCGGGGCTTGGAAGGCCAAGCCCACGCCTAGCTTCGGCAATGCTTGCATAGCCGTTGGCTGCTAGCGGATCTCGCGCATTGCAATGTCTTCAATAATGAAGCGGTCCAAGCCGGATAGGCAGGGACGGCAGCCGCGGATGCCGGGCAGTTCCGGCACAGTGAGCGTTTCTTTCAGAATCGTGACAATCTTTTCGAACGGCATGTCCGATTGCAAGCTCAAGCGCACTTCAGAAATAGCGGCCTTGGGTTTTTTCACAGTAGCCATGATTTATTCTCCGATTGTTGATGCAAGATAGAATTCCTAACGACAACAGCATTAGGAAAATTCACTATAGTTCACGTAACGTAAATTTCCATTACGCTTACCTTGGTTATGGATGCGCTGGCCGTATTTTTGTCACGTGTAGCGCGTGCAGCGTGGCAAAATGCGCGTTCCTGGCCCGCTCTTGTTTTAGCTGGGCACTTTTTTGAAGATGCGTATGAATGTCCTTTTGCAGGAAAAAATTCTACTCATTGCCTTAGCGCTTGCGCTCGGCTTTGGCTTTTATGAACATAGCTTGCTGAATGCTGGCACGGCGATGACCTGGATCGCCTTTGCCATTCTATTTGGCGTCATCGTCAGCATTTCGATGCGCGTCGCCCACCATGCCGAGGTCTTGGCGCAACGCCTGGGCGAGCCTTACGGCACCATGATTTTGACCATTGCGGCAGTAGTGGTTGAAGTTGTGATGCTGGTGATTCTGATGACGGGCTCGCACTCGCCCACCCTTGCGCGCGATACCGTGTATTCCGCAGTGATGTTGGACATCAACGGTATTCTCGGCCTAGCCGCGATCATTGGCGGTCTGCGCCACGGCGAACAAAAATACAACCTGGATTCCGCGCATTCATATATTGCGATGCTGCTCGTCACCCTGGGTATTGCCATGGTCATTCCGGAGTTCATCCAGCCCTCCGCATGGCAAGCCTATTCGGTGTTCACCATTGCGATCACGGTACTTTTATATTTTGCTTTCTTGCGTATTCAGACGATAGAGCACCGCTATTTTTTCGAATATGCCTACGATGCGCCGGACGATGCAGGGCACCATGGCAGCAATACCACCCCTACCCATATCACGCTACTAGTCGCTAGCGTGATCATGATCGGGATACTGTCTGAGTTTTTATCTGCCTTCATGGCTAAGGGCATGGCCGGCAGCAGCCTGCCGTTGGCGCTACCCGCAGTGTTGGTGGCCCTGGTCTCGGCGAGCCCGGAAATTCTGACGGCGCTACGCGCGGCCCGCGCCGACCGCATGCAAACCGCGATCAATATCGCACTGGGCGCCTCCCTCGCCACAGTACTCCTCACTATTCCGGTGATCGAGGGCTTTGCCCTGGTCACCGGTGTTCGCATCGACATGGCCATGACCCCGCTGCAAACGGCGATGGTGGCGCTAACCCTGTTTGCCGCCTTGATCAGTCTGCACGATGGCGAGACCAACGTATTGGAAGGCACGATACACTTTTCCTTGTTTCTGACTTTCGTCGCCCTGATGTTTTTGGCTTAGGCGCCGAATTGGCGAAAGACTATAGTTGATTAGAATATTCGGGTATTATTTATCCGATGATGTTTAACCGCTTAGCCCACGAAACCAGCCCCTACCTCCTACAACACGCAGACAACCCCGTTGATTGGCATCCATGGGGAGAGGAAGCGCTCACATTGGCGCGCCAACTGGATAAGCCTATATTGTTGTCAATCGGCTATTCCTCCTGCCATTGGTGCCATGTCATGGCGCACGAGTCGTTCGAGGACGCAGCAGTAGCCGCAGCGATGAACCGGCATTTCATCAATATCAAAGTCGACCGCGAAGAGCGCCCGGACCTGGATCAAATCTATCAGTTGGCGCACCAGATGCTGGCTAGGCGCGGCGGCGGCTGGCCGTTGACGATGTTTCTGACGCCAGCGCAAGTGCCCTTCTTCAGCGGCACTTATTTCCCGAAACAGCCGCGCTATCAAATGCCGGGCTTTCTGGATTTGCTGCCGCGCGTGGCCGAGTTTTACGCCAGCCACAAGGCCGAGATCAGCGAGCAGAACGCGCAGATGTTCAATGCGTTCAATGCCAGCGCCCCGCAACCGCAGGCCGGCGTGCAATTATCGCTGGCGCCGCTGGACGATGCCGCGCGCAGTCTCGACACGCAATTTGATCGCGTGTGGGGCGGGTTTGGCGGCGCGCCTAAATTTCCACGGCCCAGCGAGCTGGAGTTCGCCCTGCGTTATGCGGCCAACGGCGGCAAAATTCCGGTGGGCGAAATGGCCATGTTCACCCTGACCAAAATGCAGCAAGGCGGCATTTACGACCAACTGGGTGGCGGCTTTTGCCGCTATTCGGTGGACGAGCGTTGGGCCATTCCGCATTTCGAGAAAATGCTCTACGACAACGGCCCCTTGCTCGGCCTTTATGCCGATGCCTACGCGCTCAGCGCTAATCCGCGTTTGCGCCAAGTATGCGAGGAGACGGTGGGCTGGCTGGAGCGGGAAATGCTGGCGCCGGAGGGAGGCTTTTATTCCGCCCTGGATGCGGACTCGGAACACGAGGAAGGCAAGTTTTACGTCTGGACTCCGGAGCAAGTAAAGCAGGTGCTTACCCCTGAAGAATATGCCGTAGTAGCGCCGCACTATGGCTTAGACCAAGCGCCAAACTTCGAAGATAAGCACTGGCACTTCATTCTGGCGCAAGCGCTGGAACCAAGTGCAGAGCTACTGCTCGCCCAGGCCAAGGCCAAGCTGTTCGCCGAGCGTGAAAAGCGCGTTCGCCCCGGCCGCGACGACAAGCTTCTGGTGAGTTGGAACGCGCTCATGATCAAGGGCCTGGCACGGGCGGCGCGCGTGTTCGGGCGTGCCGACTGGACCCGGCGCGCGCAGCAAGCGGTAGATTTCATTCATGCCAATATGTGGCAGGCGCAGCGCTTGTCGGCCAGCTACAAGGACGGGCAAGCCAAGCTCAATGCCTATTTGGATGACTATGCTTTCTTGCTCGATGCCCTGCTGGAATTGATGCAAACCGAGTTTCGGCCGCAAGACCTGGCTTTTGCCCAAGACCTCGCGGATCGGCTATTAAGCCAATTCGAAGACCCCGAGCACGGCGGATTCTTCTTTACCAGCCATGATCATGAACACTTGATTCACCGGCCCAAACCCGGCCCGGACCAAGCCACGCCTTCCGGCAACGGCATTGCTGTATTTGCCTTGCAGCGTTTGGGACACATACTCGGTGAGCAAGGCTATATCGCGGCCGCAGAGCGGGCGCTCACATTGTTTTATCCGGCCATCTCCGGCCAGGCTGCCGCCTATACCACGCTGCTGGCCGGGCTCAAGGAAAGCCTTCAGCCGCCGATTATAGGGGTGGTACGCGGCCCGGCAGACGGCATTGAATCTTGGCGCGCAGCACTCGCAACAACCTATCTTCCGAACGCATTGATACTTTTCTTGTCGAACGAAGTGGCTGCCCTGCCAGACGCGCTTGCCAAACCGGAGACGCCCGATGTCAACGCTTGGGTGTGCAGCGGCGTTAATTGCCTACCTGCTGTTGCAACGCCTGCTGAGTTGATAACGCTGTGCAGATCACCGCATGATGTTTAATATAATATGCTAATATGCGCGATCAAAATTTATAACCCTTGTTTTAAGGAGCATTGAATGAAACTAGTAACCATCGCAATTACTGCCGCCAGCCTGATGTTTGGCGCCCAAGCCATGGCTGACCAAGCTCTGGCACAAAAGAGCGGCTGCATGACTTGCCATCAAATCGACAAAAAAGTAGTTGGCCCTGCATTTAAAGATGTCGCCGCCAAGTACAAAGGCAACAAGGCTGCTGAAGCCAAGCTGGACGAAAAAGTCAAAAAAGGCGGTTCTGGCGTTTGGGGTCCGGTTCCCATGCCCGCTAACTCGCCGCACGTGTCGGATGCGGACATCAAAGCCCTGGTACATTGGGTTCTGTCGCTTAAGTAAGCAGCAATGCTTCGTGAAAAAGCCGGCCTCGCGCCGGCTTTTTTGCTTTTTGCGATATACTTTGGTCACTCAGTTCAGCCAACCGTCCTTCCCAACCATCCTTCAAGGAGGAGCCTAGTGACTTCCCGTTTTCTCGCATCCATCCTCGTCGCCACGCTCGGCTTAAGCCTCTCCGCCTGCGGCAAGAAACCCGAAACTTCTAACGGCGAATTGGTGATCAAGATCGGCTCGGTCTCTCCGCTAACCGGCCCGCAGTCCCACTTGGGCAAGGACAATGAAAACGGTGCACGCCTGGCGGTCGATGAACTCAACGCCAAGGGCGTGATGATCGGCGGCAAAAAAGCGCGCATCGAGCTGCTGTCTGAAGATGACGCGGCTGATCCCAAAACCGCCACCATCGTCGCGCAACGCCTGATCGACGAAAAAGTCGCCGGGGTCATCGGCCACTTGAATTCCGGCACCTCGATCCCCGCTTCCAAGCTCTACAGCGACGCCGGCATCGCACAGATTTCCCCCTCCGCCACCGCCGTCAAATATACGGCGCAAGGCTTCAAGACGGCTTTCCGCGTGATGACCAATGACGCGCAACAAGGGCGCGTGGTGGGCACATACGCCGCCAAGCTGGGTAAGAAGATTGCCATCATCGACGACCGCAGCGCCTATGGCCAAGGCCTCGCAGATGAAGTGGAAAAAGCCGCCAAGGCCGCCGGCGCGGAAATCGTCGCGCGCGAATACACCTCTGACAAAGCCACCGACTTCACCGCCATCCTCACCGCCATTAAGGGCAAGGATGCGGATGTGATCTTCTTCGGCGGCATGGACCCGCAAGCCGCGCCCATGGTGCAACAAATGAAGCGCTTGGGCATCACCGCGCAATTCCTCGGCGGCGACGGTGCGCAGACAGCGGAATTCCTGCATTTGGCCGGCGCCGACGGCGAGGGCGTGATCGCTTCCAACCCCGGCCTGCCGCTCGCCAGCATGCCCGGCGGCCAGGCGTTTGAGCAAAAATTTACCGCCAAGTACGGCAAGATTCAAAACTATTCGCCCTACGCTTACGATGCGGTGATGGTGATGGTCGGGGCAATCCAGCGCGCGAACTCGCTCGACCCCAAGCTAAGCTTGGCTGAACTCGAAAAAACCGACTACAGCGGCGTGACCGGCAAAATTCGATTCGACCCAAAGGGCGACCTCGCCGGCGGTAACGTGACGCTGTATCAAGTAAAAAATGGCCAGTGGGTGCCCTTGGAAACCGTGAAGAGCGACGGCCAGTAACGCTTGAACACGAAGTATATTTACGGCGCACTGAGCAATATGCGCTCAAGCCTTTTCTAGTTCTTGAAACTTCGTGCCTTCGTAGATAAATCGCCTTGGACATTTTCTTACAGCAACTCATCAATGGCCTAGTCCTCGGCAGCGTCTACGCCCTCGTGGCACTGGGCTACACCATGGTCTACGGCATCCTGGAGCTGATCAACTTCGCCCACGGCGAAGTGACCATGATCGGCGCCATGGTTGCGCTCTCGGTGATCGGCGCGCTGGTCGGCCATGTGGCCTTGCCCGGCGTTGTCATCGTCGCCATGGGCGTGCTGGTGGCAGTCCCCGTCTGCATGCTGCTCGGCTTCACCATTGAACGCGTCGCTTACCGGCCGCTGCGCCATGCGCCGCGCCTGGCGCCGCTGATCACCGCCATCGGCGTGTCCATCCTGTTGCAAAACCTGGCGATGATAATTTGGGGCCGGGAATATGTGAAATTTCCCCCCATCCTCTCGTCCGCAACCCACCAAGTCGCGGGCGCCACGATTAGCGATCTGCAAATTTTCATTCTCGTGCTGTCGCTGCTGATCATGGCCGGGCTCGTCGCCCTGGTGCAAAAAACCAAGCTCGGCCGCGCCATGCGCGCCACCGCGCAAGCGCCGCAAGTCGCCGCGCTGATGGGCGTGAACGTGAACAGCGTGATCTCGCTCACCTTCATCATCGGCTCCGCCATCGCCGCCATCGCCGGCGTAATGGTCGCCGCCTACTATGGACTGGCGCACTACTACATGGGCTTCATGCTTGGGCTGAAAGCCTTTACCGCCGCAGTACTCGGCGGCATAGGCAACCTCGCCGGCGCGATGTTGGGCGGCTTGTTGCTAGGCGTGATCGAGAGCTTGGGCGCAGGCTACATCGGCGACATCACCGGCGGATTCATGGGCAGTAATTACCAGGATGTATTTGCCTTCTTTGTGCTGATTCTGGTGCTGGTGCTGCGGCCATCCGGCTTGCTGGGCGAACAGGTGGGGGAGCGGGCGTGAGCGGTAAGGTCAAAGCTTTTTCACCACGGAGTACACAGAGTACACGGAGGAAAAGCCTAGAACCAAAGCATTTACCGCAAAGGACGCAAAGGTGCGCGAAGGAAAACCGAAGTTACTTTGCGTACCTTTGCGTCTTTCGCGGTGAGAACGCTTTTCGCTTTTCCTCCGTGTACTCTGTGTACTCCGTGGTGCAGGGTTTTTATCCCCTATGACACTTTTCCGTTCACCATTCGCCGTTCACCGTTCACCCAAAGCCAACGCCTGGATCACCTTCGTGCTGCTGGGCGTTTTGCTCGCCGCCTTGCCCTTCCTCGTGGATGCGGGGCTGGGCCGCACTTGGGTGCGCATTCTCGACTTCACCCTGCTGTACATGATGCTGGCGCTAGGGCTGAATATCGTGGTCGGTTATGCGGGGCTGCTCGATCTCGGCTATATCGCTTTCTACGCCGTCGGCGCCTATCTGTATGCGCTGCTGGCCTCGCCGCAATTCGGATTGCATCTGCCGTTCTGGCTGTTGCTGCCATTGGGTGCGCTGGTGGCGGGCCTGTTCGGCATGCTGCTGGGCGCGCCCACGCTGCGCCTGCGCGGCGACTATCTGGCCATCGTCACCTTGGGCTTCGGCGAAATTGTGCGCATTTTCATGAACAACCTGAATGCGCCGGTCAACATCACCAACGGGCCGCAGGGTATTTCTCTGATTGACCCGATCTCCATCGCCGGGGTTTCGCTGGGCCAAACCCATACCTTTGCCGGTATCGAATTTTCCAGCGCGCACAGCTATTACTACTTGTTTCTCGCGCTGACCTTGCTCGTGATGTTCGTCAGCATGCGCTTGCAAGACTCGCGCATCGGCCGCGCTTGGGCCGCGATTCGCGAGGATGAAACCGCAGCCGAGGCCATGGGCATCAACACGCGCAACGTGAAGCTGCTGGCCTTCGCCATGGGCGCCTCTTTCGGCGGCGTGTCGGGCGGCCTGTTCGCGGGCTTTCAGGGCTTCATCAGTCCCGAGAGTTTCAATCTACTCGAGTCCATCATGATCCTGTGCATGATCGTGCTCGGCGGCATGGGCAATATCGCCGGCGTGCTGCTCGGCGCTTTCCTGCTCACGGTGTTGCCCGAGGCGCTGCGCTCCATCGGCGATTTCCAGCGTTGGTATTTTAACCGCATCATTGTCGACCCTGCCGACTTGCGCATGCTGTTGTTCGGTCTGGCGCTCGTGCTGATGATGCTGTTTCGCCCGCAGGGCATGATCCCTTCCGCGCAGCGCAGGCGCGAATTCAAGCACGATGACGCGCCGCAAGAACCGGCTCCCTTGTATGACCAGCAGAAGTGACGGGCCGATCCTGCTGGAGACGCGCGGATTGTCCAAGCAGTTCGGCGGTCTAGCGGCCTTGCACGCAGTGAGCCTCAACATTCACCACGGTGAAATCTTCGGCCTCATCGGCCCCAATGGCGCCGGCAAGACCACGCTGTTCAATTGCCTCACTGGCCTGTATACCCCAAGCGCCGGTGAAGTGCGCCTGGATGGTCAGCGGCTCAATGGATTGAAACCGCACACGGTCGCCAAGCAAGGCTTGGCGCGCACCTTCCAAAACATTCGCCTGTTCTCGCACATGAGCGCGCTGGAAAACGTGATGGTCGGCTGCCATGTGCGCACTAAGGCCAATGTGCTCGGCGCCATTTTTCGCAACCGTGGCACACGCGACGAGGAAGCGGCGATCCGCAGCAAGGCCCATGAATTGCTCAAGCTGGTGGGCGTGGACAAGCACGCGCACAGCTTAGCCAAGCATCTGCCCTACGGCGATCAGCGCCGGCTGGAAATCGCGCGCGCCTTGGCCACCGAACCCAAGCTGCTCGCACTGGACGAACCTGCCGCCGGCATGAACCCGGCCGAGCGCGTGGCGCTGATCGCACTGATCCAGGCCTTGCGCGCAACCGGCATCGCCATCTTGCTCATCGAACACGACGTGAAGCTGGTCATGGGGCTGTGCGACCGCGTCGCGGTGTTGGACTATGGCGAGAAGATCGCTGAAGGCGCACCGGAAGCCGTGCAGCGCGACCCGAAAGTGATCGAGGCTTACCTGGGTGGATCTATCGGAGGCGCTATTGGCCAGCCTGCTTGAAGCGCGCAAACTCTGCGTCGCCTATGGCGGCGTGAAGGCGGTGAAGCGCGTAGACCTCGATGTCAACGCCGGCGAGCTGGTGTGCCTGATCGGCGCCAACGGCGCCGGTAAAACCTCGCTGCTGAAATCCCTGTGCGGCATGGTGCCCGCGAGCGGCGGCACGGTGCACTTTCGCGGCGCATCGCTCACCCACAAACCCAGCCATGAAATCGTGCGTCACGGCATTGCCCTGGTGCCGGAAGGACGCGGCGTATTCAGCCGCATGACGGTCAAGGAAAACCTGGAAATGGGCGCCCATATTCGCCACGACCGCGCCGCCATCGCTAGCGACTTGGATAGCGTGTTCACGCGCTTCCCACGCCTGAAGGAACGCGCCGCGCAAAAAGCCGGCACGCTGTCCGGTGGCGAGCAGCAAATGCTCGCCATTGGGCGCGCCCTCATGAGCCGGCCGCAACTGCTGCTGCTAGACGAACCGAGCATGGGCTTAGCGCCGCTGATGGTGCAAAAAATTTTCGAGACTATCCGCGAAATTTCACAGCAAGGCGTGACCATCTTATTGGTCGAGCAAAACGCCAAACTTGCGCTGGAAGTCAGCCATCGCGGCTATGTGATGGAAAGCGGGGAAGTTACGCTGGCGGATGAAGCAAGGGCGCTTGCTTCCAACCCCGAAGTGCGACGGGCTTACCTCGGAGAATAAGAGGCAAGCCTTAATCAGCGCCGGTTATTTGAACCGGCGCTGATTGCTTTTAGGGGGTTAACTGCTTCAACAATGCCTTGGCTTGCTCTTGACTCGGGAAAGCCTGGCCAGAGGCGAGCGTGGCTTGCAACTGCTTGCTTGCTGCGGCTTTATCACCACTTTTAGCCAATGCCGCCGCATAGTGATAGCCGATATCACCGAGCTTCGGTGCGGCTGCTGCGGCCTTTCGCAATATATCCACGCCGCGCGCCACCTGCCCCTGCTCGACCAAGATCCAGCCCAAGGTATCGGCTATTTGCGGCGCTTCCGGCTGGAGCTTATAGGCATGCTCGGCCGTTGCCAGTGCGCGCGGGTCCTTATCCATCTGGTAAGTTGCGGCCAGGTTATTCAAGGCCAGAACATTATCCGGATAGGTCTTCAGCACCGCCTCATATTGTTCGATCGCCGCCTTATTCTGCTTACGCGCCAAGAGGCTCTCGGCTAAGTACATGCGCGGTGGCATGTCATTTGGATGCGCACTGATCCACTGCCGCAAACCCGCATCGGCATCGGCTGGACGTTTAGCCGCCATTTGCAGCTGGTGGATGCGAATGGCAATTTGACTTTGGGCTTGCACGTTCTGCGCTTTATTCAGGAGTTGTATCGCCGGATCGAATTTGCGTTGCTGCGCCAATATATTGGATTCCAGCACAAAGCCGGCAGCCAGCTTGGGATTCGCGCTTTGAAAGTCTCTGGCGATTTTCAGCGCCGCATCGCTGCGTTGTTGTTGAACCTCCAATCCGATCAAGGCTGCGGCGGCCTCGGCATAGGAGGGCTGAAGTTGCAAGGCCTTACGCCAGGCAGATCGCGCCTCCTCTGTGTGATTCACGGCCGCTTCGGCTTGGCCCAAGCCATAGAATGCCGGCGCGGACTGCGGATTCTGTTGTACCAATTTCTGGTAACTCAAAAGACCGCTATCCTTGTCACCTGCGGCAAACTGCACACGCGCCAGCATTTCCAGCGCGCGTGCATTGTCTGGATTCGCGCTGAGCGCTTCGTTCGCTATGCGCAGCGCATCTTGCGGGCGCTTTTGCTTAAGATACAATTCAGCGAGCAGGACGCGCGGCTCCATTGCATCAGGCTTTGCCGCCACGATTTTATTCAGCCAATCGCCGTATTCCTTTTCGTTTTTGTCGATGGCGGCCAACTGCGCCATGCCAAGCATCGCGCCGACGCTTTGCTTATCTTTGGCTAGCACCGCTTCATAGCGCTTGCGCGCGGCCGCGACATTCTTGTCGCGCAAATCGAGTTGGACTAAATTTTGCACCGCGGGCAAATAATCCGCTTGCTTGGCCACGGCTTGCTCGAAACTCGCACGCGCCGCCGGAATGTCGCCTTTGGCGAGATTAACCCCGCCGCGCAGATTCATGGGTACCGGGCTGTCCGGTTGTTTCTTTTCCAACACGGCAATCGCCGCCAAGGCCTTGTCGTATTCTTTGTGCTGCAAATAATTCAGGATCAACACCATGTCGGCATTGTTGTCCTTGATATCCATCGCCGAAGCCGCTTCCAAGTCGGCAATCGCGCGTTCGCTGTCACCCTGGGCCAAGCGGGTTGCGCCCAAGCGGGTACGAATTACAGCACTTTGTGGGTTGGCGATTTGCGCTTTTTCGAACATCTCCGCCGCATGCGACAGATCTCCCTTAGCCAGATAAGCTTGGCCCGCCAAGGTTAAAACTTGCCCGTCCGGCTTTGCAGCCTGCAGCGCGGGCATCAAGACATCCAAGGCCGGGGCCGCCTGACCTTTACTCAAATAAGTGGTCGCCAACAATGAGCGCGCATAGCTGTTGTTGGGGAAGGCATTAATCACGCGCTTTAGATTGTTTTCGGCAATTTCGGTTTCCCCCAATGCAGCCGCGATGGCGCCCGCCAGCAGCACGCTCGGCATGTGATCCGGCGCAGTGCGCAATACCGCCTGGATGTTGGCGCGCGCATCGCTGTATTTTTTTTGCTGGAAATCGTTGCGCGCCAACAGATAACGTCCCTCCAAATTACCGGGCTCAACTTTTTGCCCGGCTTGTACTTCCTTGGTCACTTCTTCCGGCTTGTTCTGGGAAAGATAAATATTGGCAAGGCGGAAATGCGGCGCAGCGCGGTTCGGGTTCGCTTTAATCGCCGCCTGGTAACGCGCGATGGCTTGATCATTTTTGCCCTGTGCTGCAAGCAAGTCTCCCTTGATGATTAAGCCTTCCAACGATTGCGGGTCTTTTTGTAATGCCAGATCGATTTGGCGCTCAACTTCGGCGACATCATTTTTTGCGGCGGCCAAATGGGCTTGTCCGAGATATCCGCCATAGTAGTCTGGCGCCGCCTTTACGGCGGCCGCATACGATTCTTTGGCCGGCTCCATTTGCCGCAAGGCGAGTTGCGCGTCGCCGCGCACCACCAAAACCTTGGCTAATGCCTCGCCACTCAGCGCCGGGGACAATTTCGCTGCGTCCAATGCTTTTTGATATTGCCCCTGCCCGGCCAAGGAGCGCGCCAATTCCAATCCGGCTTGGTCGGCATTCACGCCCAACCCCAGCGCCTTTCGCGCCTCCGTTTCCGCAGCGACAAAATCGCCGGTGTCGTTGTAGGCCTTGGCCGACAGGAGCCGCGAGGGGCCATGCTTGGGATCTTTTTGCAAGGCCGCTTTAAGTTGAATGATGACGGCTTTTTGTTCGCCTTTCTGGTAACGCGCTTCCGCGTCACGATACAAGCTATCTGCCGATTTGAAGCGCTCGCAGCCGTTAAGTGCGACAGCAAAACTCAGGGACAGCGCAATGGCTAAGGTTCGCTGAATTGGGCTACGACGATTCGACATGAGGTTTTTCTCCAAAAAGGGATCAAATAAAGAATAGTAGTAAAGCTACAAGAGGCCGGCTGTAGCTTGTGAGTTCCAATAGCAACGGTATCTTAACGCTTGTTTGGCAATAGCGCGCGTTAAACGCTTATTCAACTTCATCTTTCGCTTGCATGCCAAAACGATTGACCAAGTCGTAGAGCGTCGGGCGCGATATGCCCAGCAACTCCGCCGCGCGCGCCACATTGCCGTTGACGCGGTTGAGCGCCCGAGTGACCGCTTCGCGCTCGGCGATTTCGCGCGCTTGGCGCAGATTCAATAATTCGGGTTCCGCGGCGCCCTGCGGCAAGCCCAAGTCGGCGGCGCTAATGCGGATTTCATCGCTCATGATCACGGCGCGCTTGATGCAATTTTCCATTTCCCGCACATTGCCGGGCCAAGCGTGGTTCTTGATCGCCGCCAGGGCGTCGGGTGTAAAACCCTTGAGCGCCTTGCCATATTGCTTGCTGAATTTTTCCAGAAAAGCATGCGCCAATAACACGCTGTCGCCATCGCGCGCCTTCAGCGCGGGAATGTCGATGGTGATTTCGCTGATGCGATAAAACAAGTCTTCGCGAAACCGGCCTTCCGTAATCAAATGCCGCAAGTCTTGGTGGGTCGCGCAGACCACGCGCACATCCACCGGAATTTCTTCGCGGCCGCCGAGGCGCTCTACGACCCGCTCCTGCAAAAAACGCAGCAGCTTGGCTTGTAATGAAAACGGCAAGTCACCGACTTCATCCAGGAACAGCGTGCCTTGATTGGCGTATTCGATTTTGCCTTTGGTTTGCTTGCCGGCGCCGGTGAATGCGCCTTTTTCGTAGCCGAATAGCTCGCTTTCCAGCAGGTTTTCCGGAATCGCCGCACAATTGATCGCCACAAAGCGTTCCTTCGCGCGCGGCGAAAGATCATGCAGGGCGCGCGCCAGCAATTCTTTGCCGGTACCGGAATCGCCCAATAGCAATACCGTGGCATCGACCGGTGCAACCTTCTCTACCGTACGGCAAATTTTTTGCATGGCCGCGCTGGCGGTCAGCACGCCCGCCAAGGCGCCGCCCTGCGGTTGTTGTAAGCGGAAATTTTCCGCTTCGAGCTGGTGCAAGTGCATTGCGCGATTGACGATCATGCGCAAAATTTCGGGCTCGATCGGTTTGTGGTAAAAATCATAAGCGCCGATTGCGACCGCCTGTACCGCATTCGCGCGGTCTTGATTGCCGGAAACGACGATCACTTTGGTTGCCGGGGCAAGCGCCAAAATTTGCTCCAGCGTCGCCAAGCCTTCACTGGCGCCATCCGCGTCCGGCGGCAGGCCTAAATCGAGCGTGACCACGGGAGGTTCGTAGCGCCGCACCGCCACCAACGCGGATTCGCGGTCTCCGGCGATAATGACCTCAAGATCATCGAAGCTCCACTTGAGCTGTTTTTGCAGGCCGGGGTCATCTTCTACAATGAGGAGCGGGCCGCCGCCTACCGTCTTTTCTGCTTTAGCCACCGCCCGCTCCTTGCAAAGACTGCGATTCGATTTCGGGTTGCACCGACTTGCGCAAAGGCAAGCTGATGCTAAATGTGCTGCCTTGTTCAACGGTGCTGGTCACTTGGATTTCGCCTTGTAGCTCGCGCACATATTCACGGCATTCATAAACGCCAATCCCCATGCCGCTGCTTTTGGTGGTGGTGAAGGGACGAAACAATTTCTCGCGGATGAACGTTTCATCCATGCCCTTACCGCTGTCCGACACATGGATAACGCCGCGCTCGCCTTGCGCATCGAGCGTAACGTGTACCGTGCCGCTAGCGGCGGTGGCCTCGATCGCATTTTGTACCAAGTGCCCAAGTACCCGCGCTAAGCGCTCTTTATCGCCGATGATCCATAGGGATTGATCCGGCTTGGTCAATTGCGGTGCAGGGCTGCAATGATTTTTCTCCCGCACCACCAACTCCAGCAATTGCCCCAGCTCTATCGATGCCTGCTGCTGCGCGGATTGATAGCCGGCGCGCAGCTGCCCCAGCAAGCGCGTCATGCGTTGTGTGGCATTGTCGATGGTGGCCAGCATATCTTCTTGGAATTCCGGTTTATGCTTATGCTTTTGCGCATTGGATAAGAGTAAAGACAATTGCGCCACAATGTTTTTGAGGTCGTGCACGACATACGTCGATAAGCGATTAAACGATTCAAACTGGCGCGCCTCCACCAGCGCTTCGGTTGATTCAACCTGCGCGATATACACCGCGACTTGCCGCCCGATGGTTTTCAGTAAATCACTGTCTTCCCAGTTAAATTCGCGCGGACTGCGCGCATCGGCCAACACAATGAATCCCATGAGACGTTCATGCAAGATCAGCGGTACGACGAGCCAAGCCCGCGGTAGCGCGGTAAGCCACACGGGCAATTGCAGCCCCCCATAAATGTCCGGTTTCTCGGCATATTCTTTTAAATTCACCACCCATTGGCGCTCGGCTAAAAATGCGCATAGCGCCCCCTGGGAATTCTCGCTGTCGATTGTCACCGGCATGTTCCACTGCGCGACTTGATGAAATGCGCCGTCGCGCTCCACCCACAGCATGGCAGCGGGGCTGTCCATCAACTCGGCGACCGCGCGTAGCGAGCGTTCGCGCAAATTCACGCCCGGCTCACCGGCAGACAGGGTATAGGTAAAACGCAGCCACTCTTCACGGTAGTCGTATTTGTAGCTAAAAAAATGCTTGCTCAGCAGAACCTTCAAGCGCGCCCGCAATGCGCCGGAAAATAACAGCAAGAACAACATCAGGATCGCGCCGAACAAAAATGCCGCTTGCAGCACGCCGCCCCAGTTGCCCCCAAAAATGCGGATGTAGTACCCGGCTGCGGCCATGATCAATAGATACAGGCCCGCACCGAATAATGTCGCGGTATGAAACACGACACCGCGCGACACGGCGATATTCAAGGACCATTGCGGATTGCGCGCTGCGGATACCGCAATCAACGGCACGATCAGCGCGTTCACCATGCCGCGCGCGTTCCAGATTCCAATGTCGATGGCCTTAAACAACAAGGCATCGGAGTAAAGATAAAAATCGAAAGCAAACAAGCCGCCAAGCCCCAGGCAAATGTGCTTGATCGACCAGCGTTGCGTTTCGGCCGCATTGCGATAAAGCTGCTCCACCAACGCGAGTCCGAGCAGCGCAAGCGCAATGTGGCCAATGATGACCCAACCCTGTCCGCCATCCATCGCTGTCGGCAAAATCCGCGCATGCAATGCGAGCGTGTATAAAAACACCGCGCCGAAGACGCCTGCGCCGAAAACAAAAGCACGCCGCATGGCCGTCGTTGGCCGGCCTATGGGGCCCCCACCTGGCGCGAATATCTTCCACAGCAACAATAACCATAAACCGTCGCGCGCGATTTCCAATAGTTGAGGGAGCGCGGAATGGATATCGCGCATTAAGGTATAAGCCGTAATCGCGGCCCACACGCAGCTGATGCCGGCCGCCAGCACCAGCAGGACGCCATGAAATTTGTCGCGCCGGCTTAACGCCAGCAAGCCCGTCAGCACGGCGAATGCAAGCGCTGCGAATCCGTAACTGATCGCGCCTATCGGCAATTCCATGGCGGCTATCTCGCCCCCTTGCCAAACAGGACGACTTGCGCGGTTTGAAACATGATGAGCAGATCTAGGAAGAAAGTATGATTTTTAACATAGTACAAATCATATTGAAGCTTTTCGATGGCGTCTTCGAGCGAGGCGCCATAAGGGTAACGCACTTGCGCCCAGCCCGTAATGCCGGGTTTGACGCTGTGTCGCGCGGCGTAATAGGGGACTTGTTCAATCAACTGATCAACGAAAAATGGGCGTTCCGGGCGCGGGCCGACAAAACTCATGTCGCCGCGCAGCACATTGAAAATTTGCGGGAGCTCATCGATACGCACCTTGCGGATAAAATTCCCGAAGCGGGTCACGCGCGCATCACCGGCTTGCGCCCATTGTGGCGCGCCGTCTTTTTCGGCATTTTGCACCATGCTGCGAAATTTATAGATGGTAAATATTTTGCCGCCCAGCCCCACCCGCTCTTGCCGATAGAGAACGGGAAAACCGGATTCCAAAACAATGACCACGATGGCCAGCAACATCAGCGGCAATGTCAGCACCAGCAAGCTTAAGCTGGCCACAAGATCAAATATTCTTTTCCCGGCATCGCGCAAAAAACCTTGTTGAAAACCGTCGGACAACACCATCCAGCTGGCATTCAAGGATTCAAGCTGCACTTGCCCGCGCTCTCTCTCGAAGAAGCTGGATAGCTCAATCACATGCACGC
The DNA here is from genome assembly GCA_021812385.1 of Pseudomonadota bacterium. Classification (GTDB taxonomy): domain Bacteria; phylum Pseudomonadota; class Gammaproteobacteria; order Burkholderiales; family Thiobacteraceae; genus RBG-16-58-11. The sequence continues at coordinate 150,981 of JAKANO010000008.1, read as the reverse complement.
CCTTGAGTTTGCACTCGAGCAAATCATTCACCGGCAAGCCGCCGCCGCGGCGTTCGCGCACTGCAATCACGATTTCATCGATCTGGTATTTATCCACGATCTCCGGCAGCGTGCCTTGCTCTGCCAAGATCAAGCTATGGTCGACGAAATGATGCAAGCCTTGCAGCGGCAAAAATCCCACGATATGCATGCGGCGGCGGGAATCAGCCGCGTGCAGCAGCTCCATCGCCTTGGCGGCGCGCGTGCCGGTGCCCAGCACAAGCATGCGGTGTTTGAGCACCGCCAAGTCGGCCCAGCGAAACACCGTGGCGCGCACCAGCAATACCGCACCCAGCCCCGCCACACACGCCGCGCCCAAAGCGCCGCGGCCCAGGTGTATGTCCGGGAACAAATAGTACAAGGCCGCCATACCCAACAAAATGAGCAAGAAACTGGCCGCGACCCGGAACAACATGCTGCCCAGGCCTTCTTCAAAATCGCGCCGATACAATCCGAAGGCGCTCATCACCGCCAAACCCAAACCCAAGAACAACACGGCATTAATCCCGATGATGCCGGACGAAGGCGTCCATGCCGAACCTTGGAAGCGTGACTGCACGCCCATCGGGATTGCCGCAAGTAACAGCGCGGCTTCCAGCACCAGCAGCAGGAGCATGCCTTTTGACAGATAAAAATTAAATACGCGAATCATTTTTAGATGCGGTCCGCCTGTAATAGCGCTTAATAAAAAAGTTATGCGTGTATGACAAAAGACTTAAAGCACGCTTCGTGCCACGGCTTTAGCCTGGGCCACCCAAAAAATAAGGCATTAAATTCATTGGGATGCATTATCTCATTAGCACCGTTATTCTTTTGCTCGTCTAGCTGACAACGCTGATGACGATGTTTTGGCACCCGCAACCGGGATCAAGCCCGCCATTTTTAAAGGCCCTGCCCGATGGCTTTTAACGCAGGCCCTTTAGAAAGTACTATGTTTCTTTATCCAGCAGGGACTGCAGCTCTATCAAGCGCGCCCCTTTCATGGTCAGTCCATCAATCGGGCTCAACGGTAATTGCCTACGATCTGCGATAGATAAAATCGCCAATTGAACCTCTGCCTCGCCACTGTTGCTTAAATGCAGCACCGGGACCGGCCGCAAACCATCGCTAAAGCGGAAACGCTTTTCACTGGTTTTATATACCAGTTCGCGATTCAGCAGATACAGTTCCACCTCTTTCTGGCTGTCGGCAAACAGCAATATATTGATGTCGGAATACGGGGTCGCGGTGCCCCGCAAGACCGAGCCCGTCAGCAGCGGGTCGAAACGCGCCAGCATCCCCATCACCTGCAGCGCTTGCGCGCGCAGCTGGCTGAGCTGGTTCTCTTGGTGCTCGCGCTGATACAGCGCTTGATAAGTGCGTAATGCCTGTTCGATTTCGCTATTGTTGGGCAAATTTTGTGTGTCTGCCGCACCGAGTTGGCGCGCCGCTTTGCGTTTGGCCAGGGCAAAGTCCTGAATCCCCTCCGCCATCAGCCGCGCGGCCAGTTGCGCAATACTTTCTCGTAAATGACTGTGCGATGGGTGGCTATGGCGCGCCATTTTAATTTCGACACCGACTAAAAAATTTCGTTGTTTACGTCATCCTTGGCGCCGCCGCCATCGTTCACGCTCGGTCGCTCCGCAGGTACGTTTTCTCGGTAAAAAAACTCGGGCTTGCCGTCTTCCGCACGCTTTCCAGCAGCATCGATATTTGCCACCACGACGCCTTCCGGCATCGGCAGGGCGGTCTCGGGCACGCCTTTTAAAACCTTACCCATATACAACATCCACATCGGCAACGCAGCTTGGGCGCCGGTTTCACTACCGCCGAGCGAGCGCGGTTGGTCGAAACCGATCCAGGCCACCGCCACCAGGCTGGGATTAAACCCACAAAACCAAGCATCCACTTGATCATTGGTCGTGCCGGTTTTTCCCGCTAAATCACTGCGCCCTAATTGCATGGCGCGCGCCGCCGTGCCGAAACGCACCACATCTTTCATCATCGAGGTCATGATGAACGCGTTGCGCGGATCAATGGCGAGCTCTGCGTTTTCACCTGCACGCACCGGGTTGGCTTGTGCCAACACCTTGCCGTGTGCGTCCAGGATACGCTCAATGTAATAGGGGTTAACGCGATAGCCGCCATTGGCAAACACGCTATACGCCGACGCCATCTGGAATGGCGTAACCGAACCCGCCCCCAGCGCCATGGTTAAGTACGCCGGGTGTTGCTCCGCATTAAAGCCAAAGCGGGTAATGTAATCCTGGGCATAGCGCGGGCCGATAGTTTGCAAAATACGGATCGACACCATGTTTTTTGATTTGGTTAAAGCCGTGCGCATGCGGATCGGGCCGGAGTAAGTGCCATCGTAGTTTTTCGGTTCCCACGGCTTGCTGCCGGTTTGGCCGGCATTGAACACCAGCGGCGCATCGTTGATCACGGTTGCTGGGGTCAACCCCTTTTCCAATGCGGCAGAATAAATAAACGGCTTAAAGCTCGAGCCGGGTTGGCGCCAAGCTTGAATCACGTGATTAAATTTGTTGCGCGCAAAATTGAATCCGCCAACTAGGGCGCGAATCGCCCCATCTCCCGGGCTAATCGATACTAAAGCCGCCTCGACCGCAGGAATCTGCACAACTTGCCAGCGCCCCTTCGCATCCTTATTGACTCGAATCACGATACCGGGTTTGAATTTTGATTTGCCGCTTTTATCCGCCAGCGCTCTTTGCACCATGGATAGGCCATCAGCGCCGATTTCGAGAAAGCCCTCGTTTTTTGCAAATACCTTAATGTGCTTGGGTCCGGCCTCAAGGACTAGGGCCGGTATTAAATCGCCAACATCCTCGTAATCTTGCAATGACTCTTCTAGCGCTTCCTCTTTTTGCGCGACATCGGAAAGCAAGTTCACCTGCCCCTCAGGCCCGCGCCAGCCATGGCGCCGGTCATAATCCATAACATTTTGCCGTACCGCGAAGTTCGCTGCCTCTTGATCCCGCTTACGTAAAGTCGTAATGATTTTAAAGCCGCTGGTGTAGGTCGCATCGCCATAGCGTTCGACCATAAATTGTCGCGCCATTTCCGCCACATAATCCCCCGGCACTTCGGCCATCCCAGTATCGTGATGAACCCGCAGCTTTTCATCCAGCGCCGCCTTGTACTCCTGCTGGGAGATAAATTTGAGTTCGAGCATACGCCCCAGAACATAATGCTGGCGTTTTGCCGCCTGGACTGGATTTGCGACCGGGTTATTGCGCGAAGGCGCTTTCGGCAAACCCGCCAACATCGCGGCTTCCGCCACCGTTAGCTTGTTCAGCGGCTTCCCAAAATAGGTTTGCGCTGCTGCGGCAAATCCATAAGCGCGCTGCCCCAAATAAATTTGGTTGATATACAGTTCTAGAATTTGGTTCTTCGATAAGTTGTGCTCAATTTTAAATGTCATGAGCACTTCATTGAATTTACGCGTCAGGGTTTTTTCCGGGGAAAGAAAAAAATTACGCGCGACCTGCATGGTGATCGTGCTAGCGCCCTCGCGCGCGCCGCCTTTTGTCACATTGGCAATAGCGGCACGGGCGATACCCGCGAAATCGACGCCGCCATGCTCGAAAAACCGATCATCCTCCGCAGCCAAAATTGCATGCACGAGCTTTTGGGGTACATCCGCATACTTCACTACCGAGCGCCGTTCTTCGCCAAACTCGCCCAGCAAGGCGCCATCCGAGGTAAAGATGCGCAAAGGCAACTTGGGTTGGTAGTCCGTTAAAACGCTCAGGGAAGGTAAAGAAGGGTAGGTCAGCACACCTGCAAGCAGCACTATCAGAAAAAACAGCGCCATGAAAAAGCTTATAAATTTTATTGGCAGTAGCCACCAACGACGTTTCATGTGAATTTGTGCGGTTTCGGGTAAGAGCTGAGAGTTTAAACGGAAGCTATTAATTAACGCCAATTTTGCGTTGATAAAACCCCTTTAAATTAAGCAAAGGGGATTAAATTTTATTTATTTGTGTTCGGCACTATCAAACTTGCACCATTATAGCCGCTAACGATAAGCCAGGCGCCACAAAAAAACGCTTTACACGTTATATGGTTGTTGCTAGGATTTAAAGTAATTTATATTAAGTTCGGCTAACCCACCCAAATTGAAAGGGATTTTGACTTGCTAGCCAAACTCTTCCAAACCCAGTCGCCACCTTTGATCGGTGTGGATATAAGTTCATCCGCCGTGAAAATGGTTGAAATCGAGCAAGCAGGCAAAAATCTGCTGCGCGTCGAGCGCTATGTGATTGAAAGCCTGCCCAAGGATGCTGTCACTGATGGCAACATCATGAATCTAGAAGCCGTGGCCGAAAGCTTGCGTCGCGCCTGGAAACGCATGGGTACGCGCACTAAACATGTGGCCATGGCGCTCCCGGCGGCTGCGGTCATCACCAAAAAGATCATTGTTCCCGCAGGCTTGCGCGAAGATGAACTGGAAACGCAAGTCGAAACCGAGGCAAATCAATATATTCCGTTTGCCTTAGATGAAGTTAACCTGGATTTCCAGGCACTGGGACCCGCGGCCAGTGGTCCAGATGATATGGAAGTCCTGATAGCAGCCTCGCGCAAGGAAAAGGTAGAAGACCGTGTCGCCGCTGCCGAAAGCGCCGGCTTAAAAGCCTTTGTAATGGATGTCGAATCTTTTGCCACGCAAGCCGCCTGCGAGATGGTAGCGCAACAATTGCCGAATGCCGGACGCGATCAAACCATCGCGGTCGTGGACATCGGCGCTTCGATGATGCATGTAAACGTTCTGCGTAATGGCCAGTCGATTTACCTGCGCGAACAAACTTTTGGCGGCAATCAGTTAACCCAAGAAATTCAGCGGCGCTATAGCCTGTCTTCTGATGAAGCCGAGATTGCCAAGCGCCAGGGCGGTTTGCCCGAGAATTATGAGTCTGAAGTGCTGCAGCCGTTTATGGACACATTGGCACTTGAAGTTGCGCGTGCGATTCAGTTCTTCTTTTCCTCCAGCCAATTTACGCAAGTCGACCACATTTTGCTGGCTGGCGGATGCGCCATGATCCCGGGTTTGGATGAGATTGTCGCCACGCGCACCCAATCCAGCACCATGATCGCCAACCCGTTTGCGAGCATGGCGCTCTCTTCGCGCATTAAGCCCAAACAACTCACGATGGACGCCCCGGCCTTACTCATCGCGTGCGGGCTGGCGATGCGGAGGTTCGACAAATGATTCGCATCAACCTGCTACCGCATCGTGAAGAAAAACGCCAAGCGCAAAAACGCCAAATGGGCGTTATCGCTGGCGGTATTGCCATCCTCGGTGTTCTATCAGTGCTACTGGGCTACACCATCATCGCCGGCATTATTGAGTATCAAAAAAGCAATAACGAATACCTCAAAGGCGAAATCGGTAAGCTCGATAAAGAAATTGCCGAAATAAAAGCCTTAAAGGATAAAACGCAATCCTTGTTGGCGCGTAAAAAAGTCGTCGAAGATTTGCAGACAGACCGCTCCAGCTCGGTTCACTTGCTGGACCAATTGGTACGCCAGCTACCGGAGGGGATTTATCTTAAGGCCATCAAACAAAACGGGAAAACCGTCACGATCCAAGGCTACGCCCAGTCCAACGCGCGCGTTTCCACCTTGATGCGCAACCTGGAAGAGTCTCCCTGGCTGGAGTCGCCTAACCTAGTCGAAGTCAAGGCGGTCACAGTCAACAATTTGCGTGCAAACGAATTCACTTTAACCGTCAAGCAGTCTGCCCCACAGCAAGCCGTGCCGGCCAGTCCCGCGACAGCCAAGGACAAAAAACCATGAGCCTAGCCGACGACATCAACAATCTATCGTTTAAGAATATCGGCGTATGGCCGGTACCGATCAAAATCGGCTCGATGCTGATTCTATTCGCGCTGCTTTTGCTGGGCGGTTATTGGTTTATCTGGAAAGATCAGCTCGATACTTTGGACCAATCGCGGCAAGAAGAGAAAAAATTGCGCGCCGAATTTCTGGATAAGAAACAGCAGGCCGTGAACCTGGATGTCTATCGCCAGCAAGTCACCGAAATCGAGCAAGCCTTCGGCACGCTATTGCGGCAACTCCCAAACAAATCGGAAATGGACGCATTATTAACCGACATCAACCAAGCCGGCTTGGGCCGTGGCTTGGAATTCGAGTTGTTTAAACCGGGCCAAGAAACGGCAAAAGATTTTTATGCCGAGCTTCCCATTACGATTAAAGTGACCGGCAGTTATCATGACCTTGGCCGCTTCGCCAGCGACACCGCGCAATTACCGCGCATCGTGACCCTCAACAATATTGGCATCACACAAGCGCCGACAGGCAATTTAGTGATGGATGTTACGGCTATGACTTACCGCTACTTGGACGAGGAAGAGCTCCTGAAAAACAAGAAAGCGGCCAAAGGGGGCAAGAAGTGAAAAAACTCAGCTTGCTACCAATTTTATTGCTGCTCTCCGCCTGTAACGGCGGCGATGACCCGCGCACCTTCGTCGCCAACGCCGGCAAAGACTTGCGCGGCAAGGTTCAGCCCTTGCCGGAAGTTAAGCCGTATGAGCCTTTCGTTTATACCGCCACCGATTTGCCGGATCCATTTAAGCCGCGCAAGCTCACGCCGCCGGCTGGCAGCGGCAAAGCGGGGGGCTTGCAACCGCCGCGCGACCACGTCAAACAAGCGCTTGAAAATTATCCCTTGGAAGCGCTGAAAATGGTCGGGACGCTGCAGCAAGGCAAAATGAATTACGCCCTAATTAAGACCCCGGATAACAATCTTTACCGGGTAAAACAGGGCAATTACATGGGCCAGAATTTTGGCATTATCACCCAGGTTAGCGACACCGACGTCAAGCTTACCGAAATCGTCCAAGATAGTGGCGGCGACTGGACTGAACGCAGCACCAGCCTAAGCTTGATCGATGAACCCCTCAAAAAGAAATAGCAGGAGCGCCCTTATGAATACCCTTATGCGCCGTCAATCCCTTCTTCACCCTTTGCGTATGTTCATGCTGACTGCGGCATTAGCCCTCTCGTCTTGGGCACATGCACAAGAAAATGCCGCTGCCAGCAACGAAATCACGAACATCGACTATACCGTGCAGCAAGGTGGAAAAGTTGTGGTTAAAGTCGCGCTGAAACAAGCGCTGCAAAGTCCGCCCGCCGGGTTCACTATCAACAATCCTCCCCGCATTGCGCTGGATTTCGTTGGCACCGTCAATCAATGGGGGAAAAATAGCCTGAGCATTAACGAGGGCGCACTACGCAGCATTAATGTTGCCCAGTCCAGTGGGCGTACCCGTCTGGTACTCAATTTGTCACGCACCTCGGCCTATGAAACGCGTATCGATGGCAACAACTACATTATTACGGTACAGGGTGGCCCAGCTTCGGCGGTTATTGCCAACAACACCACGCAATTTGCCGAATCCAAGGATACGTCCGCGCACAGCTTGCGCGATGTCGATTTTCGTCGCGGCAAGAATGGGGAAGGACGCATTATCGTTGATCTCTCCGACACCACGACTGGCATTGATATTCGTCAACAAGGCAAATATTTGGCCATTGATTTCAGCAATACCTCCGTACCGCGCAATTTGGAGCGGCGCCTGGACGTAACCGATTATGGCACTCCGGTATTGAACGTTGACACCTTCGCACAGGGCTCAAATGCGCGCATCCTAATCGAGCCCAAGGGAGAGTGGGAACATTCGGCTTATCAAAGCGACAAGAAATTCATCGTCGACATTAAACAGGTAGTAGAAGATCCTTCTAAGAGCCTGCGCGCCAAAAAATACAGCGGCGACAAGCTTTCCTTAAATTTCCAAAACGTTGAAGTCCGCGCCGTACTGCAAGTCATTGCTGACTTCACTGGTCTAAATATCATTACCAGCGACACCGTCACCGGCAACCTGACCTTGCGTTTGAAAGATGTGCCCTGGGACCAAGCGCTAGATATCATTCTGCAAACTAAAGGCTTGAGCATGCGCAAGAATGGTACCGTGGTCTGGATTGCGCCCTCGGACGAATTAGCTACAAAAGAAAAACTGGAGCTGGAATCGAAGCAGCAAATTCTAGACTTAGAGCCGGTGACTACTGAAACTTTCCGCCTACGCTTTCAGCGCGCCGAGAACTTTGTAAAAATTCTTAACGACGAAAAACAGCGCATTCTCTCAAAGCGCGGCAGCGCGGTAATTGATGCGCGAACCAATACCCTGTTTATTCAAGACACGCCATCCAAAATGGATGAAATCCGGAAACTGATCGCGCAAGTGGACATTCCGGTCAAACAGGTGCTGATTGAATCGCGTATCGTCGAGGCCTCCGACAGCTTTAGTAAAAATTTAGGTATCCGTTTAGGCGTTAACGACTCTCGTGGCACTGGCTATCCCGTCAGCAGCGGTGGCAGCACGCGGATTAGCACCGGTGGTTCATTAGAGGTGCCAGCGACCCAAACGGGGCAAACTACCGGCTCCACACCAACCCTTGCTCAATCGCTTAACGTGAATTTGGGAGCCGGCGCGATCGGTGGTTTTAACCCCGGGGCGCTGTCTTTCGTCTTGTTCAACGCTGGCTTGGGCCGCTTCCTGAATTTGGAATTATCGGCACTGCAAGCCGACGGTCGCGGCAAAATTATTTCCAACCCACGCGTGGTGACATCGGATCAGATGGAGGCCACCATCGAACAGGGCACTGAAATCCCATACTCCACAGTGTCCCAATCGGGCACCAACGTCCAGTTCAAGAAAGCTTCTCTCAGCCTTAAAGTGAAACCGCAAATTACACCGGACGATAATGTGATTATGGATCTGAAAGTAAATAAGGATAGCCGCGGCACCGACACCCAGGCCGGCCCTGCCATCGACACCAAGCAAATCACAACACAAGTGCTGGTGGAAAACGGCGGTACAGTAGTTATTGGCGGGATTTACACCCAGGATGAACGCACCACCGTCACCAAAGTACCGGGGTTTGGCGACTTACCTCTGATCGGAGCGCTCTTCAAAAATACGCAAAATCGCGACGACAAGACGGAGCTGCTGATCTTCGTCACGCCGCGCATTCTCAAAGACACGCTCAATTTGCGTTAATTCGCTCATCGCGGTTTAAGTCTAATTCCGCTAAAATTGCCCGTTTTATGCACCGATCTTAATGCACAAAACGGGCAATATTTTTTTGGTCGGCCTGATGGGCGCGGGTAAAACCACCATCGGCAAACTTCTCGCTAAACGCCTGAAGAAAACCTTCATCGACACCGATCATGAGTTGGAGTTGCGCACCGGAGTCAAAATCCCGCTGATCTTCGAGTTGGAAGGGGAGGCGGGATTTCGCGAGCGCGAAGCTGCTTTAATTAACGAGCTCACGCAACGACAGGACATTATTTTAGCCACCGGCGGTGGCGCGATATTGCGCAAGGAAAATCGCGAGGCCTTGGCGCAAAACGGCACCGTGATTTACCTTAACGCCAAAGTCGAAGATCTGTGGCAACGCACGCAGCACGACAAAAATCGCCCCTTGCTGCAAACCAGCGATCCACAAGCCAAGCTCGCCGAGCTCTACGCACAACGCGATCCACTGTATCGGGAAGTTGCCGATATTATTGTGACTTCAGGCCAGCAAAACGTGCAGCACGCGGCGCGCGAAGTCGAGCGGCGCTTACTGGAAATTCAGCCTACCTGATTCGATCCTGCCTCCCGGGTTCATTTTCCCGGATTCATTTTCTCAATCCCACAAAATACTCCCACACATAGCCCGATGGCCGCTCGCGCCCCGTCACCAGATAGGCAAAGCTGTTGTGATTGCGCGCGATCCACGACAGTTGGCGTCGCGCCTCGATCCGTCCCGCCAGTAACAAACGATCACCGCGCACCAGCGGCATGGCTTCATCCGGCACGACGATTTCTTCTTCGTCGCGCTTGAGCAGCAGCGCGATCCCGGGTAGGCGCTCTTCACGATTGCGCGGGTCGCGCCACAAATCGCCGACAACAACCGGTTTGCCGGCAGCCAGCCCGGCGTAGATGGCCGGCGCCTCGGCCGGGGTGATGGCAAGACCCCAGGTTTCCGGCGCCTCATCGCCAATGATACCGCCCAGTCGGCTGAGCAACTGGTTGGCCCAGGCATTGCCTTGGCGCTTCGCCAAATCCAGAAACTCCGTCAACAGCGGCGTGGTCAGCAGGGCAAAAATCTTGTGCGCAATCACATTGCCGCGCTGCATCAGCAAATCCAGCTTGGCCGCGTTGAACAGCAGCGCGTTATTTTGTTCGTTCTGGCGCGCCACCATGAACAGCAGCGGATTGAGCTCGCGCGCGGTCATGATGATGGAGAGATTATTGGCGTCGTTGTCGGTGCCGGCGACGATGCCCACGGCTTGCTCGATCCCCGCCTGCTGCAAGGTCTCAGCTTCGGTGCCGCGACCGATCACGCTGCCTTGCGGCGGTTGGGTCCGGGCCGGGTCGGCCTCGACGATGGTGGCGACCACGCCTTCACGCGCTAGGCGCGCATGCACCGCCTTGCCGAAGCGGCCATAGCCACACAAAATCCAGCGCCCGACCGGCGGAAAAATCGGCTCCCGTAACGGTTCATGCGGCGCCGCGGTCATCCACTCGAATAGCAGATACAAGCCGGGCGCATGCAAGGCCATGGCCAAGCGGCCGGCAAAGGTATTGAAGGCGTTGATGATATGTTCGGTGCCGAATGAAGCCATGTTATTCGCCGCACCCTGGGTGTCGGCGCGGCAGATGGTGACGAGCCTGGGGCGCAGCAAGCGCGCGGTAATGGCGACCTTGAGATTGGCTGCGTCGTGATTGGTGAGCGCGATCACGCCCAGGCAATGCCGATGCATCAGCCCCGCCCATTGCAGGTTGCTCGGGTTAAGCGCATCGCCGCGCAGCGCGGGGACTACCATCGGCAACTCCTCCAGCTCCAGGGCATTGACGCGCTCCTGGTCGATGTCGATTACCACCGCCTGGATGCCGGATTCGGCCAGAGCGCGCACCAACAGCGTCCCGGTGTCGCCATAGCCGCAGACCAGATAGAACGGTTCGCGAATCCGCCGCACCGCGCGCGCAAAGGCATTTTCAATGCGCACCACGCGGAATGCCGGATCCTGAACCGCGGTGAGTACCGAACCGATGCTGTATACCCAGGTAACCACCGAAGCATAGATGGTGAAGGTCAGCCACATGCGCTGGCCGTCGGTAAACACATAGGGCAATTCGCCAAAGCCGATGGTGGTGGCGGTATAGCTCACCACATAAAAGGCATGGAAAAAGCCCATGTGCCAGGGCTGGCCTTTGTCGTCCACCCCCGGAATCAACACGAAGCCCAGCACCGTCACCGCATATACCGTGATCAGCAGGATCAGCGGCGTGCGCAGGCGGCGCAACAACAGATACAGAACGTTATTCATCCGCGGCCGGGCTCAGCGGCGAATGGCGATGGTTTCCGCGATGAACAATACCACCGAGGTCAAATTCGCCAGCAAAGCGCCGCCGGATAGGGAGACGATGGCCGTCATGATATGCGGCGTCATACCGCCGGCGGCAATGTGATCGGCGTAGGCCCAAACGATGGCCGCCGCAATCAACTGCAAGTCGGCCACCAGGCTCGTGGCCAGCAGCACCGCGCCCAAATGCGTGCGGTCGCCAAGCTTGAGCACGGTCGCGATCAGGCTCACCACCAATGCGGCATACAGCTCATAGACGCTGTGGTGCACCGGGTTATCGATCTCGCCCACGTAAAAGCCGAAATTCAAGGTCAGGGCGAGCACGATAAAGAAAGCGAAAATGACTTTTTCCAGATTCATGCTGGTTTCTCCTCTGCGTTTTGGCAGAGTCTAACCCGAATTGCGCGAGGCTCACATCTGCGTTTTTTAAGGGCTTCGGGTTATACTCTGTGTCCATGCAAACCTTAACCGTTGCCCTTGGCGACCGCTCTTATCCTATCCATGTCGGCAGCGGGCTACTAAACCAGCCTGCGCTGCTTCTCCCCCACTTGAAAATCCAACAGGCGGCCATCGTCACCAATACCACGGTGGGGCCGCTATATCTGGAGCGCGTGCAAAACGCACTGGTTGAGGCCGGGGTAAAAACCGTGCCTATCGTGCTGCCGGATGGAGAGGCGCACAAGAACAGCGCATCGCTCAACCACATTTACGATGTCTTGCTGCAAAACCGCATGGAGCGCAAAGCCACCTTGATCGCGCTGGGCGGCGGCGTCATCGGCGATCTCACCGGCTTTGCCGCCGCCACTTATTTGCGCGGCGTGCCCTTCATTCAAATCCCGACCACCTTGCTGGCGCAGGTCGATTCCTCGGTCGGCGGCAAGACCGGCATCAACCACCCGCTGGGCAAGAACATGATCGGCGCGTTCTATCAGCCGCAAGTGGTGCTGGCCGATACCGACACGCTCAACACGCTGCCCGACCGCGAACTTTCAGCCGGGCTGGCCGAGGTCATCAAGTACGGTCTGATCAGCGACCTGCCGTTCTTCGAATGGCTGGAAGCCAATATTGAATTGCTCCTGGCACGTGATCCGCAAGCGCTTACTTACGCTATTCTCAGCTCCTGTCAAAACAAGGCCGATGTGGTCGCGGCAGACGAGCGCGAATCCGGGCGGCGCGCCCTGCTCAATCTCGGACACACTTTTGGCCATGCCATCGAAGCCGGCATGGGCTACGGCAATGTGCTGCACGGCGAGGCGGTCGGCACCGGCATGATCATGGCGGCAGTGTTGTCGCAACAATTGGGCTGGATCAGCAAACAAGATGTGGCGCGCATCCGCGCCCTGATCGTCAAAGCCCGCCTGCCGGATACCGCGCCCAATCTCGGCCATGAAAAATATCTCGACCTCATGGGCCTGGATAAAAAAGTGGAGGGCGGAAAACTGCGCTTTGTTTTGCTCAAGGCGATTGGCGAGGCCGTTGTCAGCGAAGCGCCATCAGCACCGCTGCTCGCCACGCTCGATGCCTGTCATGGCTGACGCTCCTCTGAATCGGGCCGCTTACGCCGCCCTTGCCGAGCATTCGCGCGGCCGTTGCCACGCCGAAGCCGCACCCAGCGGCCGTAGCGAATTTCAGCGCGATCGTGACCGTATTATCCACTCCACCGCGTTTCGGCGCTTGGAATACAAAACCCAGGTGTTCGTGAATCATGAGGGAGATTTGTTTCGCACGCGCCTCACGCATTCGCTGGAAGTCGCGCAAATCGGCCGCTCCATCGCCCGCAGCCTGGGCTTGGATGAGGACTTGGTGGAAGCGATTGCCTTGGCCCACGATTTAGGCCATACCCCGTTCGGCCATACCGGGCAAGACGCCTTGAATGCTTGCATGCAAGAATACGGCGGCTTCGAACACAACCTGCAATCGCTGCGCGTGGTGGATCGCCTGGAAGAACGCTACGCCGAATTCGATGGTTTGAACCTGACCTTCGAAACCCGCGAGGGCATTCTCAAACACTGCTCTTTGCCCAACGCCAAGCTGCTCGGCGATGTCGGTGCGCGCTTTCTGCACAAACAGCAAGCTTCGCTGGAAGCGCAAGTCGCCAATCTGGCGGATGAAATCGCCTACAACAATCACGATGTGGATGATGGCTTGCGTTCCGGCCTGCTCGAACTGGAACAGCTGTCCCAGGTAGCCGTATTCGCCCGCCACTTGCAGGAAGTGCAACTGCGTTATGCGCAGCTCGATGGCCGGCGCGCAATTCATGAAACGGTGCGGCGCATGATCAACACCCTCATTACCGACCTGGTGGCGCAAAGCGGAAAAAATATCGCCCAGGCGAATCCGCGCAACATCGATGAGGTGCGCGCAGCGCCGCCCTTGATTGGATTCTCCGAAACCATCCGCGCGGAACAGCGCGAGTTGAAACAATTTTTGCGCACGCAACTGTATCAGCACTACCGCGTCAACCGCATGAGCAACAAGGCGCGGCGCATTATCAAGGCGCTGTTCGAGGCCTTCATGGAAGATCCGAAACTGTTGCCGCCGCAATATCAAGACAAGGCAAAACAAGACCAAGCGCGCACTATCGCCGATTACATCGCCGGCATGACCGACCGCTATGCGATCAAAGAATATCGCCACCTGTTTTCCGTGGAGCAACTGTGAGAGCCACCAGCGCCATTCCTTGGTTGCCCACCACCAGCGAGTTAGAGGTAGAAGCCATCAGCCTGGCCGAGCAAGTGGCCATGATGCTGCACGCGGAACGCCAGGTCATGATCTTGATTACCGGCAGCGATAGCGGCCGCGTGTCGGGATTTCTGGCTGAACTAACGCACGCCGTATCCGACACCGACACGGTGTTGCGGATCAAGGCCGCCATTGATGCACAGGAGCTGTTTATCCTGCTCGCCGGACAACTGCATCTGCCGGTGCAAGACTTAACCCCGATGCAATTGGCCACTAAAGTCGGGGATCGCCTGCGGGAAAAAGCGCCGAACGGAAATTTCGTCCTGTTGTGCGAAGGTGCGCACAATTACTCGAATACGCTGCTGGAAAGCATCCGCCAACTCAGCAACTATCCGATTAATATCGCGTTGAGTGGGCGTCCTAAACTGCATCGCCGTCTCTGGCGTCCAGCGCTTTCCGCGCTCAAACAGCGCTTTAACTACCGGCTAGACCTGAACGAGCGCAAGTTTACGCGTGCCTTTATATTGCTAATGGTATTGCTCGTCGTCAGCGTGGCGGTCTTTTTAGCACAGCGCTGGATCCCCGAGGGCGTCGGCTCCAAGGCTGAAATTATTCGCCCTGCCGCCAACCGCATCGTAGATGCACCGCGCCCGATCGTCAGCACCCCCAGCGCGACCCCTGCCGCGCCCAGCCCCGCGGTAAGTGCGCCGCCAGCCGCCGCCAATCCAAGCGAAGCACCGGAAACCGATGTATCGCTGATCATGGATCCAACCCTGAAACATGCGCCGAAACCTTAAGCAAAAACCCGCCCCGGCCTTACATCAACACAATATCAAACTGCTCTTGGTTGTATTCGGATTCGACCAATAGTGAAATCGGTTTACCGATGAAGTCGGCGAGCTGGGCCAGGCTTTGCGATTCTTCGTCCAGGAATAAATCGATCACCTGCTGCGAGGCGAGAATGCGAAACTCGCGCGCATTGTACTGGCGCGCTTCGCGCAGCAATTCGCGCAAAATTTCATAGCACACGGTTTGCGGCGTTTTCAGCTCGCCGCGCCCCTGACATACCGGGCACGGCTGGCACAGCACATGCGCCAAACTTTCACGCGTGCGCTTGCGCGTCATTTCCACCAGTCCCAGCGCGGAAAAGCCGCTCACGGTCATGCGCGTGCGGTCGCGCGCCAAGGCCTTTTTAAATTCTTCCAGCACCGCGGACTTATGCTCGGCATTATCCATGTCGATGAAATCGACGATGATAATGCCGCCTAAATTGCGCAAGCGTAATTGCCGCGCGATGGCATGCGCCGCCTCGAGATTCGTCTTGAAAATCGTGTCGTCGAAATTGCGCACGCCGACAAAGCCGCCGGTGTTGACGTCGATGGTGGTCAACGCTTCGGTCTGGTCGATAATCAAATAGCCGCCGGACTTCAGCTCCACCTTGCGCGCCAGAGCCTTTTCAATTTCGTCTTCGACGGGATACAAGTCGAACAGCGGGCGTTCGCCTTGATAGTGCTCTAGGCGCGAAGCGACGCCGCTCATATAGTTGGCGGAAAAGGATTGCAGCTTGCCGTAGGTCTCGCGCGAATCGACAATGATGCGGTCGATGTCGTCGTTCACAAAATCGCGCAACACCCGCAGCGCCAGATTCAACTCCTGATACAGCAGGGTCTGCGGGGGCGCCGTCTTGGCTTGCTCGACGATGTTGCTCCAGATGCGCTGCAAATATTCCACGTCCGACAGCAGCTCGTGATCGGTCGCGGTCTCGGCGCTGGTGCGCACAATGAACCCGCCCTTCACCGTGGGCGGAACCAGCTGCTGTAACTTGCTGCGCAATAATTCGCGCTCTTGCTCATCTTCGATGCGCTGTGAAATACCGATGTGGGTTTCCTGCGGCAAATACACCAGCAGGCGGCCGGCGATGCTGACTTGCGTGGAAAGCCGTGCGCCCTTGGTTCCGATCGGGTCCTTGATGACTTGCACCAAAACCGTTTGGCCTTCGAACAGCAACTTTTCAATCGGTTTCTCTTCGGCCGGTTTGTCCGGATCCGGCTTTTGCTGCCAGATGTCCGCCACATGCAAAAATGCGGCGCGCTCCAAACCGATTTCGACAAACGCCGACTGCATCCCCGGCAACACCCGGCAGACACGTCCCTGATACACATTGCCGACCAGGCCGTAGCTGGAAGCGCGCTCGATATGCAGCTCTTGCACCACGCCTTGCTGCATCATCGCCACGCGCGTTTCTTGCGGCGTGATATTGACTAAAATCTGTTCGCTCATAGCACTTGAACACCAAAAGTCTTAAGTAGGCGCGCCGTCTCGAATAAGGGCAAACCCATCACCCCGGAATAACTGCCTTCGATACGCGCGATGAAAGCCGCCGCCAAACCCTGAATGCCATAGCCACCGGCCTTGTCATGCGGTTCGCCGCTGGCGACATAGTGCGCGATTTCCGCATCCGATAGGCGGCGGAATTTTACTTTGCTGACCGATGTCGCCAATTGCAATTTATTTTCGTGCGCGATCGCGATCGATGTAAGCACCTGATGCGTACGGCCGGATAGCGCTTTCAACATCCCCCGCGCCGCGGCATCCGTGGCGGGCTTGCCGAGAATATGCCGCCCCAGGATCACGGCGGTATCCGCCGCTAAAACCGGATAGGGTTTCATGCGGCGCTCGCAAATCCGCATCCAAGTCACTTCGGCCTTAATGCGCGCGATGCGCAGCACATAAGCCTCGGGGCTTTCGCGCGCCAGCGGCGCCTCGTTCACGTCCGGCACCAGTACCCGAAAGCGCACGCCAATTTGCTGCAACAGTTCGCGCCGCCGCGGCGATTGCGAAGCCAAATAGATTTGTGCCGCGCTCGTCATGATCGCGTCAGCTGCCGCAAAATTGCGCTATTAGCCGCGTTGGCTGGTCAGAATGTGCAGCTTGGCGAAGCTGCCGATCAGCATCAACCCCATGCCGCCCACGAACAAGGTCATGATCTCGAACCCGGCCAAATGATAATGGCCCATGATGCGCGCCACACCCGCCGCGACGGTCAAAAGCACCCCAGCCAAACCCACGATGTTGCCGCCTAATGCAATGGTTTTATCCATATCCGCCAGCCTCCTGATTTTCGATTTTGAATTTTTTAGAGCTTATCATTTTTTGGCGCTCGCACTGCATTCAAACGCGCTAGTTGACGATCATGCCATTTGCTCAATAAGGCCAGGGCAAGTATCGCGCCCAATAGCGCAAAGCCCATATCGGATTGCGTATCCCAGGGGTCGCCTTGGGTGGCCAGAAACGCTACGGCGGAATCGCCCGACGCGAGCGCGACACCCCATTCCACCAATTCATAACTCGCGCTTAGGGCAAGACAGATGCTGAGCACGATAAAATTCATCCAGCCGCGCCCGCGCACCACGTCCAGCCGCCACAGAATTTCGCGCGCCAAAATCGCCGGGATAAAACCTTGGGCAAAATGTCCGACCTTGTCGTAATTATTGCGCTGCCAGTGCAGTGCATCGCGCAGCCAATTGAACCATGGCACTTCCGCATAAGTGTAATGGCCGCCGATCATCAGAATGACGCAATGCCCGAGCACCAGCCAATACGCCAGCGGCGTCAGGGGAAAACGACGGTAGGTGGCGGCGAGCACGACGAAGCCGAACAACGCCGGCAGCACTTCCAAAATCCAGGTGAAATAGTCCTTGGGCACGATGCCGGACCAGAGCAGCACACCAAAATAAATTGTCAGCCAGAGGATGAATTTGGTCATCGATAAAACCCTATCTAACCGCCAAGACGCCAAGAGCGCCAAGAAAAACCGTTCAGATGGAGTTTATCCCGGCATCGCATCAGCCAATCATTTAGATTCTATCTTTTGAATTTCTTGGCACTCTTGGCGTCTTGGCGGTAAAGCAATCTTTGTATCACTCCCGATGATACGGATGCCCCTGCAAAATGCTGTGCGCGCGATACAGTTGCTCTGCCAACAACACGCGCACCATGCCGTGCGGCAGGGTCAAGGGGGAGAGCGACCAGAGCAGATCGGCACGCGCTTTGATGTCCGGCGCCAGCCCATCGGCGCCGCCGATGATCAGGCTCACATCACGCCCGCCCCCGAGCCACTTTTGCATTTCTTGCGCCAGCGCTTGGCTGGTGAATTGTTTGCCGTGTTCATCCAGTGCGATGCACAGAGCGCTTTTGGGCAGCGCGCCGGCAATGCGCTCGGCCTCTGTCGCCATCACTTGTTGCGCCGTTTTTCCGCCGTCGCGCTTCTCCGGTTTAATTTCCAGCAGTTTGATGCGTGCTTCGCGCGGCATGCGCTTTTGATATTCCGCAAAAGCCTCGTCGACCCAGTTCGGCATGCGCGTGCCAACGGCGGTGACGATGAACTCCATCTTAGGACAGCAAGCGCTTCGAATTAGGCATCTTTGGCTGAAGCTTTTTTGCGCGGCGCCTTGGGCGCTTCCCACAACTCTTCCAGGTTGTAGTATTCGCGCACCGCCGGATGCATGATATGCACGATGATGTGGCCGAGATCCACCAACACCCATTCGCCGCTATCTTCGCCTTCGACGCCGACGATTTCCGCACCGCGCTCTTTTAATTTTTCCACGACGTTGCGCGCCAGGGCTTTGACTTGGCGCGAGGATTCGCCGCTGGCGATGATCATGTAATCCGTCATCGAGGTCAGTTTTTTTACGTTCAGCACGACAATGTCGCTGGCCTTGATATCCTCAAGGGCGGCGACGACGGCTTTTTTCATGGCTTCAGGAGTCATTGCTTATACAGTTGTTTAGTTGAAATATAGTGAAGCACCGCGTCCGGTAATAGGTAACGCGGGCTGATGCCGCGCTGTAAATCCATGCGGATATGCGATGCGGAAATATCGAGCGCCGTAATGGGTAAGGCATAGATGCGACCCGATGGAGTATTTCTCAAGTCGCTAGCGTCTTCGGTGTAGCGCATTTGATGTTCTTGTTGCAAGGCCGGCGGCATGCGCTCGGTCCAAGCGGATTGCGGAAAACCCGGGCGGTGCGCGATCACGAGGTGCGCGAGCTGAAACAGCGCTTGCCAGCAATGCCAGGTATGCAAGCCAAGGTAAGCATCGGCGCCGAGCAATAAACACAAGGCCTGGCTTGCGCCGACTTCACCGCGCAATTCGCTTAAGCTGTCCACGGTATAACTCGGCGCGGCGCGCAACACCTCGCGCGCATCCACCGCAAAATGCGGATTGTCGGCGCAGGCTAGGCGTACCATGTCTAAGCGCATCGCCGCGGTCACGCGCGGCGCGGCGCGATGCGGCGGCTGACCCGCGGGAATAAAGCGGATTTGCTGCAGCTGCAAGCCGGTCAATGCTTCTTGCGCCAAGCGCAGATGACCGAAATGAATTGGGTCGAAGGTGCCGCCGAAGATTCCAAGCCCGCTCAGAACTTAACCCCGCACATGCCCATCGCCGAGCACGATGAATTTTTGCGAGGTTAAACCTTCCAGGCCGACCGGGCCGCGAGCGTGAATCTTATCGGTGGAAATACCGATCTCCGCGCCCAGGCCATATTCGAAGCCATCGGCAAAGCGCGTCGAGGCATTCACCATCACGCTGCTGGAATCCACTTCGCGCAGGAAACGCCGCGCCCGGGTGTAATCCTCGGTGACGATGGAGTCGGTGTGCTGCGAGCCGTAAGTGTTGATATGTTCGATGGCTTGATCGATGCCCGTCACCACGCGCACCGATAGGATCGGCGCCAAGTATTCGGTATGCCAATCTTCTTCGGTCGCCGCTTGCATTTGCGCAACGATGGCGCGTGATGCCGGACAACCGCGCAGCTCCACGCCCTTGTCGAAATAAATTTTGGCCAAGCCGGGCAAGACTTGCTGCGCCACGCTCTGCGCCACCAGCAAGGTCTCCATGGTATTGCAGGTGCCGTAGCGGCTGGTCTTGGCGTTGTCGGCGATGCGCGTGGCTTTATCCAAGTCGGCATGGTCATCGATATACACATGACACACGCCGTGCAAATGCTTGATCACCGGGATGCGCGCATCGTTCATCAGGCGCTCGATCAGGCCCTTGCCGCCGCGCGGCACGATCACATCGACGAATTCCTTCATGGTGATCAACTCGCCCACCGCTGCACGATCGGTGGTCTCGATCACCTGCACCGCCGTTTCCGGCAAGCCGGCGGCGGCCAGGCCTTCCCGCACGCAGGCGGCAATCGCTTGGTTGGAATTCAGCGCCTCTGAGCCACCGCGCAGGATCGCGGCGTTGCCGGATTTCAAACACAGACCGGCAGCGTCGGCGGTCACATTGGGCCGCGCCTCGTAAATGATGCCGACCACGCCCAGCGGCACGCGCATCTTGCCCACCTGGATGCCGGAAGGCCGGTAATTCAAGCCGGTAATCTCGCCCACTGGATCGGGTAAGGCGACGATCTGGCGCAAACCCTCGGCCATGCCGGCCACGCCTTTGGCGTTGATTTGCAGCCGATCCAGCAGGGCGGCGTCCAGGCCGCTGGCCTTGGCGTGCTGCATATCCTTGGCATTGGCGGCCAGCAACTTATCTTGATCGCGCAGGATCGCATCCGCCATCGCCAACAAGGCCTTGTTCTTGGCATTGGTGTCGGCGCGCGCGATGCTGCGCGAAGCGGCGCGGGCTTGGCTGCCCACGGTTTGCATGTATTGTTTAACGTCCATATCTCGCTTCTTCATTTTGGCGCTAGGCATGCGCCCACTTTTCCGGTTTTGCAATCGACAATACCAGCGACAGCAAAGCATCCCACACATCGCCGGGCTTCAGCCCTTTGCTCATTCTATCAATTTCCGCTGCCTGGCGTTGCGCATTGGCCAGGGTCTCGACGGAGAGCCGGGGCAGGGCGCGCCGTGCCAGATTTTGCCGCTCGCCCCAGAACCCGCCTTCGCGCAACGCGCCCGCCATATCGGTTCCACAAGCAAGCGCTAACTTCGCCTTATTCAGGCTGCGGGTAAGCCATGCCAATACGCCCAAGACCGGGATCGGCTTCTGGCCTTCGCCGCGCAAACCGTCGAGAATGCGCGCAGCACGCGCTGCATCGCCTTGCAGCATGGCGTCGCCCAACTGAAACACATCGAAGCGCGCCACGTTTAAAACCGCCTCGCTCACCTCATCGAAGCTTAATTTTCCTGCGGGATAGAGCAGGCCGAGTTTTTGAATTTCTTGATGCGCGGCGAGCAAATTGCCCTCGACCGATTGGGCGAGAAAGGCCAAGGTCTCACGGTCGGCGCTTTGGTTTTGCGCGGCCAAGCGGCGCGCGGCCCATTCCGGCAAGTCATCCAATGCAACCGGATAAACCTCCACCACCGCGCCCGCCGCGCTCAATGCGCTGAACCAAGCGCTGTCCTTGGTGCGTTTATCGAGCTTTGGCAACAGCACCAAGCTCAGCGTATCGGGCGGCAAATCGGCCGCATACGCTTCCAACGCCGCCGCGCCCTCGGTACCGGGCTTGCCGCCGGGAATGCGCAGCTCCAACACGCGCTTTGAGGCGAACAAAGACAAGCTGGCGGAGCTGGCGCGCAACTGGCTCCAGCTGAAACCGGTTTCCACCGCCAGCACCTCGCGCTCCAAATAGTCTTCTTGCTTGGCGCGCAAGCGAATCGCATCCGCGGCTTCCATCGTCAACAGCGGCTCATCGCCGCTCACAATGTAGAGCGCTTGCAAGCCTTGTTGTAGATGCGCGGCCAGCTTTTCCGGACGTAACTGCATCGCTTAGGGAGTGGCGCGAATAGCGCTCATGCGGCGAAAGATTTGCTGCACCGCATCCGCTTGCATATCGCGGTACAACAAAGCCTCTTCGGATTCCTTGGCCAGGGTCTGGCTGTCATTGAAAGTGATATCGCGGCGCAGCTCGACTTGCTGCTGCTTCAGCAGTTCACGGCCCGCTTTGTCGATGACTTTGAAATCCACCCGATAGAGCAGACGAAACTCATTCACGCGGCCGGCGCTGCTCAGCGTCAGGATGCGCTTCTCGCGCGATTCGTTCAAAATTTGCAGCACGGCTTGAGCTTCTTGTGCCTTGTCCGTGACCTTGGTGGTTGTCGGCCGAATCGCGCGTTGCAAATCCACCGCGATATCTTGCCCGCCTTCGACGTACAAACTATCAAAAGGCAAAGAGGCATTGCCGCGCAACTGGAAGCCGCAGGCGCCAAGACTGAGTACACACCATAAAACCAAGATTTGCCGCAAACCCATTTTTTGTCCTTGTCGCCTAGATTGGCGAATTTTCTTGCCAGTTTAACCCAATTAACCCGCTACGATATTGACCAAGCGCCCCGGAACCACGATCACCTTCTTCACCGCCGCACCTTCGATAAACTTTTGCACGTTGGGGCTGGCCAGTGCCATGGCTTCGATCACCGCCTTGTCCGCGGCTTTCGGCACGCGAATTTGGCCGCGCAATTTGCCGTTCACTTGCACCACCAGCTCGATTTCGTCTTGCTCCAGCGCGGCCGGATCGGCTTTGGGCCAAGGCGTGTCCAACACATTCGCGCCGGACTTGAGTTCGGCATACAGCGCATGGCAGATATGCGGCACGATGGGCGAGAGCAGCAGCGCGATGTTCTCCAGCGCTTCCTGCATCACGCCGCGCGCGGCGGGGCTGGCATCACTCTGCTTGGCCAGCGCGTTCATCAGCTCCATCACTGCGGCGATGGCGGTGTTGAAGGTCTTGCGCCGGCCGATATCGTCGCCGACTTTTTCGATCGTGGTGTGCACTTGAAAGCGCAAGGCTTTCAACTCCGCGCTCAAACCCGCACCGGTCGAGGCAGCAACTACGCCTTGTTCAACGTGTGTATGCACCAGCTTCCACAGGCGGTGCAAAAAGCGCGAGGCGCCTTCCACGCCGGCGTCGGCCCACTTCAACGTATCTTCCGGCGGCGCGGCGAACATCATGAACAGGCGCGCGGTATCGGCGCCGTATTGCTCGATCAGCGATTGCGGATCGACGCCGTTTTTCTTCGATTTCGACATGGTGCCGATGCCGCCGTATGCGACCGGCTGGCCGTCGGCCACGGATTTCGCCGACAAAATTTCGCCCTTGTCGTCGCGCGTCAGCACCACTTCGTCCGGCGCGTAGTAGGTGATGCCGCTTTTCTCGCCCTTGCGGAAGAAGATGTGGTTCAACACCATGCCTTGCGTCAGCAGATTGCCGAACGGCTCGGATACCTGGGTCAGCCCCAGGTCGCGCATCACCTTGGTCCAGAAGCGCGAATACAGCAGATGCAGAATCGCGTGCTCGATGCCGCCGATGTATTGGTCCACCGGCATCCAGTAGTTGGTACGCTCGTCCACCATGGTCGGCGCATCCGCCGAGCAGAAGCGCAGGAAATACCAGGACGAATCGACGAAGGTGTCCATGGTGTCGGTCTCGCGCCGCGCCGGCTGGCCGCACTTGGGGCAGGTGCATGTTAAAAATGCCTCGCTCTTGACCAGCGGGCTGCCGGAACCGTCCGGGATCAGGTCTTCCGGCAACTGCACCGGCAATTGATTATCCGGCACCGGCACTTCGCCGCAAGCGGCGCAATGGATGATGGGGATCGGCGTGCCCCAATAGCGTTGGCGCGAAATGCCCCAGTCGCGCAGGCGCCAGGTGATTTTTTTCTCGCCCAGGTTTTTTGCGGAGAGGTCGGCGGCGATGGCGTCGACGGCCTGATCGAAATCGAGGCCGTCGTATTTGCCGGAGTTGATGCAGCGGCCATGATCGGTAAACGCACCCGGTGTTTCCCGTTTCCCGTTTCCCGTTTCCCCGGCAATCACTTCCCGGATCGCCAATCCATACTTATTCGCAAACTCGAAATCCCGCTCGTCATGCGCCGGCACGGCCATCACCGCGCCTTCACCGTAGCCCATCAATACATAGTTCGCCACCCACAGCGGCAAAGCTTCGCCGGTGAGCGGATGGGTGACGGTCAAGCCCGTCGCCATGCCCTTTTTTTCCTGGGTGGCGATCTCTGCCTCGGTCACGCCGCCGTGCCGGCATTCCTCGATGAAGGCCGCGAGCAGCGGATTGCCTTGTGCGGCGTAGGTCGCCAGCGGATGCTCCGCCGCCACCGCGACATAGGTCGCGCCCATCAGCGTGTCTGCGCGGGTGGTGAATACCCACAAGGTGCCGCCGCCATCGATCTGGTGCGGGAAGCCAAGCCTTACCCCGAAGCTCTTGCCGATCCAATTCTTCTGCATCAGCTTTACTTGCTCCGGCCAGTTGGGCAGCTGATCCAGCTCGGCCAGCAACTCGTCGGCGTATTTGGTGATGGCCATGTAGTACATGGGAATCTCGCGCTTTTCCACCACCGCGCCGGTGCGCCAGCCGCGGCCGTCGATCACCTGCTCGTTGGCGAGCACGGTCTGGTCCACCGGGTCCCAATTCACCACGCCGGTCTTCTGATACACGATGCCTTGTTCCAGCATGCGCAAAAACAGCCATTGGTTCCAGCGGTAATACCGCGGCGTGCAGGTCGCCAATTCGCGCGACCAATCGATGGCGAAGCCCAGCGATTGCAGCTGCTTCTTCATGTAGGCGATGTTGTCGTGAGTCCACTGGGCGGGCGCGACCTTGGAGGCCATGGCGGCGTTCTCCGCCGGCAGGCCGAAAGCATCCCAGCCCATGGGCTGCATGACGTTGTAGCCTTGCATGCGGTGATAACGCGTCAGCACATCGCCGATGGTGTAATTGCGCACATGGCCCATGTGCAGTTTTCCGGATGGATAAGGAAACATGGACAGGCAATAGTATTTGGGCTTGGTCGCGTCTTCGCGCGCGGCGAAGGCCTGATCCTGCTCCCAGCGCGCGCGCGCTTGAGCTTCGACATCACGTGGTGAATAATGCACTTGCATCTGGAATCCCTTACAAATCAAGCCCGCGATTATACCCGCTAAAGCCTTAAGCTAGGATGCCCCACCGATGAATGCCGTGATTCAAAACTTAGAAAAAATGCTGGCTGCTGGCCGCGACAATGCCTTGCTGCGCTTCAGCCTGGGCAATGAATTTTCCAAGCTGAGCCAGTTCGATCAAGCCGCCGCGCATTTGCAGCAGGCCGTCACGTTCGACCCCAATTACTCGGCCGCGTGGAAATTATTGGGTAAAGCCTTGAACGAAACCGGCCAATTAAACGCAGCCTTGGCTGCTTACCAAAGCGGCATCGCCGTCGCAGAAAAGCGCGGCGATAAGCAGGCGGCGAAAGAAATGGCGGTATTTGCCAAGCGCATCGAAAAGCTGCTTGGCGCGGGCGCGCCTTAAAGCGGCCGCTTTTTATTTGCTGACGGTTAAGCCCAAGGCTGGAAACCAATACCAAAAAGCCGCGACCGCCAGTATCAACAAGACGCCAAGCCACGCGTAAGCCCTGCTGATGCCCTGGCTCGGCTCGCCGAATTTAGTGCCGGTCAGCATCGCGCGCGGCAGGTTTTCCCGGTGCAGATAACTGCTGAGCGCGACGCCTGCGATATGCGCCAGCACCACGGCGAGCATAATATTCACGCTAACTTCGTGCAGTTCTTCCAGCCACTCGCCCCCGACTTTATAGTACGCCATGAGCCCCGAAATACTGGAAATCAGGCCCAAGCCCAACAAAAGGAAGATGTCCGCGCTGCCGGCCGGGTTGTGTCCGACATAATGCTCGGGATTTTTGCGCCACAGCGACTGCAAGTAGCGCATGATCTCGCGCGGCTTAAACCAAAAGGCGCTAAAGCGCGCATAACGGCTGCCAACCACGCCCCAGATCAACCGAAAGCCAATTAAGCCCAGCAAAATGTAGCCGAACTCAAGATGCAGGTTTTGATAGTTTTCTTCCTCACCGGTGAGATAGGCGCCCAGAAAAGACAGCGCCAGCAGCCAGTGAAAGACGCGTGTCGGTACATCCCAAACCAGAATTTTTGTTTTCATGGGTGACTCCTTGGCCTCCGCTTGTAATCGCTTTCCGTCTAAATCGTTTTGCTAGGGCGCCGCAGTTTCCAGGTCGAACAGTACGGCCTGCACGCCGGCTTTGGCACATTTCTCATCTTGTTCACCTGTAGGTGCGCCGCTCACGCCGACTGCGCCGACGATGTTGCCCGCCGCCTCAATCGGAACGCCCCCAGCAGAAAATATCAGGCCCGGAACTTTGCCGACCGAAAACGGCTGGGTGAAACGGTTTTCCATGGTCGAAGTGGCGGCATTGAATGACATCGCCGTGTAGGCCTTCTGACGGCTGATATCGAGGGTAAGGTCGGGGGCGAGCGTATCGCGCAAAACGACCACCGGATGACCGCCCCGATCAATCACCGTTACGCCCACCTGCAAGGCATTTTTGCGGCATTCCACAATGACGGCATGCGCTATTTTCTGCGCTGTTTCCAACGTAAGCCGCGGGATCTTGATGATTACCGGCTGATCTTCAGCAAAAGCTGGGGCCGCAACCAGGGAAAATAACAAGATAAAACTCGATAGCAGTTTGGACATGATTCCTCCTCACTCGATGATAGGGGTGGAACTTCATCATAGGATAGCGCTAATGGGATCGGCGTAAAATCATTCCCACCCCCATTTAGGTAAGCCGAGTTAAGCATGACCGCCACGCTACGCGCGATGCAAGCCGATATTACAACCCTGGCTGTTGACGCCATCGTCAATGCCGCGAATGCCTCTTTGCTTGGCGGCGGCGGCGTGGATGGCGCAATCCATCGCGCTGCTGGGCCGGAACTGCTTCAGGAGTGCCGCGAACTCGGCGGCTGTAAAACGGGCGATGCAAAACGCACCAAGGCTTATCGACTGCCTGCAAAATTTATCATTCATAGCGTCGGCCCGGTGTGGCATGGCGGCACGCACAATGAAGCAGCGCTGTTGGCTTCTTGTTACCGCCGCTGCATCGAGCTTGCCGCCGACGCAGGAATCAGCTCACTGGCTTTTCCTGCGATTAGCACCGGGGTCTATGGCTACCCAAAGGCCTTGGCCGCCAAGGTGGCGGTGTCCGCGGTGCGGGCGGCAATCGTGGAATTCCCCGGGCTGCGTGAAATTATTTTTTGCTGTTTCTCGGCCGCTGATCTGGCGCTTTATACAGCGCTCTTGGATGAAGCGGGCGCTTAAAATTTCCGGCGCACGCGCTTTTATTTTCTATAACTACTTTTGCAAAATTGCGGCTAATTCACTTTGATGAATTAATTCGATCGGTCTTTTGCTGCCGGAGGCGAGCTGCAAGACGAGCGCATGATGCCGCGTCGAAACCAACAAGGTCGGAATTTTCGTCAGGCGCGCACTATGCTTCCACAGCACCACGCCACTGCTAACTTGCTTGCCATCGATCGCCAGAACAAAACAATGATCCGCGAGTTGCCAGCCTGCTGCTTGATTCGGAAACCGATGCTCATCCAAGCGCCACACGCCGGTTTTATCGTTCCACGCGGCCACGTCCTGCTCCGTGAGCATGAGGCTTATATTTGGCGGCTTGGATGCATCCGCTGTGGGCAAGCGACAAACAGATACGTCAGACACAGCCGCAATCGGTTGCGTAATCCATAAATGCATACGCGGTGTTTCGGCGCATGCCGCGCCAGAACAGAGCGCCCAGCATGCGAACCATAATGCTTTTGTTTTCATTGTTGCGGCACCCGATAAATAACCATCAGCCCAAGCACCCACTAAGCTTATTTACGCCCGAAGAACAAGTGATCCAAGCTTAACTTACCGGCGCCGCCCAGCACTAAGGGCACAAACATGGCCAGATAAAACAGCGGCAACTGCCAGCCATTTTCGCAGACGTTGTAACCATTGCCGGCATGTACCGCCGCCCAAGCAATCACCGTCACCACAATCAGCGAAAAGCTAAAGAAACGGGTTCCCAAACCTATGAGCAGGGCGATGGCGCCGATCATCTCCGTGTAGGTCGCGAGCTGCCAGTTCAAATCCGCCGGGATCAAATTGAAGGGGAAGGGAAACTTGTCCTGGATATCGCCGAACCAGTTCTCGCCTTTAAACTTCATCACCCCGGAATCCCAATACTCATAAGCGAGCAGCAGCCGCAATCCTAAGGGTGAAAACACGCTATGCAAATTCTCCAACAAGGACACGATGCTGCGCCGAAGCGCGGAAATGGCTGCCATGACAACTCCTGTATTTATTATTGAGTTTGGTATGTCGGCTCTATCCTGAAAAGCTTACACATCGCGCAACGGCATGTTGCGCGATGTGTAAATCCGGCTTAAGTCTAACGGCTAAAACTTCTTGCTAAACAAGCGCCAACCTCTTGCTGCGTAGGTGGAATTGTACATCCGACACAAAAACTGTTTTTCCAGTTGTCGGGATAAGCGCCATCGTCGCCTTGCTTAGTGAGGGCCTTAAACCAAGATAGGAATGACACGTCTTGCGCCATTTGTGTGTTGTAAAAATCATCGTTAAAACGCAACACCGTGTGGTTACATCCGCTGGCGATATAAAAGCGGTAGTTTGGATTGGCTGCCGTGATAAAGGCATTGTTCACCATTTGCTGCGACCATGCGCCGTAAACTTGCGGGCTTATTTGTCCCCATGCGGCTATGTCATTTTGGTTCAGCGATATGTTGTAGAACAAGGCCTGAATGACGTCAAACAGGGTGCTGTATTGCGAAAAGCGATCTTGCGGATAGTTGCCCGCCAAGGCGGAGTAAAAGCCCTGCGCAAAACTGTTTGCCGGCAAATTGAAAATGCCATCCATGCCGGGGATTGCATGCACTAAGTTGTTCGACGCGCCCCAGTGGTCATCCGGTGCGCGCACCGCTTGTTGCAACAAGGCCTCGCTCACCACGCCATTGCCGGCGTCGGCCATCAAATAACCTTTCGCCTGCGGAAATGCTTGCTTCATGTGCGGATAAGCAAATACGGCACCATATGCACCGGCGCTAGATCCGGTTACCAGAAGCTTTTTAAGCCCATCGTCTTCATTTTCATCTGCGTGCTTTTTATCTTTCGCATAACGCTTCATTAACCAATCGCGCACATACAGAAAATTGTCGAAGCCGCGATGATGTATCGTGACTGTGCCGCCGGGCGCGCCGGTTACGGCACCCGTATAGTCTGTGTAGTTTTGGTCCTTAGAACCCCAGTGGATATCCCCGGTGCAATAGGGGATGACGGCGATGTTCCAATCGCGGTAAGGATTTTGTGGATTGTTTTGGTCGAATAAACCCTCGGTGCTGAGCTTGTCCTTAATCTCCGGCACATACGCCGCTAACGGCGTTTGCTGGCCAGTCACGCAGGTATTCGAGTCCCAACACGCGCCGCCGCCATCGAAATAGACGACTAACTTTTCTTTTTCCTTGCCGGGTTTGAAATAGAAAGAAAACTGCTTGTCGCCTAATTTGCAACTGATGGGCTTGCCTGCTGCGTCCAGGGTGCAAACAGGGCCACCCGAACAACTCGGCGCAATCTCGCGACTTGCACCATTACCATCGGTGGTTTGATAGGTGCCGGGTGCGACATCGATTTTTTTCCAGTCCTTGTGCGTGTCTGCTTGCGCCGTTGCGATAAAACCAAACGCAAACAGAAAAATTACGACAGCGCTTTTTATTGCTTTTAAGTTTTTCATGAACGCTCCTCTAGTTTTTTGCCCGTATCTGGGAACGGGGCTGGGCGTATTCTAGTACGTAATCATAAAATCCATAACACTTTTGCGCGGCCGAAAAAGCATCAGGGCCGCAATTGCGGCCCTGGTGTTTTCACGTCTGATATAAATAGCTATTCGCGCTTAATCCTTTGAATAAGTCCGTCCAGCTGCGCTAAATCGGCGTAGTCGATAATCAGTTGTCCCGCGCCCTTTTTGTCATGCTTGATGGTGACTTTAGCGCCCAGCTTTTCGGCTAAGTCCTCTTGCAAGCGCAAGGTGTCGCGGTCCGGGCCAAGGTGTTTTTTGGGGACTTCCGGCTTGAGCAGTTTTGCCACCAGCTTTTCCGCTTCGCGCACCGATAAGCCCTTGTGCGTAATCTCGTGCGCCGCTTCCAATTGCTTGGCGGTCGCCAGCGGCAGCAAGGCGCGCGCATGCCCCATGTCGAGCGTGCCTTGCAGCACCATGTCTTGCACGGTTTTGGGCAGGTTGAGCAAGCGCAACAAATTACTCACGGCGGAGCGCGAGCGGCCCACGGCTTCGGCGGCCCCTTCGTGCGTCATGGCAAATTCATTGATCAGGCGTTGAATGCCGAGCGCTTCTTCAATCGGGTTCAGGTCTTCGCGCTGAATGTTTTCGATCAGCGCCATGGCCAGCGCTGCTTCGTCCGCTACTTCGCGGATCACCACCGGCACCTGTTTTAAACCGGCGATTTGCGCGGCGCGCCAACGGCGCTCGCCGGCGATAATTTCATAGCCGTTTTGTTGCAGCTTGCGCACGATGATCGGTTGCATGACGCCTTGCGATTTAATCGAATCCGCTAAGGCGGTGAGCGATGCTTGGTCCATATGTGCACGCGGCTGGTATTTGCCGGGTTGCAGTTTGCCAACGTCGAGATCGCGCAGGCTGTCTGGTTGTTGCGTGCCGCTGCCGCTGGATGAGTCGCCAAGCAGGGCGTCTAAGCCGCGGCCGAGGCCTTTGGGTTTTGCCATTAGGGTAGTTCCGGGTTACGACTGAATTTGTTTAAGCAGGGATTGCAGCGCCTTCGCGCCGCTGTAAAAATTCGCCCGCGAGGGCTATATACGCCTGCGCGCCTTTCGACGCACGGTCATAGAACAATACCGGCGTTCCATAGCTGGGTGCTTCGGCCAAGCGAATATTGCGCGGTATCACCGTGCTGTAAACCTTGTCGCCGAAATGGCGCTGTAATTGTTCCGACACTTGCTGCGCCAGCGCATTGCGCGGGTCGAACATGGTGCGCAACAGGCCTTCGATTTCCAGTTCTGGGTTGAGGTTGGCGCGCACTTTTTTAACCGTGTTGACCAAATCGCTCAAGCCTTCCAGGGCGTAGTATTCGCATTGCATCGGGATCATCACCGATTGCGCGGCGACCAGGCCATTCAGGGTAAGCAGGCTGAGCGCCGGCGGGCAGTCGATCAGGATGTAGTCGTAATCATTGGCCACGACTTGCAGCGCCTGGCGTAAACGTTGTTCGCGTTGCTCTTCGTCCACCAGTTCAATCTCGGCGCCGGCCAATTCGCGGTTGGCGGGTATCACGTCGTAGCCGCCTTGTTTGGCGCTGACCCGCACGTCGAGCAAGCCATGGCTGCCCAACAAGACATGGTAGACCGTCGTTGTCAGTTCGCTTTTGTTGACGCCGCTGCCGGTGGTGGCATTGCCTTGCGGGTCTAAGTCGATGAGCAATACGCGCCGCTCGGCCGCGGCTAAGCTGGCGGCCAAGTTGACGCTGGTAGTGGTTTTTCCTACGCCGCCTTTTTGGTTGGCGATGGCGAGTATTTTGGTCATTGTTCCTCCACCCTTAATATGACGAGGTGCCGGTTGGCATCCATCCCTGGCACCGTCAACGGGATGACTTCTTCTAACTTGAATTGTTGCGGCAGCCTACTCAGTTCTTCATGCGGGTAGATGCCTTTCATGGCGTAAAGCTTACCGCCTTTTGCCAGCAAATGCGCGGTGAGCCGCGCAAATTCGCCTAAATCTGCAAAGGCGCGTGAAATCACCGCTTCATATCCGAGCTTCGGTTGGAAGTGCTCTACCCGCTCACAAACCACTTCGGCGTTAGTAAGCACTAACTCTAAACAGGCTTGGCGGAGAAAAGTGGTCTTCTTGTGGATGGAGTCGAGCAGGGTGATTTGCAACTCTGGACGCGCAATAGCCAGCGGGATACCCGGTAGCCCTGCGCCGGTTCCAATGTCGATTAAGCGTGTTACCTGTTTCAAATGCGGCAATACCGTTAAGCTATCCAGCAGGTGCTGCGTAATCATGGCTTCGGGTTCGCGCACTGCCGTGAGGTTGTAGACCTTGTTCCACTTAGCGATCAACGCCACATAATCCAACAGTTTTTGTTGCTGCGCGGAATTCAGATCCAAACCGAGCGCGCTCAGCCCGGACGCCAAGGGTTGCTCCAGGTTCATGCGCTTTTCTTTTTGGCGCCGCTGCGCTTTAAATGCACCAAGAGCAAGGAGATCGCGGCCGGGGTTACGCCTGAAATGCGCCCCGCTTGGCCTAGGGTTTCAGGCTTGTGCTGGTTGAGCTTTTGGCTGACTTCAATGGAGAGTCCGCGCACCTCGCGGTAGTCAAAATCCATGGGCAGCTTAAGCGCCTCTTGGCCGCGACTACGATCCACTTCGTCTTGCTGACGCTGGATGTAACCGGCGTATTTCGCCTGGATTTCAACTTGCTCCACGACTTGCGGATCGCCCTCCCCGGGACCTGCGCCCGGCAAACTCATGAGGCTGGCGTAAGTAACTTGCGGCCGCCGCAACAGGTCTGTGAGCGAGTACTCACGCTCTATATTTTGTCCTAGCACCCGGACAGCGTCTGCTTCGGTCAGCAAATTCGGATTGACCCAGGTGGTTTTCAGGCGCTCTTGTTCGCGCGCAATGGCTTCGCGTTTTTGTTCGAAATGCGCCCACCGCACATCGTCCACCACCCCCAGTTTGCGGCCCATTTCTGTGAGCCGCAGGTCGGCATTGTCTTCGCGCAGGCTCAGGCGGTACTCGGCGCGGCTGGTGAACATGCGGTAGGGTTCTTGCACGCCGCGGGTGATGAGGTCGTCTACCAGCACACCGATATAGGCCTCGCCACGGCCGGGACACCAGGCTTCTTGCTCTTGTGCGTATAGGCCGGCGTTGAGGCCGGCCAGCAAGCCCTGCGCGGCAGCTTCTTCATAACCGGTGGTACCGTTGATTTGACCGGCAAAGAACAGGCCCTTGATCGCCTTGGTTTCCAGCGAGCTTTTTAGGCCGCGCGGGTCGAAATAATCGTATTCGATGGCATAGCCCGGGCGCGTGATATGGGCGTTTTCAAAACCCTTGATGGAGCGCACCAGGTTTAATTGCACGTCGAACGGCAGGCTGGTGGAGATACCGTTGGGGTAGATTTCATGCGTGTGCAAACCTTCCGGTTCAACGAAAATTTGGTGTGAGTCTTTATCCGCAAAGCGGTGTATTTTGTCCTCTATGGAAGGACAATAGCGAGGACCCACTCCCTCGATAACGCCGGTATACATGGGCGATCTGTCCAGGCCTTGGCGAATAATCTCATGTGTTTCGGCGTTTGTGTGGGTGATCCAGCAAGGCAATTGTTGCGGGTGTTGCGCCGCATTTCCCAGGAATGAAAACACCGGGGCCGGGTCGTCGCCGGCTTGCATGGTCATTACCGAATAATCGAGGCTGCGGCCATCGATGCGCGGCGGCGTGCCGGTCTTGAGGCGCCCCACGGGAAGTTGCAGTTCGCGCAAGCGGGCCGCCAAGCTGATCGAGGCCGGGTCGCCGGCGCGCCCGGCGCGGTAATTGGATAAACCGACATGGATGAGTCCATCGAGAAAAGTGCCGGTGGTGAGCACAACGGCGCGGGCGCGGAATTTAATGCCGAGCTGGGTTACGGCGCCGACGACTTGCTCGCCATCTAAAATCAAATCGTCGACCGCTTGCTGAAACAACCATAAATTTTCTTGGTTTTCCAGGCGGCTGCGGATGGCTTGCCGATATAACACGCGATCGGCCTGGGCGCGCGTGGCGCGCACCGCCGGCCCTTTGCTGGAATTCAGTATGCGGAATTGGATCCCGGCCTCATCGGTCGCAGCCGCCATGGCGCCGCCTAAGGCGTCGACTTCCTTTACTAAGTGGCCTTTGCCGATGCCGCCTATCGATGGGTTGCAGGACATCTGCCCCAAGGTTTCGATGTTATGCGTCAAGAGCACGGTTTTTTGGCCCATACGGGCGCTGGCGAGCGCCGCCTCCGTGCCGGCGTGACCGCCGCCAATGACCATTACATCAAAGACTTGTGGGAAATCCATGGTTTGCTCACGAATTTTCGGGAAAGACTCCAATCATACGCGATTTGTGCTGGTTGCGTTAGCATGGCTGACCCAGGAGCCTCATGGAAACATGTACTTAGGTTTAGCGCCGAGAGCGCCTTTCTCAATTTTCCGAAGAACGCATAAACTACACCCATGGCAAAGCTCATGAACTTGCACCGCGCAGCCCGGCTGGTAGGGGTTACACGTGGGGCGCTGCAAAAGAAAATTCAAGACGGGGATCTCGAATCCTTCGATGGCATGATCACGCTCGACGAACTGTATCGGGCTTATCCGGATGCTTCCCTGGAAAACAACTCCGTGCTGGAGCAAGTCGAGCAGATTAAGGAGATGGCTTTTGGTCGGCGCATCCTGGAGCGCAGCTTGCCTGACAAGGAAGTCCTGGCGGCGCGCTTACATGATTTAAGCAAAGAGCTGGTCGAGGCGAAAGCATTGTTAAATCACGCGCGCATTATGCTCGATGGCCTGGGCCACGAGCTTGAAGCGATCATTGTACAAGGCGGCGCCGAAGCAAAATTTGCCCAGAAGTTAAGCAATTGGCTGCATGCGCAACGCATGCAAACGCCGCCGGCATCGGATGCTGCGCGCGCCTTGTTGATCCGCGATAATTTTTTACGCGTGATTTCAGCGCAAGTAAAAATTTTGCCTTCGGGTGAAGATTTTTTTGTTGAAGGCAACGATAGCTTGCTCGAAGCCGCATTGCGTGCCGGCATTCCGCTTACTTATGGCTGCTCTAACGGTAGTTGCGGTAAATGCAAGGCGCGCGTGATTTCAGGCGAAATAAAACAGGTGCGTCCGCACGAATACATCATCCCGCCAACACTGCAAGCACAGGGCTATGCCCTGATGTGTTCCTGCACCGCAGTATCCGATTTGGTTATTGAGGGCGAGGTGGCACAAGCGCCTTCGGATTTACCTGATCAATTTATTGGCGGCGCTGTGCGTTCCATCGAGCATCCGACGGATGAAATCGCGGTGATCCATATCAAGACTCCGCCCAATGAGCGCTTGCGTTTTCTGGCCGGTCAACGGGCGGTGTTAACTTTAGATCGAAGCTTATCCGCGCAGCTGTCCATCGCCAGCTGTCCTTGCGAAGATCGACATTTGGAGTTTCACGTGCGGCGCATGCACGGCAATCTTTTTTCCGATTATGTTTTTGATCGGTTGAAGCCCGGCGACGCGGTTTTGATTCGTGGTCCCCTGGGTCATTTTGTGCTGAATACCGAGTCGCAACGACCCATCGTATTTTTAGCTTTTTGTAATGGCTTTGCGGCGGTTAAAAGCTTGATGGAGCATGCCATGGCTTTGGATCAAGCCGAGTCGATCCATTTGCTGTGGATTGCTACCAAAGAATCCGGCCTTTATTTACCCGGTTTGGCGCGCGCATGGGCGGATGCGCTGGATAATTTTCACTATGTGCCGATTGTGGTCGGCGGCGATTTAGATGCTACCGCCTCGCGTCAAGAAAATGCCGTGGCGCGAACGCTCGGGCCTAAGCTGCTGGCTATTCCATCTTTGACCCGTTCGGATGTTTATATTGCTGGGCCGGAATTGGCGGTGGATGCGATGAAAAAAATCTTGCTCGGTCTAGCTGTGCCTGAAAATCAAATCTATGTTGATTCCGATTAGGGACTATTTTCCTATGCAAAAGCGGCTAAAAATTTCTCCCAACAAATCATCCGCCGTAAACTCGCCGGTAATCGTGCTGAGTGCTTTTTGCGCTAGGTTTAATTCTTCTGCCAGCAACTCCAATTGCTGCCAGCGTAGCACTGCCTGATCCAAGTGTTGGTTTGCTTCTTTTAGCGCGCGTATATGCCGTTCCCGCGCCATGAATGCGCCTTCTCCTGTTTGTTGCCAGCCCGCTAATTCCAATAATCGATCATGTAAATTTTCTAGGCCTGAACCTGTTTTCGCTGACAGATAAATTTCGTTTTTTTGATCTTTCGCGATAGGGATTTGCGCCAAAAGATCGGCTTTGTTAAATATTTGCACGACTGGCAATTTTTGCGGCAAGCGGTCAAGAATGGCCTGATCTTCGGCGCTAATCCCTTTCACTGCATCGATAATGACCAAGGCTATGTCCGCCTTTTCTATGGCGAGCCAAGTGCGCGAAATTCCTATCTGTTCTACTTCGTCTTTGGTTTCTCTTAGCCCAGCGGTATCGATTAGATGCAGCGGTATGCCGTCGAGGAGAATTTGTTCCCGCACGGTATCGCGGGTTGTCCCGGCAACGGCTGTCACAATGGCAACTTCATCGCCCGCGAGGCGATTTAATAAGCTGGATTTTCCGACATTGGGTTGCCCGATTAATACAATCTGCAAACCCTCGCGGAGCAATGCGCCCTGCTTAGCCTTTTTAAGAACATCGATTAGTTCTTTGTGGATTTTTTCGAGTTTTTGTTTAGCCTGTGCAGCTTCTAAAAAATCGATTTCCTCTTCGGGAAAATCTAGCGTTGCTTCTACCAACATCCTCAGGTTAATCAGCGCATCAACTAAGGATCGTATTTGTCGAGAAAAATCCCCTTGTAGCGAGCGCATGGCGCTTTTGGCCGCTTGTGTTGATGCTGCATCGATCAGGTCGGCAACGCTTTCGGCTTGGGCTAAATCGAGTTTGTCATTTAAATAGGCGCGGCGCGTGAATTCCCCGGGTTCGGCTAACCTTGCCCCCAGTTCTAGGCAACGCGATAGAAGGCTTTGTAGGACTGCGGGACCGCCATGGCCTTGCAGTTCTAAAACATCTTCCCCGGTGAAAGAGTGGGGATTTGAGAAATACAGCGCAATCCCTTGGTCGATAGTTTCGCCAGCGCTATCACGGAAATTGGCAAGATGTGCGCTGCGCGCGCTAGGCACTTTGCCAAGAATGGCCTGCGCGATTTCGCTTACGCGTGAACCTGATACCCGTACCACGCCAATGCCGCCGCGTCCTGGTGCGGTGGCAATGGCCGCGATCGTGTCATCTTTTAACCTTTTTGGGCGCATTCTGCATGACACTGTTGATGCGCCATTGCTGCGCAATTGAT
Organism: Pseudomonadota bacterium; assembly: GCA_021812385.1. Taxonomy (GTDB): domain Bacteria; phylum Pseudomonadota; class Gammaproteobacteria; order Burkholderiales; family Thiobacteraceae; genus RBG-16-58-11. Next base: position 113,897 of record JAKANO010000008.1, on the reverse strand, counting down.
AGCGTGTTATTGACAACCCAGTACATGACTAATCCGGCCGGGAACCAAAAGAACATCACCGAGAAAGCCAGGGGCATGATCATCATGATTTTGGCTTGGATCGGATCTGGTGGCGTGGGATTTAAGCGCGCTTGCACAAACATCGAGATCCCCATGAGCACCGGCAGAATGTAATACGGATCTTGTGCGGTTAGATCATGGATCCAGAACGCAAACGGTGCATGCCGCATTTCAACGCTATACAACAATACCCAGTACAACGATATGAATACGGGGATTTGAATCACCACCGGTAAGCAGCCGCCGAGTGGATTAATTTTTTCGGTTTTATAAATTTCCATCATGGCTTGATGCAGCTTTTGACGGTCTTCTCCATATTGTTCTTTGAGGCGCTGCAAGCGCGGCGCAAGCGCTTTCATTTTCGCCATCGAACGATAGCTTGCTGCAGATAATGGGTAGAAAGCGGCTTTAATTAATATCGTTAAAATTATTATTGACCAGCCCCAGTTTCCGATCCATTTATGGATAAAACTCAGTAACCAATATATCGGCACGGCTATCACGGTCAACCAGCCGTAATCCACGGCTAAATCTAGTCCTGGGGCCACTTTTTTAAGCGTTTCTTGGTCTTGCGGCCCTGCATACATCTTCATGGAAATATTTTTTGTCGTATTCGGTGCAATTTCGCCAACAGGAACAATTACCCCTGTAGCGTATAAATTATCGCTGACTTTTTTGAAGTAAAACTCATGCTGCGTGTTTCCTTGGGGAATGAAGGCCGAAATAAAATAATGTTGCCGTACAGAAATCCATCCATTTTTCGTGATAACCGAGTCTTCTTTTGGATCTTGTCCAATTTTATCGAACGCGTGTTTTTGAAATTTGTGTTCATCGGTATACATTGCCGGTCCGGTATAGGTAGGCAACATCCGGGAATCGCCTGCGGGTGGCGTGCCGTCGCGTAGAAATTGAAAATATCCCTCTGCATTTATGCTTGCGGCGGATCCGTTTTTTATTTCATAGCTGATATTTACTTCGTAGCTATCACGGTGAAAGGTAAATATTTTTTCAACTTGTACGGAATTGTCGCCATGCCAAGCGAGGCGCACTTCCAAGGTGTTTGCATTTTTTTGCAAGTCATACTCTTTGGCTTGGGCGGTAAATAGAGACTTATGCGTGGGGAGTCCTTGGCCTATCAATCCACTCTGCGCTACATAGTAGTGGGGCGGTTCGTCGGCCAAAAGCACTAGAGGCTTAGTCTTATCTTGGGTGTCTCCATGCTTTAGCAATACATATCGCCGAAGATCGCCGCCGTTAAGGTCAATTTCGGCGTCAATAAGGTCCGTTTTAACGTGTATGCGCGGTCCTTTTTGGAGTTGGGCATTAGATGCGCTTTGGTTTGGTATGACGGCTGTTGCTGTTTTTCCTAGTGTCGGCGACGGTACTTCATTTATCTTTTGGCCTATGGTTGCGGTTTGGCTTACGGTTGCTTGTGGGTTCTGATCGCGTTGCCATGCATTCCATAACATAAAGATGGATAGTGAAAATACGGCGAATATGATTAATCGTTGGGTATCCATTTAGCTTCTTTATTTTTTCGGTACAGGATCGTAACCGCCTTCACACCAGGGATGGCAGCGGCCTACGCGCTTAATGCTTAAGTAAAGTCCAGCTGCCGCACCGCGCTGACTAATTGCTTCGCGCGCATATTGCGAACAACTCGGGGTAAAACGGCAATTTGATCCTAGCATTGGACTTATAAAGTATTGATACGCTCTAATTAATAAGTCTAGGATGCGCGACATTTGCTTAATCTATTGAAGATCTGGTTAGTTTCTTGATTTATTAAATTAAAATCCTGTTTTTCAAAAGTTTTTGTTATTCGCAGGACAATATCAAGTGAAATAAGATTTGATCGGTTTTTACGAAAACATTCTCGAACCACCCGACGCATATAGTTTCTGCGCACGGCCAATCGGTTCGTTTTTTTTGCAACCATAATTACCAGCCGAGGAAATTCTAGATAATTAGGTTTGCCTAATGCCACTAAATGCTCACTAGAAACCCGACATTTAAAACCAAAAACGGACGAAATATCGTCCGCTTTTCGAAGGTGTTCGCGCTTTTTATCTTTACTATCTTTGGCGGCTAAATCGCCTTTCATTTACCATCGATCCGTAGTAAAACCAAAGCTTGATTAAGCTTAAACCGAGAGGCTTTTCCGGCCCTTGGCTCTGCGAGCATTAATTACGGCACGTCCGTTTTTGGAACGCATGCGAACAAGGAAGCCGTGGGTGCGCAAGCGGCGTATTACTGAGGGTTGATAAGTGCGTTTCATGCTTTTCCTTCAGGGTATTTTTGGATCAGATAACCCGATATTTAACCTTTTTTCAGTTGCAATTGTCAAGATTAAATTCTTTATTTGGCCTGTGGATAACTCTTATCAAAAAGACTAAAATTGGTGCTGTTTTGCCTTTTCAGCTTTCTTTCCAATAATAACCTTTCCCTACTTTGGTCTTTCTCAATGGATGGTTTTTGGCAATTTTGTCTTGATCAATTTAAAAAAGATCTGACAATTCAACAATATAATACATGGATCAAACCGTTGAAGGCTATCTTAACGGACGATTCCGTGTTGTTGCTTGCCCCGAATCGATTCGTGCTGCAATGGGTTAAAGAGAAGTTTTTGGAAAAAATTGAAGCTTTGGCTGAATCTCAATTCGGCAAGGTAACGACGGTAAGTTTAAAACTTGAGGAGAATGCAGCTTCTCCTCAAAACAACGCGCCCCAAAGCAAAGTTGCAAACGAAGATCAGGCTAAACCCTTTTCCCCAGTTGTCGCGACAGCTTCGAAAACTAATCAATCTGGCCTTAACCCACTTTTTACTTTTGCAAGCTTTGTTCCTGGCAAGGCTAACCAATTAGCGCGCGCAGCCGCCTTACAAGTCGCCGAAAATCCTGGTACCGCCTATAACCCTCTATTTGTTTATGGTGGGGTTGGTCTTGGAAAAACTCATTTAATTCAAGCGATTGGAAACTTAGTTTACGAGCAGAATCGTAATGCGAAAATCAGTTATATCCATGCTGAGCGTTATGTTTCTGACGTTGTTCGCGCCTATCAGCACAAATCTTTCAATGATTTTAAACGCTATTATCATTCGCTGGATTTGCTGCTTATTGATGATATTCAGTTTTTTGCGGGTAAAAATCGTACCCAGGAAGAGTTTTTCTATGCTTTTAATGCCTTAACTGAAGGCCATAAGCAAGTCATCATCACCTGCGATACTTACCCCCGAGAAATGCAAGGCATTGAAGATCGTTTGGTTTCCCGTTTCGGATGGGGCCTTACTGTTGCAGTCGAGCCCCCCGAGTTAGAAATGCGCGTAGCTATCTTAATTAAGAAGGCTGCCTTGGAAAAGTTAGTGCTGGATGAAAACATCGCTTTCTTTATTGCGAAACAAATTCAGTCAAATGTCAGAGAATTAGAAGGTGCGCTAAAGCGGGTGCTGGCTTTCTCCCGATTTACTGGTCATCCAATAACCCTGGAATTGGCAAAAGAAGCATTAAAAGATCTTCTTGCGGTTCAAATGCGCCAGGTTTCCATTGATAATATTCAAAAGACCGTTGCCGATTATTACAAAATCAAGGTTGCGGAAATGTATTCGAAAAAGCGCTCTCGCGTCGTTGCGCGGCCACGGCAGCTTGCCATGGCATTGGCAAAGGAATTAACGCAATTAAGTCTTCCTGTCATTGGCGATGCTTTTGGCGGACGAGATCATACTACGGTGATACATGCTTGTCGTAAAATAGAAGAATTGCGTGGTTTAGATCCAAATATTGCGAAGGATTTTAATTTTTTAGTACAAACGCTAAGAAGCTAGCTACCCTGTTGATAAGTTAATTATTTGATGTTGAAAAGAAGTGGATAAATTAGCTTTTTATTTTTTTAATATTTTTATCCATAACTTTAATGAAATTAAAACAGATCTTATACACATCTGTTTATTATTTTAATAAGATGATTTTAATAACTAATATTAGTTATACAAAAAAATTGGTAGTGTTATTAACTACTATCAAAAGGAATAAACAATGCTATTAGTTCAAACAGATCGGGAAGCTTTATTAAAAACCTTGCAGTCTGTAACGGGAATTGTAGAAAGACGTCATACCCTTCCAATCCTTTCAAACGTTTTGCTCGAAGGAAAAGGCAATAAACTTTCTTTTACTGCAACGGACCTAGAAATCCAAGTAAGGGCTGATTCGGAAGAAGTAAATTTTGACAATGATTTTTCAATAACGCTTTCTGCCAAAAAACTTCAAGATATTCTGCGTGCCTTAGCAGAAGGAACAAAAATATCTTTAAATCAAGTAGATAGTAAAATTTTAGTAAAGGCTGGAAAAAGCAGATTCAATTTACAAACACTTCCGGCGGAGGATTTCCCAAAATTCCCCATTGGTGAAGGAAATGAGCAAACAATTGAAATTGAACAAAAAGTATTAAGAAATTTATTGAACCAAGTTCAGTTTGCAATGGCACAGCAAGACATTCGCTATTACTTGAATGGAATGTTGGTGGTGTTGCGCGAAGGAAAGATACGCGTTGTAGCCACAGATGGGCATCGTTTAAGTTATGCCGAAGCCCCAATCGATGAAAAGTCAGAGATCAATGCAGAAGTAATTGTGCCTAGAAAAACCGTCATGGAATTGATGCGGCTTTTGACGGATAGCGAAGATAAAGTGGTTTTAGAGATCGGAAAGAACCAAATAAAGTTTGGATTTAATAATGTGAATTTAAATTCAAAAATAGTAGAAGGGAAATTTCCTGATTACACCAAGGTTATTCCCGCCGCGTATAAAAACGTGTTTACTGTAGATCGAATCACTTTGCTACAGGCCCTGCAACGCGCAGCGATTTTAAGCAATGAGAAATTCCGTGGTGTACGCATGGTTTTAACGAAGGATAGCGTGAGCGTTATTTCAAGCAATAGCGAGCAAGAGGAAGCGCAAGAGGAAGTGGAAATTAAGTACGATGGCGACGCTATTGATATAGGGTTCAATGTAAGTTATTTGTTGGATGTTTTGAATAATGTGAATAGCCAGGAAATAGAGTGTTCGTTTGGCGATTCCAATAGCAGCGGAGTTTTTACTTTGCCCGGAAACCATAGCTTCAAATATGTTGTTATGCCGATGCGCATTTAGTGTTTCACGTGAAACAGAGAGTAATTAATGAGCAATAGTCAGCACGAAGTAAAAAAAGTAGGCGAAGAGTGGTGTATTTTCTTGGGGACAGAAAATCTGGCTTGTTTTAAGTCAGAGGAAGAGGCTTTAGCGGAAATGCAGGACTTAAAAGCTAAAAGCTATGATTCTTCGTCGATTAAAGTGCTCAAAGGTTTAGAAGCCGTACGAAAAAGACCGGGAATGTATATCGGGGATACCAGCGATGGATCAGGTTTGCATCACATGGTATTCGAGGTGGTTGATAATGCGATTGATGAAGCGCTCGCAGGGTATTGTGATGAAATTAAGGTTGTTATTCATACAGATAGTTCAATAAGCGTCACGGATAATGGGCGTGGGGTGCCAACGGACATTCATCCAGAAGAAGGAAGATCGGCTGCCGAAGTAATTATGACCATCCTGCATGCCGGCGGAAAATTCGATGCTAACTCTTATAAGGTTTCAGGTGGCTTGCACGGCGTAGGTGTTTCCGTCGTCAATGCGCTGTCGGAATGGCTAAAACTGACCATTCGTAGAGATGGAAAAACGCACTCCATGGAGTTTCGCCAAGGCGATGCGGTGGCGCCATTAAAAGTCATAGGCGAAACCAGCCTACGCGGCACCGAAGTGCATTTCATGGCAGATAAGGAAGTTTTTGGAAACATCGAGTTTCATTACGACATATTGGCGCGCAGACTAAGAGAGTTATCCTTTTTAAATAACGGGGTAAAGATAGCGCTGCATGACCATCGTTCAGGAAAAGAGGAAAACTTTGCTTTCTTGGGCGGGGTAAAAGGGTTTGTGGAATATATGAATCGCAGCAAAGCGGTTTTGCATCCAAATGTATTTTTTGCCTCGAGCGAAAAAGAGGGCATAACCGTCGATGTCGCCATGCAGTGGAACGACAGTTATCAAGAAACCGTGCAGTGTTTTACCAATAATATTCCGCAGCGCGATGGTGGAAGCCATTTAACGGGCTTGCGCGCAGCGCTAACGCGCACCCTGAATAACTACATCGAAAAAAGCGAGGCAGCGAAAAAAGCAAAAGTTGAAACGGTCGGTGACGACATGCGTGAGGGTCTAACTTGCGTATTGTCGGTCAAAGTCCCGAATCCAAAGTTCTCAAGTCAAACTAAAGACAAATTAGTCTCCAGCGAAGTTCGTCCAGTCGTGGAGGAAATTGTTGCCGAACATCTCGCCGACTTTTTGGCGGAGCGGCCGGCAGACGCAAAAATAATTACCTCTAAAATCATTGAAGCCGCACGTGCCCGAGAAGCTGCACGCAAAGCGCGCGAGATGACCCGCCGCAAGGGTGTGCTGGATAGTATGGGCTTGCCCGGAAAGCTGGCGGACTGCCAAGAAAAAGATCCTGCATTATCAGAGATTTACATAGTAGAGGGTGATTCTGCAGGCGGCTCGGCGAAGCAGGGAAGAGATCGGAAATTCCAGGCAATTCTGCCGCTCAAGGGCAAGATTTTAAATGTCGAGCGCGCGCGCTTTGACAGAATTCTTTCCTCTGGAGAAATCCTGGCGCTCATAACCGCCATGGGAACAGGAATAGGAAAAGACGAATTTTCTGCGGAAAAAGCACGCTATCACCGCATTATCATCATGACCGACGCCGACGTGGATGGCGCGCATATTCGTACCTTGTTATTGACCTTTTTCTATCGCCAAATGCCGGAGCTTATCGAAAGGGGTTTCATTTACATAGCGCAACCACCACTCTACAAAGTAAAACATGGCAAAAGCGAGCGCTATTTAAAGGATGATCATGAGCTTAAGCAATACCTGCTAAAGCAAGCACTGGAAGGCTCAGAATTCTCCCCCGCTACAAACCAGCCGCCTTTAACACGAATAGCGTTTGAAGCGCTTGCCAAAGAATATCTATTGGCAGAGGCCGTGATTGACCGCGTAGCACAAGTAATTGATAAAACAACACTTTTCGCATTATTGAAGCAGCCGCATATTGATTTATCCGACATTGGAAAAGCGCAGGCAAGCGTTGCGGAATTACAGAAAAACTTGAATGACGAATCGATCAGTTTACTTGCTGAATACAACCAAGCCAGCGAAAACTGCAGAATACTTATTCAACGGAATTATCATGGAAATATCCAAATATCATCCATAGATAAAGACTTTATAGAGAGCGGCGACTATGCGCAAATCGTTAAAACCGGTGAGCAATTGCGCGGCTTGATAGGACCAGGCGCGAGCGTAAAACGCGGCGATAAAGAAAAAACAGTAACCGAATTTAAACAGGCGCTGGATTGGCTGTTAGATGATGTACAGCGCAATATGGCTGTGCAACGTTACAAAGGTTTGGGCGAGATGAATCCGAGTCAACTCTGGGAAACGACCATGGATCCAAAGGTAAGAATCCTTTTGAAAGTTCAGATTGATGATGCAATCTCCGCCGATGAAATTTTTACTACTTTGATGGGCGATGTTGTTGAACCGCGGCGCGCATTTATTGAAAACAATGCATTGATAGCAAGAAATATTGACATATAGAAAAGCTTCAATTCAAAAATTGTCAGCACCAAGAGTGAAAAGGCCCCGCAATTGCGGGGCCTTTTCACTTGATCAAAACAAATAAACAATTGAAGGAAAATACTAGAAATATTGCGCTCTAGAGACAAACCAGCGCATGCAGAAAGGACTCAAGTATGCAGCTACAGGCCCGTTATATCAGGTGATTAGGAAATTAAAACGGAAGCCGCCGCCGAAGTGCTCAAGAGCCTATCCAAGTCGTATTACTAGCCAATTTAGGGGAAGTAGCATCATGAAATTTATTCTATCGCTGCTGTGCTGCATGGCTGCAGTAAGCGCCACAGCTGGGCCGTTGGATGAAAAAAAAGCTGAGGCCCATTTGCAGGCAATTGCTGCCGGTGACACCGATGCCATCATGCGCGATTACACGGAGGACGCCTATCTGGATTGGGTTGGCGGTCCGTTAGACGGTCGTTATCGCGGCAAGGAAGCGATACGAGAAGTATGGAAAAAATTTGCTGCGCTCAACGCCGGCCAGCCGCGCACATCGCGCATAGCAAAGATGACACAGCAAGCTAACCCCAAGGGCGCTACGTTTACCGTCGCGGCGGAATACAGCGGCAAAACCCAGGTAAAGGTGTGGCATGTTCTGGTTTATCGAGACGGAGAACTTAGCACCGAGGTATGGCAGATTGCGCCTGGGGCGAAGGTTGAAGAATGAAGGCGTTTTGCCGAACGCTCGCCGCGCTGGCCTGTTGGGCGGCGCTTGATGCGGGAGCCGCGAACATTGAAGTAATAGTCAAGACAGCGGGCGGCCAGCCGGTCGAAGATGCAGCGCTGATACTAGAGCCCGCATCCGGCAATGTTCCAAAATTAAAGACCCATGCCAACATCGAGCAGCGCGATCGCGAATTTGTTCCCTATCTCACCATCGTGCAAAAAGGCACGGCGGTGGATTTTCCAAACCGCGACAAAATTAAGCACCATGTGTATTCGTTTTCTCCCGCCAAAACCTTCGAGATCAAGCTTTACGCAGGAAAGCCGGCGCAGCCCATCGTGTTCGATAAAACAGGTGAAATCGCGATCGGTTGCAACATTCACGATTGGATGGAAGCGCATGTCTTGGTAGTCGATACGCCGTGGTTTGCCAAGACGGGAGCCAATGGCGTGGCGCATATTGCTAACGTGCCGGCCGGCGCGTATCGACTGCGGCTTTGGCACCCGCGCCAAAAGGCTGAGGCGGAAATAAAACGCATTGAATTAACAAATATGCCCCAGAAACGCATGGAACTGGCGCTCGATGTTGCGCCGCGAGCAGCGCACGCGAAACCACCGGCCGATGCGGGTTACTGAACGATGCACTGGCTGAAACTGGAACGGCGCATCGCCATAGTATTCGTCGGATTGGTGATGCTGATGATGTTGCTGATGCTGTTGCTGGTGCAGCGTAGCGGCGAACAAATCGTCCTCGCCGAAGCGCAGCGTCAGCTCGCCGCCGGCCGCATGAGCTTTCAGATTCTGGTAGATCAGAATCGGAGGCAGCTCGAACTCGCCGCCTCCGTACTGGCAAGCGATTTCAGTTTCCGCGAAGCCATCGCCACCCAAGACCGTCCCACGATGCTGTCCGTGCTGAACAACCACGGCTCGCGCATCGGTGCTCGCGTCATGATGGCCGTCGCTCCCGATGGTCGCATTATGGCCAATACCCAACAGCCACGACAGTCCGGCGCGGCTTTCCCGTTCGCAGCGTTGCTGCGCGCAGCCGAAGACAATGGCCACAGTAGCGACTTCGTGCGCATCGCCGATGGCCGCATCTATCAAGTGGTTGTGGTGCCCATTCTCGCCCCGGTGCGCATCGCCTGGATCGTTATGGGTTTTCCAGTAGACAACGCGTGGGCGCATGAATTGTCGCAAACCAGCGGCTTGGAAGTGACCTTGGTCGACGCCGCGAGCGGCAGCTTGCTGGCGAGCTCGCTGCCAGAATCACGCTACAGCGCGTTGACGCAAAGCGCTGTCAGCTTGAGGGACACCCCGCAACAAGTCATGCTGAATGGACACCATTATCACAGTGTCGTCGTTCCGCTCGGACAGCAGGCGCGCGGAATACTGCTGCACTCGGTAGAAAAAAGCGAGGCCGTATTCCGCAAACTTCACCAAACCCTGCTGGTGACGGCGGGCGCGGGCATTCTGCTATTCATCATGGGCAGTCTCTGGCTCGCCCGGCGCATTGCCGGCCCCGCCAATACCCTCGCGATGGCGGCGCAACGCATCGCAGCGGGGGATTACAGCTTGCCCATAGCCATGCGGTCGCAAGACGAAATCGGCCAACTGGCCGCAAGCTTCGAAAACATGCGCCTGGGCATTGCGGCACGCGAACAGAAAATAACCCGCCTAGCCTACGAAGACAGCCTGACCGGATTGCCCAACCGCGTGCGCATTGAGGATCGACTGAACAGCTTAGATTCCACCACTGAAGCAACCATCGTAGTGCTCGACCTCGACCGCTTCGCGGCGATCAATGACGCGCTCGGTCACCCTGTGGGCGACCAGTTGCTGCAACAAGTCGGCGCCCGGCTCGAACAACAGTTGCCGCCGGGGCAGATGCTGGCGCGCTTGTGGGGCGACGAGTTCGCGTTCCTGCTCCAAGGCATGGATAAACCGACGGTGCAAGCCTTCGCACAAACGCTGCTGGTTGCGCTACGCGCACCCATCGAAGTTAGGGGGCAGCGGCTGGATGTCAGCGCTAGCCTGGGCATCGCCTTCCGCCCCGCGGATGGGGTGGATATCAACGCGCTGCTGCAGCGCGCGGAGCTGGCCATGTACGAGGCTAAGCGCCGGCAGTGCGGTTTCATGCTGGCCGAGGAAGTCGGACCCGGCCCCTCGCCCGAAGACTTGTCCCTGATCGGCGAGATGCGCGATGCGCTGGAAAGGCGCGAGTTTATCCTGCACTACCAACCCAAGCTCGATCTAGCCAGCGGCCGGGTGACGGGCGCGGAGGCGCTGCTGCGCTGGCAGCACCCCGAGCGCGGCCTGGTGCCTCCAGGACGTTTCATTCCCTTCGCGGAACGCACCGGCTTCATCCGCGAGATCACGCCTTGGCTGCTCGCCGAGGTAGTGGCGCAGGCAGCGACCTGGCGCAGGGAAGGCCGGGCCATGGTGCTCTCGGCAAATTTGTCGGCGCGCGACCTGTTGGACCCGGGCCTTGTGGCGCTGGTGCGCGATCAGATCGAGCAGCATGGTCTTCCGCCCGAAGCGCTTTGCCTGGAAATCACCGAAAGCGCGCTGATGGAGGATCCGGCCCTGGCACAGGCACACCTCACCGAGCTGGCCCGCTTCGGCGTCAAGCTTTCCATCGACGACTATGGGGCAGGTCAGGCGTCCCTCGCCTACCTCAAGTCGCTGCCGGTGCATGAGCTCAAGATCGATCAGAGCTTTGTCCGCTCGCTTGCCAGCGCGCCTAAGGATGCCGCCATCGTGCAGTCGACGATCGCGCTGGGGCACGCACTGGGCCTGGCGGTCGTGGCCGAGGGCATCGAAACCGCGGCGGACCTTGCGTGGCTGCGCAACGCCGGCTGCGACATCGGGCAGGGTTATTTTATCGCCCGGCCCATGGCGGTATCCGCCTTCGCCGACTGGGAATCCGGGAAGCGCGCCGCAACGCCAGAGCCGGGCAAAGTGGCTGTCGCAGTCAAGGTTTAGTAGGGTGAAATCAGAAAGAAAAAAGGCCGCAAAAGCGGCCTTTTTTTTCGGGCGAAAGAGGATTTACTTAGACTTCTTTTTCTTCGCCACCATCTCATGAATCATGGGGGTAATAATGACTTCCATGGCAAAACCCATTTTTCCACCAGGAACCACAATGGTGTTGGGGCGGGACATGAAGGAATCATGAATCATATTGAGCAAATACGGAAAATCAACTTTGTCGCGTACCGGATTGCTGAAGTGGATCACTACAAAGCTTTCATCGGGCGTTGGAATATCGCGCGCAATGAAAGGGTTTGAAGTGTCAACCGTGGGCACGCGCTGGAAGTTGATATGCGTGCGCGAGAATTGCGGCGTGATGTAATGTACATAATCCGGCATACGACGCAGGATGGTGTCGACAATCACATCGGGTGAATAGCCGCGCTCCGCCGCATCGCGATGAATTTTTTGAATCCATTCAAGATTCACGATCGGCACCACGCCAACCAGCAAATCGACATGTTTGGCCGCATCAACCTTGCCGGCGACCACGCCGCCATGCAAGCCTTCATAGAACAGAATGTCGGTGCCCTTGCCTACCTTTTCCCATGGGGTAAAGGTGCCGGATTCCTGTTTAAAGGGGCGCGCTTCCTCATCATTATGCAAATAGTAGCGACGCTGACATTCGCCCTTGGCGCTATAGTCCTTGAAGCATTTTTCGATCAGGTCGAAATGATTGGCTTCCGGGCCGAAATGCGATGGCGCAACGGTTCCGGTTTTTTCCGCGTTAACAACGGCGGCTTTGAAAGCTTTGCGATCAAGGCTATGAAAACTATCGCCTTCGACAACTAATGCATGGAGACTTTCACGACGAAAAATATGCTCAAACGCGCGTTTGACCGTAGTCGTCCCCGACCCGGATGAACCCGTAACAGCAATGACGGGGTGCTTAGCGGACATGGTAACTCCCTAAAATAACGAAACGAAACGGGAAATTATAGCGTTATAGCGCGGTTTTTGCCACATCCGCCTTTACCAGAAGGCGAGCAGTTTGCCATTTTCAAGCTTGGTCTGGAAAGCCTTCAAGGGTTGATTTCCCTTTTCAATACAAGCCCCGCTAGTGATATCAAACTTCCAATGATGTTTCGGGCACGTCAGGTGGTTACCCTGCAAAGCAAGATGGGGAATGTTGGTAACTTGATGCGGGCAACGGCTGTCATAGACCTTGAAATCGGAACCGCTGCGGTAAACAAATAACTCCCGTGTTTCACAACTTATGCGCTTGGTTTCATGATCGATAAAATCATCCGCAGACCCAACTTCATGCCAGCCGGGCTGGCTATTGATCATGTCGGGGTGAAATTCCGGGATATCCATTTCCAGAATTATCTCGGCGGCCCAAACAATTTTAGCCAATCCGAGCGTGGGAAACGCCATCACTAAAGCGTCAATGATTTCCAATGGGGTGGCGCCTTCGCGCAACGCGCGCATCAAATATTGCTTAAAGCCTCCCTCGGTTTGCGAATGCACCTTGCTAATGACGGAAATTAAATTGCGCGTCTTGGGGTCCAAGTGCTTTCCGGCATCTTTAAGAAACTTAAAATAATGGCCTAACGCGTCGCCGCGAACAGTTACGAGATAGTTGAGAGCATCGCTCATGTGGATTCCTAATCAGGTTTACGTGAAAACTTAACGTCCAATTGTTTCAACTTACGATAAAGATGCGTACGCTCCAAGCCCACCGTATCCGCGATACGACTCATATTGCCAGAAGCCTTTTCGATATGGTGCTCGAAATATAAGCGCTCGAACATATCGCGCGCTTCGCGCAAGGGCAAATCAAAACTAAAGCTGTTCGCCGCATCAACCGTGTTGACTTGCTCGAATTGCGCAAGCACGCGCTTCACATCGGCAGCGGCTATCTCCTCGGTTAAGCAGGTTATGGCGACAGTGCGAACGACATTTTGCAGCTCCCGCCAATTAAAGGGCCAGTCATATAAACGCAATAGATTTAAGGCGGCAATATTAAAGCTTTTGGCCGATGTTTCCTTTGCATCAATTAAGGAAAGCAATAATTGTTTGGCGATTTCGGGAACATCTTCCCGGTGCTCGCGCAAGCTCGGCAGAGAAACCGTAAGGCCGCTGAGGGCTTGAAACAGGTCCGGGTCAAACAGTCCTTCGGAAACCAGGCGCGGTAGTGCGCGGCTAGAACAACAAATTAAGCGCACTTCAAATTTATCCAGGCGCGCAATCAACAGCGATAAGCCTTTTTGTTCAAGCTTTCCAAGATGCGCAATTTCGCCGTTTAAAAACAGCGTGCCTTTTTCGGCCTGTTGCAACAGATCCAAGGGGTTGTTGGCCAACCAAGCCATATCGTCGGGCCCAACCCACGGCGCATCGTTGGGGTGCAATGCGCGCGCCGCCAATTCAAAATGACTGCCTTGCTCACCAAGCAATAAAACCGCGCCCCGTGATTGACTGACTTGTTGCAATCGGTTTTGCAATTCGAGAATGGCCGGGCTCTTGCCTAAAGCGGAAAGCCCGGAAAAGGGCTTGCTGCGCGTCGTTTTATGTTTAATGGCGCGGCCGACCGTATGCAAAAGCTTTTGCAGCGCGATGGGTTTTTCCAAAAAATCAAAGGCGCCGATTTTAGTTGCCTCTACCGCGGTATCAATCGTTCCGTGCCCCGACATCATGATGACGGGCATAGACAGTTGCCCGCCTGCAGACCACTCTTTAAGCAAGGTGATGCCATCCGTGTCGGGCATCCAAATATCGAGCAAAACCAGATCGGGGGCGTTGCGATCAAAGGCCAGTCTTGCGGCTTCTGCGTTCTCCGCCAATAGCACTTGATGGCCTTCATCGTTGAGAATTTCCTGCAACAATTCGCGAATGCCGGCCTCATCGTCAACCACTAAAATATTACTCATGCTTCCTCGATTATCATGCAATAGACCCGCGCAAGGGCAATTTCACGCAAACGCACGCGCCGCCCTCGTCTAGATTTCGAATTTCAACCAGGCCTTGATGTTCTTCAACAATTTTCTTAACGATCGCCAAACCGAGCCCCGTGCCCTTGGGTTTGGTTGTTACATAGGGCTCGAAAACACGGGAGAGTATTTCTGGCGGAAAACCACACCCATTATCGATCACGCGCAATGAGGCAAAACCCTGCTCGACGCTGGTGCGCACCATAATTAAAGGCTCGCGTTGATTCGCTAAAGCATCCTGGGCGTTCTGCAATAAATTATGAACAACTTGGCGCAATAATTTTGCGTCGCCGCTGATGGGGGGCAGCTGGTCGGTCAAAAATGGATGAACCGGAACCGGCGAGTTTTCATAAAGGGTAAGCACGTCCTCAACCAAGGAATTCAAATCCAGGCTTTGCAAGTTAAGAGAAGGTTGTCGCGCATATTGGCTAAATTCATCCACCATGGTTTTTAAGGCGGCCACCTGATTGACGATGGTTTGGGTGGAACGTTCCAGCATTTCCGCATCGGCGGTTTCAAGCTTAGTCCCGAGCTTGTGGGCCAAGCGTTCGGCAGATAGTTGAATCGGCGTTAGCGGGTTTTTAATTTCATGCGCCAAGCGCCTAGCAACTTCGCCCCAAGCAGCATCGCGTTGCGCCTGGATCAGGTGCGTCACATCGTCGAAAACCACAACATAGCCGCTATCGATCGCAGCGGGCAGGCGGCTGCCGCGAATCATTAAAATTTTAATGCCGCCATCCGTGGAGATCTCAATTTGCTCTTGCCATTCCTTTTGCTCGTCGCTGCGCAAGCGGCGCGTCAGCGCTTCTGCAAAAGGCTCAAGCTTGGGAAAACTTTCACCCAAGTTAAAAATGCGCGAATCCCGTAAGTCATCGAAATCAACCCCCAACAATTGGGTGGCGATAGGGTTCGCGCTCTTCACAAAAAATCGCTCATCAATAGCAATTACGCCGCTGGATAAATGCGCCAGGATGTTTTCCAAATAACCCTTTGAAGCCTCTAATTGCTGTTGTTTGTGCTCAACCACCGAACTCGCTTCCGCCAACTGCCGCGTCATGGTATTGAACGATTGCATCAGCTGCCCCAGCTCATCGCGCGCCTTCACCGGCTGCATGGGGCTGAAATCACCTTTCGCAACGGCACGCGTTCCCTCCGCCAATAAGCCCAGCGGCGCGCTCATGCGTTGCGACAAAACAAACGCTAAAGCCACCGCCGAAAGTAGCGAGAACAGCAGTGTCATGGTTAGCGTGAGCGAAAAGATTTTATTTAAGCCGTGGCGCGAAAAGGCCAGTTCCTTGTAATCGCGGTAGACCTCTTGCACGGCCTCAGCATCGCGCGCAACTTTTGCGGGCACGGGGTGCAATAACTGCAAAATCCGGATGTCTTCGCTTAAAGACAAGACATTGACGGGGACAATTACGCGCAAATAAAGACCTTTGCCGCCCAGGGATTCAATGCTGCTAAAAGGGCGTTGGGCGCGCACGGTGCGCAAAATCGCCGGCGAGGGGAACTGCGGCAACAATGAACTGGTTTCCGAACTGGAGAACGCCAGAACTTGGCCGCGTGAGGAAAATAAAGTGGCTTCTTGCACCCCGGTTTGTTCGCGGATGCGGTTCAAGGCGGAAAACTGCGAACTCGTTGGCTCATCGGCCAGCGACAGGGCGGCCGCTTCCGATTTTTTAACCAAGTCCTGCAATTGCGCATCGAGCACACTACGGCCCAAATTAATCCCGCCCTCTAAGGCGCTGTCTACCCGAACGTCGAACCAGGACTCGATGGATCGCGTCAGAAACTGCACCGAAACACCATAAATCAAGGTGCCCGGCACGACCGCCATTAAGGCAAATAAAATGATGAGACGCAGGGTGAGTCGGGCACCGAACACCCGCGCCCGGATGCGCTTGCTGACGACCCATATTTGATAGGCGATCAGCCCCGCCAGGGTCACGGCGAGCAAGCTGTTCAACACGATCAACAGCGTGTAATACTCGCCAAAAGAAGCAGTATTGCTGCTGGCGCGCGACAGCAAATATAACAGCACGGCGCCAAGGCCGACACAGGCTATTACGACATAGCGCAGTTTGGACACGTTATTTTAGGGGGCCAGGGGAAAGCGAAACCACTCGGAAGCGAGATCCCATTCCTTGGTCCCCAAGGCTTCCACTTGCAGCGGTTTCGGAAGTTGCTTGATATCGAGCTTCATGCGCAAGGCCGCGCGGTAAGCCGTACCTTTTTTGAGCACGCTACGCTCAAATACTTTCCAATCGGCAATATGCTTTAATTGCTCTTTGACTTCGGCCAAGCTATTGAAAGACAGCGTAATATTGTTGCTGGATAAATGATACTGGCGTGTTAGCGCATGGTAGTTGATGCGGATATTTTGCCGCGCGGAGACCATGACTTCGTCGGTCCAGTACCAGCGAGGCCGCGTTACTTCGAGGTCGACCAAGAAATTGAGGCTAACGCCTTTTTCCAAAGCCTCTTCCAGCGATTTATTCAAATCGATATCAAAATCAGCCTGCAGAAAATACCAATCCTCGCTGGCAATCAGCTCCGCTTTTTTAACCGCAAGGCCCTCGGCATGGGCAGAAAGCGGCGCGACGCTAACCAGGGCGATGGAGAGCGCGCTAAGCAGCGCCTGCAGTTTTTTCCAGCAGGGCATAGAAAAAGCCGTCATGAGTCGGGTCAGGCAGCAGTTGGCCGTTAAGGTTGGCAAGGGCAAGGCGATGGGCATTTGACTGGTTCGCGGTAAAGCCGGCGACGATTTCCTCGTTTTCTTCCTTGAATACAGAGCAAGTTGCGTACAGCAATTTACCACCGGGCGCGAGCAGACGCCACAGGGAAGCGAGAATCAATCTCTGCGCGGCGGCAAATTGCGCTATATCGGTGGGTCTGCGCAGCCATTTAATATCCGGATGGCGCCGTACCACGCCGGAGGCGGAACATGGCACATCCGCCAAGATGCGGTCGAATGGCCGGCCATCCCACCAGCCATTCGGCTCTGCGGCATCGCCCGTCACGATCTGCCCTTTGAGCTGTAAGCGCTGGAAATTGTCCGCTACCTGCTGAAGCCGTGCCGGGTCTTTGTCGAGCGCGACTAAATCGACGCCGGCAGTCTCTAAAATATGCGCAGCCTTGCCGCCCGGTGCGGCGCAAGCATCCAAAACTCTTTGCCCGGAAACTAGATCCAGCAAGGCGGCGGCATGTTGTGCGCCGGCATCTTGCACCGAGACCATGCCATCCCTGAATCCAGGAAGCTTGTCGACGGCTACGGGTTTTATGAGGCGAATCGCGCCCGGCGCTATTAATTCAGCTTCTAACTCGGCTGCTTGCAATAGCGCTAAATAATTCTCGGGGCTGGTTTGCAGGCGATTGACGCGTAAGGTCATGGGAGGGTGGCTGTTATTCGCGTTGAGCGTCGCGGCCCAATCCTGCGGATATTCCGTGCGCAGTCGGTCAATCCACCACTGTGGATGGCAGTAGCGCGCAGGCTCGAAATCATTTGCGCGCAGCAACAATTCCGGCTTTCGGCGCAAAAAGTTGCGCAGCACGCCATTCACAAACTTGGCCGCCCAAGGCGCATCCAAGGCGCGCGCCGCTTCCACCGCCCGGTCCACCACGGCATAGGGGCGGGTTTTTGCGTAATTTAATTGATATAAGCTCGCCAACAGCAAGCAGCGCACGCCTTCGTGGGTGATGGGGCGCGTAATCAGCGCTTGCAGTAAAAAATCCAGGCGCGAAAAAAAGCGCAGCGTGCCATAGCTTAAATCCTGTACCGCACTGCGCTGACGCGGCAGCAAATCGGGATGGCGCGGCCACAGTTCGGCCAAAACTTCGTTAAGGTTCCTGCCCGAAAGCACCTCCGCTATGACGCCAGCGGCGAGGGCCTGCGGTTCAAGCACGCGCCATGCTCATCAGGCGCGCGACGCGTTCTTCGGTCTGCGGATGGGTGCTGAACAAGCCGCTGATGCCGCCAGCCGAGAGGGGATTGATAATCATCATTTGCGCTGTTTCCGGATGTTGTTCTGCGGTGTCGTTGGGAATTTGGTGCGCATAGTTGTGTATTTTTTGCAGGGCGCTGGCCAGCGCTTCCGGGTCGCGGCTGATTTCCGCGCCGCCGCGATCCGCCTCAAATTCGCGCGCGCGCGAAATGGCCATTTGAATCAGCATGGCGGCAATCGGCGCCAGAATCATCACCAGTATACTCAGAAAAGGGTTGCCGCCTTCTTCGCGATTGCGCCCGCCGAAGAACATACCGAATTGCGCCAGCATCGAAATTGCGCCGGCGACGGTGGCGGAAAGGGTCGAGATCAAGGTATCGCGGTGTTTCACATGGGTGAGCTCGTGCGCCATCACGCCGCGCAACTCGCGCGCGCTCAGCAGTTGCATAATGCCGGTGGTGGCGCACACCGCAGCATGCTCGGGATTGCGCCCGGTGGCAAAAGCATTGGGCTGGGCTTGATTGGCGATGTATACCTTGGGCATGGGAATTTCGGCGTTGCGGGCCAATTCGGCCACCATCCGATACAGCATCGGCGCGCTGCTTTCATCGACTTGTTGCGCATCGTACATGCGCAAAACCATTGTGTCCGAATTCCAATAAGCGAAGAAATTCATGGCCCCGGCAACCAGCAAGCCCAGCAGCATGCCGCTCTGGCCGCCCAAAGCCAGACCCACGGCGCCAAACAAGGCCACGATGCCAGCCATCAAAACCGCGGTTTTTAGCCAATTGCCGAACATGCTACTGCTCTCCAGAAATTAGGGATTAGGCAAATTAGATGGTCAGTAAAAGAAAAAATTCAAGTCCAGCGCTCACCGGGCGCGATCGCCACCCCAGCGAGAAATTGCGCCACATCCAGACGCTTGCCGCCGGCGCGCTGTAATTCGGTCACGCGCAGTGCGCCATCGCCGCAGGCCACGAGTATGCCCCCCTTGTCGGATGCCAGAACCGTGCCGGGCGCGCCCTGGCCGCTGGCAATTTGTGCCGCCCACAATTTCAGGGGTTCGCCATTGCGCATGGCAAAAGCGCCCGGCACCGGATTATACGCGCGCACCGCGCGTTCGATTTTAGCGGCCGGCTGATTCCAATCGATGCGCGCTTCTTCCTTGCTAATTTTGGCGGCGTAGGTTGCAAGCGCTTCATCTTGGGCTTGCGGCACCAGCAGGTGTTGCGGTAATTGATTCAAGGCTTCTACGATGGCCATGCTGCCCAAGGCGGCAAGTTTGTCATGCAGCGTTTGCGCCGTGTCGGCAGGCGCAATGGCAAGACTTTTCCGCAACAGCATGGCGCCGGTATCCAAACCGGCGTCCATTTGCATAATTGTGATGCCGGTTTCAGCGTCGCCCGCCAGCAAAGCGCGCTGTATCGGCGCCGCGCCGCGCCAGCGCGGCAGCAGCGACGCATGAATGTTAAGACAGCCCAGGCGCGGAATATCCAAGACCGATTGCGGCAAAATCAAGCCATAGGCCGCGACAATCATTAAATCCGCACCCAGCGCGCGCAATTGCGCCTGTGCTTCGGCATCTTTGAGGGATTGCGGTTGTGCTACGGGCAGGCCATGCTGCAAGGCTACGGTTTTGACGCTGCTGTGCCGGAGCTGCATGCCGCGCCCGGCGGGCCGGTCGGGTTGGGTCAAAACCAAAACGATGTCGTGCCCGGCTTGGATCAGCGCTTGCAGCGCGGTAGCCGCGAAATCCGGCGTACCGGCAAAAATTAGACGCATCTACATCGTCTCGCGTGCACGCTTTTTAAGCTTTTGCTTAAGCCGTGCTTGCTTTAGCTGCGATAAATACTCAACAAATACTTTGCCTTTTAAGTGATCCATTTCGTGCTGTATGCACACCGCGAGCAAGCCTTCGGCTTCCAGCACAAGCTCTTTTCCCTCTAGATCCAGAAATTTGACGCTGATGTGCGCGGCGCGCGCAACCGGCTCGTAAATCCCGGGTACGGACAAACAGCCCTCTTCGTGGATGGCGCGACCCTCGGCTTTAACAATGACAGGGTTGATCAAAGAAAATAGTTTGTCATGGTTTTCCGAAATGTCGATCACGATCACTTGCAGGTGCACATCGACTTGGGTCGCAGCCAGGCCGATGCCGGGCGCGGCATACATGGTTTCAGCCATGTCCGCGACAAGTTGGCGAATGCGGCTGTCCACAAGGTCTACGGGCTTGGCTTGGGTGTGCAGGCGCTCGTCCGGATAATGAATAATAGGTAATATGGCCATCTCAAAAGGCTTGCTTAATTAAACTTTTACATGCAGAATTTAAAGCAAACTCCACGATCTGTTTTGCATAAAGGTCAGCGCAATATAGCGTGGATTCGCAACCCATTGTGACCGAGGTCGCCCGCCCATGCGAAATATTATTATAGCCTTGCTTAGTTCCTGCACGCTGTTTGCCGCGGCAGTTCATGCGGATGAATCACAAATTAAAGAAACCGCGCCGGATCGCTATGTCGTGGTCAAGGGCGATACGCTATGGGCGATCTCAGGGCGATTCCTTAAAAGTCCATGGCGTTGGCCAGAAGTTTGGCAATTAAATAAAGACGAAATCAAAAACCCGCATTGGATTTATCCTGGGGATGTCGTGTTATTGGATCGGGCGAATGGAACCTTGCGCTTATCCAAGAACGAAAAATATCGTGGACGCGGTTTCGAAAAACGTGAACCGCAAACGCGCATCGAACCCAGCACGCATTTAGCGATCCCGATTATTTCCCCTGCCGATATTGGCCCATTCTTGAGCCAGCCGTTAGTGATTGAGAAGGACGGCTTAGAAAATGCGCCGCGGATTATTGCCAATGAAGAAAATCGCGTCGCAATCGGTGCCGGTGGCCGTGCCTATGCCATGGGCTTGCCTTCCAACAGCCAAAAACAATGGCAAATTTTTCGGCCCGGCAAGCCTTTGCTGGATCCGGAGACCAAAGCAATCTTGGGTTATGAAGCCATTTATGTAGGGGATGCGCGGGTTGTGAAGGAAGGCGACCCCGCTACCATCGAGGTTATCAAATCAAACCAAGAGATCTTGCGCGACGACCGCTTGGTTGCCGCGACGAACATCGAACTGGCCAACTTTGTTCCGCATGCCCCCTCAGAATTGGTGCACGGCCGCGTGATGGCGGCTTATGCCGGCGTGGCTGAAGTCGGGAAAGACTCTATTATTACGATTAACCTGGGCAGCAAACAGGGCCTGGAATCGGGCCACGTACTGGCATTGCTGCGTGCCGGCGATGTGGCTGCTTACCGCGAAGGCAATAAGAATCTTACCGTAAAGCTGCCTGAAGAACGCATCGGCTTAGCGCTCGTGTTCCGTGTTTTTGACAATGTGTCCTATGCCCTGGTGATGAAATCGGATCGCTCGATAAAAATCGGCGACGCGGTTGAAACCCCCTGATTCTTTCGCATGGCCGATCGGGATGAAGCGCGTTACTGGCTAGCGCTAAGTTCTATCCCCGGCCTGGGCGGCGAAACCTTTCGCCGCCTGCTCTCCGCTTTCGGCCCGCCGCAAAACATATTTTCCGCCTCGACGGCACAACTGAACGCCGTGTGCGAAGCCAAAGTTGCGCGCGCGATTTCTGCCGGTATTGAGGATGAAGCCCTAGCCCCCTCCATGCAGTGGCTTGCCGAGCCCGGCAATCACCTGCTCACCTTGGCCGATCCGGAATACCCCCAGACGCTGCTGCAAACGGCCGATCCACCGCCGCTCTTATATGTTAAAGGCCGGCTCGATTTACTACAGCAACCGGCGCTGGCCATCGTTGGCAGTCGGCGCGCGACACCCCAGGGAGAAAAGGACGCGGAAGCGTTTGCGCAAGCCTTATCCGATGCCGGATTCAGCATCGTTAGCGGCATGGCCTTGGGGATAGATGCAGCCGCACATCGCGGTGGTTTGAAAGGGGCGGCATCTACGATAGCGGTTGTTGGCACCGGTCTGGACATTGTGTATCCGGCGCGCAACCGGGATTTGGCGCATCAGCTTGCGCAACAAGGCGCCATCATTTCCGAATTTGCCTTGGGCACGCCCTCGATGGCGCAAAATTTTCCGCGCCGCAATCGCATTATTAGCGGTTTGGCCCGCGGCGTGCTGGTGATCGAGGCGGCGGTGCGCAGCGGCTCTTTGATTACGGCACGGCTGGCCGGGGAGCAGGGCCGGGAAGTGTTCGCCATACCGGGCTCGATCCATTCCCCGCTTGCCAAAGGCTGTCACCGGCTTATCAAACAAGGCGCAAAGTTGGTCGAAAGCGCCCAAGACATTCTTGAAGAGCTCGGCTATAGCGCGCCGCTCAGCACCGGCTCACCAGTGCCGGAGCAAGCTGAAACAGCGCATATTGAGTTCGTGCGCCAACTGGGACACAACCCCTGCTCTATCGACACCATGGCTTCTCGTACAGGGTTGACGGCGGAACGGGTTTGCGCCATTCTGTTGGAGCTTGAAATGAATGGCCGGGTGGCGTCTCTTCCTGGCGGCTTATATCAGGCAATTGTTTGATTTATATTGAAGTTTTTACCAATCACCGCCATGAGAGAATCCATGTTTGATATCTTGGTTTACCTCTTTGAAAATTATTTCGAGGCGGAAATTCACCCCGATCATAGCAAGCTGGCGCGCGAGTTATCGGCCGCTGGTTTCGATTCCGACGAGATTTCGCGCGCTTTTGATTGGTTTACCGGGTTAGAGCAGCTATCCGCCAGCACGGTTTATCCGGAGGCCTTTGCGGCCAGCGCTGCAACACGCTGCTATGCCCCGCAGGAACAGCAGCGCCTGGACCATCAAGCACAAGGTTTGCTGACCTTTCTGGAGGGGTCGGGCATTCTCAACCCGATTCAGCGCGAGTGCGTAATCGACCGCGTGCTGGCCTTGGCGGAGTCCGAAGTAAGCCTTGAACATGTAAAGTGGATCGTGCTGATGGTGCTCTGGAGTCACGGTCAAGACTATGTCTTTATGGAAGACTTCCTCACCAGCGACGCCGCGCCGCGCCTGCATTAATGCGCTTTGACTTGCCACCGATAAGCCTAACCCCTTAATATCCTGCGCTCGGCCACAACTAAAACCGCGCGCATGTCATACAGCCTACTAATCGTTGAGTCCCCCTCCAAAGCCAAAACGCTGAAGAAATATCTCGGCGCCGGCTTTGAAGTCCTTGCGTCTTACGGCCATGTGCGCGATCTCGTGCCCAAGACCGGCGCGGTTGACCCCGAGAATGGCTTCGCCATGAAGTATCAATTGGTCGAACGCAACGCCAAGCATGTCGATGCGCTGACCAAGGCGGTCAAGAGCGCCGATCAAATCCTGCTCGCAACCGACCCGGATCGCGAAGGCGAAGCGATCGCTTGGCACATCGCCGAGCTGCTGCAAGAAAAGAAACTGATCAAGAAAAAGCCGCTGAAGCGCGTGGTGTTCTACGAGATCACGCAAAAAGCGGTGCTGGCCGCCATCGAGTCGCCGCGAGAAATCGCCATGCCTTTGGTGAATGCGCAGCAAGCGCGGCGCGCGCTGGATTATTTGGTGGGCTTCAATCTCTCGCCGCTGTTGTGGCGCAAGATACGGCGCGGCCTATCGGCGGGGCGCGTGCAAAGCCCGGCGTTGCGCCTGATTTGCGAACGCGAAATCGAAATCGAAGCCTTCACCACGCAAGAATATTGGAGCGTGCATCTCGATTCGCGCAAGGGAAAGCAGAAGTTTTCCGCTAAGCTATTTCAATTCGAAGGTAAAAAACTCGACCAGTTTGCCATTGGCAACGCCGGCGCCAGCGACGAAGTATTAGCCAAGCTTAAGGCCGCAGGCGACAAGGCCAAAATCGAGTCCGTCGAGAAACGTAAAAAGACCCGCCAACCGGCCGCGCCCTTTACGACATCAACGCTGCAACAAGAAGCCGTGCGCAAGCTCGGATTCTCAGCCGACCGCGCCATGCGCGTGGCGCAGCAATTGTATGAAGGTGTGGACATCGGCGGCGCTACTGTAGGCTTGATCACCTACATGCGCACCGACTCGGTGAATCTGGCAGCCGAGGCGCTGGAAGAAATTCGCGGCTATATTCAAAATAATTTCGAGCCGGAATATTTACCGAAAGCCGTTGTCACCTACAAAAACAAATCCAAAAATGCGCAGGAAGCGCATGAAGCGGTGCGCCCTACCTCGATCCTGCGCACGCCGCAGGAAATGAAAAAGCATCTCACCCCAGATCAAGCCAAGCTGTATGAAATGATCTGGAAGCGCGCCCTCGCATGTCAAATGACGCCGGCGAAATTCGATACCGTCAGTCTGGATATCAGTCTCGGCGGGCCGCAAAATCTGTTCCGCGCCAGCGGCCAAGTGATGGTGTTTCCCGGTTTCATCGCGGTGTATTTGGAAGACGTGGACGAAGAGCCGGCAGAAGACGAAGAAGGCGAAGCCAAGCTGCCGCCGATGGAAGCCGGTGAATTTGTCCCGGTCGATAAACTGTTCGGCGAACAGCATTTCACCCAGCCGCCGCCGCGCTACTCGGAAGCGAGCCTGGTGAAAACGCTGGAAGAGCACGGCATTGGCCGTCCTTCCACTTACGCCAGCATTATGTCCACGCTGGTGAAGCGCGAATATGTGGTTCTGGATAAAAAGCGCTTCATGCCCACAGATGTCGGCCGCATCGTCAACAAATTCCTCACCGAGCACTTCACGCGCTACGTCGATTACGATTTCACCGCCAAGCTGGAAGATCAGCTCGACTTCATCGCTGACGGCAAGATCGAATGGCTGCCGGTGCTGAAAGAATTCTGGGACGGTTTTTCACAACAACTGGAAGAAAAGAAAAACATCGAGCGCAAAGACATCACCACCGAGGTGATGGACGAAGCCTGTCCCAAGTGCGGCAAACCCTTGAACTTACGCTTGGGCAAGCGCGGCCGTTTTGTCGGATGCAGCGGCTATCCGGAGTGCGATTACACGCGCAATGCCAACGAAACCGAGGCCGAGCGCGCAGCGGCGCCGGGGCCGGAAATTTTGGAAGGCCGCACTTGTCCCAAGTGCGAAAGCCCCTTGGTAATCAAATCCGGTCCCTATGGCAAATTCATCGGCTGCTCGAATTACCCCAAGTGCCGCTTCATCGAGCCGCTGGAAAAACCCAAGGACTCCGGCGTGGTTTGCCCGGAGTGCAAAAAAGGCAGCTTGATCGAGCGCAAGAGCCGCTACGGCAAGATGTTTTATTCCTGCAATACCTATCCCGATTGCAAATATGCGGTGTGGAATCCACCGATCAACGAACCCTGCCCCAAATGCGGCTGGCCCTTGCTGACGATCAAAATCACCAAGCGCCGCGGCACGGAAAAAGTGTGCCCGCAAAAAGAATGCGGCTACGTTGAGCTGGTCGCGCCGCCCGCGCCGAAGGACGATTAAAAACCAAAATAACCGCCAAGGCCGCCAAGGTCGCCAATAAGATCAAATTCGATATGTTTTTCTTGGCGCTCTTGGCGTCTTGGCGGTTGATAACACCTTGATGGAATGAATCCCCAAGCCCTCCAAATCCTGCGCAGCACCTTCGGCTACGAACAGTTTCGCGCGCCGCAAGCAGAAGTCATTGACACCTTGCTGCACGGCCAAGACGCGCTGGTGCTGATGCCCACCGGCGGCGGCAAATCCCTGTGCTACCAAATTCCAGCCATGGCGCGCGCCGGTACCGGCATTGTCGTTTCCCCGCTGATCGCGCTGATGCAAGATCAAGTGGTCGCGCTAAAGCAGGCCGGCGTTAGCGCGGCATTTCTGAATTCGTCCCTCAGCCTTAGCGAAGCACGCGACGTCGAGCAGCAACTAATCCAGGGTAAGCTCGACCTGCTGTATGTCGCGCCCGAGCGCTTGCTGATGGAGCGCATGCTGGACTTGTTGGGGCGCATTGAAATCGCTTTGTTCGCCATCGACGAAGCGCATTGCGTATCGCAATGGGGCCACGACTTTCGCCCGGAATATATCCAGCTTTCCATCTTGCAGGCGCGCTTTCCCGGCGTGCCGCGCATCGCGCTCACCGCCACGGCGGATGAGCCGACGCGGCGCGAAATCATCACGCGCTTGGGACTGCAACAGGCGCGCGTCTTCATCAGCAGTTTTGACCGGCCGAATATTCGCTATCGCATCGCGCAGAATCCAGGCGGTGCGCGCGAGCAATTGTTGCGCTTCATCCGCGAAGAACATGCCGGCGACGCCGGCATCGTGTATTGCCTATCGCGCAAGCGCGTGGATGAAGTGGCCGCTTGGCTCGCCGCACAAGGATTAAGCGCGCTGCCCTACCATGCAGGCTTGGACAACCATGTGCGCGCCAAGCATCAAGCGCGTTTCCTGAACGAAGAAGGCGTGATCATGGTCGCGACGATTGCTTTCGGGATGGGCATCGACAAGCCCAATGTGCGCTTCGTCGCGCACTTGAGTTTGCCTAAAAGCGTAGAGGCGTATTACCAAGAAACCGGCCGCGCCGGGCGCGATGGATTGCCTTCCGATGCTTGGATGATTTACGGCCTGCAAGACGTCATCACCTTGCGCCAAATGCTGGAGAGTTCGGAATCGGACGATGCGCACAAGCGCGTCGAGCGCCACAAGCTCGACGCCATGCTCGGTCTATGCGAGCTCACCACCTGCCGCCGCCAAGCCTTGCTCGCTTATTTCAGCGAAACTTTGGAGCAGCCCTGCGGCAATTGCGATACCTGTTTGTCGCCGCCCGAAACCTGGGACGCCAGCCTGCCGGCGCAAAAAGCATTATCGTGCGTGCACCGCACCGGGCAACGTTTCGGCGTGAATTATTTGATCGACGTGTTGTTGGGCAAAGACGACGAGCGCATCCAGCGCTTCGGGCATGACGCCATCAGCACCTTCGGCATCGGACGCGATCTCAGCACGCCGGAATGGCGCGGCATCTACCGCCAACTCATCGCGCGCGGCCTGCTTACGATAGATTTGGAAGGCCATGGCGCACTGCGTTTAAGCGATGCCTGCCGGCCCATCTTGCGCGGCGAAGAAAGCTTATGGTTGCGGCGCGAACTCAAGCCCTCGCGCAGCAAGAAAACCAAATCCGCGCGCGGCAGCGCCAGCCCCTTCACCGATGAGCGCGACCAGCATTTATGGGAAGCCTTGCGCACCCTGCGCCGGCAATTAGCCGAGAAACAAAGCGTACCGCCGTATGTGGTATTCCACGATGCGACGCTGGCCGAAATGGTCGCGGTGCGACCGCAAACGCTGGGCGAATTCGCGCACATTTCCGGCGTGGGCGAGCGCAAACTCGCGGCGTATGGCGAGGCGTTTTTGGCCGTGATACGTGAAGTCCTCGGCGCCCTATAGACTCCGTCATGTGTTTTAATATGATGGCAAGCGTGTCAATCAAATAATTCAAAGAAAATTAGGGGGATAAAACATGGCAACTTCGAATTCGAATATGGTTTTCTGTCGCGGCTGTGGTAAACAAATTCACAAAACCGCGATAAGCTGCCCACAATGTGGCGCTAGACAAAAAACGCGGAACTACAAGAGCAAAGTCACGGCCGGCATTTTGGCTATTTTGCTGGGCAATCTGGGGATCCACCGTTTTTATCTGGGTCAGTGGTGGGGAATTTTTTATCTGTTATTTTTTTGGACGTTCATACCGGGGCTTATCGCCTTCATCGAAGGCATCGTATTTTTAGCCGGCAATCAGCAAAGTTGGGACGATAAATATAATGACGGCCAAGAATCCAGCGGGGGAGAAAGCTCCGCGGTCATGATCGTCGTCGCCATTGTCGGCGTATTTGTTGTGATCGCTATCATTGGTATCTTGGCGGCCATCGCGATACCAGCTTATAACGACTACACCATTCGTGCACACGTTGCCGAAAGTCTGGCGCTGGCACAGCAGACAAAAACCAAAGCAACGGAATACATTGTACAAAAAGGCAAGTTGCCGAATAGCAATGCGGACTTGGAGCTTTCCGCGGAGATAAAAACCCCATTCGTTCAATCAATCGCGGTTACAACAGGCGGCGTGATCGTGATCGAATATGGCGGCACACAAGCGCAGCTAAAAGATAAGACCTTAACGCTGGAACCGATTATCGAAAATAACGAGTTGCGTTGGAACTGTACCGGCGGCACACTCGATAAAAGGTATCGTCCTCAGCAGTGTAGATAAGGCGTAATGCGCTGCTAGCCTTGCGCTGCTAGCCTTGCAGCGATTCCAAGGCTTCCCAACGTGCATAGGCCGCGGCCAAATCCTTGTCGATCGCGACCAGACGATTTTGCGCGGTGCTGATGATGCTCTTGTCTTGCTGGTAAAAAACCGGATCGCCCATGCGCGCATTGATCTGCTCGCGCTCGGACTCGAGCGCTTGAATCTTTTGCGGCAGCGCTTCCAGCTCGCGCTGGTCTTTGAATGAAAGCTTCTTGGTTTTTGCGGGCGGCTTCTCGGCCGGCGCAGTGGGCGCGGATTTGGATTCGGCGGGTTTCGTGCTGGTCTTGGCAGACGCGGGCGTGAAACGCTGGCGCAGCCAATCGTCGTAGCCGCCGACGTATTCGTTCACCACGCCATCGCCTTCGAACACCAGCGTGCTGGTCACCACGTTGTTCAAAAATGCGCGGTCGTGGCTCACCAGCAGCACCGTGCCTTTGTAGTCGATGAGCAGTTCTTCCAGCAGCTCCAGCGTATCGGCATCGAGGTCGTTGGTCGGTTCGTCTAGCACCAGCAGATTCGAGGGCTTGGTGAACAGCTTGGCCAGCAGCAGGCGATTGCGCTCGCCACCGGAGAGCGCTTTCACCGGCTGGCGCGCGCGTTGCGGGGCGAACAAAAAATCTTGCAGATAGCTCAGCACATGCTTGGGCTGGCCGTTGATGGTGACGGTGTCGGAACCCTCGCCCACGTTATCCACCACGGTTTCTTCTTCGTCGAGCACGGCGCGGTATTGATCGAAGTAGGCGATTTGCAAATTCGTGCCGAGCCGCAGTTGGCCGCGCGTGGGCGCCAGTTCGCCCAGCAACAAACGCAACAGCGTCGTCTTGCCGGAACCATTGGGGCCGATGATGCCGATCTTGTCGCCGCGCAAAATGGTGGTGGTGAGATCGCGCACGATGGCGCGGCCGTCGTAATCGAATCCCACGCCTTCTGCTTCAACCACGATCTTGCCGGAACGATCGCCGCTTTGGATGCCCATGTTGACCGAGCCGGTGCGGGTGCGGCGTGCGGCATGTTCATTGCGCATCGCTTCCAGCGCGCGCACGCGGCCTTCATTGCGCGTGCGCCGGGCTTTGATGCCCTGGCGAATCCACACTTCTTCTTGCGCCAGGCGCTTGTCGAACAGCGCGTTTTGTTTCTCCTCGTTGACCAGCATGGCTTCCTTGCGCGCCAGATAAGTCGCGTAGTCGCCGGGGAAGTCCGTCAGTTTGCCGCGATCGAGTTCGATGATGCGCGTAGCCAAACGCTGCAAGAAAGCCCGGTCATGGGTGATGAACAGCAAGGCGCCGTTCCAGTTCAGCAGGAATTCTTCAATCCAGGTAATGGCGGCGATATCGAGATGGTTGGTGGGCTCGTCCAGCAGCAGCAGATCCGGCTCGGCCACCAAGGCGCGCGCCAACATCACGCGGCGCTTCATGCCGCCGGACAGGCTCGCAATATCCACATCCGGATCCAGCGCAAGCTTGGTCAACACCGTGTCCACGCGCTGCGTCAGCGCCCAGCCGTCGATGCTCTCCAGCGCATGCTGACATTCCTCCAGCGCATCCATCAGGCTGTGATCATCGGCCACGTCGTGCGCCAGCTGGTGATAGCGGTCGATCAGTTCGCCGGCTTTGCCCAGGCCTTCCGCCACCACATGAAAAATGCTGCCACTGGTACCCAAGGGCACTTCTTGCGCCAGCTGCGCCACGCGCAAGCCCTGGGCGCGCACGATCTCGCCGCCATCCGGCTGAATCTCGCCCGCGATCAACTTCAGCAGCGTGGATTTGCCGGCGCCATTGCGCCCGATCAGGCACAGGCGCTCGCCGCGGTCGATTTGAAAATTAATGCCCTCGAGCAAGGGCGGATGGCCGAAGCCGAGAACGATATCGCGAAAAGTCAGGATAGCCATGGGGGTCAAAATCGAATGCGAAAGCCGGGCGCGCATTGTACCCGGCCTGGAACAGGTGCGCACGTATTCCCGCGCCAATGCTGCTAATTTACGGGAAAAGCGGTATATACAAGCGAATACGCTCCCCTTTATCATGGCGCATCGGGGCGTCCCGCGGGTTCAAAAACAATGATGGTCTGCTCGGTTATCGGGGAAAAGATTTGGTGAAGGGTTTAGCAGAGAAAGACCCGCGTTGGTTGTTCGATTCGGCTGCGGATGCGATGTTCATCGCCGGCCCCGACGGCCGCCTTCTGTTCGCGAATCGCGCCTTCGAAACCCTGTTCGGCTACGCCACCGAAGAGTTGTCCGGCCTCAGCGTCGAAAGTTTGATCCCGCCGCGTTTCCGGCAGACCCATCTGACGCAGCGCGCGCAGTATGCCGAGCACCCCGCCAGCCGCGTCATGGGCGCCGGGATCGAGCTGTACGGGCTGCGCAAGGACGGGTCAGAATTTGCTGCGGATGTCAGCCTGAGTCCGCTCGAAGACGGTCTGGTCTTGACCGCGGTGCATGACATCACGCGCCGCAAGCGCGCCGAGGAGGCCCTGGCCGAGCAGAGCGCGCGCCTGCGCGCCATCGTCGACACCGCGGTCGACGCCATCATCACCATCGACGAGCGCGGTATGATCGATTCCTTCAATCCAGCCGCCGAACGCCTGTTTGGCTACACACCGGCGGAGGTGCAGGGCAAAAACGTATCCCTGCTGATGCCCGCGCCCTACCATGAGGAACACGACGGCTACCTGCAACATTATCGCGACACCGGCGAAAAACGCATCATCGGCATCGGGCGCGAAGTCGTCGCACAACGCAAGGACGGCACGACTTTCCCGATCGAATTGGCGGTGAGCGAAATGCGGGTGGGCGGGCGGCGCTTGTTCACCGGGCTGGTGCATGACATCACCCAACGCAAGCAGGCCGAGGCGCGCCAGGAAAAGCTGATCCGCGAGTTGGAGGGCGCTAACGAAGAATTGAAAAACTTCGCCTACGTCGTTTCTCACGACTTGAAAGCGCCGCTGCGCGCTATCGGCTCGCTGGCCGATTGGCTGGTCGCGGACCAAGCTGCGAAGCTGGACGACGAAGGCCGCGAATACCTGCGCCTGATCACGCAACGCGTGCGGCGCCTGGACGGGCTGATCGACGGCATCCTGCAATATTCGCGCGTCGGGCGCATTCGGGAAACCCTGGCGGAAGTCGACTTGAATCAACTGCTGCGGGAGGTGATCGATTTGCTGGCGCCGCCGGCGCATATCGCCATCACCGTAGCCGGCGCACTGCCGACGATCAAGACCGAAAAAACCCGCATCCAGCAGGTGTTCCAAAACCTGCTCAGCAATGCCATCAAATACCTGGACAAACCCCAAGGTGAAATCCGCGTCGACTGCACCGACGCCGGCGAGGATTGGGAATTCAGCGTGCGCGACAACGGTCCGGGTATTGAAGTGCGGCACCACAAACGGATCTTTCAACTGTTCCAGACCCTCGCGCCACGTGACAAAGTGGAGAGCACCGGCGTCGGGCTGGCGCTGGTGAAAAAAATCGTCGAGATGTACGGCGGCAGGATCTGGCTGGAATCCAAACCGGGTGAAGGCAGCACTTTTTTCTTTACTTTGCCTAAGGGCGTAGCGATCACAATAGGAGAATCGTGATGAAAACAACTTGCAAATCGATCATGCTGGTAGAGGACGATCAGGTGGACACCATGACCGTGCGGCGCGCGCTCAAGGAGCTGCACGTCACGAACCCCTTGCAGCATTTGGAAAATGGCGAAGAGGCGCTGAGTTATCTGCGCAACCCCGCCAACCCGCAGCCGTGTCTGATTCTGCTCGATCTCAACATGCCGATCATGGGCGGCATCGAATTTTTGCAGATCGCTAAAAAGGACGAGGCGTTGAAGGGCATTCCCGTGGTCGTGCTTACCACCTCGGAAGAGCAGGAGGATAAAGTCGAAAGCTTCCAGCTCGGTGTCGCTGGCTATATGCGCAAGCCGGTGGACTACCCGAATTTCGTGGAAATGATTCGCACCATCGACGCCTATTGGACCATCAGCGAATTGCCGCAATGAGCAAGCAGCACCTCCGCCTATTGATTGTCGAGGACGACATAGTCGACCGCCTGGCGTGCCGGCGCGCATTGGCGCAGCATCCCTTGTTCGAATTCGAAATTTTGGAGGCGGAAACCGGGCGCGAGGGACTACAGCTTGCAGCGACGCAACACCCCGACTGTGTTTTACTCGACCATCATTTGCCGGATTTGACCGGCATTGAGTTCCTCGCCGAGTTGGCGGGCGAGGCAGGCACCCTCCCGGTGCCGGTGATGATGTTGACCGGCGCGGACAATGTGAGCATCGCGGTGGAAGCGATGCGCCGCGGCGCGCGCGATTACCTGGTGAAAGATGTCGATCGCCTGTATCTGGAACTGCTGCCTGCGATTATCGAGCGCGTGGTGAACGAGCGCCAGATGCGCGAGCAAAAGGGCTTGGCGGAGGCCAAATATCGCACGCTGGTGGAGCAAATTCCCGCCATCGCTTATATCGCCGATCTTGTCACCCCCGGCAAGCTGTTGTACATCAGTCCGCAAGTGGCGATTCTCGGCTTCACGCCCGAGGCGTGCTTGGCGGAGATCGGCTTCGTGCGCAACCACATCCACCCGGAAGACCGGCCACAGGCTGTCGAGCAATGCGACGCGATGTGCAGCAGCGTACAGCCGCAGCGCTGCGAATACCGGCTGCAGGGGCGCGACGGCGCTTACCGCTGGTTTCTCGACGAGGCCGCCGTAGTCAAAGACGAGCACGACCAAGCGCTGTTTGTGCAGGGGATCTTGGTGGACATTACCGAGGACAAGAACCTGCAGGAAGAACTGGAACAGCACCGGCGCCGGCTCGAGCATCTGGTGGCCCAGCGCACCGCCTTGCTGGATAAACGCACCGTGCTGCTCGAAGATGCGAATGCCAATCTGGTCAAGGAGTTGAGTGAGCGTAACCGTGTGGAGCGTGCGCTGCGCGACAGCGAGGCGCGCTTCCGCCTGTTGCTGGAATCCGCCGGCGAGGGCATCTACGGCGTCGATGCCAAAGGCTGCTGCACCTTCATCAACGATGCGGCGCTGACGATGCTGGGTTATGAGCGGGAACAAGTGCTCGGTCTGCCCGCGCACGACTTGCTGCATCCATGCGCACCGGATGGGGAGCCGTTGTCGGCGCAGGACTGCCCGCTGTGTGCTGTACTGCGCGGTGGCGAGACGAGCCGTGGCGTGGTCGAATGGTTGTTGCGCCGGGATCGCGCGATCTTCCCGGTGGAATTTTCCACTCAACCGATCCGGGAGGGTGGCCAGATCGTGGGCGCGGTGATGGTGTTCCACGATGTCACCGAAGCCCAGGCGATGAAGCAGCAATTATTTTATCAGGCCACGCACGATGGCTTGACGGGGCTGGTCAATCGCAAGGAATTTGAATGGCGCCTGGCGCGCGTGTTGGAAAGCGCGCGCGGCGAGCGCTCCGAGCATGCGCTGTGTTACCTGGACTTGGATCAGTTCAAGGCGGTGAACGACAGCTGCGGCCATGCCGCCGGCGATGAGCTGCTGCAGCAGTTGAGCGGCGTGCTGCAAAAGAAACTACGGCACCGGGATACGCTGGCGCGCTTGGGCGGCGATGAATTCGGCGCGCTGTTGGAGCATTGCCCCTTGGATCAAGCTGGGCGCATCGCCGGCGAGCTGCTGGAAGCGGTGCGAGATTTTCGTTTCCATTGGCGCGACAAGAGTTTTTCCATGGGGGTCAGCATCGGCGTGGCCTTGTTGACGGAAGCCACCGAAAGCGCGGCGGCGGCGCTCAGCGCGGCGGATGCCGCGTGTTACATGGCCAAGGAAAAAGGCCGCAACCGCGTGCACGTGTACCAGCCCACCGAAGCCGAGTCGGTCGAGCGCCACGCGCAAATGCAGTGGGTGGCGCGCATCAACCAAGCGTTGCATGACGACCGGTTCCATCTCTGCTACCAGCCCATCACCCCGCTTGTCGCCCCTACGACCGGGCGCCTGCACTACGAAATCCTATTGCGCATGCGGGATGAGGACGGCCAGATGATTTTGCCGGGCGCATTCCTGCCAGCGGCCGAGCGTTACCATATGTCGGCGGCGATCGATCGCTGGGTGGTGCGCCACGTGATCGCCAGTTGCGCCGCGCGGCATGGCCCGGCCTATGGCGAGGCGCCCCCGCTGTACGCCATCAATCTATCGGCGGCCGCGCTGGAGGATGCCGGCTTGGTCGACGCGATTCGGCTAGGACTCGAAGAATCCGGCGTACCGGCGCATATGCTTTGTTTTGAAATCACGGAAACCATCGCCCTCTCCAACCTGCATCGCGCCGCGAGCATGATCCGGGAACTGAAAAATCTCGGCTGCTTGTTTGCCCTGGATCATTTCGGCGCCGGCCTTTCCTCGTTCGAGCAAATCAAAGCGCTGCCGGTGGATTTCCTTAAAATCGATGGCGGTTTCATCAAGCGCATCGGTGAAGACCGCATTCATCGCGCCATTGCGGAAGCGATCAACCGCGTCGCGCACGTCATGGCGATCCAGACCGTAGCGGAATGCGCGGAAAGCCAGAATATTTTGGGTGTCTTGAAGGAGTTGGGCGTGGACCATGCGCAGGGTTATGCTATCCAGCATCCGCAGCCGCTGGAAATTCTGAGTGCCCCAAGCGCTCAATTACCTACGCAGCCGGCACATTCGAAAGCGGCCACCTGATGCCAATTTTACGTTTGCCTCAGGCGCCAACCCCGGGATCGACAAAGGCGCGGGCATTGCGTGCTGCCAACAGGTGCGTAAGGGCTTCGGGTGGCAAGGGTTTACTGAATAAATAACCCTGCATCAAGCGACACCCCAAGCTGCGCAAGAAATCGCGCTGGGCCGGCGTTTCTATGCCCTCGGCAATCACATTCAGCTTTAAGCTTTGCGCCAACACGATAATCGCGGTGGTGATGGCGCTATCGGTGGCGTCGCCCGGAATGTCATGGACGAAGCTGCGGTCGATTTTCAGGGTATCGATGGGAAAGCGCCGCAAATAACTGAGCGAGGAGTAGCCGGTGCCGAAATCGTCGATCGCCAGGCGCACCCCCAAGGCGCGCAGCGCGCTGAGGATTTCCGTGGTGGTGCCGCCTTGCTGCATGAGCATGCCCTCGGTGATTTCCAATTCCAGCTGCCCAGGATGAAACGGGCGCTTCGAAAGATTTCGTTCAAAGGCGCGCAACAGCCCGTCGCTCTGGAGTTGCCGGGTCGAGAGATTAACCGCCATGCGCAGATTCGGCCAACCCAGGGCATGCCAGGCGTGTAACTGCTCGCAGGCGCTTTCCAGCACCCATTCGCCGGCGGGCACGATCAACCCCGTCTCTTCCAGCAGCGCGATAAAATCGCCGGGCAGCACCAAGCCCAAATCCGGATGCTGCCAGCGCAGCAGCGCCTCGACGCTGACGATGGCGCCGCTATCCGCATCGACCACCGGCTGGTAATGTAAGCGCAATTCGCCGCGCTCGAGCGCATGGCGCAGGCTGGATTCCAAGGACAGGCGCTCGAAGGCGCGTGCACTCATCTCGGCGGAATAGAATTGATAGGCGTTCTTGCCCTGCTCCTTGGCGCGATACATGGCGATATCGGCGTTTTTAAGCAGCGTCGATGCGTCTGCGCCATCGTTCGGATACAAGCTCACGCCGATACTGGCGGTGACATAAAATTGTTGCGCGGCGACCCGGAACGGGGGCAGCAGCGCATCCAAGACTTTTTTCGCAATATTGCGAATGTCGCTTTCGTTGGCCACATCATCCAGTAGCACAACAAACTCATCGCCGCCAAAGCGCGCCACGGTATCGCCCGCGCGCACGCAGGCGTTTAAACGGATCGCGATCTGTTGCAGGATCAAGTCGCCGGTTTCGTGTCCCAGCGTATCGTTGATGGTTTTGAAGCGATCCAGGTCGACGAACAGTAGCGCCACCACGCGCTGATGCCAGCGCGCCCGCGCAATCGCCTGATTGAGGCGATCCAGCAGCAGCAAGCGATTCGGCAGCTCGGTCAGCGCATCGTGCTGTGCGATGTATTCCAAGCGCTCCTGCGCCTGCACCCGCTCCGTGACATCCTTGCCGGTGGAAATGAAATGCGTGATCTGGCCGGCCGCGTTCTTGAGCGGCGAAATGGTTTTTTCCTCGAAATAATGCTCGCCGTTTTTGCGGCTA
This sequence comes from Pseudomonadota bacterium, assembly GCA_021812385.1. Taxonomy (GTDB): domain Bacteria; phylum Pseudomonadota; class Gammaproteobacteria; order Burkholderiales; family Thiobacteraceae; genus RBG-16-58-11. The sequence goes on along the minus strand of JAKANO010000008.1, from coordinate 77,214 downwards.
TTAATGAATACATCGCGAAACACCTTGTCGGCGAGAATGGTTTGCCACATGTTTTGGTAGAACGCCGGGCTATGCTTGCCGGAGCGGATCAGGCGCGGGCTTTGCCCAATTACTTCCGCGGCGCTAAAGCCGGTGATTTGTTCGAAGGCGGGATTGACGTACTCGATCACGCCGAGTTTATTGGTGATCATCACGGCGTCGGCGGTTTGCTCCAAGGCGCTGGAAAGCTGGCGCATGCGCGCCGCGGCACGCTGGCGCTCGCTAATGTCGTGCACGAACACCAGGCCGCAGGGCACGTCTTCCCAGACGGTTTCCGTCGCCGTGATTTCCACCGGCAACTCGCGCCCATCGCGGGTGAGGAAAATGGTTTCGTAAACGTTCTCGCTCGGCGCGCCGGACATGCGTCCTTCAAAGCGCGCCACAACCTTGGCGTATTCATCCGGGTGGACCAATTGCGCGATCCCCGTTTGACGAAACTCCTCCAGGGTATAGCCCAGCAGTTTTAGGATTTGCGCGTTGCCGAACACATGCCGGCCGTGGCAATTCACCAAAATGCCTACATTCGCGTTCACCGTCAGCGCGCGGAAATTCGCCTCGCTCTGTTCCAGTGCTTGTTCGGCCTGCTCGTGCGCCGCCATCATCTCGATCATCAGCAGCGCATAGCCCAGGTCTTCAACCAATTCGTTGAGCAGCTCCACTTCCTCCTGCTGAAAGGCGCCGGTTTTAGTCGCATACACCGTCACGGCGCCTATCACTTGATCGCGCACGCGTAGCGGAAAGGCCGCGGATGCGCCATAGCCGTGCTGTCGTGCACTCTCTTGCCACGGTGCGAAACTGGGGTTGTTCTGCCCATCGTTGTTAACGACAAACCGCCCTTCGCGAATCGCAAGCCCGGTGGGGCCGCGGCCTTGCGGCGAATCGTCGCAGCGAATATTGGCTTGCGCCAAGTAGCCCTCGTCAACCCCGGCCCGTGCGGCGACACGCACCTCACCGCTGGCGTTATCGGCGAGGCCGATCCAGGCCATGCGATATTCGCCATACTCTATGAGAATGCGGCAGGTTTCGGCCAGCAATCGATCGCGGGAGCGTTCGCGCACCACCATCTGGCTGACGGCGGTAATGGTGCGCAGCAAGCGGTTGAGTTGCATGACCCGTTCTTCAGCCGCGCGGCGCAAGCTAATGTCGCGAATGAAGGCGGTGGAGTAGCGCCGTCCCTCGATTTGCATTTCACTGATCGTCAGCTCGACAGGAAATTCGCGCCCTTCCTTGTGCCGCGCCGGCAATTCGCTGGGAACGCAGGCAATCGTTTTTTCCGATAAGGGTACGGGTAGCAGGATCGAGACGTTTTTACCGAGGATTTCTTGCGCCGAATACCCGAACAACTGCGCGGCGGCCGGGTTGAATGCGTTAATCGCGCCCTTCGCATCAAAGGTAATAATGGCATCGAAGGCGTTATCGACAAGCGCGCGCAGGCGCGCGCTCTGATTGGCCAAAGCCGCGTGCTGGTCGTGCGCCACGGCGCGTAGATGCTGCCGGTAGCTCAGCAGCATGGCGCAAACCACGACCAGGAAAATCGGCACGGTTAGCGGGTTGTCGTTGGGCGGGGGCAGGCCCAGTGCCGGCAGTCCTAGGCAGACACCCAGCAGCAGGATCAGCGCCGTGAGCAGCAGGCCGCGCCGGTAGAACAGCAAGGAAGCCAATACCAGGGATACCGACAAAAAGGCATAGGTTGCATCCTGCCGTGGATTCAAAAAGATGATGGCAAAACAGGTTAGCGTGGTGACGCTGACGGCAATGACCGCGGCCACGTTGTAGCGCCCCATGCGCGTTAAAGCGTAGCCGCCCAATAACAGCAACATGCCAATGCTAACCGCGGTGTAGGTTGGCTTAAATGTCGGCAGGACGCGGCTTTCCAGGGTAATCGCCACGGCGCCGAGAACCACCAGCAGGAGTTGTAATCCCGCCAGCAGTTGCAACTGGCGGCGGCGTTCGGGATCGGTGACTTGATCCGGCGGGCGCGTGAGGCGCTGCCAGATTAGAGTAAATGGGGACATGCGTGCGCGGCCTTTTTATAAACCACAGAAATGGGCGACGGCCCAAAACAAAGCGAATTATGCTAACAGTATAGCAACGCCCCGGCGCATCGCAAGGCGGCGGCGCGCGGCTTGTTTTATAATGACGGCTTATTCCCCTGAGCCTCGTCCCGTGACCTCCGCTGCGTATCTCGAACACCTGAATCCCGAACAACTCGCCGCCGTGACCTTGCCGCGCCAATCGGCGCTGATTTTGGCCGGCGCCGGCAGCGGCAAAACGCGCGTGCTGACCACGCGCATTGCGCATCTCATTCAAACCGGACAAGTCAGTCCGGGCGGCATCTTGGCGGTCACCTTCACCAACAAGGCGGCGAAGGAGATGCTCACGCGCATTTCCAGCCTGTTGCCGATCAATCCGCGCGGCATGTGGGTCGGCACTTTCCACGGCCTATGCAATCGCCTGCTGCGCGCGCATCACCGCGAGGCGAATCTGCCGGCGCTGTTTCAAATCCTCGACTCGCAGGACCAGCTCTCGGCGATCAAGCGCTTGATGAAGCAACTCAATATCGACGATGAAAAATACGCGCCCAAGCAAGTCGTGTACTTCATCAACAACGCCAAGGAGCAAGGCTTGCGCGCCAATGATGTCGAGGCCCTGGACGACATGACGCAACGCTACCGCGAGATTTACAGTGCCTACGAACAGCAATGCCAGCGCGAAGGCGTGGTGGATTTTGCCGAGCTGCTGCTGCGCTCCTACGAGCTGTTGCAGCGCAACGAACCGCTGCGCCAGCACTACCAGGCGCGCTTCAAATTTATTTTGGTGGACGAGTTCCAGGACACCAGCCGCTTTCAATACGAATGGCTGAAACAAATCGCCGGCAATGAGAACGCCGTGTTCGCGGTGGGCGACGACGATCAATCCATTTATGCTTTTCGCGGCGCGCATGCCGGCAATATGCAAACCTTTGTGCGCGAGTTCGCCGTCGAAAAAATCATCAAGCTGGAACAAAACTACCGCTCGCAAGGCAACATCCTGGACGCGGCCAACATCCTCATCGGCCATAACAGCGAACGCCTGGGCAAGAATCTATGGACGGCGGAAGGCGCGGGCGAGCCGATTCGCTTGTATGCCGCCAGCTCCGACTTCGACGAAGCGCAATTTATCGTGGAAGAAATCCGCGCCCTGATCAAGGACGGCGTGGCCGCCTCGCAAATCGCACTGTTATACCGCTCCAACGCCCAATCGCGCGTGCTGGAACACGCCTTGTTTTCGGCAACCGTGCCGTATCGCGTGTACGGCGGCCTGCGCTTTTTCGAGCGCCAGGAAGTCAAGCACGCGCTGGCGTATTTGCGCCTCATCGCCAATCCCGAAGACGATACCGCGCTGCTGCGCGTGATCAACTTTCCCACGCGCGGTATCGGCGCGCGCAGCATTGAGCAGCTGCAAGAAACGGCGCGCGAGCAAGGCGTTTCACTATGGCAAGCGGCGTGTAAAAAAGGCGGCAAGGATAGCAGCAAGGGCGTGCCGGCCTTCGTCCTGCTGATCGAATCCATGCGCCGCGATAGCGCCGGCTTGGATCTGGCCGAGCAAGTCGAGCACCTGCTGCATGCGAGCGGCCTGGTGGCGCACTATCAGGCCTCCAAGACCGAGGCCGACCGCGTGGAAAACTTGGAAGAGCTGATCAACGCCGCCAACGCCTTCCTCAAGGAATACGACGGCGAGCGCACGGAAGAAATGCCCGACGCACTCACCGCCTTCCTCACCCACGCCGCGCTGGAAGCGGGCGACAACCAGGCCGCCAGCGGCCAGGATGCGGTGCAACTGATGACGGTGCACGCCGCCAAGGGCCTGGAATTTCACAGCGTATTCATCAGCGGCTTGGAAGAAGGCCTGTGCCCGCACGAGAACAGCATGTTCGAGCAAGACGGCCTGGAAGAAGAGCGGCGCCTGATGTATGTCGCCATCACGCGCGCGCGGCGCCGGCTGTATCTCTCCTTCGCGCAGAGCCGCATGTTGCACGGCCAGCTGCGTTACGGCGTGCCTTCGCGCTTCCTGCACGAAATTCCGGAAAAACTCCTCAAGCCGATCAACGCGCCGCAAGCACAAGCAGCGGCCGCATCAGCCTGGGAGGAGCCGCGCACTTTGCTCACGCCGACCACGGAGACCGAAACCGGCCAAACGTTTCGCATCGGCCAGAATGTTTTGCATGCCAAATTCGGCCCCGGCGTCATCGTGCATTGCCACGGCCGCGGCGTTAACGCCGAAGTGGAAGTGAATTTTCGCCAAAGCGGGATGAAGCGCTTGGCCTTGCAGTACGCAAAATTGAGCCCGGTTTAAGCCGGCAGCGTTCGCTATGCGCGTTGCTGCGGATGGATCAGGATGCTTCTTGAGAGGTGTCGGTCCGACAGGCGAAGTCGGGGCAGGTGGAGCGCGCCGTTGTGAATTTGTCGTGGCGTTGACACAGGCCGGTCTCGCCCCTGACGCATCCGTAGGCAGAGCTGAGAATATTCAGCCCCGGGATTGCCTGTTCCAGCCGATCCGGCTGAATGATCAAATGACGACAATCCTGGCAGGTTGAGCAGATCATGAGCTGACTCCAAGAAAACCCAGGGCCGGCGAAAACCGGCCATGGGCTGTTGTGTTACAGGGCGGCCCAATGCTCGGCGAAGACATGCACCGAGAGGATGTAGCCGAGGATGACATTCATGAGCACGCCGATGGTAAAGGCGGAGAAGGTCTTCCAGCCGACCGGCTTGAGATCGCGGAAGCGCGTGGTCAGTCCGATGCTCAGGAAGCAGAAGATGAAAGCCCAAGTGCGCAACGAAACCAAGGGCATGATCAGATTCGGCTTGACCACTTTGTTGAAATCGTCGGCGCTGAAGCCGCTGGTGACCATGGTCATCAGAAGGGACGCGACAAAGAAGCCGATGACGAACTTCGGAAAGCGCCACCAGATTTCACGGGCATCGGGTCTGACGCCGGTTTCCTTTTTCTCCCAGACGACGGTGGCGATGAGCGCCCAGACGATGGACCAGATGCCGATCCACAGATCGCGCCCGATGACTTTCATCAAGGTGAAGGCCTTGATCGCCGCGTCTTCATTGCCGGCCATCTTGCCGTAAGCGCTGGCCGCCGCAAAACCCGCCGCGTCAGCAAACTCCGAGGTGCCGACCCATGCGCCCGCCACGCCGGCCGACAGACCGAGCGCCTGCGAGATGAAGGGCAGGACCAGGATCATGACCAAGGCCCAGCCCACGACCAGGGTGACCGAGGTGTAAAGATGATCCTTCTTTGCATTCACGGAAGCGGCAATCGCCATGGACGCAGAAACGCCGCACACCGATCCCCCCACGCCGATCACAGCCGCCAGCCGCTTGTCCAGGCCGAACATGCGCGTCGCCACGAAATAGATCACCGTGCACGTCGTGACCGAGATGATCGTGGCCTGCAAGATCGCCACCGGCCCCGCGGTCAGCACCAGCGTGATGGGAAAGGTCGCGCCGAGCAGCACGATCCCCACCTTGATGAAGTATTCCACGCGAAAGGCGCTGTCCATCCAATCCGGCATGCGAACCGTGTTGGCCAGCACCAGGCCGACGACCAACGCGACCAGCGGCGCTTCCAGGTTGAATTTCGCCGCACTCGCCCAGCCCGCGATCGAAAACATGATGATCGACAGGACATACAGAAAGATGAACGAGGGAATGAAGCGGGACAGCTTGATCCCCATGACGCGGGAACTCACGCCAAAGATCACGAGCCAACTGATGAATTGCAGGAAATAGGTTTGAGCGTTGCTGGAAAAATGCCCCGCGAGCTGGTCAAACGAAGTCCACTTGAGGCCGCCGGGATTGATGGCCAGGGTCTTCAGCAGGGGGTTGCCCTGGTTGAACAAGGCGATCGCGAGGGCCATCAGGCCGATGCCCACCCAAATCGCCCACCAGTCTTCCTTGAGGTATAACTCGCGCCAGCCTAAGCGGCGCGGCACGGCATTTTCACTACTTTCATTCCAGGTTTCCTGCGTACTCATTCTCCAGTCTCCTTTGGTGTTGTTAGTTGCGCGGCCATGCGTATTGTTGGCCGCACCTAATGCACTAGGTCCACGTGATGCAAGTTACGCAAAGACGCCTTCACTTTCTTCCCGCAAGGGGAAGACCGGGCGTTTTTTTTGGAGCCCTCTTTTATGGGGCTATTTGCTGTGTGGCGCTGGTCGACTGCGAAAACGGAATGTTATCTGGCTCGGGAAAGCCTTTTTTTGTGCGACTATTTGTACGATAAAATTTATTTATTTGCAATTAATTAATTTTACAAAAAGGGGTCGCAAAGTTATGCAAAATGGCTTAGCGCAATTTATCCCCGGCGCGGCCAACAAAAAAGGGCGCCCGCAGGCGCCCTTCCGGCAACAAAGAGTGTTTCGGCTTAGGACTTTGGCTTTTTCTCGGGATGATCGAGGTAGCGGCTATCTTTGACCGGCGTGGCGGAAGCGTCGATGACCTTATAACCCTTCTGTTGCAGGCTGACGACCTCGGCGAATCCGGCCGGGATGACGGTGATGAATCCGTCCATATCCTTGGCTTCGAAGCCCGCTGCGTGCATGGCGTTGTTGCACATGCGGAATTCCACGCCGCTTTTGGTTAAGTCGGCGAGCTGGTCGATCACGCCTTGATATTTCTCGTAGTTTTCTTTGGCAAAGGCGCGGATTTCGGTGCCATGCAGCACCACGACGGCCTTGCCGGGCACAACATTGTTCACGTTCTTGATGAAGCCGACGAGGGCGTTGAGTTTCTTCGGATCGTCGTAATTGACATCATAAACCCGGTTGATTTTCGGGTATTTGTGCATGTCGACTTTTGCATCGCCGAACGGCGTCATGTCATCGGCCATTGCCGTGCCATGTATCGACAAGAACCCCAGGGCAAAAAGCCCTGCTACTAAGGGGGTGGTTTTCATAAAGTGGTCTCCTTTGGTTTTTGAAAAGTCTGACTGCAGCCGCTGACTATATGCCAAATTGTGCGCTTGTCAATCGGCGGCGGCTAACGCAAATGCAGCGTAAAACAAGCTAACGTAGGACGCAGGAACGGGTGCCAGCAAGGGCGGGGTGCCGTATTATTTGGCGCAGGATTAATTGTCTATCTTGAACCAATACCAATCATTATCGGGAGCAAGCATGCAGCGCTATTTTGGTTTAGTCGCGGTTTTAGTCAGTGTCGCTATGCTGGGCGCAGCAGCTGGCGCGCAGGGGGCCGAACAGAAATACCCGGACGTGGTGGATGTCAACGTAGCGGCGAGCGGTAATAATCGCTTCGATTTCGATGTCACGATAGCTTCGCCCTACGACTCGCCGCAGCGCTACGCCGATGCGTTTCGTGTGTTGAGCATGACGGGCCAGCCCTTCGGCGAACGTAAACTGCTGCACGACCATGCAGACGAGCAGCCCTTCACCCGGGATTTGTATGGCGTATCGATTCCGCCCGGGGTGCGCACGGTCGTGATCCAAGCGCGCGATCAGAAGTACGGTTACGGCGGCAGGACCATGCAAGCCATTTTGCCGGGACGCTAAGCAAAGCTTTTGCGCTTTATGGTTTGGCCTTACGGTAGGCCGGCGCCAGCAGTGTTCCCGATTTATAGGCTTCCGACGCCGTCTGATAATAGGCGATGGCTTCGGTCAGTAATTGCGGATCGATGGCCGTCGGGGTGCTGGCATAGGTCTTGGGATCGACACTGAAACTCTCGACGCGCTGCTTGGGCGACAGCACCGTGAGGATGCCGTTTTTCAGGTAGCCCAGCTCCTGGTAATTGCTGATGAAGGCGCGTTCCGCGATCGGCGCTGAGGCAAAAGCTGAATGACCATAAAACAGGTTGCTGCCCTTCATGCCGAGTACGTCAATCAAGGTCGGCGGGATGTCGATTTGACTCAGTATGGGCGCGTAGCGCGCGGGCTTGAGCAATTCCGGCGCATAGAAAATCAAGGGGATGTGATAACGGTCGACCGGCAGCTTGGTTTTGCCGGCAACCGAGGCGCAATGATCGGCCACGATCACGAACAGCGTATCCTTGAACCACGGCTTGCTCTTGGCGTCGCGAATGAATTTGCCGATGGCGTAATCGGTGTATTTCACCGCGCCGTCGCGCCCGCCGGGCGAGGGGATGTCAATGCGGCCATCCGGGTACGTATAAGGACGGTGATTCGAGGTCGTCATGATTTGCGCAAAGAACGGCTTGTCGGTTTCGGACTTGGCGTCAAAAAACTGCAGCACGTTATTGAATAAGGACTCATCCGCAACGCCCCAGACGTTCTCGAACATGATCGATGCTTTCGGAAAGTCGGTGCGATCCACGACGCGGTAATCATTCGCGCGGTAATACGCGTTCATATTGTCGAAGTAACCGTAGCCGCCATAAAAGAAGAACGTGGAAAAGCCTTGCTGCTTCAGCAGCTCGCCGATGGTGGCGAGGTGTTCGTTGTTGGGGCGGTGCACGATGGCCTGGCCGGGAATCGGCGGCGTGCCCAGCGAGGTCGCTTCCAGGCCGCGCACGGTGCGCGTGCCGGTGGCGAACAGACGCTCGAATTTCAAGCCGTCTCGCGTGATTGCATCCAGATTCGGGGTCAGCCCGGTGCTGGCGCCGTAAGCGCCCATATATTCAGCGGACAGGCTTTCCACGGTAATCAAAATGACGTTGCGCGGGCGCTTGCTAAAGAACGCCAAGCTCGCCGCAGATTCCGGCGCGCCGGCGCTTAAAGCCGCGCTTTTGGGCGTGCGTTCGACGCCCAGTTTGCGCAGCGTGGCCTCGGCCACGTCTTCTGGAATCGTACGATAAAACTTGTCGTAATCGAGCTCATTGCGGCGCATCGCCGCAGCGAAGGTAAATAAGCCATTGCCGGAAAGCTCGGTGGCAAAACTATTGCCCTGCCCTTCCATTTGATCGATGTTGGCGGACAGCATGGCCAGCGTAGGCACGATGACGGCGGCGGCTGCCAGGCTGAAACGCTGCTTGCGGGTAAGGGAGGCGCTATCCGCGTGGCGCACCCATTTTTGAATCATCCACACGATCAGCGCTGCAAGGACGCCGATTGCAGCAAAGATCCAGCCCACCGGATAAGACTGGCGAATATTGCCGATGACTTCATGGGTGTAAATCAGGTAATCGACCGCAATAAAATTAAAGCGCGTCGAAAACTCCAGCCAAAAGGTAAATTCCGCCACCGCGCCGAACAACAGCAGCGAGACCGAAAACCACATCCAAAACAGCCGCAGCGCACGATGCAGGCGGCTCGCGCGCCAACGGTTCGGCAGCAAGGCTTCGTACAAAAAAACCGGCGCCAGCAACACCGACGCGACCGCCAAATCGAACCATAAGCCCTTGGCGAAAATACCCGGCCATAGGCGCAACGGCGCGGAATCGGTGCCGGTGTAAAGCGCCAGCCCGATGCGCGTTGCGGTGTAGATCGCCAGCAGCACCAAGGCCATCAATACCGGTATTTGCGGAAGTTTGTGCGTCAGTCGCAGCATTGTTTTCATAAATTAAAGGGTACCTTCCCAGACATAATCCTTAAGAGCGCAGCTAGTTTCGGCAGTGAGCGCTGAAATTCGTTCCCTGGGCCGGCTTGGCTTGAGCGGTAAGCGTCAGCGGCTCAAGGATTGGGCTTCGATTCAAATACGTCCATGTAGCTCACATATGCTGCGGCAAACAGAATCGCCAGAAAGCCGCAAAAAATGGGAAAAGTGAAGACCATGGCGGCAGCATTCGCGACGTGTTCCCCGCCCAGGCTTTGCGCGGCCAACAGCAGCAGGCGCAGGATGAACGAGGTGGCCACATCCAATAGCAGCAGCAAAACGCAAAACACCAAGAAGGGCGCGAAATTCACCAGGCAGGCGCGAAACGATAATGCCATGGCGGCGCGCGCCCCGGCTTGGCGAAACAGCACCAAGGCCGGCGCGAACCAAGTCGCAATCGCCAATAGCAGCATCACCGCCAACACCAGCAGCGACGGCTGGGTCAATTGTTGCGCTGCGTTCATCAACACCTCCTTGTCAGGAGCATCGCTTTGCATTAATTGCACCAGGTGCTGAAATTCCTCGCGCCAGCCCAGCAGGATCATGATGAGCGCCACAAAAAAAATCATGAACGACAAGCCACCCACCGCCAATAAGGGCTGGGCGGCGGTTTTAAAGCCGGCGAGCAAGTGTTGAAAGTTGATGGCTTGCCGGTCCATGGCCGCGCGGCTGGCCAGCATGAAGCCTGCGGCGATGCCGGGGAATAGGGTAAAAATGCCGACTAAGCCCAAGAAGGGCAAAAAACTCAGCACCAGCAGCAGCAACAGCGTCACGCCCACCAGGGCTAGCCAGGGCCAGGGCTGGCTGAAGAACAATTTAATGCCTTCGGCGAACCAGCGATAGCCGTACAGCGGATTGCATTTACGATAGTTCATTAGACCCAATGACGCGTCAGGTCGCCGTGTTGCGCGACGTAGTGCCGCAACAAGCGCTGGAAGTGGTTGGGGTCTTTGGCGTGGGTGAGCTCGCCCGGACGCGGGAAGTGGAAATCGTATAAACGCGACAGCCAAAAACGCAAAGCGCCGGCGCGCAACATCACCGGCCAGGCGCCGCGCTCGATGGCGGTGAGCGGGCGCACCGCGTGATAGGCGGCAAGCATGGCCTGCATGCGCGCCAGGTCGAGTGCGCTGTGCTCGGTCACGCACCAATCGTTGACGGTGATCGCCAAGTCGTACAGCCAAACGTCGTCGCAGGCATAGTAGAAATCGATCACGCCGGCGAGTTGATCGCCGTCGAACAGGATGTTGTCGCGGAACAAATCGGCATGGATGACGCCGCGCGCCAAGTCTTCGTGGCGATACAGCGATTGGAAGCGCAGCTCTTCCGACAACAGCGCCGCGTCGTCGGCATCGAGCTTGGGCATGACTTGTGGCGCCGTGGCGCGCCACCAAGCGGGGCCGCGCGGATTGGGCATGTGCGCCGGGTAGCTTTTGCCCGCCAAGTGCATATTGGCCAGCATCTCGCCCACTTGTGCGCAGTGATCGGCGCTGGGCGCGGTAATCGATGCGCCCTTCAAACAGCTCACGATGCACGCCGGCTTGCCGTTGAGCTGGTTTAAATAATCGTTTTGCAGCGTCGCGATCGGGCTCGGGCAAGGGATGCCGTGGCGCGCTAAATGCGCCATCAAATTGATGAAGTAAGGCAGTTCGGCGGCGGAAATTTTTTCGAACAGGGTGAGAACAAATCGCCCATGACTGGTGGTGACGAAATAGTTGGTGTTCTCGATGCCGGAGGCGATGCCCTGGAGATCGGTTAAAACCCCCAGCGAATAATAGTTTTTAAGCCACGTCTGTAATTCGTCGGACGTGACGGTGGTGTAAACAGACATGCGATAGGATTAAAACTGATGAATGACCCACATAGGCGGGCGGATCCCCGAATCCAGGCCTTCTTGGCGCGCAAAGGTGCCGTCGCCTTTATTGTCGATCAAGTAATAAGGCTTGCCGATTTTAGGGGTGATTTTGATCATGAACAGCCTGCCGCCGACGCGGTATTCCACGGCCTCCCCTTCCGGGCGAATGACGATGCGTTGTTCCACATCCGGGCCGGCATCCAGGTTCACGCCGGGCGGTGGCGGCGGCACATCCGGGAGCGATTGCAGATCGGCTGGCAGTTTGGCTTTTTCGTCGGCCATCGCTGGCGCGGCGAGCAATACGGCAAAAATGAATAGGGCACGGCGCATGGAGTGAATCCTCATGATTGAGCGGGCAATTATACAGCGGCGCATGTGCCGCGCTTACAAATTCAACTGAATTTCGCGTTCCGCCGCCGTCGGCTCGAAACCGCGTGTTTCATAGTGCTTGAAGATCGCAGCCACGACGTCTTTGGGCTCGTTGATGACTTGAATCAAATCCATGTCCTTGGGGTCGACCATGCCTTCCGTGACCAGGGTATTCTTGAACCAATCCACCAGGCCGCGCCAGAACGGCTCGTGCACCAGGATGATGGGAATCTTGCGCGTCTTGCCGGTCTGTACCAGGGTCAGCGCTTCCATCAATTCGTCCATGGTGCCGAAGCCGCCGGGCATGACGACATAGGCCGAAGCGAATTTGACGAACATGACCTTGCGCGCAAAAAAGTGGCTGAAGGTCTGCGAGATGTCCTGGAACGGGTTGTTGTGCTGCTCGTGCGGCAATTGGATGTTCAGGCCGACGCTGGGCGATGCGCCGAAATACGCGCCCTTGTTGGCCGCTTCCATGATGCCCGGGCCGCCGCCGGAGATGACGGAAAAGCCGGCATCGGATAGTTGGCGCGCGATCTGTTCGGTGAGCAGATAATATTTGTCGTCGGGCGGGGTGCGCGCGCTGCCGAAAATCGATACGGCGGGGCTGATCGGATTCAAGCGTTCGGTCGCTTCGACGAATTCTGCCATAATCTCGAACACGCGCCAGGATTCGCGCGCCGAGTAAGCCTGCGTCGCCGCTTCGGCGCCAATCATCTTCGGTAGTTTTACTTTCATGAGCCCGCTCCAATGAAAACCTTGCTGTTAGTCGACGGTTCTTCCTACCTGTATCGCGCATTCCATGCGCTGCCGGATTTGCGCAACGCCAATAACGAGCCCACCGGCGCGATTTATGGCGTGCTGAACATGCTGCAACGCCTGCGCAAGGATATTCCAGGGGATTATATCGCGTGCGTGTTCGATGCAAAAGGAAAGACCTTCCGCGACGAGCTGTATCCGGAATACAAGGCGCATCGTCCGTCCATGCCGGAAGATCTCGCGGTGCAGATCGCACCGCTGCATGCGGCGGTAGCAGCCATGGGCTGGCCCATCTTGATGATCGAAGGCGTGGAGGCCGACGACGTGATCGGCACGCTGGCGCATGAAGCCGAAAAAAACGGCATGCGCACCGTGATCTCCACCGGCGACAAGGACATCGCGCAACTGGTCAACCCGCAGGTGATGCTGGTCAACACCATGAGCAACGAAAAGCTCGACGAGCCGGGCGTGCTGGCCAAGTTCGGCGTGCCGGCGGAACGCATCGTCGATTATTTGACCCTGATCGGCGATAGCGTGGACAACGTGCCGGGCGTGGAAAAGGTCGGGCCCAAGACCGCGGTCAAATGGCTCACGCAATACGGCACGCTGGACAACATCGTGGCGCACGCGCAGGACATCGGCGGCGTGGTGGGCGAGAACCTGCGCAAGGCGCTGGACTGGCTGCCCAAGGCGCGCGAATTGCTGACCATCAAATGCGATGTGGAATTGCCGGTGCATGTGTCGACGCTGGCGCCGCAGGCGCAGGATCGCGATAAATTGGTCGCGCTGTTTGGCCGCTTTGAATTCAAAACTTGGTTGCGGGAATTGCAGGCGTCGGAAAGTCAGGCGACAGAAAATCAGGCGTCGGGCGTCGGGCATCAGGCGTCAGAAAGTTCGGTGGAGCCGGAACGCGCTGCGGCGTATGAGACCGTGTTGAGCGAGGCGCAGTTGGATGCCTGGCTCGACACCATCACGCGCGCCGAGCTGGTGGCGCTGGATACCGAAACCACCAGCCTCGACCCGATGCTGGCGCGCCTGGTCGGCATCTCGCTTGCGGTGACACCCTACAGCGGCGCTTATATTCCATTGGCGCACCGCTATGGCGGCGCGCCGCAGCAATTGGATTTGGATCTGGTGCTGGCGCGGCTCAAACCGTGGCTGGAAAATCCGCAGCAGAAAAAGCTCGGCCAAAATTTAAAATACGACACGCACGTACTGGCCAATCACGGCATTCGCCTACAGGGCGTGGCGCACGACACGCTGCTGCAATCGTATGTGCTGGAAGCGCACAAACCGCACGGCATGGATTCGCTGGCGCAGCGCCATCTCAACTACAAAACCGTGAGTTATGAAGAAGTCGCGGGCAAGGGCGCGAAACAGATCGGCTTCGACCAAGTGGATATCGAAACCGCCGCGCACTACGCGGCGGAAGACGCGGACATCACGCTGCGCCTGCATCAGGCGCTGTACCCGCAAATCGCGCGCGAAGAAAAACTGCAATATGTGTATGAACAAATCGAAATGCCGACGGCCGAAGTGTTGTTCGACATCGAGCGCACCGGCGTGCTGCTGGACAGCCAATTGCTGGCCGACCAAAGCCATGAGCTGGGCATGAAGCTGGTTGAGCTGGAGCGCCAAGCGCAGGCGCTGGCCGGGCAGCCGTTCAACCTCAATTCGCCGAAACAGATCCAGGAGATTTTATTCAATCAGCTCGGCCTGCCGGTGAAGAAGAAAACCCCCAGCGGCACGCCCTCGACCGACGAGGACGTGTTGCAGGAACTTGCGCTCGATTATCCGCTGCCGAAATTATTGCTCGAATATCGCGGCATGGCCAAGCTCAAGTCCACCTACACCGACAAGCTGCCGCGCATGGTGGATGCGCGCACCGGCCGCGTGCACACCAGCTACAACCAAGCGGTGGCGGTCACCGGGCGCTTGGCGAGTTCCGATCCGAATCTGCAAAATATCCCGGTGCGCTCCGTCGAAGGCCGGCGCATTCGCGAAGCCTTTATTGCCCCGCCGGGCAGCGTGCTGGTGTCGGCCGACTATTCGCAAATCGAGCTGCGCATCATGGCGCATTTATCGCACGACGCGGGCTTCCTCAACGCCTTCGCGGCGGGCGAGGACATCCACCGCGCCACTGCCGCAGAAGTGTTCGGCGTCGGTGTGGATGAAGTCAGCAGCGAACAGCGGCGCTACGCCAAGGTGATCAACTTCGGCTTGATCTACGGCATGTCGGCCTTCGGTTTGGCGAGCCAGCTGGGCATCGAGCGCACGGCGGCGCAGTCGTATATCGACCGCTATTTCGCGCGTTACCCCGGCGTGGCCGATTACATGAACCGCACCCGCGAAACGGCGCGCGCCCAAGGTTATGTCGAAACCGTGTTCGGACGCCGCCTATGGCTACCGGAAATCCACGGCGGCAACGGCATGCGCCGCCAGGCCGCGGAGCGCGCCGCGATCAATGCGCCGATGCAAGGCACCGCGGCGGACTTGATCAAGCTCGCCATGATCGCCGTGCACCGCTATTTGCTGAGTGAAAAAATGCAATCGCGCATCATCATGCAAGTGCACGACGAGCTGGTGCTGGAAGTGCCCGAGTCCGAATTGGCGCTGATCAAAACCGAACTGCCGCGCCTGATGGCCGGCGTGGCGCAACTCGATGTGGCCTTGGAAGCCGAAGTCGGCGTGGGTCCGAATTGGGAGCGGGCGCACTAAACAAAAAAGGCTTCGGCCCTTGCGGAGCCGAAGCCTTGGAATCAAACGGCGGGTGCGAACCAGACCCTAATGACTGTTCGATTACACCGGGTTGAACACGCAGGTGCCACCGCTAAGCGTGTAGTTTACGGGGCAGCTGGCGACGGTATTTGCGGCCGGTTTCTTGTATTTGCCGATGCTATTGACGCCCAGGTAAGGCTCGAAAGTACCGCCGAGCAGGTAGTCCAGTCCGCCCGTGAGATAAGGCCCTTGCACGCCGATGCCGCCGAGGAACTTATTGCTGGCGAAATCGTAACCCAGCCCCGCTTCGCCCTGCAGATCGTCTTTACCTTCGAAGTAGCCCAATTTGAGTTTCCCCGGACCGGGTTTGGCCAGGTGAAAGCTCATGCTCACGCTGCTGCCATACACATCGCCGCCGGAAGTGACCTTGGCATTGCGAAAGCCGAGCACGAACTGCGGGATGGCGCTTTCGCCGAGGGTCCAGTTCAAGCCGGCATAGAATTTATTGTCGGTTTTTTTGGTCGGGGTGGAGGTAATGGTCGGAGACACGGGCGCAAAGCCTGCAAAGGAAGTCGAGGCCAGGGCAGACAGCGCAATCGCGGCGATGATTTTTTTCATGTTGGAGCACCTTTATGCATTGAGGATAAGCAAGTCTGAATGTTTATTATGGTAGACGCTTATGGTATCGAAGGCAAACCGGCGCCGTTGCGGGAGATGCTTTGCAAGTATTCCTAAACCGGTGTGTTTGCGCGTACCAAGCCGAGGATATGGTCGGCACAGCGCAGCGCCAGTGCCTCGATGGTGAGCGAAGGCGCCTCGCCGCCGCCGCTGCTGGGGAAAACGCTGGCGTCGCAGATGAACAGATTGCGCCGACGATGGCTGCTGCCCTGCGCATCCACCACCGCTTCATTGGGATTGTTGCCCATGCGACAAGTGCCGAAGACGTGCGCCGCGCTGAAGTAGTCGTAAGTGCCGTATTCTTCCGCGAGTTGCCGGATCCCGGCGCCGTGCAGGATTTGGCGGCAGGTCTGGGCCATGAATTGCAGTTTCAAAATTTCCTGTTCGCCCAATTGCGAGTGGATTCTGGCCAAGGGCATGCCGTGCGCGTCGCGCGCCTTGGGGTCCAGATCGACGTAGGTGCCGGCATTCGGCAGGAACTCGCCGATTGCGCCGATGCTGAGCGCCGCACCGAAAGTTTTGCGCATCGCGGCTTTATGCGCCTTGCCCCAGCCCGGCACGATGCGCAGGGCGTAGTTGATCGGGCCAACCAGGCTGGCTTCATGCACGGCGGCGGAAAAACGGCAGCCGCCGACCACGCCCGGGATGGCGTCGGGCCGGTTGTAATCCCAGCAGATGGCGTCCGCCGGCAAGCCCTTAAAAGAATCCACGGACTCTTCCAGCAAGCCGCTGCTAATCCAGCTGAGCGACTCCATGAGATTTTTGCCCACTTGGCCGGATTCGTTGGCGAGGCCCCGCGGCGCCGAGCGATTGGCCGAGGCCAGCAGCAGGCGCGGCGTCTCGATCGCGCCGCACGCCAAAATCAGGCGCTTGACCGGGATGCGTGAGCGTTTGCGCAATTTATCCACGCACTCGATTTCCCGCACCGTGCCATTGGGCGCAGTCAAAATCCGAGTGACGCTGGTGTCGCTGCGCACTTCGCAGCGCCCCGTGGCGAGCGCATGATGCATGAAGGTGACATCCACCGAGCCCTTGTCGGTTCTGGGGCAGCCACGGTTGCAATTACCGCAATAGTTACAGGCGGGCCGGCCGTCGTAAGCCTGCGATAGTGCAGCGCGCGGGTTGGCGCTCCAGCGCAGGCCGAGCGCGGCGGCGGCTTGCCCCAGGCGCTGCGAACCTTTATTCAGCGCATGCGCGGGGAGCGGATAAGGCGCGCTGCGCCAGCGTTCCCCCAGGGCGCCCGCTTCGTTGGAACCGGCTACGCCTATCAGTTGCTCGGCGATGGTGTAATAAGGCTCCAGCGTCGCGTAGTCCATCGGCCAGTCGGCAGCGACGCCGAAACGCGAACGCATCTGCATGGCTTGCGGATGCAGGCGATGCGCCTCGCCGGTGAAATGCAGGGTGGAGCCGCCCACACCGCGCACGTGGTGGTAGCCTGGCCCGCTGGGTTCGCGGCGCGCGCTCAGATTGCTGCGCCCGCTCACCAAATTCCAGGAGCGTAGATCGCTGTATTTTTCTTCCAAGGGCTGCATCGGTGCGAAAACATAGCGCCCCGCGCTGCCCGGCTTGGCGGGAAAGAGTTCGGTTTCCCAGTGCTCCGTATCCAGCTTGTAGTCCTTGCGCGGGTCGTAGGCCGGCCCCGCTTCCAGCACCAATACGCGCAGGCCCTGGGTGCAAAGGCGCCAAGCCGCGGCAGCACCGCCGGCGCCGGCGCCGACGATCACCACATCGAAATCGGAGCGGCGCATGCTCAGCCCGCGTGATCGGGATAGCCGATCGGCTGCGGCGGGCGCTGGATGCGCAGACCTTGCCAGCTGCGATGATCGGCGTAATAGAAGGACATGGACTCATAGCGCAAAATCTCGAACAGCCGACGCGGCAAGCTGTTGCCATCCGCTTGCGACATCCAATCGACGACACGAATTTGCGCGTCTTCGGACAATTGCGCGAAGCCGCCGGGCATCTGCGAATCCAGCCACTTAAAGCCGACGCTGAGTAATTTTCGAAACCGGTAGTCGTTCTTGGAGAGGGCGATGATTTGCGCATCCACGCCAACTGCGGAAGCCGCCGCGCTGAGCGCGTCGGCGGGAATCAGCACATCGACAAAGGCGCGCAAGGATTGTTCGAATGCAGCGCGCGGGCCTTTGCTGGGGGCGGCTATTTCCGGAACGGCATTGGCCAATGCGCTGGAGGGCCGCATGGCGAACAGCGACCACAGCAGAAGTTGCAGAAATTGACGGCGGCTCAGGCTGCTCGGCGGCATGCGTTATTTTAAAACTAACGCGGTGTGCGCGGCTGGTGGCCATTCGGAATGTTTTTCATCATCTCGTTCAGGTTCATCGAGCCCATGCCGGGGATCACCACATCGCCGGGTTTTTGTCCGGGCTTGCAAGCGCCCAGCCACTTCCCTTTGAAAGTCTGCGTGGAAGATTTGATGTTGTGCAGGGGCGGCGTATAAGTGGTGTGGATCTCGCCACGGTAGTGCTGGCTAAAGTCCCCGGAAAAAACCGCCTTGGTGCGCGCCGTACGGCCTTCGTACTGGCATTCCGATTCCACGATAATTTTGTCGCCCTCCTTGCGCACGGAGCTGTTACTGCACTTCTGACTGGATTGAGCGCGGCCCTGTTGCTGCAGCAGGTTGTCGGTTTTTTCATCGATGCAGTGCTGGCTGATCATCGCCATTTCCATTTCCGGCGACTGCATTTTGATTTCCCACAGGCCGGGTTTGCGCTTGGGCATGTTGTTCGGTGCGGCGTAGCTGATGGCGGCAAAAGCAAGAATCAGAAGTGCAAGAATGAAACGCATGACAGCCTCCTTGTTTGGGGAAATAGATATCTTGGCAGTCTACTCTTACTGTGTTTATTGCGGCAGGCCGCCTTGACGAGCGATGCCTACCCATTCTTGCTCGGACTCGAGATTGACGTTGAAACGCTTGGCATGCAGCAGGATTTCTTGGAATAGCGTGGCCGCTTGTTTGAGATGGCCGGTCTGTTGCAGCAGCAAAGCATAGCGGCATTTGGCTTCCAGCCCGGTATAGATCGGGACCAGCTCCTCGTAAGCGGCGAGCGCGGCATGCGCGTCGCCGCTGAGCGCTAAAGCGCGCGCTTGGAGCAGGCGCACTTCAAGCGGTTTAAATTTAGGGTGATCGGCTTGGAGTTGCTGCAGTTGCAATAAGGCTTGCGGAGCTGCGCCATGATCAAGATAAGCCCGCGCAAGACCGAACATCAACAAAGGGTCATTGGCATGGGCGCTGGTGAGGCAGCTTTGATAAAGGCGAATGGCGTCTTCAGCAAAGCCGGCGGCTAAACATTCCTCCGCGAGCGCGGTTTTGTTGGCTACGCTGCCACAGATTTCGGCTTCATCAATGCGCTTGCGCATGGCGGCATCTGGGTTCAAGGCGCGCAGCAAATTGCGTCCGGTGCGGCGCACCGAGCGGTGCTCTTTGGAATGCGGAAAAATTTCGACGAAGTAATAAATGGCGCAGCCCACGATGGGCGTGGAGAGGATCAAGAACGCCCACCAGTAGGGGCGGTTGTTGCGAATCACGTGGTAGATGAAAAAGGCTTGGATGATGACTGTGATAGCGAGAATCAAAGGCATAGCGAACCCACTTAAGAATTTGGCTTATCTTGCAACCGTGCCAATGGCATGTCAAATGCGAAAATGCGCCGAGAAATTTTGCCGCGCGCGCAATTGCGTATAAAATAGGCACCCTTTTGTTTTCCGTCGTTGCCATGCAAATCGGTCCTTACCAACTCAAGAACAATCTGATTGTCGCGCCCATGGCGGGCGTGACCGATCGGCCATTCCGCCAATTGTGCAAACAGTTGGGCGCGGGCATGGCGGTGTCCGAGATGGTGGCGAGCAATTCGCTGCTGTGGGGTTCGGCCAAGACGCAGCGGCGCGCCAACCACGAGGGCGAGGTCGACCCGATTTCAGTGCAGATCGCCGGCGCCAACCCGGCCATGATGGCCGAGGCGGCCAAGCATAATGTGGATAACGGCGCGCAGCTCATCGATATCAATATGGGTTGCCCGGCGAAGAAAATTTGCAATGTGATGGCGGGCTCCGCGCTGCTGCAAAACGAGCCGCTGGTGGCGCAAATCCTCGAAGCGGTGGTGGGCGCGGTGAACGTGCCGGTGACCTTGAAGATCCGCACCGGCTGGGATCGCGAACATAAAAATGCGCTATCCATCCTGAAGATTGCCGAGGGCAGCGGCATCCAGGCGCTGGCGATTCATGGCCGCACGCGCGCGTGCGGTTACACGGGCTCCGCCGAGTACGATACCATTGCCGCGATTAAAGCCAGCGCGCACATTCCGATTATCGCCAATGGCGATATCACCACGCCGGAAAAGGCCAAGTACGTACTCGACTACACCGGCGCCGATGCCGTGATGATCGGCCGCGCGGCACAAGGCCGGCCGTGGATTTTTCGCGAGATCGCGTACTACCTGGAAACCGGCAACAAATTGCCGGAACCGGAAGTAGCGGAAATCCACCGCGTCTTGCTCGATCACTTGGCCGACCTATATTGTTTCTATGGCGAATACAGCGGCGTGCGCATGGCGCGCAAGCACATCTCTTGGTATACCAAGGGGCTGACGGGCTCCGCCAGCTTTCGCCATCGCATGAACCAATTGGAAACGACTCAAGAACAATTAAATGCGGTGAATTATTTCTTCTCGCAGTTGTTGGCGCATGCGCCGCATTTGACCTACGAAGCAAATGGCGAGGCAGCGGAAACAGAACTCGCCGCATAGACACAAGACCGGGCAGGCAGCCGGCGCATTACAACATTAAAGCAGAACAAGGGCACAGGGATGGCACACAAGGACAATGAGCTATCGGCTTGCGTACGCAAAGCCGTGCAGGAGTATTTTAAGCACCTCGATGGCGAAAAGCCGGGCACGATCTACGACATGGTGCTGGCCTCGGTCGAAAAACCCTTGATCGAAACCGTGCTGCAGCACGCCGAGGGCAATCAAACCCACGCCTCGGAATTGCTCGGCATCAATCGCAATACGCTGCGCAAGAAAATGCAAATTTACAAAATCAAATAACCCAGAAAATTCACATGTCCAATATTAAACGCGCGCTGATCAGTGTTTCCGACAAGCATGGCATTGTCGATTTCGCTCGAACCCTCAGAAAATTCAAAGTCGAAATTTTGTCCACCGGCGGCACCGCCAAGCTGCTGGCCGAGAGCGGCATTCCGGTGATTGAAGTCGGCGACTACACCGGTTTCCCGGAGATGTTGGATGGCCGGGTGAAGACCCTGCACCCGAAAATTCATGGCGGCATTCTCGGGCGGCGCGATTTGGATGCGCATGTTAAAGCCATGCAAGAAGCGGACATTCCGCCGATCGATTTGGTGGTGGTGAATCTGTATCCGTTCGCGGCCACGATCGCCAAACCGAATTGCACGCTCAACGACGCCATCGAAAATATCGACATCGGCGGCCCGACCATGGTGCGCGCCGCAGCGAAAAATTATCATCACGTCGCGGTGGTCACCGATCCGGCCGACTACAAGCGCGTGATTTCGGAAATGGAAATGACCGGCGGCATTCTCGCGGCCGATACGCGCTTCGAGCTGGCGCGCAAGGCGTTTTCGCACACCGCGGAATACGATGGCACCATCAGCAATTATTTGACCTCGATCGATTCGCGCGGACGCCGCGAAGGTTTTCCGAAACGCCTCAACCTGCATTTCAGCATCGCGCAGGAACTGCGCTATGGCGAGAACCCGCACCAAAGCGCGGCGTTCTATACCAGCCCCGGCGACCGCGAAGCCTCTATCGCCACCGCGCGCCAGTTGCAAGGCAAGGAGTTGTCCTACAACAACATCGCCGATGCCGATGCCGCGCTGGAATGCATCAAACAATATAACGAAGGCCCGGCTTGCGTCATCGTCAAGCATGCCAATCCCTGCGGCGTGGCTTACGGCGCGAATTTTTTACACGCCTATGATCGCGCCTACAAGACCGATCCGGAATCCGCGTTCGGCGGCATTATCGCCTTCAATGGCGAGCTGGATGCGGCGACGGCACAAGCGATCACCGAGCGCCAATTCGTGGAAGTGATCATCGCGCCAAAAATTTCCGCCGCCGCGGTGGAAATCGCGGCAGCGAAGAAGAACGTGCGTTTGTTGGAATGCGGCGTGTGGCCGAATGAGCCTGCGCCGCGCATCGATTTCAAGCGCGTCACGGGCGGCGTGTTGCTGCAAGAAGCGGACCAAGCGCTGTACGATGAACTCAAGGTGGTGAGCCAGCGCGCGCCGACCGAAGCCGAAATGGCCGACTTGTTGTTTGCCTGGCGCGTGGCCAAGTTCGTGAAATCGAATGCGATTGTTTATGCGAAAGACAAAATGACCATCGGTGTCGGCGCGGGGCAAATGAGCCGCATCAATTCCGCGCGCATCGCCGCGATTAAGGCCGAGCACGCGGGCTTGCCGGTGGCCGGTTCGGTGATGGCATCGGATGCCTTCTTCCCGTTCCGCGATGGTATCGACCAAGCGGCAGCAGCCGGGATTGTCGCCGTGATTCAACCCGGCGGCAGCATGCGCGACGAAGAAGTGATCGCCGCCGCCAACGAACACGGCATGGCCATGGTGTTCACCGGGATGCGGCATTTTAGGCACTAAATCCAGATCTAAAGCGATAACCGCAAAGGACGCGAAGGTACGCAAAGTTATTTTGGCATAGTCCTTCCATTGCGCACCTTCGCGTCCTTTGCGGTAAAAAGGTTTTCTGTGACAGCAAATTTGAAGCAAACATGAAACTACTCGTCATCGGTAACGGCGGCCGCGAACACGCAATCGCCTGGAAACTCGCGCAGTCGCCGCGCATTCAGCGCATCTATGTCGCGCCCGGCAATGGCGGCACGGCGCGCGACCCGGATCTCGCGAATGTGCCGATCACAGGCATTCCCGAACTCGTTGAATTCGCCCAACAGGAAGATATTTACCTTACCGTGGTCGGCCCCGAAGCGCCGTTGGCGGCGGGCGTGGTCGATGCTTTTCGTGCCGCTGGCCTGAAAATTTTCGGCCCGACCCAAGCCGCGGCGCAGCTCGAGTCTTCCAAGGATTTCGCCAAGGCCTTCATGCTGCGCCACGGTATTCCCACCGCGGCTTATGCCACCTTCACCCAAGCCGCCGAGGCGCATGCGTATATCGAGCAACAAGGCGCGCCGATCGTCATCAAGGCCGATGGCCTGGCCGCCGGCAAAGGCGTGGTGGTCGCGCAAAGCTTGAACGAGGCGCATGCCGCCGTGGACATGATGCTGGGCGATCAAAAGCTGGGCGAGGCCGGTGCGCGGGTGGTAATCGAAGAATGTCTGCTGGGCGAAGAAGCCAGCTTCATCGTGCTGGTGGATGGCGAGCACGTGCTGCCCATGGCCACCAGCCAAGATCACAAGCGTTTGCTGGATCACGATCAGGGCCCCAACACCGGCGGCATGGGCGCGTATTCCCCGGCGCCGGTGGTCACCCCGGAATTGCACGCGCGCATCTTGCGCGAAGTGATCATGCCCACGGTGCAGGGCATGGCCAAAGACGGTATCCGCTATACCGGCTTTCTCTACGCCGGCGTGATGATCGATGCGCAACACAATATCAAGGTGCTGGAGTTCAATTGCCGCATGGGCGATCCCGAAACCCAGCCCATCATGCTGCGCCTGAAAAGCGATCTGCTGAACCTGCTGGAACATGCGGTGAATGGCACGCTGCACACGGTCGATGCCGAGTGGGATAGGCGCACCGCGCTGGGCGTGGTGATGGCCGCCGCCGGCTATCCCGACAGTCCGCGCAAGGGCGACTTGATTACCGGCCTGCCGCCCAAGGGCGAAGACTACATGGTGTTCCATGCCGGCACGCAGCAGACTGGGCGGGATGTATTTACTTCGGGCGGGCGCGTGCTGTGCGTGACCGCGCTGGGCGATACGGTAAAAATGGCGCAGCGCCGCGCCTATGAAATCGCCGATCAAATTAAATTCGACGGCGCGCAAATGCGCCGCGATATCGGTTACCGCGCGCTTGGCCCGCGCGGAAAATAGTTTATTTTTGGAGAGAGCAATGACCAAACCATTCGTCGCTGTTTTAATGGGCTCCGATTCCGATCTGCCCACCATGCAAACCACGCTGGATACGCTCAGCAGTCTTGGCATTACCTGGGAAGTCAAAATCACTTCCGCGCATCGCACGCCGGATGCCACGCGTGAATATGTGATCCAGGCCGAAACGCGCGGCTGCAAAGTGTTCATCTGCGCCGCCGGCTTGGCCGCACACTTGGCGGGCGCGGTTGCCGCGCACACCTTGCGCCCGGTGATCGGCGTGCCGATGGAAGGCGGCCCGCTTTCCGGCTGGGATTCGCTGCTTTCCACGGTCATGATGCCGGGCGGCATCCCGGTCGCGTCCGTCGCCGTGGGTAAGGCCGGCGCGAAAAACGCCGCCTATTTGGCCGCGCAAATTTTGGCCGGCGCCGACGATGCCTTGCATCAGCGATTGATCGCCGAGCGCGCCGCCAACGCCGAACAGATCAAGCAGAAGGACGCGGCGCTGCAAGCCAAGTTGAAGGGCTAGGCGTTTAGCGTCACGCAGGAGAAAGCGTGTTTTCTCAATCCAGCTTGCGCGCTTATCTCAAGCGCGGCGGCGTCATCGCCTACCCCACCGAATCTTGCTTTGGCCTGGGCTGCGATCCGCGCAACCGCGCCGCGGTACAAAAAATTCTGCGCCTCAAACATCGTCCTTGGACTAAAGGCCTGATCTTGGTGGCGGCGAATTTGGCGCAAGTGCGACGCTTCATTCAGCCCTTGAATGAGCGCCAGCAAGCGACGCTAAAACAGCATTGGCCTGGCCCTTACACCTTTTTGTTGCCGACTTCCGCGCGGGCACCCAAAGGCGTTACGGGCAAACACCGAACGCTGGCCGTTCGCGTATCCGCGCATCCAGAAGTTGCGCGCTTGACGCATCTGCTCGGCCCTTTGGTTTCGACCAGCGCGAATGTCGCAGGCTTAAAACCGCTGACGCGGGCGGCTGATGTGCAGCGTGCTTTTGGCGCTCAGGTGCGGGTGCTGCCGGGGCGTGTGGGCAAGCACAAGAAACCCTCGGCTATAATTGATCTTCAATCCGGCAATAAATTACGTGGATAAAAATGGACACCGCACGCGTTAAAACTTTTCTCACCGAGCTGCAAGAACTCATCGTCGAACGCATCGAGCAAATCGACGGCAAAACCTTTAAACGCGATGCTTGGCAACGTCCTGAGGGCGGCGGCGGATTATCGTGCGTGATGGAAGAGGGCAATGTGCTGGAGCGCGGCGGGGTGAATTTCTCGCATGTGTTCGGCGACAAGCTGCCGCCCTCGGCCTCGGCCAATCGTCCGGAACTGGCCGGACGTGGTTTCGAGGCGATGGGTGTGTCGCTGGTGTTCCATCCGCGCAACCCTTATGCGCCGACGGTGCACATGAATGTGCGCTTTTTCCTGGCGCAGAAAGCGGGCGCAGAACCGGTGTGGTGGTTCGGCGGCGGCATGGATCTGACACCGTATTATGGTTTCGAAGAAGACGCGGTGCATTTCCACGGCATGTGCCGCAATGCACTGCTGCCTTTCGGCGCGGATTATCACGCCAAGTACAAAAAATGGTGCGACGAATATTTTTATCTCAAGCATCGGCAAGAGCCGCGCGGCGTGGGCGGAATTTTTTTCGATGACTTGAGCGAGGGCGGCTTCGAGCATTGCTTTAATTTAGTCGAAAGCGTGGGCGACCATTTTCTGTCGGCCTATGCGCCGATTCTGGAGCGGCGCTTGGATACGCCCTACACTGATCGCGAACGGGATTTCCAGGCTTATCGACGCGGACGCTACGTGGAATTCAATCTGGTGTATGACCGCGGCACCATCTTCGGCCTGCAAAGCGGTGGGCGCACCGAGTCGATTTTGATGTCGCTGCCGCCGATCGTGAAATGGCGCTACGATTGGCAGCCCGAAGCCGGAACGCCGGAAGCAAAGCTGTATAGCGATTTTCTCATCGGCAAGGATTGGATCTAGCCCGGCCTAACCAGGGGAGCTCTAAATGAAAGTGGTGTGGAATGTGCCGAACGTCCTCACCGCGCTGCGCGTGCTGGCCGCGCCCTTGCTGGCTTACTTCCTGATGCGCGGTCATTACGACTATGCGCTGTATACCTTCGTACTTGCCGCCATTACGGATGCGCTGGACGGCTTCATTGCGCGTCACTTCAATCAATACACCGAGTTTGGCGCGGCCCTAGACCCGCTGGCCGACAAACTCATCACCCTAACCTGCCTGTTGATCCTGAGCTTTCAAGGCTTAGTGCCTTTATGGCTCACGCTGGCGATGGTGGTGCGCGACAGCGTGATCGTCGCCGGCGCGTTTGCGTATCACCATTTGTTCGGCGAGATCGATATTCGCCCCACCTGGCTAGGCAAGCTGCATACGCTCATGGCCTTTAGCTTGTTTATTTTTGTCATGGCGCATCAGGCGCAGTTGCTTGCGGTGCCCGACTGGCTGATGCCCGGCTTTCTAGCTGTATTGGCCAGTTGTCTGGCAAGCATGACGCAATATGTTGTGCTGTGGGCGAGAAAAGCGGCGCAGGCGGCTGGTTAAGCGAAGCTTGAAATTCCTTGGCTCTCGAATGGAAGGATATCCGCCCAGGCACCGTCAATTCGATGCACTTCCGCGTAAGCTGCAATCTGATTCGGGCATCCCCTCCCCAATCCGGATATGGGCCGCTGAGGTTATATAAATGAAAAACCCCCGCCTTCTTGTAAGGCGGGGGTTTAAGTCTTGCCTGGGGTCTTTAGTGTTTCAACCCCAATTTTTATTAATTATGCAGATTTGCGCTTACGCAGTGCGGCACCCATGCCCAACAGACCTAGGCCTACCAGGCTTAGGACACCAGGTTCCGGCACGGTCGCACCGCGCAGATCGGCTGAACCTTGAAAACACCACTGACCAACTTCCGCGCGACCAGTTGTACAACCTGTCGTGTTGTCATTTATATTCAACTGAGTATTGCTGCCAGAGGTGGTAACGCCGATGTCCGCGAAGCCGCCAAGGCCGTCGGCAATGCTATTGCCGTTAAGGAAGTTAAACACCCCATTCGCGCCAGATGCTATATCCAGCAGGCCTGCGCCGTTAAAGGACAGTTGGGCGCCGGTCAGCGCGCCGGTGGCAAACAGTTCAGTGCCGGTAGGAGCAGAGGTGTGGCCTGCCAAGGTAGCCCATAAATTACCGCCTTGGATGGTGGCAAGATTGGCTGCGGATGACTGGTTTAGCAGGTTGATAAAGGGATTAAGATAAAGGTTTACGGTTCCGGCATTGAAACCAACAGTACCTTGACCCATTGCGTCAACGTTGAAGGCGCTAACTGTATAGTTAAGCACGAAGTACAGGTATTGACCAGGCGTTGTCGCGTACAAAGGATTGCCGTTCACCGTATTGACTACGCCATATCCCGTCAGGGTTTGGCCGACGGCATTAACATAGGTTTCAGCCAAGGTGGTGGTTTCCAGGTGGGTGGTGCCGGGCGTGCCAAAATTTACGCCGTTTACGACGATAGCCGAAGCCGAGCCAGAAGCCGCCAGACCTAGGGCGATCACGGCCGAGGCGATAATTTTTTTGATCATTTCATTCTCCTTCGAAACATAAAAATGGGTTATTAATTCCTGCGGGCCAGAAAAGCAGCCCTACGCTGAATTAATAAGCAGGTATCGTGCCAATATAAAATATCGTTATAATTCATATAGATGTATATTTTGTTGGCGGTGTTTGCAGCTGAAAGCGTAAAATATTCCGACAAGTTGCCCGTGCCAAACTAGTGTGCGTGCTCTGGAGGCATATCCAGAAAAAACTCGGGCTGTGGCCGTCCAGCCATGATTTTCCCCGGCCTTGCAACTCCAACCCTAAATAAAATCAATGGGATATTGGCACCAAGGCTGGATTTCCAGCCTTGCGCCAGGTCTTGTTGCAACTTTATAGGGATGTCCTCTGCCTGCACTCCTTCCAGCGCATAAAGCGCGGAGGCCGGCATGGGTTGCAAAACCCGGCCTTGGTTGGTGAGGGTAAGCCAGAGGCGCTGAAATGCGCGCCCGGTATCGAACACGGTTGGATGATCGGTATTTTTTACGGCCAGCAAGCCCAAATTCGGTGCCAGCCGGCAGGGCAAGTCACTGACACGCAAGCCCATTATGTGGTCGGCGCCAAATAATAAATTGGCCCAGCGCATGACCGGCCAATGGCGCAGCAGCTTAAACAGCGGGCGCAGCGGCGGCTCCACTGCCAAAGCGCCGGGAGGCAAGCCTTCCGTACAGCTGGCATGCCAGCCCACGTCAAAGCGAATGGCGGAAAAGAATTCCTGGTGCAAAATCGGGTTGCGGTAACGCGCGGTTTCTGCGCGACGCATGAGGCGTAGGACTTGCTTGCGTTGTGCTGGATCGTCCAGCCAGATCAATTGGCTGCTGGGATAGGCGCCTACGGCTGAATCTAAGTCGCTACGCTCTATAGCACTCAGCTTGGGGCCGCGATAGCGCACTTGGCGGTTGGTGTGGCGCAGGGGGATCACTTGCCACAGAGGGTCGGCCGCTGCCTGAGCGGGTTGTAAGCGGATTTGAATAGCTAGGCGGGGCTGAATCGGATCGGCTAATAGCGTGGTTTGCGCGCCCAACCCAAAACGGCTGGCGGCGATGCTAAGATTTTCCACCACTGCACCCAGGGACAATAGTGCCAGCACGCGCTTATAGCCGCCTTGAGGGAGGAGTTCCTCGGTGTAGCGGATATGGATGGTGTCAGCGTCAACCTGGAAGCGGATCCGGTGGTGGTTGTCCGCTGAGGGCGCCTGGATGGCGCTCTGCAAGATAAAGTTGCGTTGCTCCTGATCCAGTTGCGTCATGTTAAATCACTCCATCCGATTGGCGATGAGGCGGTGCCATGAGTAACTGTGCAACTGTCTTGCGGGTCGATCTGGCTATTGGCTTTGGCCCTGCCCCGATCCGTCCCACGAAATAAACGCGAGCTATCTCCGCCAAGCCGACGATTTGGGCCAAGCGCTCATTTAGCCGCCCGGCCATCTCCAAAGCGGCTGCATGTTTGGAAAAAGCAATTCCTCGACGATGGTAGCGCGTAAAAATCACTGAGGTCATTTCGGGCTGGATGAACCAGCCTATTTTGGCCGCACTCAGCCAGAAGCGTTGCATGGCTCGGCCAGCGCCCAGATAGTCGTCAATGCTATTGAGGGGTGCCGGGGCTGACAAGGCAAAATGAGCGCCGCAGCGCAGGCTGGGCAGCAGTTCCAATTGCAGCCGCGGCGGCAGATGACCCAATAAAAAAGTGTTAAAAAACTCGACACGCTGCCAACTGGCCATGACCCAGCGCATGAAGCGTGCAGTAACCGGGTCTACGCCCACAGCTTGGCCAGGGACTTTGTCGTCACTGAATTGCGCGCCCCATTCAATAATGGATTTGTGCTGGGTATAGGCTTCGGGGATGGTCAGGCGGATTTTTGCACAGGCAAACATGAACTTAGCCATATGCCAGCGCTGGGCAAGTGTTTCATGCCAGTGTACGGAATAACCCTCGGGTAGGGACGCGGCAAGCGTCTGCTTTTGCTCGGCACTTAAGGTGTGCGTGGACATGGAGCGGCGCTGCACCGTGCGCGTCTCAATGTGCGGGACCAGGGCATCCGGTGTCATGCCCAACTTTGGTTGAAAATGGACATCGAACAGCAAGTGCGTCTCAGGGGTGTCGGGGCGACGCTGGATGCTTGCGCTACGCGCTTCGGCGCTGGCGGCGATGCTGATGGTTTCCAACAGTGCGCCGACCGCAAGTTGGCTGGAGTGGCCATCCAGGTCGTAGACCACATGGTCGCGGGTATCGAAGCCGTGCACCAGAATATGTTCGTCGCCGAGGATTTCGAAACGCCACGGTTGGGTGTTGTCGCCGCTAGGCGACCAGCGGGCTAGATTTAAAATGCGTTCAAGGTGTGGCGGGAGAGCCTGCATCTTAAACCCCAAGTTGATGGCGAGCGATGGCGATGGCCAAGCGGTTTAGTGGATTGCGATTGCCGCCGGGGCGCCAGGTATGGGCTAACTTGTTTCGATAAGCATCGAACTGGATGCCGTGTGGCGCGGCCGAGACTTGGCCGCGTTGTAACAAGATTTTGAGTGCTTCGCTACCGGCTATGCCCGCGCAAAGTTGGCAGCCCATGCCAGTGGAAGGCGCCTTGTGGGCCTTGAGATCAACGCGGGATTTGTCCGCCAGGTAGCGCCGGTGCAATAAGGCCGGCGCCAGGCCGATCAGGAAGCGCACCGCTTTCTCCATCTCGGGCCGGCCGCTTAATTGAAAATAGTCTTCGAAGCTCATGCCGCCAGGCAGAAAATTCAGTAGGGCGGCACTCATGCCGAGCGGCGCCACCGTGATGGCGGGAATGCCGTGCTGGGCGCAGTAGGCGAAGACGTGTTCGCGCGCCGCTAAGGCAAAAAAGTCGAGACCGTCGACATACAGATCAACGCCGGTGAGAAATTCCGGCACGTTTTCAGCGGTAACGCCTTGTGGAAATATTGTAAGTTCCAATTCGGGATTAATGTCGCGCGCCAATTCCGCCATGACCTCCACTTTGGGGCGGTCAAGCAGCGACATGGATGCACCCGCCTGACGATTCAGGTTATGAATCTCGAAGGTATCGAAGTCCGCAATGTGAAAGCCGCCGATGCCAAGCCGGGTGAGTGCCAGCAAGTGCGCGCCGCCAGCTCCGCCCATGCCGGCAATAGCGATACGTTTACTACGAAGGATTTGCTGTTCGGATTCTGTTATCCAGCCAATATTGCGGGAGAATGCTGCGGCATAATCAAATTGCACGGTTTGCCTCGTGTCATGTGGCCGTGGTCAGGGTCTTGGGCGCGTACGGCCGCCCCATCAGGTATTTCAGATAGGCACCATAACCGTGAAATACGCGGTTGTCATCGATTAATCCTTCGCGGCAAAAAATCGCATGCACCTTGGGTAGCATGGAGAAGGAAACGCCCGGAAAATAATGATGATAAGGGTGCAGCGTGAAATTCAAGTTCGGTAACAACAATTTCTCCCACCAGCGCGGCAAAATAATGGGCGATGAATCGGCAATGCTGGCATGCGGCAAATTGTACTTATGCTCGCAAATAGCGCCCCAGCGCACGATGGCTTGCAGAAATGTGAGGATCGGCACCACCCAATACAGCAAGAATATTCCCCAGGCCTCGGTGATGGTCAAGATGCCAGCCAAGGCGGCATAAAAGCTTAGGCGTACCCAAAGCGGCGTGGGGTGCGGTCGTTTGAAGGCCTCGCCTGGCAGTTGTTTGCTTTTAATCAATTTCCAGGTATTTAGACCCAGGATATCTGTCAGCAACAGTTTTGAGATGCCGAAGCCAGACATTGGGAAAGTCCATTCCGGGCCGCTCTTGCGCAGGAAATCCGGATCTTTATCGGTAAAGAAGTATTTGTGATGCGACAGGTGTACCTGCGCATACCCTTCAACCGTAATCGCTAAAAGGGGGTAAGCCGCAATCAGGTTGGTGATCAGATCGCCGGGCCGAGCCGGAAAACCCAGGCAATGCGCTTGATCGTGCACCAATAAACCCAGCATGTTTTGCCGTGTTGCGACAATAAAAATGGCGAACAGGCTAACCCAAACGCTATGTGCCGTGACCGCCCACCAAATGACGCCGACGATGACGACCCAGGCATAGAGCGCGGTCAGTAGAAAGAACAGTGGACGCGGCCCGCTTAACTTTTGAATTTCCGCGCGCGCTTGTAGGCTAAGGCTTTGTCGGTCACCTCGCACGCCGAAAGGCGAGGCAGTGATGTTTTCCATGGCGGGATTCTCCAAAACGATGACTTTCTTCAGCCGCATCTACTCGCCGCGCATGAGGCGCTGCGTAATACCCGCCTCGTCAGCGGGGCTGAAGGCAAAGGGGTAAAGCGAGCGCACATCCGGCAATTCATGCATGGTGCCGCCATATTTTTTGGTGTTTTCAGTGGCATATTCGCAAGTGAGCCGCAGCAGTACCGCCGGCGCATTGACGCGCGGACACATGCGTTCCTCGCCTAATTGGGCAAAGCCCAGCATGCGTTTATAGAACACCGCATGGCGCGGATTCACTTCGATCACGAAATCGGTCGCGCCGTGGATATTGTGGGCATAAATGTAGGCCAGATGAAACAAGGCGGCGAGCACGCGTTGAGAGTGGGAGTCCTGGTCCACCGCCAGCTTGGTGAACTCGCAGACGAAGCGTTTTTCTTGGCGCAGGCGGTCGATTTCGTCTTTATATAGCTGGTCCACCAGTAAGCCGGTGCTGGAATCGAGACCGAGGGTGAGCGTGCCGATTACCCGTCCTTTGAGATCCGCCATCAGCGTGATGCGGTTCGGCGTGTCGCTGAGCACCCCGCTGGTATCGTAACCGCGCCAGGCATACATCTTTTTGATCAACAGATCGGCCGATTCTCGCCGGCCTTCGGAGTTGGCAAGCCGCACTTTGAACATGTCTTGCTCGATGGCGAGGCTGTTGGTGCCGGCGAGCTCTTGGCGTTCGAGCGTCAAGCTGCGCAACGGCCCTGGGCCCAAGGGCAAATCGGCAATCGTTTTGGCCCAGCTATCGGCTGGGGTGTCGTGCGTGTTCATGACGATTCAACTTTTCGAATAAAACGACAGGTTTGCCTAGCGTCAATAAGTTATTTTAAGGACAATAACGGCTCATTTCGCGAGTAACTTAATCTCATGGCCGATCAACAAAACTTATTTCAGGATGCACTTTCCGCTGAATACGCTAAATTTTTAGTGCACTCGCGCCAGGAAATCGCGCAAATTTTGCGCGCCATCATGCGTCAAAACGAGATCGTTACCGCTTATTTCAACCAAGGCCAGGAGTTTTTGCTAACTTCAATTTTGGATGCGGATCCCGATACCGGGCGCTTGGTGCTCGACTGTGGCCCTGACCCTGAAACCAATCGCCGAGCACTCGCGAGCAACAAATTCATTTTTGTCACGAATCAAAACCGCATCAAAATTCAGTTTAGCACCGCAGCTTTGGAACAGATGGAATTTAAGGGACGCCCGGCTTTTCGTACGAAACTGCCGTCCAGCTTGCTGAAGCTGCAAAGGCGCGAATACTACCGCCTGGTAGCGCCGATTCGTGTCCCGCTGCGCTGCATCGTGCCTGATTTGGGCGGCCAACGGGTTGATGCGGAAGTAGCGGATATTAGCGTGGGCGGAGTTGGCATCAGCGGTTTTCCTGGAACAGTTATCCTGGCTGAGGGAACCCTTTTGCCAAATTGCCGTATCGCCTTGCCGGAAGAGGGAACCGTGGTCTCAGCACTGGAAGTGCGCAATTTACAAAAAACCACACGCCGTTCCGGCCAAGCAGTATTGCGCGCCGGCTGCGTGTTTGTGGGCATACCCGCGCCCCATCAAGCGATGATCCAACGCTACATTATTCGTATCGACCGCGAGCGGCGCGCCCTCGTTCGCGGCAGCTGATGCGCGCTAGCTGAGCCATACTCAGTAGCTATAGCGCAACTCGGTATACACCCGATCCTGATTGTCGAAGCGGCCGAACAAGCCCAGCGGCGGCCCCTGGAAAATATCCGCGCCGAAGCGCAGCCGCAAGTTCCTTTCCATGGTCCAGGTCACGCTCGGGCGCAGCAGCCAATCGCTGCGGTTTAGGCTGGCGATCCACAAGGCTTGCGCCTCGACACGATGGGTCAGCTTGCCATTCAACAGCACGCTGAAGCCATTTTCGTGCTTATCGGAAATGATGTCGGGGTTGTGGTTGAAAAACACGCGCTGGAACAATTGCAGGTTGAGGCGGGTTTCGGCGGGCAGGTCGAAATCCAAACTGGCCACCCAATCCAGGGTATTTTGCGGCACCACGCCGTCGGAATCCGTTAGATTAGTCACGTTGAATTGTCGGCCGTGGGTGTACACCGCCTCCCCTTTCAGCACGAAGGAGCCCAAGTCCTTGGCGACCGTGCCGCCTATTTGCTGGATGCGATCATGCCGTGCTTGGTAGCTTAGGGTTGGCTGCGGCGCAAGCGCAATATTGCGGTAGAAAGTAGGGGCGGCATCCAGGCTGTGGTAATAGAAACCGGAAACATCCCAGCCATTGTTCAAGGTGGACAGGCGCAGGCCATAATTGGTGTTGCCGAGCGTGCGCTCTGGGCGTAGCTCGTTCTGGTATTGGGTGGCAAAACCGGGCACGGCGGGCAGTCCGGGGAAGAAATTAGCCCCCGGCTTGCCAATCTCGTCATAGGTCGGGACGGGAATCCACAGCAACTCGGCATGGAAGTCATTTTTGAAATATTCGGCACGCACCGCCCACTGCGGAATGCGCAGCACATCGAAATCGGGCAGGATGAACTCGCGGTCGTCCTTGGCGGAAACTACATCGGCAAAAAACAGCCCCACCACTTCGCCCCATACCACTTGTTGGCGGCCAAGACGGAAATCCCAGTCGCCGGCGTCGACGTCCAGATAGTTTTCGCGCAGGTTGAAATTCAGTTTCTGGTTGTTGCGCACATCCGTCGGGTAATGGTTTTTATACAGGTCGTAGACCGCATCGTAATCCAGCCGCGCACTCAACTTATATTTGACTTTGTCGTTCAGCCTGCCCTGGTTTTCGATTTCCGCGCGGGTGAGTATTTTGGACCAACGCGCCGGAGATGCGGTGGTGTGCGCCAGTTCTTCTTGGATATAACCCCTCCAGCTCGACGCGGCTGGGGTCTTTTTGGGGAGCCCCAGGTCATCGCCGAACAGCGCTTCCTTGGAATCCCCCGGCTTGGGGGCGGCTTCCTGCTTAGCCGGCGCAGCTTGTTTCGGCGCTTCGTCGTCGCCGAACAAGGCGTCGCGGGAACTCGGCAAGTTTTCTGCCGCCTGAATGGCCGTCGTGCATAGAGCCAGCGCGATGCTGGCGATCAGCCGGCGCTGGAGGTGGTTATTTTTCATGCGTGTATGCTCTCCCTAATGCTGCACTATGGTGCGTCGTGGCGCGGCACGCTGCGGCGCTCGCGCACCATTGACCATTGGTTTTCGATGCGTGTCCCGAGCATGGTGATGCTGCCGTCTTCCACGCGGATCAGCCGATCCGCCATGGCCATGACATGCCGATCATGGGTGGAAAAAATGAAGGTGGTGTTGAG
Source organism: Pseudomonadota bacterium (assembly GCA_021812385.1). Classification (GTDB taxonomy): domain Bacteria; phylum Pseudomonadota; class Gammaproteobacteria; order Burkholderiales; family Thiobacteraceae; genus RBG-16-58-11. The sequence continues at coordinate 42,060 of JAKANO010000008.1, read as the reverse complement.
GCGGCGGTTGATCTGTTTCATCAACTGCAAAATATCCTTGCCGGTCGCGAGATCCAGGTTGGCGGTGGGCTCGTCCGCCAGCACGATCGAGGGTTTGATGACCAGTGCGCGGGCGATCGCCACGCGCTGCCGTTGGCCGCCGCTCAATTGGTTGGGGCGGTGGTCGGCAAACTTGCTGAGCCCCACCATGTCAAGGAAGTAGGCGATACGTTCGCGGCGCTCGGCTTTGGACAGCGCCTTGCGCTGCAGCAAGGGATATTCGACGTTCTCCGCTGCGGTTAACACTGGGAGCAGGTTGAAGGTCTGGAAAATGAAACCAATTTTACTGGCGCGCAAATCGGCCAACTCGTCCGGGGTCTTGCCGCTGACGTCGTGATCGTTGATGAAAATCTTGCCGCTGGAGGGTGTGTCGATGCAGCCGATCAGGTTGAGCAGGGTAGTCTTGCCGCTGCCGGAGGGGCCGGCGATGGCGAGAAACACGCCGGGTTCGATGGATAAAGAAATATCCTTCAGAGCTTGGACTTTTTGTTCGCCGAGAAGATAATATTTATTGACATGTTCTACGCGAACCACGCTCATTTCGAACCTGCCTAGCCTGTACGCTGTGTATGGTAGAGTGAAAAGATCCAAATGGAGTATACACAATATATGATGAACGCAAAATTCCTCGGCACTGTGCGCTATGTTGTTCTTACCCTTGCGTTTTGTGCTGGAATAGCCGCGGACGGTCTGGCGGCGGAAGCGCCCGCGCCATCTGCGGAAGATGCGCTGGCCAGGAGCATTGTCAAAAAAGCCGATACGGTGCGTTTTCCGCAAGAAGGTTTTCAAGTCGATGTGGTCATAACCACGGCGCACCCGGGCGATAGCGCCGATGTGCGCAAATATCGCGTGCTTTCCAAGGGCAACGAAAATTCCGTGGTTATGGTGATGGAGCCGGCTTCGGAGCGCGGCCAAATCATGCTGATGAAAGAGCGCGATCTGTGGATGTTCTTGCCCGAAGTGTCGCAGCCGGTGCGGCTCGCGTTGTCGCAGCGCCTCACCGGGCAAGTGGCCAATGGCGATTTGGCGCGCGCCAATTTCAGCGGCGATTATGTGCCACGGCTATTACGCAACGAAACCATCGACGGCGAGGCTTACCAGGTGCTCGAACTCACGGCGGTGGATCGTAGCGTGACTTATCAGAAAGTGCTGTATTGGGTGAAGCAGTCGAATGCGTGGCCTTACAAAGCGGAGTTTTATTCGCTGTCCAACCGCCTGCTGAAAACCTGCAAATACCAAAATTTTCAGAGCATGGGCGGCAAGGTGCGGCCAACCCGTTTGGTCATGGAAGATGCGCTGCGGCACGGCGAACAGTCGGTGCTCGATTACCACGGCATGAAGCTGCGCGAGTTGCCGGACAAGATTTTTACCAAGGATTACCTGAAGAAGCTGGAATGACCGGGGATTAGTTCCGCATGAACACATTCGTTCTGGCTTTCCGCAATATCGTGCGGCAACGGCGCCGCAGCTTGCTGTCCTTGGCCGCGGTGAGCTTTGGCGTGATTGCCTTGTTGTTGGCGGGCGGTTTCATTCAGTGGATCTTTTGGGCCATGCGCGAAGATACGGTGGGCTCGCGCCTAGGGCATATTCAGATTTCGCGTCTCGGCTATCAAGTTTCAGGAACCGCCGACCCATTCCATTATTTGCTTCCGGCGCAGTCGCCGGAACTCGCGGCTATCGAGAATACGCCGGGCGTGGTCACGGTTGCGCCGCGCCTGGGGTTTAGCGGCTTGGTGAGTCATGGTGAGGCGACCGTATCGTTCGTCGGCGAAGGCGTGGATCCCCAGCGCGAGGCTTTTCTAAGCCGCTCGGTGATTATTACGCAGGGGACGAATCTGCTGCCGGGCGATCAGAACGGTATCGTGATGGGGCGCGGGCTGGCGGCCAACCTGGGCGTGCATGTCGGCGATCAGGTGGTGTTGCTGACGAATCTGCCGTCGGGCGGCGTTAGAGCGGTGGAAGGCCATGTGCTGGGACTTTTTTCCACCATAGTAAAGGCCTATGACGATTCGGCCCTGCGCGTGCCCTTGCCGCTGGCGCAAAAGCTCATGGGCGTTTCCGGTTCCCACGTCTGGGTGACTTTGCTGCAACGCACCGATGATACGGAAAAAATCATGGGGCAACTGCGCGGCAAGCTGGATCGCACGAAATTCGAGTTGGTGCCGTGGACCCAGCTGGCAGATTTCTACAACAAGACCGTGGTGCTGTTCTCGCGCCAGTTCGGCGTGGTTAGAATCATTATCGGCGCCATCATTATTCTCGGCATTTCCAACACCATGATGATGAACGTCATGGAGCGCACCGGCGAGATCGGCACCATCATGGCCATGGGCACGCGCCGTCGCCAGCTCATCACCATGTTTCTTTCCGAAGGCTTATTGCTGGGTATTTTTGGCGCGCTCATCGGCTTGGTTCTCGGCTTGGGCCTGGCTATGCTGATCTCCGCCATCGGCATTCCCATGCCGCCGCCGCCCGGCATGGATCGCGCGCTGATCGGGCAAATTCGCATCACGCCGACGCTCGCTTTCGAATCCCTGCTGCTGGCGGTGGCGACGACGTTGATCGCGAGCGTCTACCCGGCATGGAAGGCCTCGCGGCTTACCATCGTCGACGCCCTGCGGCACAACCGGTAGACGCCGACATGTTCTCGCTCGCCCTGCGCAATCTTCTTCGGCAAAAGTCGCGTACCGCGATCACCGCCTTGGCGATCTGTGCCGGCGTCATCGCGCTCATCCTCACGGGTGGTTTCGTGCAGGACATTTTTACGCAACTCGGCGAAGCTTCTATTCATTCGCGCTCCGGCCACCTGCAAATATTTCGTCAAGGTTTCTATGAAGCGGGAAGCCGCAGCCCCGAGAAGTATTTGATCGACAATCCCGAAAGCTTGCGCCACTCCATCATGCAGCACCCCGAAGTCGCGGATGTCCTGGCGCGCATCCAGTTCGCCGGGCTGCTGAACAATGGCCGCACCGACTGGCCCATCATCGGTGAAGGCGTGGAACCGGACAAAGAGGCGCGTCTCGGCAGTTATCTCAAGATCAGCCAGGGGCGCCAGCTCAAGGACTCCGACGCGCAGGGTATTCTCCTTGGCGAGGGTGTCGCGGCATCGCTCAAGTTGAAGCCGGGCGACCATGTCACGCTGGTCGCGAATGCCGCCGAAGGTGCGCTCAACAGCCTGGATTTCGAAGTGATCGGCGTGTTCCAGAGCTTCTCCAAGGACTTCGACGCGCGCGCCGTGCGCATTGCCTTGCCTGCTGCCCAGGAGTTGCTGTACACGCAGAAAGTGAACGCACTGGTGGTCTCCCTGCATCGCACGCAAGACACCGCTGCCGTCGCTGCGCTGCTGCAACGGCAGTTAGGGAAATCCGGCTATGAGGTCAAGACCTGGATTGAGCTCAACGATTTTTACGAAAAAACCGTCAAGCTGTACGGGCAACAGTTTGGCGTGCTGCAATTCATCATTTTGGTGATGGTGTTGCTGAGCGTGGCCAACAACATCAACATGAGCGTGTTCGAGCGCCTGGGTGAATTCGGCACCATGATGGCATTGGGCAATCGCAGCACTTATGTGTTCCGACTGATCCTGGTGGAAAGCTGCTTGCTCGGGCTGGTGAGCGCGCTGCTGGGGGTGATCCTGGGCGTTGCGCTGGCATGGGCCATATCGGCCATCGGCATTCCCATGCCGCCGCCGCCCAATGCCAATTTGGGCTACACCGGCCACATCACGATTATTCCCGCCGTGCTTGGCAAGGCTTATTTGGTGGGGTTCGCCGCCACCGTCCTGGGCGCCCTGCTGCCAGCCGCGCGCGTTTCAAGAACGCCGGTGATCGAGGCGCTGCGGGCGAATGTTTGAGCCGGGTTAAGCCTTCAAGCGCCGCGCCACGTCCAGGGCAAAATAGGTCAAGATCGCATCCGCACCGGCGCGCTTAAAGGCGAGCAGCGACTCCATCACGCAGGCTTCTTCATTCAGCCAGCCATGTTGGGCGGCGGCCTTGAGCATGGCGTATTCGCCGCTGACTTGATAGACGAAAGTCGGTGCGCCGAATTCGTCTTTTACCCGGCGCACGATATCGAGATAAGGCATGCCGGGCTTGACCATGACCATATCGGCGCCTTCTTGCAGATCCAGCCCAACTTCCCACAACGCCTCGTCCGAGTTGGCGCAGTCCATTTGATACGTGTATTTGTTGCCCGCGCCTAAGTTGGCGCTGGAGCCGACGGCGTCGCGGAACGGGCCATAAAAACTCGATGCGTACTTGGCGGAATACGCCAGGATGCGCGTGTGAATGAAGCCGGCTTGATCCAGGCTGGCGCGAATCGCGCCAATGCGGCCATCCATCATGTCCGATGGCGCAACCACGTCCGCGCCGGCCTGGGCGTGGCAGAGCGCCTGACGTTGCAAGACTTCCACGGTTGCATCGTTCAGCACATAGCCGCTGGCGTCGATCAGGCCGTCTTGGCCGTGGCTGGTGTAAGGATCGAGCGCGACATCGGTGATGATGCCTAAACCCGGCACTGCTTGCTTCAAGGCGGCCACCACCCGCGGCACTAGACCCTTGGGGTTATAAGCTTCTTCTGCCCCCAGGGTTTTTAAGGAGGCGTCGATTACGGGGAATAAAGCCAATGCCGGAATCCCCAGTTGCGCGCATTCTTGCGCTAAGGGAATTAATTTATCGAGGCTCATGCGTCGCACGCCCGGCATGGAAGGAATTTCTTCAATGCGGTTTTCCCCGTCCAGCACAAATACCGGATAAATCAGATCATTTACGCTAAGTTGGTGCTCACGCATCAGGCGCCGCGAGAAATCGTCGTGGCGCATGCGGCGCATGCGGCGGGAGGAGAATTTTCCAAGATTTTTCATGAGTTGAATTATACCCTTGCGTACTGGAATGAGATGCGGCCGCAGCGCTGTCCAACAGGCCGATTAAAAATTTGCTTGGCTCAGGAACTAAATTAAAACTGGCCTATCTTAATAAGCAGACGGTAGCAATATCGTCGCCCGCTTCTCCTCCCTGAGCGGGGCCTTAATCCCCATTAAGGCATTTACGCCCCTGGCTTTTGTTCCCCTTTGGCCAGGGGCTTTTTATTGCCCGGCGTCATTATGTCTGATCGGGATCGTGCAACCAACTGCCGATAATCGCCTCCGCTTCCTCTATCCCGGTTTTTTTCAGGCTCGAGAACAATTGCACGGTGCATTGCGGATAGCTGGCTTGCAGCGTAGTGCGTACTTGCTTCAAAGTGGCGGCCGCAGGATTTTTCGACAGCTTGTCGGACTTGGTCAACAGAACATGAATGGGGCGCCCTGTAGGTCCATACCACTCCAGCATTTTAAGGTCGAGCGGGGTCAGCGGATGCCGCACATCCATAATCATCACCAGCCCAACCAGTTCTTGGCGCGTTTCTAAATAGCGCGCCAGCACCGCTTGCCAATGTTTTTTTACCTCTTGCGGCACTTCGGCATAGCCGTAACCGGGCAAGTCGACCAAATAATTGCCGGGGCTGATGCGGAAAAAATTCAGCAATTGCGTGCGCCCCGGTGTTTTGCTGACAAAGGCTAATTTGTGCCGCGCCAGCGTATTGATCGCGCTGGATTTTCCGGCATTGGAGCGGCCGGCAAAGGCGACTTCGCGCTTGCTGAGCGGCAGGGTATTGAGTTCGTGAACCGAGGTTTCAAAGGTGAGTTGGCTAAAGAGCGACATACAGATCCAGGGGCCTATCCATTTTGGACTTGGCGATAAAGTGAATAGTTAGGTAGAATAATGGGTTACTAATTTTGTTTGCTAGTGCCATTCTACCAATATGATCCACTTGGCAATTTGATCCAATTGGAACAACAAGACAGCTTAAGGAGCTTTTCATGAAATCAATTTTGGCGATGGTTTTGCTAACGGGTGCCGCCATGAGTGCTCAAGCAGAAACTGCCCCGGCTAAAGGCGATGCCGCCAGCGCACAAACGATCGTGACCCAAGTGTGCGCCGCTTGTCATTCCGCCGATGGTAACAGTGTCGCGCCCGCCAATCCGAAACTCGCCGGTCAACCCGCGGAGTATATCACCAAGCAGTTGCATAACTTTAAACTGGGCATGCAAGACCCGAACAAGGATGGCGTGCGGAAAAACCCTGTGATGGGTGCTATGACCGCCACATTGTCGGACCAAGACATGTTAAACCTGGGTGCGTATTTCTCTTCCAAGGCGATCAAATCGGGCACCGCCAAGATCCCGTATGACGAAGGTCAAAAAGTGTATCGCGGCGGCAATGCCGTGACGGGCCTACCGGCTTGCGCAGCCTGTCACGGACCGACCGGTGCCGGGATACCGGCCCAGTATCCGCGTCTGGGTGGTCAGCATGCAGACTATATCTTGGTGCAATTGAAGGCGTTCCGCTCCGGTGAGCGCGCCAACGATGCGGGCAAAGTGATGCGCACCATTGCGAATAAAATGTCCGATCAGGAAATGCAGGCGGTGGCGAATTACGTGGCGGGCTTGAAGTAAGCAGCCGCTAAAACCGCAGTGAAAAAAGGGAGGCATCGCCTCCCTTTTTTATTGTCCGCGCATTTGCCCAAACACGCGCGTGGCCGCGTCGAGCGTGAATTGAATCTCCGCATCGCTATGCGCTGCGGAAACGAAGCCCGCCTCGAAAGCCGAGGGCGCGAAATAAACGCCGGCTTCCAGCATGGCATGGAAGAAGCGGTTGAACGCATCTTTGTCGCACTGCATCACTTCCGCGTAACTGCCTGGCAATTTTTCGCTGAAATACAAACCGAACATGCCGCCCACGGATTGCGCGCAGAAAGTCACGCCTTGCGCCCGCGCCGCTTCCGTCAAGGCGCTTACAAAGGCTTGCGTGCGCGCCGTCAACTGCTCGTAAAACCCCGGCGCTTGCACGATCTGCAGCGTCGCCATGCCGGCGGCAACGGCGACGGGATTGCCGGAAAGCGTGCCGGCTTGATACACCGGACCGTTGGGAGCGAGTTTTTCCATGATGGCGCGCTTGCCGCCGAATGCGCCGACCGGCATGCCGCCGCCGATGACTTTGCCCAAGGTGGTCAGATCGGGCTCGATGTTGTACAAGCCCTGCGCGCTACCCAAGCCGACACGAAAGCCGGTCATCACTTCATCGAAAATCAATACTGCGCCGTAGCGCGTGCATTGTTCGCGCAAGGTTTGCAAAAAGCCCGGTGCCGGGGCGATCAGGTTCATATTGCCCGCCACCGGCTCCACGATAATGCAGGCGATTTCCTGGCCGATTTGCGCAAATAGCGCCTCGACGGCGGCGCTGTCGTTATAGGACAACGTCAGCGTATGCGCCGCAATTTCCGCCGGCACGCCGGCCGAGCTGGGTTGGCCGAAGGTGAGTGCACCGGAGCCGGCTTTTACCAGCAAGGAATCCGCGTGGCCGTGGTAGCAACCCTCGAATTTTAAAATTTTGCTGCGCCCGGTATGGCCGCGCGCCAAGCGGATCGCGCTCATGGTGGCCTCGGTGCCGGAAGACACTAGGCGAATTTCTTCCATGCTCGGCACCAGCTTGATCAGCAACTCCGCCATGGCCAATTCGCGTGCGGTGGGCGCGCCGAAAGACAGCCCGAGTGCCGCCGTTTCCTGCACCGCGCGCACCACGTCGGGATGTGCATGGCCAGCGATCATCGGGCCCCACGAGCCGACATAATCGACATAGCGCAGATCGTCTTCGTCCCAAACATGCGGGCCGAGTGCGCGCTTTAAAAAGCGCGGCACGCCGCCTACCGAGCGGAAGGCGCGTACCGGCGAATTCACGCCGCCAGGGATGCTGTGTTGCGAGCGTTGAAACAGGTCGGCATTACGCGAAGTCATGGGGGGGCTCTCTTTAATGTTTGGTGGCGAATAAGCTGGAAAAAATGTGCGCGGCGAGCTCGATATCCGCTGCCTCGAACAACGCGGAAATGACGGCAAGCGCGTCTGCACCGGCTTGGATTAAAGCCGGTGCATTGTCCGGCGTGATGCCGCCGATGGCGACGACAGGAATTTGCAGCTTAGCCTTGGCCTGCGTGAGCAAGCTCAAGGGGCAAGGTCGCGCTTGCGGTTTGGTGGGCGAGGGATAAAAGCTGCCAAAGGCTACATAATCCGCGCCCTGCTCGGCAAATTGCAGCGCGCGATCAAGATCTTGGTAGCAGGAAACGCCAATGATTTTATCCGGGCCAAGATTAATGCGCGCCTCCTTGAGCGAAGGGTCGGTTTCGCCCAAGTGCACCCCATCCGCATCGATCAGCGCCGCCAATCGCATATCGTCATTGATAATCAGCGGCACATGAAAAGTGCGGCACAGCGCGCGTAATTCGGTGGCTTGTTCATGCTTCAGCGCAACGTTTTCCGACTTGGAGCGGTACTGAATCAGCTGCGCGCCGCCACGCAACACTTGCTTGACTTGGTCGAGCAGTGCAGCCGTATCGGCGCATTCCGGCGTAATCGCGTACAGGCCCTTAATCGCGGTCAGCATTGGTTTCGCGCGCCCAGAATAAACGATCCGGAATGTATTGGCCCATGCCGGGACGGAAGCCGGCTTGCAGCGCATGCCAGGTAAAATCCTGCGCATCCTTGACGGCATCGACAATATCCGTGCCTTGGGCGATCGAAGCGGCAATCGCCGAGGCCAAGGTGCAACCGGAGCCGTGATAACTACCCGGCAAGCGTTGCCAGGAATTGCTCGCCAGCTTGCCTGATTCGCCATACAGCGTGTTAATTACTTGCGGGGTATTTTCGTGCGTGCCGGTGATCAAGACGAATTCGCAACCCAGGCTAATCAGGCGCGCAGCACACTCGTCCAAGCTGGGGTCATCTTCATTATTGTCTTCGTCGGCGGCAAGTCGGCGCGCTTCCATGCTATTGGGCGTAATCAGCGTGGTTTGCGGGATCAGCATTTCGCTGAGCGCGCCGATCATGTCTTCAGAGGCCAATTCGTCACCGCGGCCGGAACTCAATACCGGATCCATGATCAGCGGAATATTGGGATAGTCGCCCACAATCTCGGCAATCGCCGCAATGATTTCCACGCTTCCCAGCATGCCGATTTTAAACGCGGAAACCGGCATATCCTCCAAAACCGCACGCGCTTGATCGGCGATCCATTCCGCATCCAGCGGGAACACGTCTTCGACACCCAAGCTGTCTTGAACCGTGATGGCGGTAATGACCGACAGCGGGTGGCAGCCCATGGCCGCCAAGGTCAGCAGGTCGGCTTGAATGCCGGCCCCGCCCGTCGGATCGCTGGCGGCAAAGGTCAAAACAATGGGGGGCGTATCGGCCATAGTGGGGATGAAAAAACGTAGGGTTTGGGCTAGAGGGTTCGCGTCGAACCGGCAATCGCAGGTAAAATGAAATTTTAACCCAATCCAAAAGTGCTTCCCATGAAAAACTACATGTGTTTGATTTGCGGCTTTATTTATGAAGAAGAAAAAGGGTTGCCGGATGAAGGCATCCCTCCCGGCACGCGCTGGGAAGATGTACCCCCGAACTGGACTTGCCCCGATTGTGGTGCGAGAAAGAGCGATTTTGAGCTGATTGAAATTTAGTGCACGCGATTTAAGTTGAAACTTCGTCGTCAGCGTCGGGAAACGCCAGAACAAAGCCGTTGAAACTCACCATTAAGATTTCTTCAAAATTGCCGATACTCCCAAAGTAAGCTGTTTTTAGCGGATTTTTGGGCTTGGCATGGTTGTTGCCAGTATTTCCGTACAGGGCTCAATTTCCTCGCACTTATCTAGGGAACTTCGGGCAACTTGTTAGAAACACTCTTTACCTTGTTTGATTTTATTATACAATGCCCAAAATGTCCGGGGTTTGAAACGGACTTGCGGGTGTGCTGGGGGGTAACGTGACGGATCAAAGCAATCTAGCGGGCATTAAGGTCATGGTGATCGACGATAGCAACACCATCCGTCGCAGCGCCGAGATTTTTCTGGTGCAGTCCGGCTGCGAAGTCATCCTGGCGGAAGATGGTTTCGACGCCATGTCCAAAATAACCGACCATCAGCCCAACGTGATATTTGTCGATATCATGATGCCGCGCCTGGACGGTTACCAAACCTGCATGTTGATCAAGAAAAACCAACGCTTTCGCGATACGCCCGTCGTAATGCTGTCCAGTAAAGACGGCTTGTTTGACCGGGTGCGTGGGCGCATGGTGGGTTCCGACGAATATTTAACCAAGCCGTTTACCAAAGACAGCTTGTTGCAAGCCGTAAAAAAACATGTCCTGAGCCGTCAAGCGGCGTAATTGAGAGAAAGAGATTTAAAAATGCCGATCAGCAAAATATTGGTTGTGGACGATTCGCCTACCGAACGTCATTTTTTAGGTGAGCTGCTTACCAAGAATGGGTATCAAGTCATCATGGCTGAAAGCGGCGAAGAAGCGCTGAGCAAATCCAAGCAGCTGAAGCCGGATTTAATATTGATGGACGTGGTGATGCCAGGCTTGAACGGTTTTCAAGCGACCCGCGCCATCACCAAAGAAGAAGAAACCAAGAATATCCCGGTCATCATGTGTACCTCGAAGGGGCAAGAGACCGACAAGGTATGGGGCATGCGCCAAGGCGCCCGCGATTACGTGGTAAAGCCCGTGAATATCGAAGAATTACTAAAAAAAATTGCAGCCCTAGGTTAAATCCCCAACGCAATGGCAAAAAAAGTCAGCCTGAGGCAATTCCAAGAGGGTCTGGTTGCGCGCCTTAAAGAGGTGCAATCCGGCAGCGTCGCGCAGTCGGCCTCGAAAATGGGCGTGCAAGTGGGGCAGGAAAAGTGGCTGGTGAATTTGCCGGACGTGAGCGAGGTGGTGCCCTTGCCGCAAATGTTGGCGGTGCCCTTGACCCAGCCGTGGTTTGCCGGCGTGGCGAATGTGCGCGGCGTGCTTTATAGCGCGGTGGATTTTTCGCGCTTTTTGGGCGGCGAGCCCACGCAGGCCAACATCGACAGCCGGCTGTTGTTGGCCAATAGCAAATACCACATGAATGCCGGCATTATCGTGCACCATATGTTGGGCTTGAAAAACCCCGATCAACTGCAGCCCAGTGCCGCCGAAAATTTGCCCCCCTGGGTCGCTGCCGAGTATGTGGATAGCAGCGGCGAGCACTGGAAAGAACTGAATATGCCGGGATTGATCAACCATCCCGATTTTTTAAACGTGGGCGCTTAAAGCGCGCCTATTTTTATTTAGCGTAATTGCCGGCCCATCACTGGCCAGGAACGGAGAAGATCATGGCGTTGTTCAAGCTTCCCAAAAAAGAAAAAAAATCGAAGAGCAGCGGTAACACCGGGGCACTTCATACCACGCTCATCATGCAAGGTTTGCGCAAGCTCTCCGGCAAAGAGGGCGCGCAAATCCCGATCATCGGCAAACTGGCCCCGGAAAAGCAAATTGCCTATACCGCATTGGCCACCTTGACCTTTGTGATCTTGACAGGCGCGCTGCTCGGGTACAGCAACTATCAAGTCGGTCGTAAAGCGGAGTTCGTGGGTACCTCGACCGAGATGCAAATGTTATCGCAGCGCATCGCAAAGGGCGCGCAGCTCGCGGTGTTGGGAAATAAAGACGCTTTCGATCAGCTGAAAGACAGTAAAAAGCGTTTCGATACCAACCTAAAACGACTGACTGCGGAGTCTTCGTCTTCCACGCAGCAAGTGCTGACCGAGCTGAACAAGCAATGGAAGAAGATGGAGTCGGATACCACCAACATCATCAGTCAACAGAGCGCTCTGGAAAAACTCAACAAAAGCGTGGCCTCGATTAACGCGGCTAACGTCCAAATGCTGGAATTGTCGCAGCAGGCCGTATCCCTGATGGTGCAAGCGGGAACCCCGCAGCGCGATGTGTCGATTGCTTCCGATCAGGTGATGTTGTCGCAGCGCATGGCGAAAAACGCCAATAACCTATTGTCCTCGGATGTGATCGATCCCGAGGTGGCGTTCTTGCTGGGTAAAGATGCCACGGCATTTCGCGATACCTTGAATGGCTTGCTGGTGGGCAGCGAAGATTTGCGCTTAGCCGCGGTGAAAGATGCCGACATTAAGGAAAAGCTGAAGGAATTAAGCGGGGTGTTTAAGGATTTCGACGGCAACGTAAAAGATATTTTGGAAAACATGCAGAACTTGGTGAACGCCAAGCAATCCGGCCGCGATATTTTCGAAGCATCCGATCCAATCTTGAAAAACACCCAAAATCTGAGCGCCATCTATGAAGGGCTGGGCACCTTCAGCGGTTGGTTCGCGGTGTTTGTCGGCTTGCTGGCATTGGCGAGTGCATCGTTGCTGGCCTGGTCATTTATTAATGATGCGCGCCAACGCGCGGTGCGCAGCGAAGAAGAAAACAAGCGGAACCAGGAAGCTATTTTGCGGCTCCTGAATGAAATGGGCGATTTGGCGGAAGGCGATTTGACGGTGAAAGCCTCGGTGACCGAGGACATCACGGGCGCGATCGCGGACTCCATCAACTACACCATTGACGAGCTGCGCATCCTGGTCGCGGAAATCAATAAAGCTACCGACCAAGTGAGTAGCGCATCGCAGCAAGCGCAATCGATTTCCGCGCAACTGCTGGATGCTGCGCAACGCCAATCGAAAGAAATTGAAGAAACCTCTGCTTCGGTGTTGAAGATGGCGGATTCGATCAATGAGGTATCGGCCACCGCCGTCGAGTCGGCGCGCGTGGCGCAAATTTCCTTGGATGCTGCGGGGAAAGGCCAGTCTGCGGTGCAAGACTCTATTTCCGGCATGAATGAAATTCGCGAACAGATTCAAGAAACCGCGAAACGGATTAAGCGCCTGGGCGAATCTTCACAGGAGATTTCCGAGATCGTGGAGCTGATCTCGGACATTACCGAGCAAACCAACATTCTGGCCTTGAACGCGGCGATTCAAGCAGCGTCGGCGGGTGAAGCGGGGCGCGGTTTCACGGTGGTTGCGGAAGAGGTGCAGCGGCTGGCGGAACGTTCCGGCGAGGCGACCAAACAGATCGGCGCGATCGTGAAGACGATTCAAACGGATACCCACGACGCGGTAGCCGCTATGGAAAAAAGCACCCAGGGTGTGGTGGAGGGAGCGAAACTTTCCGACGCCGCGGGTCAGGCCTTGTCAGAAATTGGTCGCGTGTCGCAGGAACTTGCCGGTTTGATTCAAAGTATTTCCCAGACCACCCAAGCTCAAACCGACGTGGCGAAGAAGGTTGCGCAGAACATGCAAGACATTCAAAGCATTACCAACCAAACCACCGACGGCACCAAACGCACTGCGGTGTCCATCGGTCAGCTGGCTAACTTGGCGGCAGATTTGAAGGGTTCGGTAGCCGGCTTCAAGTTGTAAGCCTGAGCAAAGACAGAGCAAATCCGGCGCCACGGGCGCTGGATTGAACAGTAACGCTAGGATAAGCATGAGCCAGAGTGAATTCGATATCGGTCCGCTGACTTGGGTCAAGGGAGAAATCGACGCCGCGATCATCCGCGCAAAGGAGCAGATCGCCCATTTCGCCGCCAATATCGGCGACACCACCCCATTGCGATTTGCCCAGCCGCACTTGCACCAAGTCAAAGGCGCGATCCAAATGGTGGGGCTGGATGGCGTGGCGCGTTTTGTCGAAGAAGTCGAGCGCTTCATGCATGCGCTCGAAACGCGCGAAGTCGAGCCTGCAGCGGATACGCTGGATTTGCTCGATCAAGGTTTCGATGCGATCGGTAAATACCTGGATGAGTTGATGGCCGGCGCACCGGATGTGCCGCTCGCCTTGTTCCCGATGTACAAAAAATTCCTGGAAGCACGCAAAGTCGAGCGCATTTCCGAGAGCGATTTATTCTTCCCCGATTTGTCCGTGCGCGCACCGAAAAGCGAAGCAGCAGTAGCGGTGGAAGAGGCAGAAATACCGCGCTATGTGCGCTCGGTCCGCACCAAATATCAAAAAGGTTTGCTGGGCTTTCTCAAAAACCCGGGCGATGTCGTTGGCTTGCGCGCGATGCGCGATGCGCTGGCGCAAATCGAAGCCACCCAATCGCAGCCCGCCAGCCGCACCTTTTGGTGGAGTACGGTGGCGTTTGTCGACGGCTTGCTCGAAGGCGGCGTGACGCCGCAATTTAATGTCAAAAGCCTGTGCGGCCGCATCGATCAGCAGATTCGGCGCGTTGCGGAAAATTCCGCCAAGGTGGCCGAAAAGCTCAATCGCGATGTACTGTTTTACGTCGCCAGCGCCAAGCCGGCGACGGAGCGCCTCAAACAAGTTCGGGACGCTTTTGCATTAGAGACCTATTTGCCGCAGGAAACCGCCGCCAGCCCCAGTGATCAAGTGCTCGACCGCGCTAAACCGATTTTGCGCGACCTCGGAGAAATGATCGCCGCCGCAAAAGAAGTATGGCTGAAATTTACGGCTGGCAATACCGACGTTCTCAAGACTTTCCAAGACCACACGCGGCGCGCTTTGAACAAGAGCCAAGCCTTGAATTTTGAACCCTTGTCCAGCTTGATCGAAGCCATCGCCAATGGCGCGGATGCCTTGGCGGCCAAGGGGGCGTCTTCGGAAGCGGTGGCGATGGAAATGGCCACGGCCTTGTTGCTGACCGAAAGCGCGTTGCAAAACTTTGCCCGCCTCACACCCGAATTCGCGCACCAAGCCGATGTGCAGGGGCGGCGTTTGCAAGCGAGCCTGGCGGGAGAATCGACCGCGGACTTCGAAGAAGTCCCGCTGCTCGACGAAATGGGCCGCAAAGCCCAGGAGAAATTGCTGCTGGCACAGATTGGCACGGAAATCCAAACCAATTTGCGCCACATCGAGCAAGTCCTCGACGCCTTTTTCCGCGATCACACCAAGCGTGCCGATGTCCCCGGCCTGGCTTCTTATGTACGGCAGATTTTTGGCGCTTTGAGTATTTTGGAACTAGAACGCGCGGCCGACTTGTTGAATGCTTGTCAGCTGATTATCGATAAATTTGCGGATCCGAATCACGAGCCCGCTGCCCGCGATATGGAGTTGGTGGCGGAAGGCTTGAGCAGCCTGGGCTTTTATATCGAAGCCGTGCAGCATGGCCGCGCGGATGCCTTCGAGATCATCGCGCCGGTGATTAAGACTTTCCCCGGCATTAAGAATCACGACGTGCGCGAAGCCGATGTGCCTGCGCAAGCAGCCGCTGTCGAGGAATTTGCGTTACCGTCGATCGAGGCGCCAGTCGCGAGTGTCGAAGCCGGCGTCGAAGAACAAAAAAGCCGAACCAAGTCGCTGTTTGAAGCGTGGCAAGCCGCGCCCGATGCGGCAACCCGTGCGGCGCTGCGCGCGCAACTGACGACCTTGGCGCAAGATGCCGATCTGATTGACGATCAAGCACTAAAAGATAAAGTCAGCAAAGCGCTGGCTGCCTTAGATCAGGCGGGAGAAGCGCCAAGCGCGGCGCTGGCGCAAGCCATGACGGAATTGACCGCGCCCAAGGTGGCGGCCGTCGCGCCATCCAAAGAAACCGCGCGCCTGCTCGAGGCCTCGAAAGAAACCATCGATCGCGAGCTGCTGGATACCTATCTGGAAGAGGCGCATGAAGTGCTCGCGACGGTGAATGAACAGCTCGGCATTTTGCACCGGCGCGCCCACGACCATGATGCCTTGATCACCATTCGCCGCGGATTCCACACGCTGAAGGGTTCAGGCCGCATGGTTGGGCTGAGCGACTTGGGCGAAGTGGCATGGGGCATTGAGCAAACCATGAACCGCTGGCTGGAAGAGGAAAAAGACGCGACACCAGAATTACTCAACATGATTCAGCACGCACATGATGCATTTGCGGGCTGGGTCGAACTATTGACGCTCGATGGTGTGGTTCAAGTGAATGCGGGCGTATTGCTCGCGGAAGCAGAAGCGCTTCGGGAGGACCCCTCCGGCCCTTTTGATTTGTCGGCCAGGCGCGAGGCGCTAGTCGCCTCGCGCCTGGCCGCTGCCGAGCAAGCGGCGCCTGAAACGAGCAGCGAAATGGCGGCCGCCGCGTCAGAATTCGATGCGCCTGAAACGCCTATCGCAGAAACTCTCGTCGCTGAACAAGCCGCAAGCGACAGCAGCGCTGTTAACGCAGAAGCCGAAGCGCCCGGCGAAGAACTGTTGTTGGAACCGCTGGCGCAAGAAGAAGCGCTGACACTGGAATTCGAAGCCGAAGCGCCAGTCGAAATTGCTGATGGTTATACGACATCGCCAGAGCCAGAAATAGCGCCGGCAGCGGCAGAACCGGCAGAAATCCAGGTGGGCGATGTTTGTATTAGCCCGGCCCTGTATCAATTATTCCTGGCCGAAGCGGCAACCCATCTGGCGCTGCTAGAGCAAGGCGCCGCGCAGCTACAAGTCAATCCCAGCCAACCGGTTTCATACGATCTAATGCGCGCCGCGCATACCTTGGCCGGCATCTCCAGCACCGTAGGTTTTGTGGCGCCGGCAGACTTGGCGAATGCATTCGAGCATTGGCTGATGGATCTGATGCATAACCCGCGCCCGCTTGATGGGGACGCCTTGTATAGTCTTTACGAATCCCTGGCCAGCCTAAAATCCATGGTGAGCGCGATCCAAAATCGCACGCAACCGCAGATGGCCGGCGCCTTGTCCGAACGTTTGCGGCAAATGGTGATCGATGCGCGCAGCGCGCGCGAGCAAGCGGAATTGGACGCGCTGGCGGCGCAGCAAGCGCAAGAAATGCAAAAAGAAACAGCTGCGGCGAGCGCCAGTGCGCCCGTCGCACTGCCCCCCGTCGAACCAGAAATTATGCCTGCACCGGCGCAGCCAGTTGCCGCGCCACCTCCCCCTAGCTTGAGGGTTGCACCCATGCAAGAAAAAAACAACGCTATCGAGATCGACGCAAATATTAAAGACGATCTGGATGAACAACTGCTCCCGGTATTTCTTGAGGAAGCCGAAGAGCTCATGCCGTTTATCGGCAGCCAGCTGCGCGCTTGGCGCGAAGCGCCAAACGACAGCGCGCCGCTACAAGCCTTGAACCGCGCACTGCATACGCTGAAAGGTTCGGCGCGCATGGCCGGGGCGATGCAAATGGGCGACCTGACGCACCGCATGGAAGCGCGCGCACTCGCTGTGACCGAAGGCGAGCGCCCGGGAGATGCGCTGTTCGATGAGATGGAAAGCTACTTCGACGCGATTGGCGATGTGCATGAAGCTTTAATTCGCGGCGAAAGCGTGCTCGCACCCGTGGTTGGCGCAGCGCCTGCGGCGCCTAGCGTGGCGCCGGTGGTTCTGGGCATGCAACCACAAGCGACGTTGCCGCAAGCCGGCATGTTGGCCGAGATGGAGCAAGCAGCCGCGCGCGCCGTGTTGCGCGTGCGCGCGGATACGGTTGACCGCTTGGTGAACGAGGCGGGCGAGGTGAGTATCACGCGTTCGCGCATCGAAGGTGAAATGCTGCACTTCAAGCAATCGTTGAAGGAGCTCACCGAAAACGTGATTCGTCTGCGCGGCCAATTGCGTGAAATTGAAATTCAGGCCGAGTCGCAAATGCAATCGCGCATCTCGGCGGCGCAAGACACGCAATTCGATCCGCTGGAGTTTGACCGCTTCACGCGCTTGCAAGAAGTCACGCGCATGATGGCGGAAAGCGTCAACGACGTTTCGACCGTGCAGTTGACCATGTTAAAAAACCTGGATGAGGCGGAAGCTGCCTTGATCGCGCAAGCGCGCTTGAATCGCGAGTTGCAGCAAGGTTTGATGCGGATTCGCATGGTGCCCTTGTCCAATGTGACCGAGCGCCTGCACCGCATCGTGCGGCAGACGGCGAAAGAGGTTGGCAAAAAGGCCACGCTCATGGTCGAAGGGGAAGGCGTTGAACTCGACCGCTCGGTGCTGGAAAAAATGACCGCGCCGTTTGAACACTTGCTCCGCAATGCCGTGGCGCATGGCGTCGAGAACGAGCAAGCGCGTTTAGCTGCGGGCAAGGCCGAAACCGGTGTGGTCGCACTGAAAGCGCGCCAAGAAGGCAACGAGGTCGTGCTGACGCTAAGCGATGATGGCTCCGGCATCGATCTTGAGCGCGTGCGCGCAAAAGCCATTGAGCTTGGGTTGCTGGGTGCGGACGAGGAAGCGCCGCCGGCAAAACTCACCGAGATGATTTTCAATGCCGGCTTCTCCACCGCGACCGAAGTAACCCAGGTATCCGGGCGCGGTGTCGGCATGGATGTCGTGCGCAACGAGATTGCCAGCCTAGGCGGCCGGATTGAAGTCGCAACCAATCCAGGCCAGGGCACAAGCTTCACGGTATTTCTCCCACTCACCCTGGCGGTGACGCAGGTGGTGATGGTGCGCTCCGGCGAAAACCGCTTCGCCATCCCGGCTTCGATGGTAGAGCAAGTGCAAGAAGTCAAAGCCAAGGTGCTGGCCGAGATTTACCAACAAGGCAAAGTGACATGGCTGGGCAACGACTATCCGCTGCACTATATACCGCGCTTGCTGGGTGACGACGAAACCATGCCGGAAGCCAAGCCGCGCAGTTCCGTTATGCTGTTGCGCAGCGGTACCCATCGGGCCGCGGTGCACGTGGATAGTTTAGAGCGCAACCAAGAGGTGGTCGTCAAAAATATCGGGCCGCAATTGGCGCGCGTTTCCGGCATCTCTGGCGCGACCGTGCTGGGCAATGGCGAGATCATGCTCATCATTAACCCGGTGCAACTGGCGCACCGGGAAATGCCGCACGCAGCCCTGCATCCGAAGCCGGAGATTACACCGCAGGAGTTGGTGGTCGCACCGGTAGTGATGGTGGTGGACGATTCGCTTACCGTGCGCAAGATTACCGGCCGCCTGCTGGCCAAAGAGGGCTATCAAGTCTTGACCGCGAAAGATGGCGTCGACGCCTTGCAACAATTGCAGGATGTGCGGCCTGCCGTGATGTTGGTCGATATCGAAATGCCGCGCATGGATGGTTTCGAGCTGACAAAGAATGTACGCGGCGACGCTGCCACGGCAAACATTCCCATCATCATGATTACTTCGCGCACCGCCGAGAAACATCGCAACTATGCCAAGGAATTGGGCGTGAACGAGTATTTGGGCAAGCCTTACCAAGAGGAAGAGTTGCTCATGCATATCGCCAAGCTCATCAAGCAAGGGGTCAACGCCGCAGTGCCGGCGTAGCGCTGGAACGCGATAAAAAAACGGCCGCGTGTAGCGGCCGTTTTTGTTTCAGGACATGGCTTGGAACAGTTGTTCGCGGTAGTAAACCAGCAAAATGATGCCGAAAATCAAGCGATACCAGGCGAACGCCACGAAGTTGTGATGCGCGATGTATTTCAACAATGCGCGCACGGCGATAAAGGCGCTGGCAAAAGCGGTGATGAAGCCGACCGCGAACGTGGCGAAGTCATGCGCGTGCAGCAAGCCCCAATGCTTGTAGAGATCGTAAAATGTTGCCGCAAACATGATCGGAATCGCGAGGAAAAAAGAAAACTCCGTGGCCGCTGTGCGCGATAGGCCAAACAGCATGCCGCCGACGATGGTCGCGCCCGAGCGCGAGGTGCCGGGGATCAAGGAGAAGCATTGCGCAAGGCCGACTTTTAAAGCATCACGCCACGTCATATCGTCGACGTGTTCGATGCGCGCTGTGCGCTGACGCGACTCAACCACAAAGATGATGAGCGCGCCGACAATGAAGGCAATCGCAACCGCAAATGGGTTGAACAAGTGGGCTTTAATGGCTTTGATAAACAACAGGCCCAACAGCGCGGCGGGAAAAAAGGCAATGAGCAAGTTAAACACAAAGCGCTGCGCGCGCGCGTCATGGCTAAGCCCGCCCGCGACTTGCGCGATTTTTGTGCGGTATTCCCAACACACGGCGAGAATCGCGCCGAGCTGGATCACGATTTCAAACACCTTGCCGACCTCGTCGTTGAAATTGAGCAAATCGCCCACGATGATGAGATGGCCGGTGCTGGAAACGGGCAGAAACTCGGTCAAGCCCTCGACAATGCCGAGGATAAAAGCCTTAAGCAATAGAATGAAATCCATGGAAGAATCTTAGAAAGATGAAGATGCGATTATACGATTAACCCTGTGGACAAGCTTGCGATTCGCAATCACCCGCCGCAGTACCGAATGCGGAGCCCATGCGTTACAACGCATTTAGCCGCGCTACTGCTACAATTCAACCTATATGAACGATACGATTGAAACACCGCCGGCTGTTCCAGCCCGACCTTCCCAAGCGCAGCCGGCTTGGACGGTGCGCATGGGCCGCGCGCTTAACTTACCGCTTCTGTTGAGCGCAATCGCGATCGCGATCGCGCTAATAGCCTGGCTTTTTAGCTACCGCCAAGCGGAAAACCTGAACCAAGACCTTGCCAAGCGCCTGTCTACTTTTGATAGCCGCAGCATGGAAAGCCGCACGCTTGCCGGCCAAGCGCAGGAGACTTCGCGTGAACTGTTGGTCAAGATCGGCGTGCTGGAGCAGAAGCTGGCCGAATCGCAAAGCCAGCAAATCGCCCTCGAATCCTTGTATCAAGAACTCGCGCGTGGCCGTGACGAAGCGGTGGTGGCAGAAATTGAGCAACTGCTGGTTTCGGCCAACAACGAGTTGCAGCTCTCCGCAAATGTAAAAGCCGCATTGATTGCGTTGCAAGCCGCTGATGCGCGCCTCGCGCGCCTGGATCGACCGCAATTATTTCCCTTGCGCAAAGCCATTGGCAAGGATATCGAACGGCTGCGCGCAGCCCCGTTTGTCGATGTGCCGGGCATCACGCTTAAATTGGATGGCCTGATCGACCTGGCCAACACCCTGCCCTTAGTGCCGGGCAAGCCGGTGCTGGAGAAAAAAATCGTGGAAAAAAACGCACCGGCAAAAAGCTGGTGGCAGCGCTTCGCAACCGAGGCCTGGTATGATTTTACCAAGCTGGTGCAGGTGCAGGACATGGGTAAAGCGGAGATGCCCTTGCTGGCGCCGGAGCAAGCCTATTTCGCGCGCGAAAACGTGCGCTTGCGCCTGCTCTCGGCGCGCTTATCGCTGCTGGCGCACGACGACAAGGCTTTCAAAACCGATTTGCAAACCGCTCAAGATTGGATACACCGCTATTACGACGACAAAGACCGCGCGGTCAAACTGGCATTGCAGACCCTGCAACAGCTTTCTGCCAGCCAAACGCGCGTGGATGTCCCCGATATCGCCGGCAGCCTGCATGCGGTGCGCACGCTAAAATTGGCGCCGGAGCGGGGTAGCCGGTGAAAGCGCTCAGTTGGACCATTTTCATCCTGGCGCTGGCGGTCGGTTTAGTGCTGGCGATTCAATCCAATGTCGGTTACGTGCTGCTGGTGTACCCACCCTACCGCATCGATTTCTCGCTCAACTTTCTGATTATTTTAGTGATCGCATCCTTTGCGGCGGCCTATGCCCTGGTGCGTTTGGCGGTGCACACCTTGCGCTTGCCGGCCTATGTGCGTTCTTTCAAAGAAGCGCGGCGCAAGGAAAAGGGGCGGCGCGCCACCGAAGACGCCCAAATTGCCTTTGCCGAAGGACGCTACGCGCGTGCCGAGCGGTTGGCGCAACACGCCTTGTTGCTGAACGATGCGCCGGCGATCAATGCCTTGCTGGCGGCGCGCGCGGCGCAAGAACAGCGCGCCTATACCCGTCGCGACGATTATTTGGCGCGGGCGGAACGGATGGCGCCGCAACAAGCCATCGCGCGCTTGATGACGCAAGCGGATTTACTCATCGAAGCGCGCCATCCGCAGGATGCGTTGCCCGTGGTGCAAGCGTTGAAAGCGCTCGCCGGCAAGCATGTCGGTGTGCAGCGCCTGGAATTAAAGGCGCAGCAACTGGCCAAAAATTGGGAACAAGTGCTGCTGCTGCTGCCGCAATTAGAAAAACGCGATGGCATTGACGCGGTGCAAGCCGAGCAGTTGCGCATTAACGCCCATATCGAAAACATCAAACGTAAAGCGCATCAGGCAGAAGCGTTGCAGGCCTATTGGGCGAAACTATCGGCGCAGGAAAAAGCCAACAGCAAAATCGCCCTGACCGCGGCGCGTTACTTCCTGGCGCTGGGCGGCGTCAAAGAAGCGCGCGAAATTCTGGAAGACAGCTTGGCCAAGCATTGGGATTCGGATCTGGTCGAGCTGTACGGTCAGTGCGCGGATAAGGATGTAGTGAAACAAATCGAGCGCGCGGAAAACTGGCTCAAGGAACACCCGCGCGACCCGCATCTGTTGCTGGCGCTCGGGCGCTTATGCGCGCGCCAAGAATTGTGGGGCAAGGCGCAAAGCTATGTGGAAGCGAGCTTGTCCCTGGAGACGACGCGCGCGGCGCATTTGGCCTTGGCGCACTTGTTGGAAAAAATGAATAAGACCGATGAAGCCTGTAAGCATTATCGGCAGAGCTTGGCCTTGGAGTCCGCCGGATAAATTTGCAACGGCGATGAGGAGGCGCGCATGAAAACTCCGCTACTCGTATTGCTGGCGCTTGCTTTGACCGCCTGCCAGACCAACGCCGAATTTCCCCTCACCTCGCCCTATTTCCAGATTCCCATGGGCAGCCGACTGGTGCTGCATCAGCCCATCGAAATACCGCCGAACGCCGCGACCGTGCGCTTGCAGTTCGGCAAGATCGTCAGCCGCTCGCATACGCAGGAGTTCGAGCCGGTCTGTGTTTTCGAATCTAAACTTGTGGGGGAAGCGGCGCAGCGCATTGCGCCGGATAGCTTCGAAATCACCCGCGTGCGCCGTGGTTACAGCATGCTGTCAGCGCAGGCGGCGCCCAGTACTGGATTGGTCAAGGCGTTTTGGCGCGACGATGTTGGCAGTAGCCGCCAATACTACAAAACAGAAATGTTTTTGCATTCGAACCAGCAGCCGCAAATCATGTATATGACCTGCCAGCAAGCCTGGGAGCCGGGAGGCAGCCTCGATCTGCGGCCGCTGACGATTGCCGAAATTCGCCAGGCGCTGGGCGATTATTTTTCTTTGCGCCTGGCCGGGATCGACCAATGAGCCGGGTTATTTTTTGGTATCGCGCGCGAAGGTAAAGGCGTCGGAATAAAATTCTTCGTCCGGCAAACCGGCGCCGACCAATTTTTTGTGCGCGTCTTCCACCATCTTGGGCGAACCGCAAGCGTAGACTTGCACGCCGCTCACCTCCGCATGATCCTGCAACACGCAATCCTGCACATGCCCGACACGCCCCATCCAGTTGTCCTCGGGGCTGGGTTGGGATAACACCGGCACAAACTTAAAGTTGGGATGCGCCGCTTGCCACTGTAAGGGCAGGTCGTACATATACATATCCGACAAGTGGCGCGCGCCCCAGTACAAAGTCAGCGGGCGCTGGGTACCGCTGTGCAGCGCATGTTCGACAATGCTCTTGATCGGCGCAAAACCGGTGCCGGTGGCGAGAAATATAATTGGCTTGTCGCTGTCTTCGCGCAGGAAGAACGTGCCGAGCGGACCCTCGAAGCGCAGGATGGCCTTCTCCTGCATTTGCGAGAACACATATTCGCTGAACGTGCCGCCGGCCACATGGCGGATGTGCAGCTGCAAAGTCTCGTCGTCGTGCGGCGCATTGGCCAGCGAGAAGCTGCGGCGCTTGCCGTCTTTGAGCAAAATGTCGATGTATTGTCCGGCCAAGAATTGCATGCGCTCGCTGGCCGGCAGCTTCAAGGATAACAGCGCCACATCGGCGGAAATCTTTTCCAGCTTCTGCACCCGGCACGGAATGGTTTTAATCTGAATATCTTTGGCCACGCCGACTTCACGGCATTCGATGGTCAAATCCGAGAGCGGCTTGGCGCAGCAAAACAGCGCCAATCCTTGTGCTTTTTCTGCGTCGGTCAGGGTATTCGGCTGGTGATCGCCATAATCCACTTGGCCTGCAACCACCTTGCCCTTGCACGATCCGCAAGCGCCGTTACGGCAGCCATAGGGCAAGGTAAAGCCTTGGCGCAGCGCGGCCTCAAGGATGGTTTCATCCGCCTCGGGCGTAAAGGTATGACCGCTAGGCTGAATGGTGATTTGAAACGGCATGCTAATTCCTTATAATCTTGAGTCCAACTTAAAATACCCAACTGAATATGCGGCGATTATTAATCATTGGTTGTGGCGACGTAGCTTTGCGCGCCGTTGCGCGCTTGCTGCCCGCCTTCCATATCTATGCCCTGACGCATACGCCGGAGCGCGCCCAAAGCCTGCGCGCACTTGGCATCACGCCCATCGTTGGCGATCTCGATCAAGCGCAGACGCTGCAAAAACTGGCCGGGCTGGCGCATTGCGTGATGCATTTTGCGCCGCCGCAAAACAGCGGCGAATTCGATCAGCGCACGCACAACCTTCTGGCGGCGTTGGACAAGGGCGAAATGTTACCACAGCGCTTGGTCTACATCAGCACCACCGGCGTGTATGGGCATTGTGCAGGCAGCTGGGTGGATGAAACGCACCGCACGCAACCCGCTACGCCGCGCGCCAAGCGCCGTTTATCGGCGGAAAGCCAGCTTCGCGAGTGGGGGATTAGGCGCGGCATTACCGTGTCGATTTTGCGCGTGCCGGGCATTTATTCGCAGAGCCGCTTACCGCTACAGCGCTTAAAAAACGGCACGCCGACGCTGATCGCCGCCGAGGATAGCTACACGAACCATATTCACGCCGAGGATTTGGCGCGTATGGCCGCCGCCGCCATTTATCGCGGCAAGCCTGGACGTATCTACAACGCCGCCGACGACTCCGATATCAAAATGGGCGACTGGTTCGATCTGCTGGCCACGCGCCATAACCTGCCGCGCCCCAAGCGCATCACCCGCGCCGAAGCGCAAACGCAGATGCCGGAAAATTTATTGTCGTTCTTGAATGAATCGCGCCGCGTGTGCAACAAGCGCGTGAAGCGCGAGCTGCGGGTGAAGTTGGCCTACCCCGACGTGGATGCCGGCACGCGCTAGATGCCTATTCCTTGGGCAGCTTAAACGTATCTTCGCGCCGGTATTCGCCCTCGATCACATCGGCGTCGACGCTTGCTTGGACCCGCGGCCGCGGCCACAGCAACAGAATCAGCGCCAAGAAGTCGGACACGACGCCCGGGAAAATGAACAGCAGCCCGGCCAGCAGCACCCGGCCGGATGCGAAAATCGCGCGAAACGGGTCTTGCCCCTGTTGCAGCGCGCCCATCACGCGCCCGAAAATAGCGAATTGCTCTTCGCGAATCAGGGTGACGCCAAGGATGGCCGAACCGATCATCCACAGCAGCAGCCACCAGCCGATTTTCTGCGCGACCAATACCGCGACCCACAGTTCGAGTATGGGAAAACCTAGTAGAATTGCGAGCAACAGCCAAGGAGCCATGGTTTATCCTGTATGGGGACGATTCTGGTTATTTCTACTCTGCCTGACCGCGAACACGCGGAAAAGTTGGCGCGGGTTCTGATCGATCAAAAGCTTGCGGCCTGTGTCAATATATTGCCTGCCGCAACCTCAGTGTATCGGTGGCAAGGGAAAGTGGAAACTGCTAGCGAGACAATCGTGCTGATCAAAACTACAATGGCACGCTACCCAGCCTTAGAGTCGGCCATTAAAACACAGCATCCGTACGAACTTCCGGAAATCATCGCAGTCCCACTGGTGGCCGGCTTACCGGCCTATTTAGCGTGGGTTGAAACAGAAACTAGCATTTAGCCTAAGAATATAATGAAAATAACCGCCGGGCGCCGTCCCGCATAACCAAGCGAAACTCAAACATGAAAAAATTCTTACTAGCCATTAGCGCATTCCTATACCTAAGCCCAATGTTGTCGCATGCGGTGGAAGAAGGCGACTTGTTGGAGCCGGAAAAGGCCTTCGCCATGACCGCCAAAGCCGTCGACGCCAATACCATCGAAGTGCGCTATCAAGTCGCCAATGGCTATTACTTGTATCACGAGAAATTCAAATTCCAGGTCGAGCCGCAGGATGTGGGCTTAGGCGCGGCGCAAATCCCGCCGGGAAAAGTGCATCAGGATGAATATTTCGGCAAAGTGGAAACGCACCGCGGTTTATTGGTGATTAAGCTGCCGCTGGCGCGCGCCAGCGCACAGATGACGCTGAAAGCCACGTCCCAAGGCTGTGCCGATGTTGGCGTGTGTTACCCGCCCTTAACCCAAACGGTCAAGCTGGCCTTGGCTGGCGGCGCTAGCAGCGCCTCCCCTGGGGCTGCCGCGCCCAGCACGCCCGCCCCGGCGGCCAAGCTGCCGCCGCAGCCTAAAGCCGGCGGCGCCTTGGCCGCGCTCAAAGATTTCGGCGTGAGCCTGGGCGGTTCCGGCGATGAGCTATTGCCGGCAGAAGAGGCGTTCAAGGTCGCGCTGAGCAGCAAAGACGCCAACACCTTGGCGCTGACCATCACCCCCAGCCCCAATGTGTATTTGTATCGCGACAAAATCAAAGCCACCTTGCTCGAGGGCAAGGGCGTTTCGATCGCCAGCGTAAACTTGCCGCCCGGCGAGCAAAAGTCCGACCCGGCGTTCGGCAAAGTGCTGGAGGTTTACCACCACGCGGTGCAAGCGGATATCGCCCTAAAACGCGAGGCCAACGCCGCGCAAAAAATCGCACTGCGCATCGACTATCAAGGCTGTAACGAAAAAGTCGGCGTGTGTTACCCGCCGCAAAACAAGCGCATTGAAGTCAATTTGCCGAGCGGCCAGGCCACCGCCGCCGCTACGCCGGATACCAAGGCAACGCAGCCTGTTGCTAGCGTCGCGCCCCTGCCCGAGGCCACGACAAGCGCGGTTAGCGAGCCCGCTCCTGCAGCAGTGAGTGCGCCGAGCGCGCCAGCAGCCGAAGACGAAGAATCGAAAATCCTGAGCATTCTGAAAACCGGCAGCCTCGCCTTGATTATTGCCACCTTCTTTGTGATTGGATTAGGACTGGCGCTCACGCCCTGCGTGTTTCCCATGATTCCGATTCTCTCCGGCATTATTGCCGGCCAGGGCCAGCACATCACCAAGCTCAAAGGGTTTACCCTCTCCGCCGCCTATGTGTTGGGCATGGCCCTTACCTACGCGATTGCCGGCGTGATCGCGGGTAAATCCGGCGCATTGCTGTCCTCGGCGCTGCAAAATCCGCTGGTGCTGGGCAGCTTTGCCTTGGTATTCGTGATTCTTGCGTTCTCCATGTTCGGCTTCTACGAATTGCAGATGCCCAACTTCATCCAAAGCCGCTTGACCGAAAGCAGCAACAAAATGCGCGGCGGCAATCTCACCGGCGTATTTGGCATGGGCGTTTTATCCGCGCTCATCATCGGCCCCTGCGTGGCGGCGCCGCTGGCGGGTACGCTGCTGTTCATTAGCCAGACCGGGGATGGCCTAAAAGGCGGTGTGGCCTTGTTTGCGATGGCGCTGGGCATGGGAATGCCGCTGCTGGCCATGGGCATTGGCGGCGGCTCGTTGTTGCCGCGCGCCGGCGCTTGGATGAGTGCGGTCAAAGGCTTCTTCGGTGTGCTGTTGTTGGGCGTAGCGATCTGGCTGATCTCGCCAGTGATCTCAACCGTGGCGCAGATGCTGTTGTGGGCGACTTTGCTCATCGTTTCCGCCATTTATCTGCATGCGCTGGACCCGTTGCCGGCCGGAGCCAGCGGCTTCAAGAAATTCTGGAAAGGCATTGGCGTTATCGCGTTGTTGGCCGGCGTGGCGATGGCCATCGGCGCGCTTTCCGGCGGACGCGATATCTTGCAACCGCTGGCGGGGTTGCGTGGCGCTGGCGTCTCCGGCGGAAGCGCCCTTGCGGCGAGCGCCGAGCATGGCTTGAAGTTCGAGCGCGTGAAGTCGGTCGAGGAGTTGGATGCGCGCATCGCGGCCGCCAAGGGTAAATATGTGATGCTGGATTTTTTTGCCGATTGGTGTGTGTCCTGCAAGGAGATGGAGCGCTTTACGTTCAGCGATCCTAAAGTGCAGGCGCGCCTCAAGGATGTGCTGTTGCTGCAAGTCGATGTCACCAACAATAGCGATGCCGACAAAGCGTTGTTGAAGCGTTTCCGGCTATTTGGCCCACCCGGCATGATCTTCTTCGACCGCAATGGCGCGGAGCAAAAATTTCGCGTCGTGGGTTACGAGAAGCCGGAAAAATTTTTGCAGTCGCTTGATGGTGCGCTGAAGTAATGCGCGGCTGGATCGTCGCGGTAGCAGCGCTCGCCTTGGCGCTGGGGCTCGGGGTAGGCTTGTGGAAACACAAGCCAAGCGTTCCCGAGGTCAACGCAGAGCAAATCTATAGCGCAAGCTTCCCCGACTTGGCGGGACAAAAGCAGGCATTGAGCCAATGGCGCGGCAAGATTTTGATCGTCAATTTTTGGGCCACTTGGTGTCCGCCTTGTCGCGAAGAGATTCCCGCTTTCATCGAGGCTTACAAGGCCTATCGCGACAAGGATGTGGTGTTCGTTGGCATCGCGCTGGATGAACGCGATGCGGTTAACCAATTTTCCCAGGACGTTGGTATGACCTATCCGCTGTTGATCGGCGGCGAGGCCGGTTATGGCTTCGCCGAGCATCTCGGGAATTCCAGCGGCGGCATTCCATTCACCGTCATTCTCGATCGCCAGGGTCAAATCGTTTATGTGGCCTCGGGCGGAATGAGTCGCGCCGAGCTGGATAAGCAAATCGCCAAATTGCTCTAGGGCGCGCGTCACCTAAACGGAGAACTCATTGGCAGTCCGGCGATTAAGCAAGTGGCTGATGATCCGGCCCGGCGAGCATAAGGCGCTGACTTATCTTTGCCTGCTAGCGCTGGCTAACGGCCTAGGCATGGCGTTCGGACGCGGTTCCAGCGACGCGCTGTTTTTCAAACGTTTCGGGGTGGAATATTTGCCCCATATGTTTTTCCTGACGAGCATTCTGCTCGTGCTGTTCAGTACCGTTTACGTCGAATTCACCGACCGCGTGCGCCCGAGTCGGATGCTGCTGGCGATCGCCCTGATTTTGGCCGTATTTCTGTTGGCGGTTTGGGCCTTCATGGTCAGCGGCACGAGTACGATCGCCTTCGCCGTTTACTTCCTCGGCGTTAGCGTGGCGTCCGAAATGGTGTTCGTGCATTTCAATTTGTATGCATCGCAGTTCTTCGACTTCAGCCAAGCGAAACGCCTGACGCCCTTAATCGACGCCGGCGCGCGCTTGGGCCGCGTACTGGGGGGCTTGCTCCTGGTGCTGGCCGCGAAACGCTTGCCGACGGAAGCGAGCGCCCTGCTTTGGGTCGGCGTGATCGTGTGCAGCATGGCTTTCGTCGCCTTGCACCACCGCGATGAGCCGCGCCGCCCCAGGTTGCCGCAGCTGCGCAAGCGCGCGCCGTTCGCGGATGCGCGCGAAGGCTTGCGTTTCGCGCGCCATTCGCCGTTGCTGCAGCTAACGGGCGCGGGCGTTTTTTTGCTGATTATCTTGATCTCGGTACAGGATTATGTGGCCAGCACCATCATCGCCCATCACTATCAGAATGACCAAGACTTGGCGGCATTTTTCGGTTGGTTTTTCGCGTTCACCAACGCCACGGTGTTGCTGCTGCAAATTGCATTGACCAATCGATTGCTGCGGCGCTTTGGCTTGAAAGTCGTCAACTTGATTTTCCCTTGCAGCACCGCCTTGTCTTTCGGCTTGCTCAGCCTCAGCGCCAGCTTTATTCCCGCGCTCATTGGACGCTTCAATTACATGGGAATGATGCCGGCTTTTCGCTCTTCGATATTCAACCTGTTCTATGGCGCACTGCCTAAATACATTCAAGGGCGTGCGCGCGCCATGGTCGTGGGTTTGATCGTGCCACTGGGTTTGGGCTGCGCGGGCTTGTTCCTGTTGTGGGTGCCGAAAAGCATGGTCGGCCAACCCCTGGCTGTGGCCGGACTGCTGTTGTCCTTGCTCTATCTCTATGTGAAATTCCGCAAAAATAAAGTGTATGGCGAGACCTTGCTGGCCTTGATCCAGCGTCAAGTATTTTCCGATAAGAGCGCGGCGATCGAAGGTATTGGTCTTTTTAGCGAGGAAGTGGCACAACGTATAAGCGCCTTGGTGCAGAGCTCCGATAACGTGGAAGCGGCGCGCGCCTATGCCGGATTGCTGGTCGAGCATGCGCCGCAAGCGGCGGCGGAGTTGTTGCTGGAGGCGTTAAACCGCCTCCCGCCGCAAGTCATCGAGTACCTGATGCAGCAGCTTGCGCCGAGCCATCTGCCGCAATGGCGCGCAGCCGTGCATGCGGCGCTGCAGCACGAAAATGCGCGCGTGCGCATCGCCGCCGCCGCGCTGGTGGAAGCGCAAGGCGAACAAGCCCTGCTGCCGCCGCTGCTGCAACATTGGTTGCAAGAAAACAATCCGCGACTGCAAGCACAAGCCGCGCGCATCCTGCTCGCGCATCCTGATTTACGCGCGCCGGATGCGGCCGAGGCAACGCTGGCGTGTTTGCTGCAAGGCGAAGCGAGCGCACAAATTTGCGCCTTGAACGCGCTGGCCGAGTTGGGCGATTCGGCGCGCTGTGAACAAGCCGGCGCCTTGCTCAATGCGCCGGAAAACAGCGTGCGCGCCGCCGCGCTCCGCTGCTATGCAACGCTCAGCACGGATGCGGCAGCGCGCATTGCCGTTCTACGCAACGCGCTGCAAGATACGCATGCGGCAGTGCGCATCGCGGCGGCGCAAACGCTGGCGCGCATCACCGAGGCGCAGGTGCGGTTGGCCTTGCTGCAAGACTTGTTGCGCGATCCCGAATTCGCCGTGCGGCGTGCGGCGCAACTGGCGGCGCCCGCCTGCATGCCGCAGACCGCCGACGAATATGCCGGCGCATTGACGGCTTACGACGATCAGTTTCCCTTGCAAGCGCTATTGTGCAAACACCTCGTCCAGTCGCCGCTGAGCGAAAAAGACGCATTGCTGCAGCGTGTAGCGCAAACCCATTTGCAAGCCGCCTATGACAAGAAAGTCCTGGCGCTGCAATTTGAAAACGATCGCGACACGGAAAAACAATTCTTGCGCCTGGTGCTCGCAGAAGACATGCAGCAGCATATCGCCCTGATATTGGAAATCCTCAGCTTGAACGATTATAGCGGCGTGATGGCCAGCGTGCAGGCGGCGCTGCTGAGCGAGAATCGACGGCTGCGCGCGCAGGCGCTCGAATCCTTGCGCAACGTCGCCGATTCGAAATTCCTGCTCGACCTCTGCGCATTTCTCGAAGCGGAGATCGATCATGCGCCGTTACCACGGCGTTCGCCGCAGGCGCCCATTTCCGGCCTGGAAGCCCTACAATGGTGTGCAAATCATGGCAGCGCATGGTTGCGCCAATGCGCAACGGCACTGCTGAAAAATCACGGCGCCGCGCCGCAACGCATGAAGTCCCCAAGTTAATCAGCCATGGAAGCTTTATTCGAACGCATCCTGTTGTTGAAGCGCGTGCCATTTTTCGAAATGCTGCGCACCGAGCAATTGAGCCAAATGGCGCTGTTGCTGGATCAAATCGGCTGGGTTGCCGGCGAGGTCGTGTTTTTCAAGGGCGACCTGGGCGAGGAAATGTACATCATCACCAAAGGGCGCATCGGCATTTCATTGCACGATGACGTGGCCGCACAAGACTTCGTGGCGATATTCGGGCCTGGCGAATGTTTTGGCGAGATGGGGATCTTGGACGATTTGCCGCGCTCCGCCACGGCGCATGTGTTGGAAGATGGCGAAGCCTTTGTGCTATCCAAGGACAAGTTGCATGGGCTGTTGCTGGCCTATCCGGAGCTGGGAATCGGCATGCTGCGCGCCATGAGCCGGCGCTTGCGGCAAGCCAACACGGCCTTGACCGCCCAGGATTCCCCGGCCCCAGGCCTTCAGAAGCCGCGAAAATAGCCGATTCTTGAGGTATCGCTGCAAAGCGCAGTTCACTAACCGCCAAGAGCGCCAACACAAAGCCATTGCATGGCAAACAAAACATTTTCCCAATGGGTGCCGAGTCATGACGTCGTTGCGCTTTGCCTGGCTTGGCAATCCCGGCGCGCATGGCCTTTGGCCGGCCTAATGGATTTCTTTAAGATGCGCCAAGGGTCTGGGGAGTCCCTTTGGCCGGCGTTGCTGCGACAGCCGCTCGCCTGGCTGATAGTGCTTGCCGGCAGCGCGCTGGCGCTGGAAGCCGACCACAGCGCGCAGATGATCGCTTGGGCCAAGGCGAATTATGGCGCGGCGGCGGCGGAGCGCGTGCAGCGCTGGCAAAACCTAAGCAAAACCAGCGCGGGCTTGAATGATCTGGACAAGCTGCGCAGCGTGAATAATTTTTTCAATCAAGTGCCGAGCGTGACCGATCAGGAGCATTGGCGCAAACAAGATTACTGGGCCACGCCGCTGGAGATGCTCGCCAGCAATGGCGCCGATTGCGAGGATTTCGCGATCGCAAAATACTTCACCTTGCGCGAGCTTGGGGTAGCGGATGAGCGCTTGAAAATCACCTATGTCAAGGCGCGCGCCGCAGCCGGCGGGCAGGGCATCGCGCATATGGTGTTAACCTATTACGCGACACCGGATGCGGAACCTTTGGTGCTGGACAATTTGAACGGCGCGATCAAGCCGGCGCATGAACGCCCCGACTTGACGCCTTTGTACAGCTTTAACGCGCGCGGCCTGTGGGCCGCAAAAGAGCGCAGCTTGGGCAAATGGCTCGGCCCGGCGGACGACATCAATCTGTGGAAAGACTTGATGCAGCGCATGCAACAGTTACCGGAGCAAAAATGAAACGCGCATTCGTGGAGAAAAAACAATCATGACGCTCGCCCGACAAATCATCCTGGTGATCTCGCTGGTATTCCTGCTGGTGCTGGTCGGCGTATTCGTGCACGGCGTGCTGAATACCCGCGCATTCCTGGCGCAGCAACTCGGTTCGCACGCGCAAGACACGGCCACTTCGCTCGCGTTGTCGCTGGGGCCGGTATTGCAAAAACATGACCTGGCGTCGGCGCAATCCATGGTCGACGCCATCGCCGACCGCGGCTACTACCAGCGCATCGAATGCGTGAATCTATCCGGCCAGTCGATAATTAAACGCGAGATTCCGGTCGTGGTCGAAGGCGTGCCGGCCTGGTTCACGCGCTGGGTAAAACTGGAAACGCCGCAGCGCGACGCCTTGATCATGGCCGGCTGGCAACAGCAAGGCAGCTTGCAAGTGGTGAGCCACGCCGGCTATGCCTACCGCGAGCTGTGGGAATCCACAAAATCCACCGCGGCCTGGTTGGGCGGTGGTTGGCTGGCGGCGGTCGCCTGCATCGCCTTGTTGCTGCGGCTGGTGCTGGCGCCCTTGCTCGCGGTCGAGCGCCAGGCCGAGGCCGTCGGCAAAGGGCAATTCCTGCTGTTGCCGCAAATTCCGCGCACGCGGGAATTGGGGCGCGTGGTCAAGGCCATGAATAGCATGGTGGCGCAGGTGGAGCGCATCATCAGCGAAAAAATCGCGGCGCTGGCGCGCGTGGAGCAAGCGGCGATTCTCGATGCCGGCACCGGCGTGCCGAATCGCCAGCAAATGGAAGCGCGCTTGAGCGAACTGCTGCGCGCGCCGCAGCATGCCGAGGGTTTGTTTGCCGTCGTCCGCCTCACCGAATTGGAAACGTATAACAACGAACAAGGTTACCAAGCCGGCAACCAAGCCTTGCAAGACGTGGCCCAGCACTTGCGCGCGTTCTGCGCCAAAGAATTCACCGAGTATGCGATTGCGCGCTTCGCCGGCGCCGAATTTGCCGTGCTGGCGAGCGGGGTCGGCGGCGATGAAATTTCCAGCGTGATGGAGCGCCTATTGGCCGCGCTTCCGGCGCAGCCCGCGGCCATCCATATTGGCGTTACCGATCTCGAGCGCGACAACCGCGCGGCCTTATTCGGCGCGGCTGATTTGGCGACGCGCATCGCGCAATCCAAGGCCATGCGCGCCTGGCACCAATCCGCGCCTGGCATCATAAATGACGACTTGCCGCAAGGCGCGCATGCTTGGCGCGGCCTGATTTTACAGGCGTTGGAGCAAGGTCAACTGGCGCTGAGCTGCAGCGCCGCAGTGGATAGCCGCAACGGCCAATTGCTGCATCAAGAATTACTGGCGCAGCTCTTGCCCGCAGGCCGGCCGGCGATTGCGGCCGGGGCCTTCATGCCGATGGTGGAGCGCTTGCGCCTGGCGCCGCAGGTGGATCGCGCCTTGGTGGAGCAAGCGTTGCAATGGTTGGAGGGGGCGGATCAAACCACGCGCTATGCCGTCAACCTCTCGCCGCAATCGCTGCATGACCCGGTATTTTCCGCCTGGCTGGCGCAGCGCTTGCAGCAACTGGGCGCGACTGCGCAACGCTTGACGCTGGAAATTCCAGCCGTGGTGCTGCATCAAGCGGAAGTGCTGCGCGCCTTCTTGCAGCGCATCGAAACCACGGGCGTCGGCTTCGCCATCGACCGCGTCAGCGCGCCGGTGCCGCAACCTGCGGCTTGGCCTGGGTTGGCGCTGGCCTACATGAAACTGGACGCAGCTTATGTGATGAGCCTGGAAGGCGAGGTGAATATCCATGTCCATCTGGATGCCCTGCGCGATTTCGCACAGGGCTTGGGCATCCCGCTGATTGCTACC
The DNA here is from genome assembly GCA_021812385.1 of Pseudomonadota bacterium. Taxonomy (GTDB): domain Bacteria; phylum Pseudomonadota; class Gammaproteobacteria; order Burkholderiales; family Thiobacteraceae; genus RBG-16-58-11. Next base: position 7,525 of record JAKANO010000008.1, on the reverse strand, counting down.
GGGATCGCCAACCAGAAGCTATGGGATTTGGCGACAAAAGTCGGGGTAGATGGTTTGCAGGGCGCGGCGATTGATGCGCTTCAAAATTCCAGGACGTGATTATTCGGTAGGGCGAGCGGAATTTCGCCTTCGACCAAGTGCCCGATCTCGCGCATGATCGCCACCTCGTCGCCGGGCTTCAAGTGGGTGACAAATACATCCGCAGGGCGCGTCAGCTTGGTCAGTCCCGCGGCCAGCAGGCTGGGATACATATGCTTGGAGAGGATGGCGATTTCTTTTTCTTTCTCTTGAAAAGCGGTTTCGATCAAGAGAAAGCGCAGGTTCTTGATGCTGTTGAGGTAGTCCCAAAACGCATCGAAGGAGGTGGTATCGCCGCTGAACACCAGGCTGCCCTTGCCGCTATCCAGGTGGTAGCCCACTGCCGGCACTACATGATCGGCATGGATGGCCATGATGGAGCGCCCGTCGAGCAGCGTCGGCACACCCTCGGCAATGGGCTGGTAACGCATGAAGGGCTTGTGCGAGTCGGGAATCTGTGTGAAATCGGGCCAGATCGCCCAATTGAAAACATGCCCTTTCAAGGTGGCGATAACCGCTTCCGTGGCGTAAATCGTCAGCGGCCTATCACGCTGGCGTGCGACGCTGTCGACCATGATGGGCAAGCAAGCGATGTGATCCAGATGCGCGTGGGTGATGAACACATGATCCACGCGTTGCAATTCCGCCAGACTCAGTTCACCCAAGCCGGTACCGGCATCGATCAGAATATCGTTGTCGATCAGGAATGACGTAGTGCGTAATTCGCCGCCGATGCCGCCTGCGCAACCGAGGGATCTGAGTTTCATCCGCCGCTCCTTAACCTTTACTTCGTTTCGTACGTGAACACACCGTCCCAAGCCGGGTCGGGCGGATTCTCTATATAGCGTTCAATGCGTGTTCGATAAAGCGCGTACAGCTTAGTATCCGGGGCCTTCGCTTCCAGCTGGGCAAGAATGGCCAAAGCCTGTTCCCACTCCTGCGCCAGGTAATGGGACAACACTTCATGGAATTGCGCAACTTCGTCTTTCAATTCTTGACTCACGCGATCCAGCCGGCCTATCGGCTCGTAGACGCTGACCGGTTCGTCCTTGCCTTTGACGCGCACGCGATCCAATTGGCGGAACAGCATGTTGGTCGCTTTCTGCATCGTCGCCTCGCCGACCATGATATCCACGCCATAGTTTTTGGTGAGCGATTCCAAGCGCGAGCCAAGATTTACCGCGTCGCCCATGACAGTATAGGCGCGGCGAAATTCCGATCCCATGTTGCCCACGTTCATTGGGCCGGTGTTCAGGCCGACGCCGATACGCAGCTCCGGCCAGCCCTTGGCGCGAAATTCCGGGCCCAGCTTGCGCAGCAGGCTGATCATCTCCATGGCGGCCGCCAGCGCGTTATCCACATGATTTTTGTCGTGCAAAGGAGCGCCCCAAAACGCCATGATCGCGTCGCCCATATACTTGTCGATGGTGCCGCGATGTTTGTGGATGGCGTGCGTCATCGGCGTCAGATATTCGTTCATCAGCAAGGACAGCTGTTTCGGATCCAAGCTTTCGGAAATGGAAGTGAAATTGCGCACATCGGAAAACAGCACGGTCAACTCGCGGTTCTCGCCTTCCATTTTGATGCTTTCGGGATCCTCGCTCATTTCATCCACCAAGGCGGGCGGGATGTACTGACCGAACAGGCCGGTGATCTGCTTCTTCGCACGGCGTTCGATGAAAAAGCCGTACGTCATGTTGATGCCGAATATAAAGACCACCAGCAACAAGGGCGAAGCCAAGGGCCACACGGTGTTTTGCGACCAAGCGTATAAATTCAGCGCCACCACCAGCGCCAAGGTCGCGACGACCACCACCAGGCTGATGAGCGGATTGAGGCGCGGCAGCACCAAGCTCAGCACCAGTCCAATCACCAACAACATCACGGCTTCAATGGCTATGGCATAGGGCGGGGATTGTTTGAACGTGCCATCGAGCATGCCCGCAATCAAATTGGCATGCAATTCCACCCCCGGATACACCGTTGCGACGGGCGTCGAACGCAAATCGAACAGGCCGGCGGCGGTGGTGCCGACCAGCACGATCGTGCCGCGCATCGCATCGACGGGCACGCGTTCATGCAACACGTCGGTGGCCGATATATATTTAAAACTGCGTTGCGCCCCGCGAAATGGAATCAAGGCGGTTACATTTTCGCCGACCGGGATTTCGATTTTGCCGACGCGCAAACTTTCAATGGCATCGTAGCCCCCAGCGTCGGCCTCGGTCGGCAGCACGGGAATGAGCGGCGGGGAGCCTTGCAGCAATCGCACCATGGCGAGTGCGAGCGGCTCATAATAATCCGGCCCATACTTGACCAACATCGGTACGCGGCGGATCACGCCATCATCATCGGGTTCTGCGTTGAAGTACCCGCCAGCGGCTGCGCGCGACTGCAGTTGCTGCAAGTTGCCGGTAAATTTGAAGCCGGTCATGACGTCGAAATTGCGGCCAATCAAAGCATCGCCCGGCAAGGTCGCCGGCGGCAAGGCGCCGGCCGCGCTCATCTCGCCAGCCCTGGCGCGGCTGAAATCGAAGTTGGTGCTTAACACCACGGGATGCTTGGCAATCGCTGCCGCGAATAGCGCATCGTGATCGAGGCTTGGAGCAATCCGGTCCAGTTCCGCTTTGAAAGCCGGAATATCGCGCAACTTGCCTTGCTCCAGCGCCCGGAGATTATTCAGGCCTGAACTGACGTCCGGCTCGGCAAACAAGACGTCGAAACCCAGAACCGCAATCTGTTGGCGATCGAACAAAATATTGGTCAAGCGCGCCATCTTGTCGCGGCCCCACGGCCAGCGGCCAACCTCCGCCAGGCTCTTCTCGTCCAAATCCACGATCACGATGCGCGGATCTTGCCCGCCGGGCATGGTGAGCTTGACGCGCGCGTCGTAGCTGATCAACTCCAGTCGCTCGATCAGGCCGATGTCGATAATGTGCACCGCATTGGCCAGCAGCAGTCCTGTGGCTATAAAACCAAGCAGGATGCGCAGCGGAAATTTTTTTAGTTTGGGAAATAAACGCATGATTTTTGGAATCTTTATGTATTGGTGGTGCATATTTATACTAGGGATATGCACTCGATTGTGACGGTAATTGCACCATAAGCGACCATAATGTACAACTGCTTTAGCCGCAGGGTTGACGACACGTAAACCATTGGCATCAGGGACCAATTATTTGCGTGTTTTTTGTGGAGTATTATGAGGTTTCGCCTGCGTGGTATATTTCTGCCAGAAACTGAAAATCTGTCGAAAAATTTTACACCCGCATGTATGCAAGAATATTTTTCTTCACTAATACATGGGGCTGTGGCAGCGGAACGGTATTTGCTTGCGCTGTAATGGGACGCTTAAGGACAATAAAACAAAATGACGAATTTAAAAATAGATGGGCCGGGGAAGTTTGGCGTTTATGCAAAAATCCTGAACAAACTGCTGCTATGCGCGCTCCTGTTTGCTTGTTGCGGCTTGGCGCAAGCAGAAAACGGCGGTTTGCCGCGATTTGAAATCAAGAGCTTCGAAGTCAACGGCAATTCCCTGCTCGAGCCGGATCAGATCGACGCCACCTTGCGTCCCTTTACCGGCCCCGGCAAATCCTTTTCGGATATCGAGGCTGCACGCCAAGCCTTGCTGATCGCGTATCAACAAGCCGGCTTTGGCGCCGTGCAAGTGGTGGTGCCGGAGCAGCAAGTGAGCGCCGGCGTGGTCAAGCTCAACATCCTGCAAGCCAAGGTCAGCTCGATCAAAATCGGCGGCAACAAACATTTCAGCAACGACAATATCCGCCGCAGCCTGCCCCGCTTGCAAGAAGGGCAAACGCCGAATACGCGCGATGTGGCGCAGGATTTGCGCGTTGCCAACGAAAGCCCGGCCAAGCAAGTCACGGTGTTTTTCAAGACCGGCGAACGCGCCGGAGACGTGGAAGCCACCGCGCAAGTGAGCGACGACAACCCGACCAAAATATTTGTCTCGCTCGACAATACCGGCAGCGGCGAAACCGGCTACCAGCGCCTGGGCGTGGGTTTTCAGTATGCCAACCTGTGGGATAAAGACCACGTCATTACCTTGCAATACACCACTTCGCCCGATCACCTGAGCGACGTTAGCATCTATGGCCTGGGCTATCACTTGCCGCTGTATGGCTACAAAAGCTCAGTGGATGTGTACGGCGGTTACTCAGATGTAAATTCGGGCACGGTTCAAGGCCTGTTCAATGTCAGCGGCAAGGGTACCGTGGCGGGCGCGCGCTTTAATTACTATCTGGATAAAAACGGCGATTTCGAACAAAAGATCGCGCTGAGCCAGGATTACCGCGCTTATGTGAGTAATATCGACTCCTCCGGAACCCAGTTTGGCTCGGATGTCACCGTACATCCCATCAGCCTCAGCTATAGTGGTCAGTTGCGCTTGGAAAATTCCGGATTGCTCGGCTTCTTTGTTGGCGCCAGCAGAAACATCCCCGGCGGCAACGATGGCAACCAACCGGCATTCACCTTGGCGCGCCCGGGTGCAAAGGCCGGATACACCATTTACCGCTTGGGCGCCAATGTGAACTATCCCTTCGCCAATGGCTGGGAAGCGCAAGCGCTGGTCGATGGCCAATACACGAGGGATGCGCTGGTGTCCGGCGAGCAATATGGCTTGGGGGGATTGAATTCGGTGCGCGGCTTCAAAGAGCGCGAAGTCAGCAACGACTACGGCTATCGCGCTACCGCCGAGCTGTATTCCCCAAGCTTTGCCAGCGCCCTCAAGCTCGACAACAGCCGCCTGCGCGCCGTGGTGTTCTATGACATGGGGTACGTCAAGCGTAATAAAGCCTTGCCCGGCGAGTTCGCCGCCACCGGCATCGCCAGTATCGGCGCCGGCTTGCGCTACAGCTTGGGCAAGCATTTCAACGCGCGCTTTGATTACGCCTATGTTTTGGATGGTGCGCCCACCCGTGCAGAGGGCGAACAGCGCGGGCACTTCAGCTTGGTCTACGTTTTCTAGCGCCTAATGCATCCCGATCTGCTCCCCACGCTTGCCGCTGTTCCCCTATTCGCCAATATTCCGCAGCCAGAGTTAGTCAAGTTGGCCGCTTTGGCGCGCCAGGAAAACTACCCGAAGCATGCGGAAATCATGGCCGAGGGCGATCGCAGCAGCGGCCTCTACATTCTGCTCAGCGGCAAAGTGAAAGTGGTATTGCGCAGCGAGGAAGGCAAGGAAATCATTTTGGCGATTTTGAATCCGACCGAATTTTTCGGTGAAATGGCCTTGCTCGACGATGCCCCGCGCTCGGCCGATATCGTCGCGATGGCGTCCACCACGGTACTTCTCATCGCCAAGCAAGAATTCAAATCCTGGCTGCAGCGCCAGCCGGAAATGGCCTTCGTGATCATTAAAACCCTGGCGCAGCGCCTACGCGAAGCCGACCAAAAAATCGGCGACCTGGCTTTGATGGACGTTTACGGTCGCGTTGCGCGCACGCTGAAAGGCCTGGCCAAGCCGGATATCCAGGGGCGCATGGTCGTGAGCGAAAACCTTTCGCAACAGAGCCTGGCCGATATCGTCGGCGCCTCGCGCGAGATGGTCAGCCGCACCCTGAAGGATTTGTCGCAGGTTGGGCATATCTGGTTCGACGGCAAAGAGATCATCATCAACGAGCGCGCTGAGCGGATTTGAGCGCGGCCCCGTCACCCTTTATACAATCAAGCCTGCGGTTGTGAACTAGTTCACAGACTCTTGCGGCCAGCTTAGGCATATTTCTCCCTACGTTGTTTAGCGCTTAGTGCGCACCGATTCGCGGACAACGGAATGGAGGGAAATTAAATGCAAAATCTGATTTGTTCGAGCGATGCCTATGCGTTATTGCGCGATGGGCAATTCCAGCCTTACACCCAACTCGACGCGGCGCTACCAAACCAATTCTGCGATGGCGTGCGCTTGCTGCCGCTGCGCCAAGGCGAGCGTCTAACCACTTTAGGCGGCACGCAAGTGAGCGTTCTGAGCGGCAAAGCGCGGCTTTCATCCAGCGGCCGCACGCTCACCGACAGCCTGACGCGCGCTAAGCCATTTATGGTGTCGGCGCGCGGCGACATTCTTCAGGCAGTGGAGGACACGGTGCTAGCCCTCGCGGATCGCGATTTTCTGGATCTCGTCAGCGCCTGGCACGAGTTGGCGCGCCATGTGCAAGAAACCGGCGGTGTGGCCGCCGAGCGCTTGACGCAATTGCAGCGCGCGACCCCATTTCGCCGCATGCCCTTGGAGTGCGTCGAAGCGGCGTTTGCGTGCATGCGCGCGCGTCAGGTGGCGGCGGGTTCTGAAATCGTGCGCCAGGGAATAGCGAGCGATACATTTTTCACGCTGACAAGCGGGCGCGCCGAAGCCTGGCAACAAGGTTTCAACGGCAGCGCCCCGCATAAAGTTGCCGATCTTGGGCCTGGCGATACCTTCGGTGAGGAAGCGCTAATTGGCGGCGGCGCGCACAAAGTGAGCGTGCGCATGCTGAGCGACGGCGAACTGCTGGAATTGCCGCGCATGGAATTTCTGGCTTTAGTAGCCCAACCGCTAATTCAAGAAGTAACGGTAGCTACAGCCAAAAGCATGCTCGAGTCCGGCTGGAGCGCTCTCGATGTGCGTTATGCCGAGGAGTTCGACGAGGGCCACATTGCCGGTGCGCAATTGCTTCCCTTGCAAACCTTGCGCCGCCAAGCCGAGACGGCCTTATCGCGCACGGAGCGCTATGTCGTCCTGTGCAATAGCGGAAAACGTAGCGCCGTGGCAACCCTGATATTGACGCAGCGTGGCTATCAAGCGGTCAGCCTGAAGAATGGTCTGCGGGAATCCGCTTTGGATTTGCTGACGGTGCAATCAACGCCGCCGGCGCAAGCCGTTGCGTAAAGCTTTATCCCCATAAATTCTTCTAACTGAGTAATTTTGTCGGGAAATTTTACATTTCCGCAAAATGCCATAGACATATAAAACATAAAAACATTAGCTTATTTGCCCGGCATAAATATTGCGAGCAAATTTCAGGAAGCATTTGATTTGTAGTTATTTTCAGTATCTAGGCACTGGATAGAACAACGGCTTATGCATTAAAGCAGTGCAAAGCAGCCCGCGGCTCTCCATAAAAGTGCATTCAAATGAACCCAAAACCGATCTATACACAGGTAGTACAAATTAAAACATAAGTCATGAACCGGGGACTCTTCAAACTCATCTTCAACCGCCGCAGCGGCATGCTGACGCCGACCTGGGAAGGCGCGCCCGCCCAGGGCAAGTCCGCTAGCACCGCCCGCGCTTGTGCCTTGACCCTGACCCTGCTGTTCTTCGCCCAGCCGGTCTTAGCCAACCCCACCGGCGCCAGCGTCATCAACGGCACTGTCAGCTTTGCCGGCAACGGCAACACCCTGAACATCACCAACAGCCCCAACAGCATCATCAACTGGCAAAGCTTCTCGATCA